>JAYTTF010000122.1:0-66870 GCA_043745195.1 Bryobacterales bacterium | reverse complement strand
CCAAGAGTGGCCACATGGAGCGGAATTTCTGAGTCAAATCAGCAAGTCTGCTCATGCTAAGTACCATAGCAGCATCATGGCACACTTGATACCTTTATTTATTTACGAAGCCTTAGTTCCTGGAAACAGTCTTGTTTTGTCGGAGTCCCTGCAACTGAAGGGCAATTTTTCGCGGATTTGGCGCCGTTGGATCCAGCGCAATTGCAAGCTTCACTTCCTTTTCTGCTTCCTTGAAATTACCCATTTTTAGATGTGCAAAAGCAAGATTGGAATGCACCGGGCCAGCCGCAGGGTCAAGCCTTTCAGCAATTCGAAGTTCGGCCAACCCTTCCTCAAACCGTTGCGTAACCATCAGCCTTGTGGCCAGATTGTTGTGAGCCTCCATATAGCTTGGATCCAAGGTAATTGCCTTCCGGTAATGTGCCTCCGCATCATCAGAATCACCTTGCGCAACAAGTCTTGCTCCAATCGTGAATTCTTTTTTCGCTTTTTTGGGAATTTTATGTCGAAGCTGGTAGTAAGACACGGGCCCAGCAGGTTTCGGAGAAGAAGCACTCCGTTTCAAACAGTTTTCTGCTGGCATTTGGCGTTCAGTTCTGATGGTGGGTGCCGACGTCCATCCCGGAACTCCTGTAATAAGATGGGAAGAATTATCGGCCCGGAACTGGCCATGGCGTTCTTCTGCCGAAGTGCATAAATCTGAATCTTGACAAAATAGGGGATAAGCAGCCACAAGAGTGGCTGCAAATAGCAGTTTCATAGATGTCTCCTGAAATGAAATAAATGCAACTCAGGAAACGGTCCGGGTTTCCAGTTAGACTGGGAGTTTTTCCTCCGCAGGGAGGATCAGTTTGCCTAAGAAATTAGGCGCAAGCGGCCAAAAGCATCCCGATTTGGTTGTCCTCGAACGGGGATGCGCAATAATCTTTGGCACCCGCCTCCAGGACTTCCACCCATTCACTTTCCTTAGGAATTCGGGTGGCTGCAATCACAGCAGGTTTAGGGGGAGCCCCAGCGCTTGCTGCAATAATAGACCGCACTTCAGCGCGTTCCGGTGGACAGAAAACAACGTCATAGCTCCGCCAGTCAATTAGGGATTCCAGCTGATCTTGAGTTCTTTCTAACTCAAAAGCAACCGATTGATGAGAGAGGGTTTTCTTAAGTTCATCTTCCACCTCGGGGTCAAGGTGGGCTAACAAAATTCGTTGCAGCATCGCAATCTCCTAATACGCTTTACAATCTTTGGATGCTCGAACAGGGGGCACTTCAGGCCTTAGACAGGCCACACTCTGACAATACTCCTAATAGCCGAAAAATACCAATCAAAAGTTTGTATAAAGGTTAGAAAGATGCGGGGGTAACTTCAGCCCTCAAAGAGGGGAGAGTACGGCCTATTTGCGTCTTCGAAAAAGAGCAAGCATTAATATCCCGGTACCGATTAGCAAAAGCGATTCTATTTCAGCCCTTCCAGTGCCAAAGTCAACAGACGCTATCACTATTCCAGCTGTTTCGTAAACGCCCATGCGCCGATACTAATCAGCGCAATCCGGTGGGTCAATCTGCTGAATGGAATAGCCAATTTGGGGCACTCAAATCTCGTACTCCGGTGGCTTTGGACGACCTATCGGAATCCTGTTCCAAACTCGTTCATGCAAGAAGTAAAGTCCCAGTTTCGACACCATGTCCAACATACCCGCACCAGCAGAATTCTTCAGATTCCCCGTATACAAGTAAAAAATCAGCGCCGTCGTCATAGACCCTAAAATACGATAACTAATTGCTTTGGCGATGCTGCGTGCGTGCGTTTCCATAGAGATACAACCTAGACTGCCCAATCATACCAAAGTCTATGGAGATTGTGAAGTTAGTTTTAGGACTGTATAATGAAAATGTGCCTAAAGTGACTTTTCTGCCGGCCAACGTGACCGTTGAGTTTGACCCCGCAACCATGCCTTACCACGAGCATGGTAAGAAAGCATCATTCCTCGATGTCGCCATCGAAAATGGGATCACCCTTGAGCATGCCTGTGGCGGGAATTGCGCTTGCACCACCTGCCACGTGATCGTGAAAAGCGGTGAAATGAATGTCAGCGAAATGGAAGATGACGAGGCGGATCGCCTGGATATGGCCCCCGGCCTAACGCTCCGTTCCAGGTTAGGCTGCATGGCCGTTGTGAAGGGTGATGTAACCGTGGAAATCCCCACCTGGAACATTAATTACATCAGCGAGGGTGGCGCATCCATGAACATGGGTGACGCAATTCCGCCTCCCAAGAAGTAGCTTTCTATTTTTTTTCGGAAAACTTGGACGAAATCAGGTCAAGATCGTCCAACGTGTAGTTCATGTCCAAACTAACGCCACTCTGCGCCATCGTCACCAGCGGCGCATCGATCAGCCTCAGCATTTCTGGACTTTTGTCCGGCATCTGAAGCCTCGCCAACCCTAATACGCCTCGCAAGGTGTCATGGAGTGTCTTCGCATCCTTGTCCGTTGGGCATTGGGCGGACACCGTCAAGTGAAGGCCATTGGAAAAATCCATTACCGCCGTCGAACTTTGCAAAGAGCCCATTAGCCGGGGCATGTTAGCCAACAAGTTTCGAGTCATGTTCGACCGTCCACTGCCCCCATCCATCAGAACTTCTGGAAATGGCAACCCGTTCAACGAAATAACCCATGCTTGATTGTTCCGGCTGATCGCCGTCAGCTTATCCAGGAACGCCTTGGGTGCCGGTGGCTGTGTACTCCGAGCATCAATCATTTCATGAAGAAGCTTAGTCTTGCCCGCAGCAATCGTCGAGGAATTCAGAAACACTACTCCGGCATCTTCCTTTACAAACAGCATGTAGCCCTTGTAACTGTCTCTAGTAATTCCAGGCTTTTCGATTTTGGGCTCCAGTCCCGAACCCGCAAACGACCCACGCGCGAAGACCAAAGATTTCCCCTTACCATTGGAAGCCACCAGGATCTCCCAAAGATCTTTTCTAGGATCAATGCCCGTCTCTTTTTCAAAATTGTCCAGTGGCTGTTTGAACATGGCGGACGTCGCATACTTCTTGAAAGCAGCCGTCTCCCTTATTTTTTCCATCTTCATCCCGGCCAGCATCACGGAATCGGCAGGAACAAGGGAAAGCAATGCCGGATCAACAAATAATATATCGCTCCGGCGCGCACAACCCACGATCATCAAAAAAACTATCGCTACAGCAATTCGCATATTGGACTCGAAAGGGAAACGGGACAACAGGGCCAAACGTTCCGTTCGATTATTGCTTCACACTGATCGACTTAAAATATACAGTCGATCGCCCATCATGATTCTGAATGCCGATATAACCGGAATCAGGTCTCGGCCCTCGAATAGGTTCAAACCACTGCTTACGTTCCGGAATTCCAGCTTGATCGCCACGGAAGGTATTCACTAACTTGCCATTCACCTTAACCATGGTGGTTTGACCCTTCAATTGAATCTCCATAACGTTCCACTGCCCTGCCGGTTTCTGATTGTGCATGCTGACTTTGCTAAGCGAATAAATCGCACCAGTGGAATGCCAATCGTCCCCACCCGCATCAATCTGTACTTCGTAACCGTTGTGGACGCCATACCAGGGGTCATGCGGTGCTTCCGGCATACGAATATAGATTCCGGAATTGTCCTTCTCGCCACTGGTTTTGAAAACAACCTTAATAGTCGTGTTGCCGAATTTCGCCCCCTCATAGTAAAGCAGCCCCATTCCGCCTTCTGTCTTCAACAGGCCGCTATCCACAGTAAACTTTCCCGGCCCCGTCATCTTCCAGCCGGCAGTGTCCTTTCCATTGAACAATTCTTTCCAGCCAGCAGCTGGAGCAAGAGAGGCAAGTACGCTTAAAGCAATCAACAGTTTCATAGTTATTTGATTTTACTCCCGTGGAGCCTCAAAACGAATAGTGGACCGAAACCAATTTGTCCGCCAAACGCCGAACACAAGTCCCACCGCTGCCCAAAAAGCTCCCGCCCGAAGTGCAGATTGGCTCAAACTGATCCACATATACCCGCAAATCAGGAACCCAAACAGCGGCACCAGCAGATGGCTCAAGTTCCGCTGTTCCCCCCGTACCCAATAGCGAAGAAATGCTGCCAGATTGACGCCCATGAATCCGATGAAGGCGCCAAAGTTCAGCAACTCTGCACCAGTTTCGTAGGTCAGCAGAAATGCGCCTACCAGTGCAATTGAACCAATTGTAAGCACCGCATTTCTGGGCACACCTGTCTGCTCATCAATCACTCCAAAAATATTTCTTGGCAAAACCCCGTCGCGTCCCATTCCAAACAGCAGTCGTCCACCAGCCATCTGCGCTCCAGCGCCGGAACCAATGGTGGCAATCAGCAGAGTAAGGTTAATTACTTGAAACAACATTTGGCCCCCTGCCCTGCCCGCCACATGCACGTAGGCAGTATCCACATCGGGAAAGGGCTGGCCATAGGGCCACACCAGTTGCGCCGCATATACTTCCAATGCCGAAAGCACTCCAATCACCAGACAGACAATCACAGTTGCTCGCAAAATGTTTTTCCGAGGATCACGGACCTCCTCAGATAGTGTCGATATGCCGTCGAATCCAATGTAGGTCAGCACAGCCAGCGCAGTCCCTGAAGAAATGGTCTTCCATTGAAATGTTGCCGGATCATAGAACGGTTTCAGAAAATCTGTCCCAGGATGGGCCATCACAAAATTCACCGAAGCACCCAGCATCCAAATCACAACAATCCCCATCGCCCCCGCCAACAATTGATTCGTACGTGCCGACGCTTCAATCTTGCGAATGTTCAAAAAAGTGAATAACAGTGCAAAGAATATTTTCCAAGCCTCTTCCGGCACCATCGGCACCACATTCATCGCCGCCTTGGAACACCAGATGGTGCATATCAATGGGTTCAGTACATAGTCCATCAGCATTCCCCAACCTGCAAGATATCCCAGTGCCGGATGCACTTCCTGCCCAACATATGTGTAAGCGCTGCCCGCACTCGGATAGGCACGCGCCATTCTTCCGTAGCTGATTGCGGTGAAAAGCATCGCCACCATGGCAATCAAAATGGTGGTCACCACATGGCCGCGCGCCGCATTGCTAACCACTCCAAATAGTGGCATTGGCGCAGTTGGTTGAACCATGATGATCCCCATAAACACCAGATCCCACAAACTCAGATTCCTACGCAAAACTGACTGGCCAGACATAGATGGCTATTTTGGCATTATTCTGGGTTCAGTGCATCCGAAATTGGAAAGGCTCCGGCAATGGGTAGACGATAGGTTCGATAATCGCGTCACAAGGCTTGGTACCTTGTTTGCCATCATCACCGTTTCCGTCGGCTCCGCGGCTCTTCTTTCTGCCAATAATCTTCTATTCCTGATCGTTGCCGCTCTGTTGGCAACCTTAATGATCTCCGGCGTAATCAATCGTCTGAGTCTGGCTGGATTGGAAATGGAATTTCTGCTGCCAGAGCACTTGGCTGCACGCATGCCTGGCAGCGCCCAAATTCGTGTGCACAATCGCAAGAGTTGGCTTCCATCGTTTTCATTATTCCTGGAACCTAGAGGGCATAGCGGATTCTCCACTCCACTGTACTTTCCCTTCCTGCCTGGAGGCGCAGTTCAGGAACTACAAGTTCCTGTGCTCTTCCCCAAGCGCGGTAAATACACAGAAAATAATTTTCGCTTCTCCACAAGGTTCCCCTTCGGATTCGCCGAACGCCGCACCAGCGTTTCGTTGAAAGGCGAAGTCATCGTCTATCCAAACCTGGACATCAAACCGGGATTTGCTGACCTTGCCTCTGCACTTGAAGGGGAAGCCTCCATCCGAGATCAGGGCCGAGGCACCGAATTCCACAGTATTCGACCCTACCACCATGGTGAAGGAGCCCGCCATTTGGATTGGAAAGGAACCGCCCACACCGGCAACTTGCAAGTGCGCGAGTTTGCTCGTGAGCAACGACGGTTGGTTGAAATCGTTCTGGACACCGACGCACAAACAAACACCGAGTGGTTCGAATGGGCCGTGGAATACGCCGCTTGGTTGTCGATGGAAATGACCACTCGCGATTGGCCAATCAGATTTCGCTGCGGACAAATCGATATTGCCGTGCCAGTCAATGGAACTGTTTACGATATCCTTAAGTTTCTTGCCGACGTTCCTATTAATGCGCAAACACCAATTCAACCCGACAACAATTCAAACATTGCGATTGTTTTTACAGCGAGGATGGCAGACCTGGACGCCGCTGGTTGGCACGGTGCTTGGTTCATTGGCCCTGACGATTGGATTGGCATCAGCGCAACCCGTTCCGCCACCACAAAAAAAACTTGAAACTGTAAAAAGTTCTATCACCGTTACAGAAAGCGTTACCGCCGAAACTCCCGCTGCTGTTGCGATTTTCGACAAGAAGCAGATTGAAGAAAATCCCGGCGTTAACATTGACGACCGACTTCGCACCGTTCCCGGATTCAGCCTCTTCCGACGCGCCTCCAGTGTTGTTGCCAACCCAACCACCCAAGGGGTCTCCCTCCGCGGACTCGGATCCAGCGGTGCCTCCCGAACATTAATTTTGTGGGATGGCTTTCCCGCCAATGATCCCTTCGGCGGATGGGTCTATTGGACCCGCTTTGTCCCGGAATCCCTTGAACGCCTGGAGATTTCCAGGGGCGCGTCTACCAGCGTTTTTGGGGACCGCGCTTTGAGTGGCGCCATCGCCATGTTTTCCAAACCCGCTGAAAGATGGAAGCTGCTGGGAAGCTATGAAGGCGGCAACAAAAACACACATCAACTCACCACCGGATTTTCGCACCTCATGCAGACATGGGCATTTTCGACCAATGCGCGAGCCCTCACAACGGACGGTTATTACATAGTTCCCCAATACCGCCGAGGCACTTCAGACACCCCCGCAGGAGTTCGATTTTTCGCCATGGACGCCAGGGCCGATTGGCTCCAATCTGCGAAAAGCCGATTGTTTTTGAAGTTCGACATGTTAGCCGAGCAGCGCGCCAACGGAACAGCACTAGTGAGTAATTCCACCGGCATGGGTGGAATTTCTGCGCACTATCATCGCGAAATTGCAAACGATTCCCTCACACTTTTGGCCTATCATCAACGTGCTCAATACCACGCAAGTTTTTCCGCCGTTGCCGCAAATCGCAACAGTGAAAGAATCACTTCCTGGCAGCGAGTACCTGCTGAATCTGTTGGTGGCGCCGCCATGTACCGCGTCAATCGAACGAACTGGCACGCACTGTTGGGCGGCGATTTTCAAAGAGTGGAAGGCTACAGCAAGGATATCCTTGTACCAACCGGAGAACGCATTGGAGGCGGCTCCCAATTCCAGCGTGGAGTTTTTGCACAAACCGATGTGGCTTTTGGTGGGTTGCGTTTGTTCGGTGGTACACGCGCTCACAGCACGGGCACTAATAATTTCTTGAACCCGAGTGGTGGACTTACCTATGGAAGGAAGAGTTGGCGCGTGCGCGGGTCAGTCTATCGAAGCTTTCGAGCCCCAACCTTGAACGAGTTGTACCGTGAGTTTCGTGCCGGCAATGCAACCACCCTGCCCAATGCTCAACTGAAACCGGAAAGCGCCTTTGGTGCCGAAATCGGAGTGGACTATTCCGGGGAAATGGGCCGGCTTTCCGTGACTGCGTTTCGAACTGAAATTGATCAGATCATTACCAACGTGACGTTGCTTACCTCACCCGCCTTGATTCAACGGCAACGCAGAAATGCCGCCAGCGCCTTGAACCGTGGCTTAGAAGCAACCTGGTCGTACAACTGGAAACAACTTCGTGGTGAAGCTTCGTACCTCTACGCCGATGGCCGTTTTTCAAATGGCTTCCGTCTTCCCCAAGTTCCCAAGCACCAGGGATCGTCAACCCTCACTTGGATGCACAAACGCGCCACGCTATCGGCAGGGTTGCGAAGCTTCGCGTTGCAATTTGAAGACGAAATCAATCTCTACCGGCTCCCCGGCTATGCCACCGTCCATGGCTCAGCTCGTTACCAAATCTCAAATTCCGTATCAGCAATGCTCTCTATTGAAAACATCCTCGACCGCGAATTTGTAGTCGGCTTCAATCCTACACCGCTAATTGGATCACCCATATTCTGGCGCGGTGGTTTACGCTGGGACGGAAAATTCAGAAAATAGTAGCCCCAGCCTTCTACTTCTTCCGCTTCCCAATACAGTAAAGATTCGCAGCCGTCCTCTGAAAAATCTGCCCCTCGCTGATCGCCGGTGAGCTCAACGTATAGTCATTCAACGAATTCTCCGCAATCACTTCAAACTTCGGCCCCGCCTTTATCACCGTTGTCACGCCTTCCTCGCTGGTAATGTAAATCTTCCCGTCGGCCAGCACTGGCGAAGCACTGTAGATTGCCTTGGAAATGCGCTGCCCTGAATAAATCTCCGCCCCAGTTTTCGCGTCGAAACAAAAAATAATTCCCCGGTCATTGGTAACGTAGAGATACTTTCCATCCGTAACAGGCGTAGGCACGTCAGGTCCGTTCTGTGTTTCCCAAGCAACATGTGTCTTAGTAATGTCCCCTCGTCCACCAGCCTTCAAAGCAACCATCGGCTTCACCCGCGAGCAAGCGTAAATCATCCCGTCCTTCACCACTGCTGAGGCGATAATACGGTTCATTGCAAAGTCAGTAGGGTTCAGCACCTTCGCGCGCCACAACTCTTTCAAGGTTTCCGGATCGTGACCCGTTACATAATCGCCGCCGCTGATAACAATCTCCACACTCTTTCCATATTCCAAAAGCTGAGGCGTAGTGTAAGCATCCGGCGCCTCCACCTTGGCATCCGTCCACCGTTCCACTTTGTGAAGAGTCTTTCCCGTGCTCCCATCAAGCTTCAATAAGTAGGATGGATCATCGGTTTTCATTCCGTGAAGAACTTCTACAAACAGCGCCCCCTTGTAAAGCAGAGGCGACGATCCATAGCCCCAGTTCAACCCAAATTTTCCATACTCTTTTTGAATGTCGCGAGTCCATAGCTCTTTGCCGTCGAATTGGAAAGCTTTAATAATGCCAGTGCCGGTCATGGCCCAAACGGTTTTTCCATCCGTCACCGGCGATGGAGTGGACATGTTGTGCTTGTTGATCTTGAAATTCCCAACGCCGAAGGGTTTCTTCCACCGCACTTTCCCATCGTTGCGATCAAGAGCCCAAAACTCAAGATTGTCCCCATCAGCCACATTCAGGAAAATGTATTCACCCCAAATTATGGGTGTGGAACCACTGCGGGAGGGCATTTCCAGCTTCCAGGAAACATTTTCCGTCGGCGACCATTTTGTAGGCAACCCGGTCTCTTTGCTGATGCCATCCAGACTTGGCCCGCGCCATTGCGGCCAATTTTCTGCGCTCAAAATTCCGAAGCAGGCAAACAGCAGATAAACACTTTTCATATACGAAGCATACTAAACTGGGGACAGCCCGCGTGTTTCCCTATTTAAAACCTGGGGACAGCCCGCATGTTTCCCTGTTTTCTTGAGCGCCCTGACCGTCCGATTCTTTGCCGGCTACTCTAAGTGTTCCCACGCAAGTATCGTGCCGATTCTTCCGGTGGAGTTGGATTAATATAAAACCCGCTGCCCCATTCAAACCCCGCCACTCGAGTCAGTTTCGGGATCAGTTCAATGTGCCAGTGATACGATTCCACTGGCCCATCCTGCACAGGAGCAGTGTGAATCACCATGTTGTATGCCGGCATTTCCAAAGCCTTATCCATTTTTTGCAGAGTGGATTTCAACACCCAAGCCAGATTGTGAATTTCCTTTTCCTGGATGCTTTCAAAATGAGAATTATGCTTGCGTGGAATAATCCACGTTTCAAATGGAAAGCGCGCCGCAAACGGGCAGATCGCCACAAATTCCGCAGTTTCCACAACCATCCGCGTATTCCCAGCAAGTTCCTGCTGAACGATGTCGCAATAAACACACCGCTCGCGGAATTCGTAATACTTCTTGGCACCCTGCAATTCCTCTTCCACCCGCTTGGGCACAATCGGTAGAGCGATCAATTGGGAATGACAGTGTTCCAAAGTAGCACCGGCAGGTTCGCCGTGATTCTTAAACAGCAACACATAACGAAGCCTGCTATCTTTTTTCAAATCCTGAACTCGATCACGGAAAGCCCACAGCAAATCCGAAACCTGCCGTTCATCCATAGTGGCCAAAGTAGCTTGATGATCTGGAGATTCAATCAAAACTTCATGAGCGCCAACCCCGTTCATCTTGTCATAAAGACCTTCGCCTTCACGATGCATTTCGCCTTCCACGCGCAACGCTGGAAATTTGTTTGGAACCACACGAAGTGTCCAGCCAGGAGTATTCGATCCTCCTCCAGGCCGAAACGCCAGAACTTCCTGCGGCGTCTTGTCTTCGTGGCCCGGACAGAACGGGCAAAATCGCGTGCCCTCAATTTTCACCGATTGCTTGGTGAAGTCATTCGGTCTGCGTGCTCGGTCGGTAGAAATAATAACCCACCGGCCTGTGATTGGATCCTTTCTAAGCTCGGGCATGAATCTTCCATTATATGGCTATCGTTGATCGTGACGCTGAAATGGTAGGAACGCGTCCCGGAAGTACTCCATCACTGGTTCCGCCCCAAGAATCACACTGGCAATGTCAAAACGGACAGGAGTTTTTTCAAGTTCCGCCCGTCGCAAATATTCGCGTGCCGCACAGCCAATGCGAAACATCTTATCCTTGGTCACCGCCCGCTCCGGACGGCTGAATTCGCCCGAACTCAAAGACTTTACTTCAACAAAAACCAGAACCTGTTCGTCCCAGGCAACCAGGTCCACTTCCCCTCGCCCCCCTAACACCCGCCAGTTGCGCGCCACCACGCGCATCCCTTTCGATTGTAAATACCGATGAGTAAGATCCTCCGCATGACGCCCACTGGCAGCTGTAGCCGTCCAAATCCGCTTGCGTCCCTTATGCCGCAAATCGTCCATCATCGCCAAAAAGCCCACGATTGTTAGTGCCGAATAAGACCCGAAAATCTCGCACAAGTCCTGGTAGCAATCTCAAAAGTTCCCAGAACCACCGGCCCATGTGCAAAAACACCCAGTCACGAAGAATATGGAAGTGACCACGCTCTTTGTACTATTCACCTCAGAACCATGTCTTGCAGTTCTTGCAGGAGTGGTGCTTTCCCTACTCGCAATCGCCTACGAGGAATAAATCATCGTAACGTCTTGTCATCAACCCGGCTCATGTCCGCCGTATCGTCCAAAACTCCAAGCGTAATAATTGCAAATGTAAAGACGCTGTTACCACGTTCAATGTGCCCCCCAAACGCCTTCTCGCCCGTGGAGAGTGTCATATGACCGTGGATCTTCCCATCGATCACATAGCCATTGACGGAGAGAATGTCCGCAGGCGCAGTCGGATCCTTCCAAAAAACGTTCTTGGAGGGAAATGTTCGATTGCTAACCGAATGCACATGGTAGCCTCTTAACGATCCAATTCCCGAAAGGAACACAGCGTTCTTAATCTTCTGTTCCTTCACCATCTTTTCAAGACCCGCCAATAGATCCGCATCAAATTTGAAGCGCAAAATCACCACTCGCTCAATCTTGGCAGAAATGGCGAATACGTCCGGAACGTCCGGACTATTTGCCTTGGAGTCATCTTTCACCGTGGTGGGCTTGGTCAGTTCCACACGCGTTCGTTGCCCGTGCGCAAACAGCGCCCCCGCAGTAATCATAAGAAGGATTTTTCCCATCACTTTATTATGATGGCGATTTCACCACTTCCAAAAACGCGCGCGCCGCATGGCTCAACGCCCTCCGAGCAGGCTGAATCAAATAAATCTTGCGATCCACAATCAGCTCCGGAATCTTCACTTCGCAAAGCAGCCCAGCATCAATTTCCTGTTCCACACACATCTTGGGCAGGAAAGCCACGCCCTGATTCCGCTGCACAAGAATACGAATCGTCTCCACCGTCGGCATTTCCACGTCCATATTTAATGGCACCTTATGGCGCTGAAACTCCCTCAACACCAGTTCCCGATACGGAGAAAGAACGTTATGAGCAATGAAAATCTCCATCCCCAGTTCGGTAATGGAAACTTCTTTGCGCTGCGCAAAGCGATGCTCCGGACTGACGACGAAAGCCAGGTGATCCGTATAGATCACCGAAGCCTCCAGACGATCGTCATTCGGATCGTAACTGATCACACCCAACTCCAGTTCGCCATCAATCAACTGCGCCGGAATCTTGCTCGATAGGCTGCGCTTTACCTTAACTTTTACCTTCGGATAAAGTGCACGGTATTGAATAATTTGTTGAATCAGGTACAAAGTGGTAGATTCATTTGCCCCAATAACCAACTGCCCCGCCGAATTGTCCCGCATCTCAGTCAGGGCATTTCCCATGTCGCCTTCTAACGATTCAAATCGACGAGCATATTCAAAAACAATTTTGCCTGCATCAGTCAGTAGCAATTCTTTGCCCGACCGATCTATCAGCTTTTCCCCAAGTTCGCTCTCCAACCTTTGGACCGCCAGGGAAATAGCCGGCTGCGTCCGCAATAACTTTTCAGCCGCGCGAGAAAATGACTTTTCAGTCGCCACCGTCAGGAAAACTCGTATTGCATGTAGTTCCATGTTATAAATTCCAGCCAATTAATAAGAGTAGTTTATCCCAATCTGTGATCTAAATGTCCGCCAGCCCCCGATGACAATCGGGGGATAACTTGTTACGGTATTACTAGAACTTATTCGTACCCTCAAAATTATAAATTTGCCATATTCACCCAAGACACCCATAATGATAATTAGCCCGGCAAGATGGAGCAACTGGCCTTCTTGCAATTCCCGGGTGGAATTCGGAGCGCGGAGGCAAAAACCATGGGTCAGCGCGTATATATCTTCGACACGACCTTACGTGACGGCGAACAATCGCCAGGCTGTAGTATGACGGTGCCCGAAAAGCTCCGCATGGCAGCGAAGCTAGCCGATTTGGGTGTAGACATTATGGAAGCCGGATTTCCCATCGCTTCCGAAGGCGATTTTGAGGCCGTGGGAGCCGTTGCCCGCGAATTCCCCTGGGTTCAAGTGGCTGCCCTCGCTCGCTCAAACACAATCGACGTGGAACGCGCTGCAAAAGCCCTGCAAAATGCCAAGCGACCACGCATTCACACCTTCATCGCCACCTCCGATATTCACTTAAAGTTTAAGCTGAATAAAACTCGGGATCAGGTTCTAGAAGCAGCAGTTAAAGCAGTAGAACTGGCCAGAAAATACGCCGATGACGTGGAGTTTTCTGCCGAAGACGCATCCCGTACAGACATCGGCTATCTCACCGAAATCTCAAAAGCAGTAGTAGCCGCCGGAGCTCGAACGGTCAATCTGCCAGACACCGTTGGCTACTCAGTCCCCGAAGAATATGCCGGAATGATCAGCCATGTGGTCAAAGCCCTCGGCGACTCTGCAATCGTCAGTGTTCATTGTCACGACGATCTTGGCTTGGCCGTAGCAAATTCGCTGGCAGCAGTCCAAGCCGGAGCCCGTCAAGTGGAATGTACCATTAACGGCATTGGCGAACGCGCGGGTAATGCTTCTCTGGAAGAAGTGGTCATGTGCTTCAAAACCCGTCCAGACCGACTTCCTTACACAACCGGAATTCACACGGAACATCTCTACTCCGCCAGCCAATTGTTAACGTCAATGATTACCTTTGGCCCGCAACCCAATAAGGCCATTGTGGGTGACAACGCCTTCGCCCATGAAGCCGGCATCCACCAGGATGGCTACCTCAAGGATAAATCAACCTACGAAATCATCGATCCAAAAACAGTCGGAGTCCCCGAAGGCAAGCTCATCCTAGGTAAGCACAGCGGTCGCCATGCGTTAAAAGATCGTTGCGAAACTTTGGGTTACAAGCTGGATGTGAATGAATTAGATCAAGTTTATAAAAGCTTCTGCGAACTGGCCGACCGGGTAAAAGGCATCCGAAATGAGCAAATCATCAAGCTTTGCCAGGAAATCAAGGCCCCAGCAGTAAAAGTATAACAATAGGAACCTATGAATCTGAATGTTCTAACTGTTCCCGGAGATGGAATCGGGATTGAAGTTACTAAAGAAGCCGTTCGAGTTCTTGAACATGTATGCAAAAAGTTCAACCATGGCTTAACATTATCTGAAGCGTTACTTGGAGGCGTCGCCATCCACAAAACCGGCGGACCTTTCCCCGACGAAACCCGTAAGCTGGCCCTCGAAGCCGATGCCACTCTAATGGGAGCTGTAGGCCTTCCTGAATTTGATAACTGGCCACCAGAAAAGCGCCCCGAACGCGGACTCCTCGGTATCAGAAAAGCCCTTGGTGTTTATGCTAACCTGCGGCCTGTAAAGAGCTACCCATCACTCCTCGATTCCTCACCCTTGAAGAATCACCTGGTAGATGGAGTCGACATGATCATTGTCCGCGAACTAACCGGCGGCATCTACTATGGCACCCCACGAGGCATCACCGGCGAAGGCGGCGAGGAACGTGGCACCAACACCATGACCTATACCCGCGATGAAATTGCCCGCGTCACCAGGATGGCATTCAATCTGGCCCGCAACCGTCGCAAAAAGCTTACCAGCGTCGACAAGTCCAATGTGCTGGAAACTTCCCAACTTTGGCGAAAAGTGGTCTGTGAAGTGGCTCCGGAATTTCCCGACGTAGAACTGGAACACATACTGGTAGACAACTGCGCCATGCAATTAATCCTCCGCCCCAAACAATTCGACGTAGTCGTTATGGAAAACATGTTTGGAGACATCCTCAGTGACGAAGGTGCAGTCATCGCCGGTTCCATCGGTATGCTCCCGTCAGCCTCCATTGGCGGCAAAAAGCCTTCCGGAGCTTGGGTAGGCTTGTACGAACCGGTTCACGGTTCCGCCCCAGATATTGCCGGCCAGAACAAAGCAAATCCGCTGGGAGCCATCGGCTCAGTAGCCGCAATGTTTGAATACAGCTTTGGATTAATGCCGGAAGCCCAGGCAATTTACAAGGCCATGGAAACAGTTTTGAACAGCGGAAATACCACGGCCGACCTTAAGCCGAAGGGTAAACCCGCAACCACCGAACAAGTAGGAGCAGCCGTTTGTGATGCAATCTAAACCACGCACGATCATTGAAAAAGTATGGGATTCGCACGTTGTTGCGGAAAGCGCAGGTGCCCCTTCCCTGCTCTATATCGATTTCCACCTTGTCCACGAAGTAACCTCTCCCCAGGCCTTCGCCGGATTGCGCGATAAAGGCCGCACCGTTCGCCGCGCCCAGAATACGTTTGCCACGGTAGACCATTCCACCCCCACAACTCCGAAATCGTTACCAATCGTAGACCAAATTGCCGCTACACAAGTTGAGCAGCTGGGGAAAAATGCCGACGAATTCGGCATTCCATACTTCGGGTTCCACAACGCAAACAACGGCATTTGCCACGTCATCGGACCTGAACAAGGTTTGACCCAACCCGGCATGACCGTAGTTTGTGGCGATTCCCATACCGCCACCCACGGCGCATTCGGAGCCCTGGCTTTCGGCATCGGCACCAGCGAAGTTGAAATGGTTCTGGCAACCCAAGTGCTTCTCCAACGCCGCTCAAAAACTTACCAGGTTCAAGTCGATGGGCAGTTGAAACCAGGAGTCGCAGCCAAGGACATTATCCTCGCCCTAATCAGCCGCATCGGCATCGGCGGAGGCACCGGTTGCATTTTTGAATTCACCGGTTCAGCCATTCGATCTCTCTCCATGGAAGAGCGCATGACAGTCTGCAACATGGCCATTGAAGGCGGCGCTCGCGCCGGTTTAATCGCCCCGGACGATACCACTTATCAGTTCCTCGCTGGCCGCCGATTCGTACCCAAAGGCGCCGATTGGGATGCTGCTGTTGCCCGCTGGAAACAATTGCCAACTGATGAAGGCGCAGTGTACGACCACAGCGTCACCATCAATGCCAATGAACTCGAACCCATGATCACCTTCGGTACCAACCCAGGCCAAGGCATGGCAATTTCCGGACGCATACCAGACCCAGCTTCCATTACCGACAAGCTGGAGCGCGATTCCCTCACCAAGGCTCTACAGTACATGGATCTGAAAGCTGGCGAACCCCTAGCCGGTCATCCGGTAAACGTAGTGTTCGTGGGAAGCTGCACCAATTCCCGCCTCAGCGATCTTCGTGCCGCAGCCAGCATTTTGAAAGGCCGCAAAGTCAGTCCAAACGTCCGAATGTTAGTCGTACCCGGTTCGCAGGAAATCAAGCGTCAGGCACAAGCGGAAGGCTTGGACGAAGTCTTCAAGGCTGCCGGCGCTGAATGGCGCGAAGCAGGATGTTCCATGTGCATCGCCATGAATGGCGATCAGTTGGCCCCAGGTCAATACAGCGTGTCCACTTCAAACCGCAACTTTGAAGGCAGACAAGGCAAAGGCGGTCGGACATTCCTGGCCAGCCCCATGACCGCCGCCGCCAGTGCAGTGAATGGCGTGGTCACCGATGCACGCACTATGTTGGGAGAAAATCGATGAAATTTGAAAGCCGTGTTGTTTTGATGCCGATGGATAACGTCGACACTGACCAGATCATCCCCGCTCGTTTCCTAAAGACAATTTCCAAGGTTGGCCTGGGCGATCAGCTTTTCAACGATTGGCGCTACCTGGCCGACGGTTCCCCGAACCCCGATTTCGTTTTGAACAAACCAGAATCAAAGGGCGCTGAAATTTTGTTGGCAGGCGATAATTTCGGCTGCGGTTCCAGCCGTGAACATGCTCCCTGGGCATTGACCCAATTCGGATTTAAAGCCGTCATTTCCACCTCCTTCGCCGATATTTTCAAAACAAATTCATTGAAGAATTCGCTGCTGCCAATTGTAGTTTCGCGGGAAGTGCACGCAAAACTTCTGAAGATACGCTCCGCTGATGCAGCCATAAAGTTAAGCGTGGACTTGCTGACCCAACGGCTAACACTGCCGGACGGGGAAAGCGTCGAGTTCGACGTCGACCCATTCTCGAAGACTTGTCTAGTGGATGGTGTAGACGAAATCGGCTACATCCTAAAGCAGCTTCCAGCGATTGAAGCATTCGAGGCAACGCGCGTTGGTGGGCTGAACACTTTGGCTGGATGACGCCGAAGTTGTGCAACCATTGAGCTAGAGAGGGTTTCAATGATAGACGCAAAGCAGGCCGTCCAAATCGCAAAGCAGAAGGCGGCCGAAATTCTCCAGGAACCATCAGCAAGTCTGGAAGAAATTGATCGGGCGGACTACAGCGGTCACGACGTTTGGAGCATCACCCTCAGCCTACCCAGAGACAGATAAACCTCTCAATTTTCGGTCGAACCAGGCCCTGATCGTCCAGATCGAGCCGATTAACAATGAAACTGAACTAGCTACTGAACCCACTCTCACATGGCTCGCTTCCAACGCAATACAATCGACAACTTTACCAGCAGACCTCGCCCATCAACATGATCATTATCTCTACGGACTCCCAATAAAGGACCCGCAGGGGTAATGTACCCCTACTTCGCCGATACTTCCTTCTAGATTGCACTTTCAAGCAAGGGGGATCAGTACAGCCTGCCTTCCTTTTGTGGTTATGAAAACTAAGTAGCGAGTTGTAAGCGTTAGCCCTGTGACTCCACAAACTGGATACCGCAAGCCAGTGGGGACATGAGTGGCTGGCACAAGCTACGCCACTCCCACGAAATTATAGAATTCCCCCAAGCGAGTTGCCTGCCTCTCTTGTCCCCTCTGGCGGCACTTTTTCAGAACTTCAGTTTTACCCTTATAGGTGACCCGAAATTTCTTAATTAGTTTGGCAGCAAAGCCCACGCAACCCAAGGAAAGGTATACTCGTGACTGCTCTTCTTTACACAGCAATCAAAAATGAAATCCCTTAGAGACGTTTACGATCTAGACAACCGCGTCGCCCTCGTCACCGGCGGATCGCGTGGCTTAGGCGAAGAAATGGCCGAAGGACTCGCAGAAGCCGGCTGCTCCATCATGCTGGTCGCCCGCCGTGAAAAGTGGCTTACTCCAGCCGTCAAGGATTTCAAGCGCAAAGGCTTTTCCTGCGAAGGGGCCATCTGCGATGTCACCAATCCAGATGACGTGAAATCCGTAGTCGAAAAAACCATCCAGCACTTCGGCCACCTCGACATCCTCATCAACAATGCAGGCGTCAGTTGGGGCGCTCCCGCCGAAGACATGCCCCTCGACAAATGGCATGAAGTGCTGGACACCAATCTCACCGGAGCCTTCCTGTTTTCCCAAGCCTGCGCCAAGCACATGATCCCTCAGAAATTTGGCCGCATCATCAACATTGCCTCCATTGCCGGGCTACGAGGCAGTATGCCTGAGGGTCTGCACTACGCAGGCTACGTTGCCTCCAAAGGCGGTCTGATCGCACTCACCAAAGAGTTGGCCGCCAAGTGGGCCCAACACAATATACGCGTCAACGCCATTGCTCCTGGCTTCTTTCCCTCTCGCATGACGGAGAAAATCATGGATCAAGTGCTGCCTTCCATCATCGCCAACGTCCCCATGCGCCGCGCCGGTTTGCCTGGCGAACTAAAGGGCGTTGCCGTGTTTCTGGCCAGCGAAGCCAGCGGATACATTACCGGCCAAACCATTGCAGTGGACGGTGGAGGAACAGCTGTCTAATGAGCGTCTTCGCCAATCGTCCCTGGCTGGCAAGTTACGATTTCTGGGTTCCCCCCACTACTAACTTTCCCAAGCAATCGCTGTATCAAATTCTGCAAACCGCAGCCAGCCAGTATCGTGACCGGCCCGCCACAGCTTTCTTCGGAGCGCAATTAACGTTTGGAGAAATCAAGGAAAAGGCAGACCATCTAGCCGCAGGGCTACATAGTCTCGGCATTACCAAGGGCGACAGAGTCGGCATCATGCTGCCAAACTGCCCTCAGTATCCAATCACCTTTTTTGCCCTGATGCGAATAGGCGCAATCGCCACCAACATTAATCCAACGTACACACCAAGGGAGTTGGCAATTGTCGCCAACGATGCAGGCATTCGCGCACTCGTCACCCTCGATGTTCTCGCGCCGCTTGTAGCCGGTGCCAAGATTGAGTTAAGCCATCTGATTCTCACCTCCATTGCTGACTATTCGCTTGGTGGAACATCCACTTCAAATTTGTTTAATACATTAATTGCCAAAGGCAATCCCGAACTTTTGCCGCGCGTCAGCATCAACGCAACAGAAGACGTGGCATTGTTGCAGTACACCGGCGGAACCACCGGAAGCCCAAAGGGTGCCATGTTGACGCATTCCAACCTATTCGCCAACACCATACAGAACGCCCTTTGGAACCAATATCACACCCGACGCGGAGAAGAGCGCATGCTGATGGTGCTCCCCTACTTTCATATTTATGGACAAGTAGTGGGTCTGCTGCTGAGTGCATGGAACGGCACTATGACCATTCTCATTCCCAAGTTCGACGTGAACATGCTCATCGCCGCGTTCAAAGAATATTCGCCAACCTTCTTTCCCGCCGTACCCACGCTATTCATCTCCTTGCTAAACCATCCTGAGGCGAAAACGTGCGGTCTGCACAAGGTAAAAAACTTCAATAGTGGTTCAGCTCCGCTTCCAGTCGAAGTCATTGAACAGTTTGAAGCCATGAGCGGAGCCATGTTGCGCGAAGGATTTGGAATGACGGAAACCGCGTGCACCGCTTCCACAACTCCACTTCTGGCAAAGCGTAAAATTGGCAGCATCGGCATTCCCGTTACCAGTACAGATTTCAAAATTGTTGACCTTGAAGACGGCATAACTGAAGTTGGCATCGGCGAGGAAGGCGAGCTCTGCGTGCGAGGCCCACAAATCATGAAGGGCTATTGGAATCAGCCCGAAGAAACCGCGCACGCCTTGCGCGATGGCTGGATGTACACCGGTGATGTAGCGCGCATGGACGAAGATGGATTCTTCTACATCGTCCAACGTAAGAAAGACATGATCATCGTCAGCGGGTTCAAAGTTTTTCCAAGTGAGGTTGAGGAAGTGTTGTTCACCCATCCGGCCATACTGGAAGCATGCGCCATTGGCATACCGCATGAATATCGCGGAGAAGCAGTGAAAGCATTCGTGGTCTTGAAACCCGGCATAACGGCCACCTCGGATGAGATCATCGAATATTTGAAGCAGAATTTAGCAAAGTTTAAAGTTCCTAGTGAATTAGAATTTGTAAGTGCCTTGCCCAAAAGCAGCGTTGGAAAAGTACTGCGCAGAGAATTGCGAGACAGCGAATTGGAGAAACGAAAAGCATGAGCGAATTAATCGTCCTTAGCAAACAGAATGGTGTGGGTGTGATTACCGTCAATAACCCTCCGGTGAACGCGTTGAGTCCAGGCGTTCCGGAAGGAATCGCCCAAGGGATTAAGACCTTTGCCACCGATGATGATGTGAAGGCGATTGTATTAATTGGCGGGGGACGCACATTCATTGCCGGTGCAGATATCAAAGAGTTTGGAAAAATCACCAGCGGTCAAAAGCGGGAATCAAGCTTACTGCCCTTGATGCTGGCCATGGAAGATTCCGCTAAACCTGTGGTCGTCGCCATTCATGGCACTGCGTTCGGGGGAGGGTTGGAAGTGGCCATGGGCGGGCACTTCCGTGTCGCTTCACCATCCGCACAGGTAGGGCAGCCCGAAGTGAAGTTGGGTATTATCCCGGGTGCCGCCGGAACGCAGCGATTGCCGCGCTTGGCTGGAGTTGCAGTCTCCACCACAATGTGCGCATTCGGAGAACCTGTAAAAGCAGCAGCCGCACATGCTGCTGGAATCGTCGACCGAATTATTGAAGGGGACTTGTTAACCGGTGCCGTCAACTTCGCCTTGGAAGTCGCAGCCGGAGGTGGACCGTACCCGAAGCCGCGCGAACGGCAAGACAAGTTAGGAATCCCACAAACCAATGCGCCAATATTTGCCGAGGCACGGGCAACAGCAAAGAAGTCGCATCGAAATCAAACAGCTCCACTGGCCGCAATTGATGCCGTTGAGTTAGCCACTTCCCTACCCTTCGACGAAGGCTGCAAGCGGGAGCGGGAAATTTTTGAACAGTGCCTGTTTAGCACCCAATCCAAGGCGATGATTCACGCCTTCTTCGGCGAACGCGAAGTAGCAAAAATCCCCGGTATCGGCAAGGATACTCCAGTTCGGGAAATCAAAAAGGCTGCCGTGATCGGTGCTGGCACCATGGGCGGTGGCATCACCATGAACTTCGTCAATGCTGGAATTCCTGTGATTTTGAAGGAAAGTTCCAGTGAAGCGCTGGAGCGAGGCGTCGCAACTATCCGCAAGAATTATTCCAATTCTGTTGCCAAAGGCCGCTTCTCTGCAGAAGTGATGGAACAGCGAATGGCGCTGATCACTCCGCAACTTACCTATGACGGATTTGAACAGGCCGACATTATTACCGAAGCCGTCTTTGAAGGAATGTCACTAAAGAAGGAGATTTTTTCAGCCCTCGATAGCATTGCAAAACCAGGTTGTATTCTTGCGTCAAACACCTCAACTTTGAGTATTGACGAAATCGCATCAGCAACCAAACGGCCGGCTGATGTCATTGGGACGCACTATTTCAGCCCGGCAAATGTAATGCGTTTGCTGGAAATAGTACGCGGAGCTGCAACTGGTTCTGACGTGATTGCCACCTGCATGGGCCTTGCCAAAAAACTGAACAAAGTTGGCGTGCTGGTTGGAAATTGCCGAGGATTTGTTGGCAACCGGATGATCCATTGCTATGGACGCGAGGCTCAGTTTTTAGTGGAAGAAGGTGCCTTGCCTCAACAAGTGGATGCGGCTCTTTACAACTGGGGCATGGCAATGGGACCAATGGCAATGGGCGACTTGGCAGGGTTGGATGTGGGCTGGAGAATTCGAAAAGAATTCAAGCATTTAGAAAAGCCCGGAGTGCGCGTGCCATTGGTGGCAGACGAACTTTGTGAGATGGGGCGCTTCGGCCAGAAGACCGGGGCAGGCTGGTATTTGTACGACGAAAAACGCAAACCTTCTCCCGATCCTGTTGTGAATGACTTGATTGCCAAACTCACAGCCGAGGCCGGAATACAACGTCGTTCCATTTCCGATGAAGAAATTATTGAAAGGACGCTGTATGCTTTGGTGAACGAAGGAGCACGGATTCTGGAAGAAAAAATAGCTCTGCGCCCAGTGGATATTGACGTAATCTATCTGACTGGCTACGGCTTTCCGGCATATCGCGGTGGCCCAATGTTTTATGCCGATACAATTGGACTCCCTGAAGTTTACCGAAGGATTTTAGAGTTCGAAACGGAGCACGGCGAGTTATGGGAACCAGCACCGCTTCTGAAGAAACTGGCCAGTGAAGGGAAAACATTTATGCAGTGGGCGAAAGAATCAGTAGTATCCTGATAAATAAGATGGAAAAAGTAACCCGGCGAGCTATCCTTGTAGCCCCATTTTTTATCAGGAATTTGATTTCCGCCCCACCCAGCGGACGTGTGCGTTTGGCCTCCATGGGCGCTTCCAATATGGCCTGGGGAACATTGAACCCGCTGGCTTCACACCCATCCGTGGATTTGATTTCCGTTGCGGAGATTGACACATCCCGCTTGGACCAAGTGAAGAAGAAGTACCCAACAACCAAGCATTATCAGGATTGGCGGAAGATGCTTGACGCGGAGTACAAAAATCTGGATGCCATTTGCGTTGGTACTCCAGACCACATGCATGCACCTCAAGCAATGGCCGCTATGCAACGTGGGCTGCATGTCTATTGCCAAAAACCCCTGACCTCCAAAGTAGCCGAGGCTCGGCAGTTGAACGAATTCGCCGCCTCCAAAAAACTGGTTACCCAGATGGGAATTCAGGTGCACTCCTCACCGGAATATAAGACAGCGGTTAGCCTGATTCAAAGCGGGACTATTGGGAAGATCAAAGAAGTCCACGCCTGGAGCAACAAGAAGTGGGGCGACATGACGGGGCGTCCAACCAACAAAGATGCAATTCCATCAACGCTCGATTGGAAGGGTTGGATTGGAGTCGCCCGCCAATTCCCCTACATCAAAGACTATTGCCATTTAGTGAATTGGCGGAAGCGTTTGGAATTTGGCACGGGTACATTTGGTGACATGGGTTGCCATATTTACGATCCAGTATTTGCAGCTCTTGCGTTGACTGCTCCACTAACCGTGCGGGCCGAAGGGCCAGCGCCGAATGCAACCAATTGGGCAATCAATGCCATCGTGAAATACAACTTTCCAGGAACAGCTTACAGTCAAGGCAATACTGTGAACGTCACCTGGTATGACGGAGACGAGAAGCCACCCATGGAAATTCAAGCCTTGATTGAATTAGAAAAATGGCCAGAGCAAGGGTCCATTTTTGTCGGCACCGATGGAGTAATGTTATTGCCCCATGTTGGGTTCCCAAAGTTCTTTTCACAGGCGAAATTTCAAGATTTCAAACTACCCGATATCAAAGGCGCAAACCACTATCACCAGTTTGTGGAAGCAGTGAAGGGTGAAGGGAAAACTTCAACTTCGTTTGATTATTCAGGACCACTGAGCGAAACAGTTCTGTTGGGAAGTTTGGCTACGAAGTTTCCAAACAAGACCTTGGAATGGGATTCAGCGAAGCTGGTTTTCAGCAATGCTAAAGAGGCCAATCAGCACCTACGACGGAAGTATCGAAGGGGTTGGAAGGTGCAAGGTCTGTCCTAGGCCTTCACCGCACCAAACGCTGCGTAGCTCGAATTTTTGTGCAAAATTTCCAACCGGGAAAAACCCGCCTGACGAAGTTTGTCCAGTTGGAAAATTAGGGAACGAGGCGTGTCTTCTTTATCAATATAAGCAAACACCTGATCGCGATATTCGTCGCTCTTGAATGCCGAAAGATATTCCCCATAGCGACGCCACATAATCCTGTGAACCGAATCAATTTCGTGTTCCACCATATCGAAAATCCAAAAACTTCCACCAGGGCGAAGCGCCTTGTGGATTTTGGTGAAGACAGAAATCCATTCGGCTTCCGTTCTTAAATGATGCAGCACCGCTGCGGCAAGAACTATATCCAGACTTTCGGCGGGTAAATCATATTCGCGAATGTCCACTTGAATTGCGGTAACCCCAACTTTCAGGCGCTCCGATGCACGGTCCAGCATAGGCTGACTTAGATCAATCAACGTCACTTCAATTTCCGGAAGGCGCTGTCGAAGCTTCAACGAAAAGTTCCCTGCCCCACAACCAATGTCCAGCATCGATTTTGCATGAGGGGTAACCACTGCAGCCGATTCCGTGATCAGATCCAGAGCCAAGGCAGCATCAACTGTGGCAGACTGGCCTGTTTCTAAATTGGAAAAGCGCTCCACATCGTTGTCAAAACGTTGACGAATTTCCTCGACCGTTGATTTAGGGGGCATTGTTATATTCTCTCAAACTATAATGTCGTAATGAGTTCTCCTAATTTACAGATTCGCCTTGCGGCGCGGCCCGTTGGATTTCCGAAGCTTTCTGACTTTCAAATTGTTGAACAACCAGCCCCAATTCCAGGCGACGGAGAATTGTTGCTGGAGACTATGTGGCTTTCCGTTGATCCGTACATGCGGGGTCGAATGAGTGACGCCAAATCCTACGCAGAGCCTGTGAAATTAGGGGATGTTATGGTTGGTGGCACTATTGCCCGTGTTGTGGAATCGAAGGCCGAAGGCTTCCAGGCTGGCGATATTGTTGCGGCATTTTCGGGATGGCAGCGATACGCAATTGCCCTGCCGAAACAGCTTCGAAAATTAGACCCGAAACTTGGCCCGGTATCCGCATCGCTTGGAATTCTGGGGATGCCTGGATTAACTGCATATTTCGGATTGCTGGATGTTTGTGATCCGAAAGCTGGAGAAACCGTAGTGGTTTCAGCAGCAGCCGGGGCTGTGGGATCGATTGTAGGGCAGATCGCAAAGATCAAGGGCTGCCGCGTTGTGGGAATTGCCGGCACTGACGACAAAGTGAAATGGCTGGTAGATGAGCTGGGCTTTGATGCGGCTTACAACTACAAGACAACTCCCAACCATTTGGCGAAGCTGAGGGAACTTTGTCCAAAAGGGATCGATGTCTACTTCGATAATGTTGGCGGAGACATCACAGACGCTGCGATGATCCATATGAACGTCCATGCAAGGGTAGCAATTTGCGGACAAATTTCGCAGTACAACTTAGAAAAGCCGGAGATGGGTCCGCGGATGTTGGGCATGTTGATTGTGAAGCGAGCCAAGGTGCAGGGGTTGCTTGTGACCGATTACATGGCACGGTGGGAAGAAGGGACAAAACAACTCGGGGCGTGGCTAAGTGAAGGGAAGCTGAAATATGAAGAGACGATCGTGGATGGTTTGGAAAAGGCTCCTGATGCGTTTTTAGCCATGCTGCGTGGCGAGAATACAGGCAAAATGCTGGTTCGAGTTTAGTTTACTAGAACACCGCCAATATAGGTCTGATGCACATTGAGGGCGGAATCGAACAATACCACGTCGGCTAATTTGCCTTTGGTGAGGCTGCCCAGTTCGGCTTGGACTCCTAGAATTTCAGCAGGAGTTAGTGATGCCATTCGGACGGCTTGCCACAAGGGGCAACCCGTCAATTCCTGAAAAGTGCGAATCATTTCATTCATGGCAAACACGCTTGAGGCAAGAGCGGTTCCATCTGGAATTCGGGCTTCGCGGTTCTTCACTACGGCCAGCATTCCATGTTTAGGACCGAAGGTGTATTCGCCATCCGGCATACCTGCTCCGCGCATGGCATCGGTGATAATTGCCAGTTGATCGAAGCCTTTATTGCGAAGCGCAAGTTGCAACATTTCTTTTGAGAGATGTTTTCCGTCAGTAATCAGTTCGCTGGACATTCCATCCAGAAGATAGACTGCTTCAACAATACCCGCAGATCGCGGATTGGGCGTGCCTCGCCAACGATTGTTCATGGAATCAGTCATGGCGCAATAGAGATGAGTAGCGTGGCGAATTCCCCAATGGGTTGCTTCTTCAATTTCATGGAACAGCGCTTCACTGTGACCGACGCTTGCGATTGCCCCTTGGTGATGAAGGGCTTCAATTAAACTTCGGGCACCTGTTAATTCGGGGGCCAACGTCATTGTTGCGATTGGGCCATGCTCCAGCAGCGGTTTCCATTCGCTCTCGGTAGGAAGCTTCAAGTGTTGCGGGAGATGGCATCCGCTTTTGGTTCCATTGAGAAACGGCCCTTCGATGTGAGCTCCTAGAGCACGACCGAAATTACAGCCTCTGTTGCGGTACTGATTAATTGCATCGAGGCAAGCCAGGGTTTCAACTAGTGGGGCAGTTGCAGTGGTGGGGCAAAGCGCAGTTGTGCCGTGGAGGGCGTGGAAGCGCATTACGGTTTCGACATCCTGAGCTGTGGCATCCATGAAATCCGCACCGGCACCACCGTGAATGTGGAGGTCGATGAAACCTGGGCTGATGTACAGACCCTTCGCGTCGATGATTTGTGTTCCCTGCGGGAACTCGATTGGATAATCCGGCCCGGCATAATCGATTCGGCCGTCTTTGATGATCAAAAGCCCGTCGTTGATTTGACCATAGTCGGTGAGCAGTATTCCATTCCGAACTATCAGGAATTGACCGGTGCCTCCCACTGTGTAATTATTCATAGTATTGAATAAACATACAACAATTGGTGCAAGGGATTTGCGGAGCGATCTGGATTTGACTACGGAGGAACTGCATTCGTTACTGGACCTATCCGGCCAAGTGAAGGCCAAGCCGGGCGATTTCACTGGGGAATTGCGTGGAAAATATGTTAGCTTGCTCTTTGAAAAACCATCCTTGCGAACAAGGCTAACCTTCGAACTTGCGGCTAAGCAGCTAGGCGGAGATGTGGTGGTTAGCATCGGCATGATTGGGGAGCGGGAACCGGTTTCCGATATGGCTCGGAATCTGGATCGCTGGACCCAATGCGTTGTCGCGCGGGTTTTTTCGCAGCAGACTATTGAGGATTTAGCGAAGTGGTCCAGTGTTCCGGTGATCAACGCTTTGAGTGATCTTTACCATCCTTGCCAGGCGCTGGCGGATATGCAGACTGTTACGGAGCGATTCGGAACGTGTAAGGGAACCAAACTTGCGTATATTGGCGATGGAAATAATGTCGCGCATTCTTTGATGCTGACAGGGGCCCGATTGGGCATGCATATTTCGGTGGCGACGCCGAAGGGGTTTGAGCCTGATTCTGGAATTGTGGCGAAAGCTCAGCATTTCGCTAAAGAAATGGGGACCTTGGTTACGATCACTCATTTTGTGGAAGAAGCGGTGGAAGGGGCGCATTCGGTTTATACCGATGTTTGGGCGAGTATGGGACAGGAAGGCGAAGCTGAAGAACGGAAGAGGATTTTCGAACCGTACCAAGTGAATTCGCGGTTGATGAAGGCGGCGGATAAGGATGCGATTTTCCTGCATTGTCTTCCGGCGAAGCGTGGGCAGGAAGTTACGGATGAAGTGATGGAGTCGGCGCAATCGGCGATATTTGATCAGGCGGAAAATCGCCTCCATGCGCAAAAGGCGCTGCTGTTGATGTTGATGAGGAAGGACGGATAACTGGATGAAATTGTGGGGCGGAAGATTCGAGACTGGACCATCGGAAGTTTTTGAGCGGTTTAGCGGGTCGCTACATTTTGACCGCAAGTTGATTGCAGCGGATATTCGAGGGTCGCAGGCGTTTGCCCGAGCGTTGGAACGCGTAGGAATTTTAAAGGCTGATGAGCGGGCGGAGTTGGTGAAGGCGTTTGATGAATTGCTGAAGGAATCGGAAGATTCTGCTTTCTATAGAGATGCTACCGATGAAGATGTCCATACGCTGGTTATCCGAAAATTGAAAGATAAGACTGGAGGTTTAGCGGACAAAATTCACACAGGCCGGAGCCGGAATGAGCAAGTTTCGCTGGACGTCAGGCTGTGGTTGCGCGGCGAAATTGATAACTGCCGTGACCTGATGGTTGGATTTCTGGAGGAACTACTGAAGCTAGCGCGGAGCTATGAAACAGCGGTGATTCCGGGATATACACATTTGCGAAGGGCGCAGCCTGTGCTGTGGGGTCACTATTGTCTGGCGTACTTCGAAATGTTTTCAAGAGATTTGGAGCGGCTGCAACAGGCTCGGGCACGAGTGAATGTAATGCCGTTGGGAAGTGGGGCGCTGGCTGGATCGGGATTTCCTTTTGACCGTGAGGCGATTGCGAAAGATTTGGATTTTGAAGCGATCACCAGAAATAGCATGGATGTGTCGGGGGATCGCGATTTCGTCTTGGACTTTATGTATGCAGCTTCGACAACGATGTTGCACTTGAGCCGGTTGTGTGAGGACTGGATTCTTTATTCGAGTGAAGAGTTTGGTTGGATGGAATTGGGGGATGGGGTGACGAGCGGATCGAGCCTGATGCCCCAGAAGAAAAATCCAGATTCGCTGGAATTGATTCGCGGCAAGTGTGGCCGGGTTTGGGGTGATTTTAACTCTCTTTATGTGACGATGAAAGGCTTACCGATGACCTATAACCGGGACATGCAGGAAGACAAAGAGCCGCTGTTTGATTGCGTTTATCAATTGGCTGGTTGTTTGGAAATGATCCGCGGAGTTGCGGCAACAGTAAAATTGCATGTTACAGTTCCGGCGGCGGCGGCAGAAGAAAGTTGGGCTGTAGCGACGGATTTGGCGGAGGCGCTGGCGAGAGCCGGAACTCCTTTTCATCAGGCACACAAGATTGCGGGGCGATTGGTTTTAGAGAGCCTGAATTCCGGAAAGAAACCAGCGGATTGGACAGCGGAAGAGTTGGTGAAGTTTGCTCCAGAATTCCAGCCGGAGATGGTGAAGCTGATGCAACCCACCGAAGGTATGAAAAGCAGGATGGTGCCTGGCGGAACGGCTCCTGTGCGGGTGGCCGAAGCATTGACTGCGGCTGAGGGACGACTGGTGATGTATAAAGGTTAGGAATTTATGAAGTCATTCCGTCATGGCCAAATCCTGAAACTGATTCGAGCGAAGCGTATTCATACGCAAGAGGAATTGGCGCAGGAATTATCGGCGGTGGATGTGGAGGCAACGCAAGTTACGCTTTCGCGGGATATTCGAGAACTGGGCTTGGTGAAGACGATTGACGGGTATCGTGAGATGACCTCCGGCGCGGAAAAAAGTGCGCCTGATCTTGGAACGTTGATTTCAGAATTTCTACAAGATGTAAAGCTGGCTCAGAATTTGTTGGTAATCAAAACAACACCTGGGGGGGCAAATTCCATGGCGGTGGCGTTGGATCAAAGTGGGTGGCCACAAATTGTTGGGACGGTGGCCGGTGACGATACCATTCTGGTGATCACAGCGGACAACGCAGATGCGGCTGAATTGCGGCGAAAGATCATTGGGTTATCGTGATGAGAAGACGAGATCTGCTGTTCACACCGGTGGCTTTGATGCAAGGGCGATCTGGCAAGATACGCGCTGGCGCGGCAACATCAAACATTACACCTTGGTTAGGGCTGTCGTTGGCTGGAAATATGACCGACCGGAAGGCCGCATTCATTCATGATGAACTGCTGGTGCGAGCGATTGCATTGGACAACGGGCGAACTCGGCTAGCGATTGCGGTTGTAGATTCGTGCGCGATTCCGAGAGCGGTGTTTGATGCAGCGAAGGAATTGATTCATCAACACACGGGCATTCCGATTGCGCAGATTTTGACTTCGGCTACGCACACGCACTCGGCTCCAGCGGCGGCGCATTTGTTTCAAAGTGAGCCAGATCCGGCCTATACAAAATTCCTGACAACTCGAATTGCGGATGCAGTTCGGATGGCGGTGGCACGTTTGGAGCCGGCCAGGATTGGTTATGGAGTGGGTCGGGAGGAACGGTTGGTTTTCAATCGCCGCTATGTGATGAAACCTGGAGCGATTCCACCGAACCCCTTTGGAAATGAAGATCAAGTGTTGATGAATCCACCGGCGGGGAACGAGAATATTTTGAAAGCGGCGGGACCTATTGATCCGGATGTTACGTTGCTGGCTGGGGAATCCATTGATGGAAAACCGATTTTCGCTTTGTGCAGTTATGCGTTGCACTATGTGGGAGGGCATCCGGGAACGCATGTAAGTGCGGACTATTTTGGGTCGTGGACGGCGGCGATGCAGCGGATGGCTGGAACGGGATTTGTACCGGTGCTAGCGAATGCGTGTTCTGGAAACATCAATGGCGTTAACTTTTTGAAAGCTCCGAAAGTGTGGCAGCCTTATGAACAGATGAGTGCGTACGCGGACATTTTGGCGGCTGAGGCGTTTCGTACCTGGAAAGCCTTGCAATGGGAAGATGCGGTGGAGTTGAACGGCAGCATTGAAGAGATTGAACTGGCGACTCGGCAACCGAATTCAGCGGAAATTGAAACGGCGAAGAAGTTGCTGGCGAGTGAGGGTGCGGCTCCGGCGGGCGGGTATCGGAAGCGTGAGGCGATTTATGCTCGTGAGACTGTGCTGTTGCCCGGTGAAATTGGGCCTCGTGTGAAAACGCTGGTTCAGGCGATGCGGATTGGAAACTTGGGGATTGGGACGATGCCTGGTGAAGCTTTTGTGGAGCTTGGTTTGGCAGTGAAGCAGGCGAGCCCATTTCAGACCACGATGATGATTGAGTTAGCGAATGATTACCGGGGATATATACCGACGGAGGAAGCTTTCGCTGTTGGTGGGTATGAGACGTGGCGGGCGAAATCGAGTTACTTGGAACAGAGGGCGGGGGCTAGTTTTGTGAAGTCGGCGGTGGGGCAGTTGGAGAAGTTGGCGCGCTGAGAGGAGCGGGATTTGAGAAGGGAAAAAATGGGGACAGGCCAGCCTGGCCGCTCGCTTAGGGCGTTCGGCACAGAGCACATTTCTGGTGCTTGGGCCAGACAAGCCAGTCCCCACTTTTTCGCGGTGCTATAGTTCTGGGAACATCAATATTAAATTGTCAAGGAGCTTACGCGTAGGATGGGACATCTTTCTTATCGCGCCCGGCTGCGCTCCCGATTTTCTGCCGGTGTTTCCATTATGTGAAGGGCTTGCTGGCTGTTGCGTATTGGACTGGTATTAGAATGTTGTGCAACGGCGCGTCGTCCATTTGCCAGGACTCGCTTGGCGCTTCGATTTGTTTTAACGCTTTTACCAACTGATTCAGCAATGCTCCTAATAACTGATCGAGCGGTGCTTCGTTGCACTGATTGATTTCGATATTAATTTGATTCTTTTCTATTTCAACAGCAGCGTCGGCGGCGATTAGGATTGACCGTTGTGTGGTTTCGTAGATCGGCGATTGACGTCGGCTGACCTCGCGGATACGCACTGGGACTCCACGGCGAATGCGGCGGAGAGCGGATTTGCGGGCATCGGTAATGAACGGACCGGCGTCGAAGGCTAGCACGTTATTCCACTGGGCCAGTTTGCCGAGTTGGCCTTCGGTGACTGGGAGTGGAAAGAGCGGGTGGACGACGGGATCGATGATATTGCGGAGAAGTCGAGCGGCTTCGATGCGGGCTTCGCCGGTGATAACCAAGATGGGAGCAGCAACATTGGGGAGCAGTGCCATTGTTAGCCAGTTGGTGAGCGGGTTGGCCAGTTCTTCGGTGAGGCCCATTGATTTGGCTAACAGTTGGGTGGTGGTGGCTTTTGAAAACGTTGGAACAGGTAGAGGCAAGTTCAATTCATGGCGGCGGAAGGTGGCGGGGTGCTGGTTAGTGCGCGTCCAATTATGGCCGGTGATTTCGATGGCTTCGTTTTCGACGGTTTGGAGATCGAGGTAGATTGAGCCATCGGGTTGAATGGCTATGCGGTTATGGACTGCGGTGCTGGGAACGCCTGTGGCTTGGAGGACATTGTCGTGATGACGGAGGACGTGAGCGAGTCTGGATGGCGACGGAATTGGGAGTGCACGATCGGCGGCCTGCTTGAGGACCCAGCCTCGGAATTGTTCAGAGTAGATGGGAGTGGCTGAACCGTCGGGGAGGCTGGCGTAGGATTGACGACTTGGCGTTAGAAAGAACGAGGCGAAGGTGCAGGCGGCGAGGAGTTGTTCGAATGCTGTGGGTTCTGCCGGGGTTTGGCGTGCTTGCTTCATTGAGGTTCTTCTGAAATAAAGGTACCCCAGGGAGTGAAATGGCGAGGCGGATGGAAATAAGTGGCTGGATGGAAGTGGTTGATATGTTGGGAGTTTTTGGCGGAATATTTATTTCGATTGGGTGTGATGGTGAATTTGGAGGATAGGAAAAACGGCCTTTTTTTTGACTTTGGAAGATTCTCCAAATGTTTTTTTAGCGTAATCTGGAAAGAGGAGTGTAGATCATGGCACTTAGTGATGCAGCTGAGTTAACAGAAATCGACTGGACATTATGCGAACTGATCGAGCAGGTTCCTGGTAAAGTATCTGGTCGGCCAATCGTGCGCGGAACTCGCATTTTGCCAGATGCAATCGTGGGTAGCTACGAACTTGGGGAGACCATGAACGAGCTACATGATGGTTTCCCTTCTCTGTCCCTTGACCAGATCGAACGGCTGATCGAGTTTGCCGACTCACAGCGGAAGCAACTCGCCCAGTGAAGGTGTTGCTGGATGAGAATCTTGATCACGCATTGCGGAATCTTTTGGGGCAACATGAAGTAGTGACCGTGGCATACATGGGGTGGGCTGGCCTTAAGAATGGCGAGTTGTTAACCGTGGCTATCAGCCATTCAACTACCCATCATCAAAAAGCATCTGGCGAAGATCATTGCCGCGATAGAGGAAGCAGCCCCGGCTGGTTGCACATGGTTGACTGCGGCATTTTCAAGAGAAAGAAGCGGCCTGGAGCCTAACCTGCGGCAATCTTTCTGTGGTTGCTTGAACCCAACAGGGCAGTTGAGTTGGTAACACTACTACGACAAGGCGGAAGACAAATGTGCTTATCCTCATAGGAACTGGAAAGTAAATTCACCCAATGGGGGAGACTGAAGAGCTGTATATAAGGCCGCCAACGTCCCTACTGGCTTGCGTATCCAACTGGCTGTGATAACCAGATCTATCAGACTGCTTACTTGGTGGAGTTTGGGGCTTTAGAATTTTCCGATTTCAAGCGTCCAGAATCTTTTAGCGCACGACGAAGAAGAAACTCGATGTGGGAGTTGAGGCTGCGCATGTCGTGGTCAGCCCACTTTTTCACTTGATCGAGAATCTTCTCATCGATGCGGAGGAGGAATGGTTTCCTATCGGCCATCTGTCTCCAATTTACTGGTACAAAGTGCCAGCGTTTACTACGGGCTGCACGGAGCGTTCGCCGCAGAGGACTACCAGCAGGTTGGAAACCATGGTGGCTTTGCGTTCTTCGTCTAGTTGGATGATGTTGTTCCTGGACAACCGTTCGAGCGCCATTTCCACCATACCGACTGCGCCTTCGACAATCATTTTTCGAGCGGAAATTATTGCTGAGGCCTGTTGGCGCTGCAACATGGAAGCGGCGATTTCTGGAGAGTAGGCCAAATGACTAATGCGAGCCTCGACCGTTTCAACGCCGGCAACTTGGAGACGTTGGTGGAGTTCGTCTTTAAGATGGGCGGAGACTTCCAAGGCATTGGCGCGAAGGGAGAGGTCGCCTTCAATGTGGGCATCGTATGGATAGGCCGTTGACATGTTTCGAAGCGCAGCTTCGCTTTGGATTTTCACGTAGTTTTCGTAGTCATCGACTTGGAAGGAGGCTTCGGCGGAATCGACTACTTTCCAGACTACGACGGCGGCAATTTCGATGGGGTTGCCATCCTTGTCATTCACCTTGAGATGTGTGGTTTCAAAGTTGCGGACTCGAAGTGAAATGGGCTTTTTGGCAAAGAACGGGTTGGCCCATTGAAGACCGGGAGACTTGATGGTGCCCTTATACTTTCCAAATAGGGTGAGCACAACGCCAGTGTTGGGTTGGACGGACATGAATCCGGGCATGAGGAAAACAAACAGGCCGATGCCTAACAAGCCGAGGACGATTCCCGCTGGTGAGCCGTCATTTTGAGCTTTGGCGGAGAAAAGGATGCAAAATACAGAGCTGAGCAGGATGCCGGCTTCAACGAGTAACATCACCAAGCCTGGCAGGGCGGTGATTCCAATTTCTTTCATGATATGCTATCTCTCCTTGAGATAGCATGATGATATCACTTTAGTATCGTTTTGCAAGCTTTTTCTTTGGAGCGGCCTAGAACATTTCGCGGTCATCATCGGCCCCTTGCCGATTGGTGAAACCCAAATGGGCCTCCTTCTTAAGTGGCAGAAGAAATCGCAGAGTTAAGTAGTTGACTAAAGATAGGGTGATGGCAATGTGGTACATGCCGAAGCCGACAGCTGCGCCAACTATCCCTATATTAAAGATGCTGGAAGCAGTGGCGGTGCCGCTAACGCTGCCACGTTCTTTCAAGATGGCGCCTCCTCCGACAAACCCAATTCCAGTGACAAGGCCTTGGAGAATGCGGCTGTAGGAATCGGGCGAGGCACCGGTTAGGTTGGTGCCGATCATGGCTAAACCGCAACTACCGATGGCGACGATGGGAAACGTACGAATGCCGGCAGAACGGTCTCCACGTTCCCGATCCCAACCAATAGGGAAGGCCAAAGCGTAGGAGATAGCCAGGTGGAACATGTCAATAGACATTGAAACGAAGGTCATTTTGATGCTTAGGGTTTCGTGGAGCATGTAACAAGTAGTTTATACCCTGGCAGTTTATACCCTGGGGTGGAATTCCTGCACTTTTACGATTTTTGAGGGGGTTGGGGAAAGGTGGTCACAAACGGTTTCGAAATCCTATTTCCTTTTCGTTCTATAAGTTACTAAATTGTTGGTGGCGAGTTTGAAGACATGGTCTGGTAGTTTTGTAGTCGACAGAAGAGATTGGCAATACGTACTTGGGGCGAATGGCACGGGAGAAACCAACTTGCGAAGTAAGAAGACGGAAGCAGAAGAGGCACCGAAGGGAAAACGATCAAGGAATGAGGAAAGCGCGGAGGTGTTGGGAAAACTGCTTGATCGCGCGAAGGAGACCTTGAACAACAAAGAAGATCTAAAGATGTCCTTGGGAGATTTAATTCGGTTGCTGCAGTGGCAAGAACAATCAGAGGAAAACGAGAAGGCCAGGGAGATTGAAGTCCGATGGGTGGAAGAACCGAACGAGGAACAAGTGAACGAGGAAAAGCAGGATTAGTAAGGCGGGGGATTCTGTATAAGAGTCTACCGTCGCAGAAGCGGTTTCATAAATCGAAGGCGAGGTTCAAAGGATTTTCAGGACCGATTGGATCGGGAAAAAGTCAAGCGCTGGTGCAGGAAGCGATTCGGTTGAGTTACGTGAATCCGGGAAGGTTGGGGTTGATAGGGGCGCCGACGTATCCGATGTTGAGGGATGCGACACTGACGCAACTGACGGAAGTGCTGCGGGATAATGACCTGCCTTTCGAGTTTAACAAGAGTGAGTTTGTAGTAACGATGAAAGACACGGGGTCAAAGATCGTGATGCGCTCTTTGGATGATTTCGAGAGGTTGCGCGGAACGAATTTGGCGTGGTTTGGAATTGATGAACTGTCCTACTGCCAAGAAGAAGCGTGGACGCGGTTAGAAGGGCGGTTGCGGGATCCAAAGGCGAGGGAATTGTGTGGATTTGGAGTTTGGACGCCGAAGGGATTTGACTGGGTTTACAAAAGATTCATAGCAGAACCGGTGGCGGGATATGAAGTAATAAAGGCAAAGCCATATGAGAACCGTTTCATTCTGGACCAGGTTCCTGATTTTTACGACCGGCTGAAGAGTAGCTATGATGTGCGGTTTTTCGAGCAAGAGGTGCTGGGGACCTACTTGAATATTTGCGCTGATACGGTTTACAGCAGTTTTGATAGAGCAGTTCACGTGAAGCCATTGACGGTGCATTCCCGGTTGCCGGTTTTTTGGGCATTGGATTTCAACATTGATCCAATGTGTTCGATTGTTGCGCAAAGGCGAGGTGACGAGATTCACGTGCTGGATGAAATTCAGCTGCATAGAGCTTCAACCGAGGACGCGTGTACTGAGTTTATTAACAGGTACGGAAACCATCCTGCTGGAATTTCCATTTATGGGGATTCTTCAGGGCTGACGATGCAAACGACATCGGGTGTGTCGGACTACAAAATTATTCAAGCAGTTTTGAAGCGTGAAGGGATTGAGCAAGCAAATTTCCGGGTAAGGAGATCGAACCCTGCGGTGAGGGGCCGGATTGGATTGGTGAATGCGAAGTTGAAGTCGGCGGCTGGTGAGGTGGCAATCTATATCGATCCGAAGTGTAAGGAGTTGATTAAGGATATGGAGGAAGTTTCCTATCAGAAAGACTCGTTGAGTATCGACAAGATGACGGATCACAGAAGGACGCATATGTCGGACGCTTTAGGGTATTTGGTTTGGCAAGAAATGGAAGTGAACAACACAGTGGGGCCGCAGGGCCAGCGGTTGATTTAAGGAAACATTGGGAACGAGATGAAACTGGTCCAACAAGATATTTCAAAGGAGCATCGGACGTGAAAGCCATTGAACGAGAACATCCGGAATACATAAGCCGGAAGGCAATGTGGGAACAACACGGCGACTTCTACACGGGCGGGGAACAATTCAAAGCTCGCGCCGGCAACTACTTGATTCGCCGACAAAAAGAACCTGCTGATGTTTATTGGGAAAGACTAAATCGGGTCTTTTATGAAAACTACATAGGCTCAATCATAGATTGGTTTGCGGCAACCTTATTTCGACGAGAGCCAGTGTTGGCGATTGAAGGGAGCAATGAACCAGGACGTGAGTTTTTTGGGAAGTTCACGGAAGACTGCGATCTAAAGGGTACAAACCTGACTGACTTCTTTCGCAAAGTGTTTGTGAATGCATTGGTGAATGGCGTTGGATACGTACTGATCGACTTTCCTAGGGCAGACCGGCAGGCGTCGAGCCGGGCAGAGGAAGAGATGGATGGCACCTCGCGAGCATACCTGGTTAGTTATGCGGCTGAAGACATTATCAATTGGGGAAAAGACTCGTACGGCAATTTCGATTGGGTTGTGATTCGGACCAATCATTGGAAAAATGACTCAACCGAGGCGGACCCGTACGTTGAGACACGTTGGATGTATTTGGATCGGACACGATACCAGGTTTTCCAAAAGCGCGAAGGGGCTCCCAAGTCGGATCCACCAACCCTGATTAGTGAAGGATTTCATGGTTTCGCGAAATTGAAGCGCGTTCCGTTGATGGATTTGAAACTTACTGATGGTTTGTGGCTGATGAACAAGGCATCACAGTTGCAGATGGAACACTTCAATAAGTCCAACGCATTGTCTTGGGCTTTGACGATGGGATTGTTCGCTACACCGGTAATTTACAGCGACAGAGAGTGGAATCAGATTGCAGGCGAAAGTTACTACATTCAACTTGGGCCGCAAGATCGGTTTGGATGGGCCGAGCCTGAAGGAAAGGTTTACCACATTGCGGCGGAGAATTTGACCAGGTTGAAGGAAGAGATCTATCGAGTTTGCTACCTGCTCTCGCAGGCGGCGCCAGCCGATAGCCGCATGGTTTCGGGATTTAGCAAACAGATGGACTATGCCATTACGCAAGAAGTGTTGAGGGCATATGGAGACTCCTTAAAGGACGTGATCCGCCGAACCTTAAGGGCTGTTGAAGAGGTTCGAGAAGACAGTCTATCGGTGCATGTCTCAGGACTAGATGAGTTCGACATTGGGGACTTTTCCAGCGCTATAGACGAGGCGGCAAAGCTCTTAGCACTGGGAATCGATTCGCCGACGCTACAAAAGCAAATTTACAAGAAACTTGTTTTCCAATACTTGAGTGACGAGAGTCAGCAAGTAAAGGACGCGATTGGCGGAGAGATTGATGAAGCTTTTCAAAAGAAGGAGGAATAGATGGAACCAAATAACAAGCAGGACGCACCGGCACTAGATATCCGGTCGGTGATTCAGGATGTGATTCGAGAGTTTGTATCGTCGGAACAACAACAGTCGGAACCGGCGTATAAAGCCGAACTGGTGGACGAACGAAGACGGCGGGAATCGCTGGAAAAGCGAATCAATGAACTGGCAGAGGAAAACAAGAAGAGCCGTGCTATGGCTGAAGAGGCTGAAAAGAACTCGACAGTCCGGTCGGAACTGCAACGGTTAGGCGTATCGAAACTGGATCTGGCCTACAAGGCAATCAAAGACGACATTCAAAAGACGGATGATGGGCGTTTGGTTGCAAAGAATCATCAAGGTGAGTTTCCAGTGCGTGATTACTTGCAGCAATTTCTGCATGAAAACCCTGAGCTGCTGCCAGCACGAATCGTAGGTGGGTCTGGTGCGGGCACTGGCCATAAAGCACCGAGCATGGGTGCTGCGACCTTAGAGTTGGAGAAAATCCGACCAGGCATGTCGAGCGAAGACTTGGAGCGTGCCCGTCAGGATATTGCGCGAGTGGCGCTTCAAACAATTCGTGGATGACTCAGAAAGGTGAGTCCGCAGAATTGGACAGCATGAATTTGTAAGTTTGCAGAGAAAAGCTAAGAAACAACTAACCGCCCTTTCAAACGGGCGGTTTTTGTTTCCATCTGACTAACTGTGGAACGAGTAAGAAGACCAAAGACATTGGTAAGAGTGGGCTTAGTAAGTTGAGCCCAGATTGAAATAAACAGGAGATAAAGAATGCCTCAAATTACTTCAGCGAACGTGGCAAACGCGATTGTGAAACTTGTTGCCGCAGAGGCGCTGCCGTCCTTGATGGGTAACCTCATAATGGGGAACCTTGTAAATAGGGACTTTGAACCAACACTGGCAAACGCCGGCGATACTGTGAATGTTCCCATTCCTCCAGTAATGCAAGCGAACAACATTGCTCAGGGTGGAAGCGTGCTGTTTCAAAACCCGAGCCTTGGAAACGCTCAGATTGTATTGAATACCCATGCGGAAGCAACATTTCAAATTCCGGACATCACAAAAGTTGTTGCGGTTCCGGATCTTCTGAGACTTTACATGCAGCCGGCGCTGGTGGCGCTAGCAGAAAAGATCGAAACCGATCTTCTAGCCACTTACGCTCAGTTCACTGCCAACTTCCCAGTTGGTACGTCCGGGACTGTCATCAATGAAGCAACCATTGATGCCGCTGAAACAGCTTTATTCAATGCAAAAGTTCCTGGAAGCATGCCTAAGTATTTGGTGGTCGATTCCAACACTTACTCTCAAATGCGCCAGATCCCTCGCTTTAGCGAATATGGAAGCGCACTGGATGCTGGTGTTAGAGCTTTGATTGACGGAAGCATTGGTAAGTTGAAAGATTTCTATGTATTCCGATCTCAGTTTGTAACTAAGTCCGGCAGCGGACCAGTTACGACGAACAATCTTGCTTTTGCCAAGGATGCTTTGGGATTGGTAATTCGCCGATTACCTCAGCCGTTGCCCGGAACCGGTGCAGTTGCAGAATACGCCGAGCTGGGAAACTTCGGCATGCGGGTGGTGATGAGTTACGAACCAAATACGCTGGCACAGCAGTTTACCGTGGATGTTCTTTACGGCGTTGGTGTGCTACGAAACACATTCGGCGTTCAGGTCCGAAGCTAATTGTAGGTGGAAAGGGCCGGCAGTATGCTGGCCCTTCTCTTCAGCAAAACACTTTTCGCAGTTGAGAATACGGGACAAAGGAAACTCAAATGGATTTACGAATTTATTTTCAAAAACTAAAACAAGTGGAAGAAACGATAACTGAGACATACACAGTGATTGTAAGTAATGAAACATCCGATGGCGGGAAGCCGGGAGTTTTCACGGAAGTACTTCGAGCATCCGCTGCGAAACTGGTGGTGGAAGGAAAGGCGCGCCTTGCGTCGAAGGAAGAGGCTGATGACTTCCGATTTCAAAACGGCGTTGCAAAGGATGAAGCAGACCGTTCGGCCCTAGCGAGCAGGGTTCAATTGAATGTGGTTTCGGACCAGGATCTGAAGGCAATCAAAACCGTGCTCAAGGGCGCAAGGAAAGAGTAGGTATACCCAATGAGCCTGCTCACAGATGGAATCATCGCACAACTTGCTGATCTGACTGAATACGAGAGCTCCATAAGGGATGTAGCGTCGACGGAAGGAATCGATCTGTGGGCGAAGCTCTCGGTGGCTCGATTGGAAATCAGCCTAGGAATCCAGAAGTTTTTATTGGAACAACAGGACGGCTCCTTTTCAATTAACAACGTATTGGTAACGGATGGATTGAAGCAATGGCATATATTGCAGACCCTTTCAGTTATCTATAGAGACGCTTACCACCAACAATTGAACGATAGGTACAAAGGGAAATGGAAAGAGTATAGCGATCTTGCAAGCAGTGCAGCGTCGGTATACTTTTCTATCGGCGTTGCAATTGCCCTCCGTCCTATATCGAGACCTGGTGGACCAGTATTGGGTCAAACAGTTGGCGATCAACAGGCAATGACTTGGTATGTACAAACAAGTTGGTTGAACCCACGAGGCGACGAAAGTGCACCAAGCACTATGAACTCCTTTTCAACCCAAGAAGAGAGCGCACTGACCGTGGAAACGCTGAACGCGCCACAAGGTGTTACTGGATGGAACGTGTATCTTGGCTTATCTTCTGAATCAATGTTTAGGCAAAACGCTTCTCCTTTATCGCCCGGACAAAAGTGGGTTATGCCTGGATCGTTGGTGACAAATGGATATTTTGCAGCGGTTGTTCAAGCGCCGGATACGTTCGTAAGAAAGCGAAATCTATTGAGGAGAGGGTAACCATGGCACAAGCCGGGACCATTGCAATCAGCCGATTTAGGCAACTCTTAGTAGCAGAGACGGGCCTGACCACGGCGATGAAGGTACTAGCCGATTTCACGGGGTCAGCAGCAGATGAAATCCTGGAGCGGCAAGTAATGTCGCACCAAATTGCATTTGATCTTGAAGAGAAAACTGCAGGTGCCAAGTACCCTTCTTTCCATATTTATTGTGACCGTATTTCAAACACCTTGCGAGAGAAGTTCCGAACTTTTTCGGGCACCGTGCAGTTGAATGCGGAGGTACGAGTAAGTCAGGACAGACTCGACGGGATAGATACAATCCTTCACCGTCATGTGGACGGCCTGACTTACGTGCTGGATCAGAACCGCGGCGACTGGGGAAGCGGAATGCACTACGCCGGTGGATACGATATTACATTTCAACCGATTAAACATGGCGGGAAGAATTTCCTGCAATCCGCGAAGATAACCTTCGCAGTACACGTTAGCTTGTAGCACAGGAATCGCACTTACATGTCTTGCATATCATCAAACAACAATCGCTTTTATGCCGGCGCCGAATCAGCCTATGGCATGGTACCAGCAATCGTACCTGAAGACCGCATCCCGGCCGTAAGTTTGTCGGTGCGTCACCGACTGACTCAAGGACGCAGACGAGACAAGACCGGATCACGAACCTACGCAGGCTCGCCTGCGGGCTTGCGAAGCAATACGGCCTTTGAACTTGAAACTTACATGAATTCCTGGCAAACGCAGGCTCAGCCGCCATCTCAAAGTCCATTGTTTCAGGCAGCTTTGGGAGGCGGTTCAACTCTCAGACAAGGTGGAGTGGTGGCTGGGACACCAACTACAAACCAATTGACTTTTGGTTCAGCGCACAATCTGCAAGAGGGTGATCCAGTCGGTTTTGGTAGCGACATCCGTTTCGTTGAGGCAGTAGTCGATGCCACAACTATTCAACTAAATGCGCCGTTTTCAATTGCTCCTTCCGCCGGATCCACGCTGAATCCAACGATCGGCTACAAACTGGGAGAGGCACCTTCGAGTGTAAGTCTTTTTGATTACTGGAGTCCGGTTACAGCAGTGCAAAGAATCCTCTCGGGTGCTTCGATTGACAAGTTGAAAATCAAAGTAAATGGAGACTTTCATTCGTTTCTATTTTCTGGAGAGGCGAAGGACGTTCTAGATTCCGAAACCTTTTCAGCTGGTCAAGGCAGTTTGACTGCATTTCCGACGGAACCAGAAATGAGCGCCTTTGACTTTTCAGTTATTCCAGGGCACTTGGGTCAGGCATGGTTAGGTTCAACATCAACTCAGTTCCTGACGTTGACTGAGGCGGAAGTGACAATTGAAAACAACCTTGATCTTAGAAGCCGCGAGTTCGGATCCACGGGCCCATGTTGCATTACTGCCGGCCAGCGAAATGTGAGTTTGAAGTTCAACTTATTCCAACAGGATGACGAGAAAACCAAAGCACTGTATCAGGCGGCAAAGCAGAGATCGCCGATTAGTGCATTCTTTCAACTTGGACAGCAGCAGGGGCAATTGTTCGGAATTTACATGAAGAGTGTGCTGCTTGAAGTTCCTGAATTTAACGACAAAGATACCCGGGTGGAATGGCAATTTGCTGCAAGCAGGGCCCAGGGAACCGTGAATGATGAATTGTTCATTGCGTTCGCTTAGTGAACTATGAACTATACAAGCAAAACTACAATAGAGTCCCTGAGTTGCCCAGGGGTGAAGTTCACGGTGCGCCGCATGACACTGGGGCGAAGAATGGAAATGATGCGCCAAGTGAGAGATCGGGCCCGTAGATTGGAGTTTCACAACGCGGGCGACTCGCTGGAAGACGCCATGAATGGCAGTTTGTTGGTATGCGAGATGGAAGAACTCTACCTGGACTGGGGACTGATTGGCATTGAGGGATTAGAAATCGATGGTCTCCCTGCAAGCAAAGAGAGATTGATCGCAGACGGTCCTGAACCATTGTGTAAAGAAATTCTTTCGGCAGTAAAAGCGGAAGTATTTCTAAGTGAAGCAGAAAGAAAAAACTAATAGTCGCATTCCAATTCCAGTTCGCCAACCATTCCGGTTGGAATTGCGACACATGCAGGAAAGACGGATTGGAACAACGCCGCAATTGCGGATTTGTGGAAATCAAGCCAAAGCAGCTACAACCGATTATCTGGGCCAGGAAGAATACAGGAGTTTCCGAATGCCCAGTAAGTTTTATTACTGCTGATAGTTGTGATTGGTTAGAACAATTTCACCTTTGGCGAATGGCGTCAAAACAAAGCCTGTTGGACTTACCGGCAAAGGCTGCGGAAGCGATCGCGTTATTAGAAAACGAGTGGAGAGAGGAGATCAATGAAACGGCCAAATCAACTAACAGAGCTTGTTGACAACCTGATTGCTACCAGTACGAACTCTGGGGAGAAAAATGACACAAGAAGTGGGGCTGATTTTCTAAGTGAATCCATCGCGCGGATTGCGGGAACCTCCGGACTCTCAGATTTCGGACTGAACAGCAGCAACGAGGGCTTGCGTGGAGCATCCTTGGACCAACTTCTAGGCCAACTTGTCCAAGTTGCGTCTATAGGAAAGGAACAAAGTGAATCGCTGCGCAAGAACACAACAGTTATCGAGGGGAATTCAGGAAAAGGTAGCTCAGAAACTTCGAGTCTGGAAGCACTCAAGGGGCTAGCTTCAGTTTTCACAGGAGGGATACTTCCCTTGGTATCCGGAATATTCAAAGCCTTTTCGGGGGGTTCCGATACTGGGCAGATCCAGCCTTTGCTGAAGTTTGCATCGCCTGCAGCAGTTCAAGCTGAGGCTGGTCTAAAGGCATCGGGTAATCTTTCCTTAATTGATCGGAATGAAAGAGGAGACCTACGAACGATTGGCGGGGGGACGCAGATCACGGTTCAGGTGCAGGCGCTGGATTCACGATCCTTTATTGATAGAAGCGACGATATCGCAAGAGCGGTGCGCGATGCGATGCTGCATTCCAGTTCGTTGAACGACGTAGTGCAGGACCTTTAACCGGAGCCATGGAATGAGCACATTTCCAAAATTAAAGACTCAAGCGGTTGCGCAATATCCTGCAATTCGAACTGTCATTTTTTCAACATCAGTGATTTCATTCATGGACGGACAAGAGCAGCGCTTTCGTGATTTTGCAGCACCGCTGCTGGCTTGGACAATCGACTTGTCTCAGTTGGACGACGAAGAAGTATCGAATCTTGAAACTTTTTTTGTTGAGCAGAGTGGCTCTTTCAGTGCATTTGATTTCGTGGATCCTTGGAACGAGACAGTCTATTCGGGTTGCACGCTTGATAACCCGGAGTTGCTCCTTCGATACCAAGGGAATCAGGCAGGGGCCGTTCAACTAATAGTGCGGCAAAACCGGAGTTAACAATATGACTTACTATCCTCAACTATCCAGTGAAACTCTGGCACAATATCCGCTAACTAAACGACTAAGACGAAGAGTCATTGTAAATCGACTGGCCGACGGATCACGCATTGCACAGTTGGGAGTAAATCCCCTCTCCAGTAGTTGGGAACTTACCTATTCCGAGTTATCAGACTCTGAGCGAGCACTACTCTGCCAATTCCATAGTTCCATGGAAGGCCGACTTCGTACATTTGCATTTCTTGATCCAACTGGAAACCTTCTAAAGTGGTCGGAGAAACTAAGCAACGCTGTTTGGACTCGAGATCCTGGGCTGGGAATTGATGAGAACATTGCGGCACCCAACGGGTCGAGCAGAGCCAGTCGATTGACGAACTCGTCGGCTATCACACAGCAGTGCAGGCAAACAGTCGCAGGGCCAGGAACATTCACTTATTGCTTTAGTCTTCAAGCGAGAGCAGACGTGCCAACGGCTTTAACACTACGTATGGGGAGCGGAAGTGCTTCGACATCGAGTGAAGTCAAAGTTGGCACCACCTGGCGCCGGTATTGGGTATCCGGTAATTTGCAAATCACATCTGAAAGCTTATCTTTCGGGTTGACCGTGCCTGCAAATTCAAGCGTTGAGATATATGGACTACAAGCGACAGCGCAACCTGGACCAGGCGAGTACATAAAAACTCTTGCATCCAGCGCGGTCCACAATAGTGTCCGGTTTGTGGACGACGCACTTTCCTTCACATCCTCTGCTCTGGACAACAACTCAATGACAATACGCCTATCAACGATTCACGTCACGACTGCAGGATAAAAACCTATGCCATCCATATCAGATCAAAAGGAATCGCAGATTCATGAGACGCCGGTCCTACTTTTCGATTGCCAGTTCGCGGACGGCCATCAGGAGGCATGGAGCACGCATCGGATCACCGTTAACGGTACTAACTACCGTGCTGCGGTATTGGCGCACAACGCCTTTGACCTTCGGTCTCTTTCAGAAGATGCGATTGACGCATCGGCACGATTGAACCTTACACTGGCAAATGCAGATTCCTACTATTCGCAACTGGAATCCATTCGAGGAACTAAAGGCGCCAGACTTACAGTTCGATTTCTTTTTTACGATTTGGTTAACGACGCAGCCGCTTCTGAAGTATCCACATTATTCCGAGGTATTGCTAACGCCCCGGAGTCTATCACCGAATCTCAGTTCAGAGTTTCTTTCAACAACCGATTGAGCCTGCAAAGAACGCTGCTGCCAAACGTACGGATGCAAAAGCGCTGCCCATGGACATTTCCTTCCAATCAGAGTCAGCGAATTGAAGCAATAAGTGGAGGGTCAAGAGGGCAGTTTTCAGCGTTCTTTCGCTGTGGATATTCAGCAAGTGAATCAGGGGGCTCAGGGACTTCGGATGCAGGCTCTGCCGGCCCATTCACTTCTTGCGATTACACGCGGAGTTCTTGCGAGAAACGAGGAATGTTCTCGAAAGACTCATCCAATTCCATAACACGAAGATTTGGTGGAGTTGAGTTTGTGCCGTCTAGCGTTCTTGTTCGAGGATTCGGAGAGCGGCAACAAACCTTGGGAGCGGTGCTTGAGAACGAAGCAAAGTTCAACGATTTCGTACCTCTCATCTACGGAACGGCCTGGTATCAGCCACCGATTGTTTTAGCACGTAATGACGGTAACCTAACCAGAATGGAAGTCCTTCTGGGAATGGGTGAGATGCAGAGTGTTTTGAAAGTCATTGTCAACGGCGTTGAAATTCCAGTGGGAAAGCAAGGCTTGAACATGACGGCCACGGGCTGGTTCAATATAGTGAGTTTTGGAAATCGAACTGGGAATTTCAACTTAGATTTTTCAGATTCAACTGGAGTGCCACTGGGCGACCCCTATGGCAGCATGGCATTTCTTTCAGTTGTTGTTCCGAATCGAATTTCAGATGGACGGGCGCTTCCCAGTGTGAAAGTACTGGTTGAAGGAATGAAGCTGGATAGCTTCCAGGAAGATGGCACATTCGTAGCCACAAACTTCACTAACAATCCTTCGTGGATTTTGTTAGATCTGTTGCGTAGATCGGGTTGGAACTTGGAAGAGTTGGATATCGCTTCCTTTTATCGTTCGGCAGTAGGGTGTGATCAGCCAATAAGTACGAAAGATCTAAATGGTAACGAGGTTAGTATTCCTCGTCGTCAGTGCAATCTTGTGGTGCGGAAGAGAAGAAGTGCTGCGGAATTGATCCGTGGAATTCGTAATTGCGCAGGTTTGTTTTTGACTTTCGCTGCAGACGGTAAGTTGAGCTTAAAACAAGAGACAACTCTAGCGGAACAACAACCTGCCAAGCCGGAAGGTAGTAACTCAATTGAGGAGTTATTTGGCGGATGGCCTGCTTACGAATTTGGTGATGGGACTAATGGCTTTTCTGGAATCATCAGCAAGGAATCAGGCGAGCCGAGTATTAGCCTATCCAGCAGAAGCACAGCAGATACACCCAATAGATTCAGCGTGGAGTTTCAGGATGCTTTCAACGAGTATCAACAAGACAGCCTATCCATAGTCGATATTGATGACGTCCGCCGGGCAGGTCAGGAAACAAGCGCCAGTCTTCCGGCACTCGGTCTTCCAAATTTCGCGCAAGCAGCACGGCTTACGACCTTACAACTTCGAAAATCAGTGAGAGGAAACAAATTCGCTGACTTCGAAACTTCAGTAAAAGGATTCTACCTCAGACCTGGAGACATAATCACCATCACCTATCTTCGAGAAGGGTTTGATCGATCGCCATTCAGAATAGTGAGCGTTGCCCCTGGGTTGAATTATCGAACAATTCGCATTAGCGCAAGAATCCATGATGATGCTTGGTACATAGAATCGGCAGGAGACGGATCTGGATCGATAGGCAGGCAACCTTCTTACGAGCTTGGACTACCGCGACCACTGTTAGGCACTGTTTTGAATCCAGATGGAAGCAGTGATTTTGGAATAGTTGAACGTTCCTCAATCACAGCTGATGGGGGCGGGGCTACAAGTCTTGAAGTCTCTTTTGCCGAGCCGCGCAGAGTGGTTGCATCTTCAGCAGGGATACCTATGCTGGCTCTTGCTCCTTCGCTTGATTCTATAGGCGGGAACATTAAGGGCGACCAAATTCTTTACTATGCACTAACGGCTGTTGATGCGGGAGGAAGCGAATCCAGCTTGTCCTTCGTGGTTCGCGCAGAAATCCCACCAGGGACGAATACAAACAAAGTTACTCTTACAGGCATCAGCTTGAATTCGAAAACGGATTCATTCAATGTGTACAGGGGAGTTACTCCTCAGACTTTGCTACGAATAGCCACTTCCCTGCCCCCCGCTACCTCGCTTTCAGACAGTGGAGTGACTGCCCTGTTAGTAAGTCCACTTGACGAGAATTTTAGTTCTGCGCACTTTTATTGGCGTTTAGAACTTGAACCGGAACACACGACTAACTTATTTGGAGTGAGCATCATTGGGAATGACACGGCTTTTTGGGCGAACAATGCGTTCCAAACCAAGTTAGTCAGGATTACGGCGGGAAAGGGGGCAAGGCAGGAAAGGCTAATCGCGTCCAACACTCCTACCACCATTACGGTGATTGGAACGTGGAGCATTCAACCCGATGCCTCAAGCATTTTTGTGGTCGCGGAACCCAGTTGGGTAGCTGGAGCTATTGCGGCAACAAGTCCAGTTGTGTTTGAGGTCCCCAATCGGCAAGGGACAACTGTTCAAGTATCGGGCCGCTCTGCAAACGTCAATGGTAGACAAAGCGCCTATGAACTATCTCCCATAACAAGGTGGCAAATGGGGGGAGCAGCCGGCTCGGCGTTGGACACTGCTGAGCCGCCGGAACCCGACTTCGGATTAACAACGAATGGAGCCGGACAAGTGTTTCTAAGTGCTGTCGCATTTAATACCTTGGTGAATACTCGCTCGATACAATCAGGAACTTTGACGACTTACTATTGGAACGAGTTGGAGAACGGAACGGAGTTAGAATTAGCCGAGGAACTTATAACTTCCGCAACGATCCTTACACTGAGCCAGGCAAACACGCTAGGCGTCGGCATAGTTGTGCAGATAGGGGACGAGTTACTACAAATCGAAGAACAAATGGTGGGCGGGTTTCAGTATAGCGTTAGACGTGGCCAGTTTGGCTCAACACCTTCAACGCATTCGTTACCCGCATTTGTCTATCCGTTGCAACAAAAAGTGTATATAGTTCCCTTCGCTAGGAACTTTTTCGGAAGTCCTGGAAGTGGGAGCTTTGCCTACTCCTTGGATCTACCAAACAGCAGAGTTTCGGCGGCATCGCTTTTCGTGACCAACTCTGTCGGCAATTCACCTCTGGGAGTTCAGAGCTATACGGGCAGCACTGATTTCGGTCTCAGAACATTGTCTGGAGGACAGATCACACTTCAAGTTGATGGTTTCTTGTCCATTGAAAATGACGCAGTGCCACCGATTCGGATTGAATCGAAATCCTCCATTCGAGATATTTACGCAATGGTGAATGATGCAGCAACGGGCGCACCGATAGTTACTCGCGTTCGTCAAGATGCAATAACCCTGGCTACTCTGACTATTCCGATTGGAGAAACTATTTCTAATATCGTCAATGGATTTGGTAAGCCTCCATTGGATCCGACGAAGCGCTTGTCGCTGGACATCGTTTCCGTAGGTAGCGCAGTAGACACAACACCGGGCGCCGACTTAACGGTGACGGTTAGGTTCTAGGCAATGCAAGAACAAATATCCAAACTGCAACCAGACAGAGATCTTCAAGTCTATTTTTTAAGACCTTCTGCGGTTGCGTCCTTAAGCCAATGCACAGCGAACGGATTTCTGTTGTCCGGCACTTGGCGACAACAATTTGATTGGGCAGTTGTGGAATGGAATCGGGACAATGTTTACGAACATCCGCTTTTTCGCAATCTTCCAGACGGAGATCTGAGTGGCTTGACGCTGGAGTATGAGGAAGAAAGAACTAATTGCATTCCTCTTGATTCCGATCTTTTTCCTACTGTTGATTGGCCGTCTTTGAGAATCTGGGCCGATACCCCTTTAGGAGAGAAGATTTTTTATGTTTCAATTCTTAACGATATTCCACTTAGAAACCATGCGACGTCAATAGCTGGAAGCTATAGTTGTCCAACTGCCCAGTTTGAATTGACAGGAGTTCCAGTGGTTGGCCAATATGTCGGATTGGGATGGCTGGAAGAGCACGAAACGCATCAGGTAATTTCAACTGACACTTTGGAAACGATAGCAAGCGCAATTGCGGGCTACATCAACACTTTTCCCCATCAAGTGAAAGCAACAAGCGTTGGAGCCACTGTCAATCTGACCTATCACGGGCCAGGGAGCACCGTGGCTGACAGCAAAGTTGGGAGTAATGGGAACCGGTTGGGTGCCTATGGACACTCTTCAAACAGCAGTCTGAGTTGGTCCCCTTCCAGTACTTTGTTCACCGGCGGAACGTCACCAACGCGGTGGCGGGTAACTATTGATTTTTCAAATCTGGTGGATGTTGATGGGAACTCCGTCCCGACCAATAAGATACGCAAGATGCGTTGGACCTATTCGGCGGCGATGCAGCCAGGAGCGTTCAATCGTTCCGAATTTGAAGTGAGAGTGTCCAATTGGACGGTTACAGGCCAAAATAGCTTGCATAAAGTCGCGGGTCCGGGAAGCAGAAGGATTGAGGACGATTCAAAAGAGGTTACTTACACTGGCCAATGGAATTCTGGACGGGGAAATTTCTCTGGCGGAACTATTGCAACAAACACGACTCCTGGAAGTAGGGCTTCCATTTCGTATACCTGCCCATTCGTGCATCAACTTTGGCTGGGCACAAGATACGTTCCAGTTGGGGCGACCGTAACAGCAAGAGTGAACGGTACTGTCGTTAAGACTAGTAATTTGACCATCAATGGAGAAGACGTTTTGTGCCGTATTTTCCTTGGCACATTCCAGGCTGGGCAGCACAATGTTTCCTTCACTCATAGTGGGCTTACAGGTCAATATTTCTATTTTGACTTTCTTGAAATCGCGCTTCCTGTTAGTTTTGTCACGCACATTCCCCCAATTGAAGACATTACTTTGGCAACAGATTGGGACACCGATCATTCCCTGGCATTACCGGCGGAACGAACTGCTTGGATAATGTCGTCGTTAGGATTCCGAGGCCGAGTTAACCACTATGCGGGTGCCCTTGTTTTTTACGAAATGGAACGGTTCGGACAAGTGTACGCTGCAGCCAATATCACTTTTTCTGGATCGGTAACGCCAAGTAGTGTAACCACCCTTAAGATTGGCCCGGCCTTAGACACCAGCCTGAATCATCTTCATCTTTTTGGTGATACACCAGAGACTGTATGCAAAGCTTTCGAGTTGCGGTTGAACAATGGATTTACTGGAGTGAGAGCGACCGCGGCTGGGGCAACACTAACGGTAATCGCAAGAGCAATGGGGGAGCAAGGAAATCTACTGAAGATCTCCATCGAAACAACAGACCCCAGCCTTACTGTGGCGTCCGCTAGTGAGTTACAGAATGGGTTGAATGGATATTGGCGAACGGATTTGGCTGCTTTCTTCAAATTGAATCGTGCGGCTCGGGATTGGACGACTGGGTTTGCCCAGGCACTGAAAGGTTATGGGCTTGACTTGACTGTTGCATTTAGTACCGAGTTGGGGGATGGGGATCCAAACCTTGCTGCAGGGATTGCCCAACGGTATCCCGATGGGTCTCCCGTGTCTTTGAATACGCCCGCGCTGCAGACAAACTTCTCGCCCACAAGCTTGGCGTATTGGCAGGCCGTACATTCCGAAACGGCTGGGATATTAACAGCTGTCGGAATTGTTCCATATCTGCAACTGGGAGAAGTCCAATGGTGGTATTTCGCTAAGAAGGATGTCGGAATGCCATTTTATGATTCCTACACAACGACTACGTTTCAACAGGAATTTGGAGTGGCCATGCGAACAATTCCACTAAGAGAGTCAGACCCAACGCTGTTCCCCGAAGAGGTGCTGCATCTACAAAGGCTGCTTGGCACTTTTACGCGTCAATTGATGGCGCATGTACGTGAGACCTACCCTACGTGTAGATTCGAGGTTTTGTATCCACCAGATGTGAACGATTCGGATCTCAACACAATTGTTAATTATCCAGTGGATGAGTGGGTTCCGGCAAAACTGGATAATTTGAAAACCGAAAGTTTCACTTACACATTTGAACGAAATCTAAACAAGTGCAGGTACTCAATCGAATATGGGAAAGCCTTGGGTTTTCCGCCCAGCAAGCGAAGTTTCTTAGTAGGAGTCGGTGATTCGACAACCACTTGGATAAAAGAGGTTGAAATTGCCAAGGCTGAAATGGTGGAATCGATCGTTTTATTCGCGATGGATCAATTTTGCTTAATCGGCTACTCTTTCCCGATTTTTCCTGGCCGAAAAAGTAGTCAGCAATCTTAGGCGAACCAATTCCCTTAAAATCCTGTATGATATCCGTGGACATGTGGTTCGCAGCTTACCTAATTTATTTTCCCGCCGATCCCGTTTCGCCGAACGGCATGGTTCGAATACGGCAAGACTTGGTTCTTCTTGAATCGCGAGAACCGGAGGCTGCTTTTGAAAAGGCGCAACAAATTGGCCACAGGAGAACTAATCCCAACGGCGAACCATCTTTGGATTTTCAGGGTCTCACGGACTTGATTCCGTTACGGGCTGGAATCCATGATGGGGCGGTTATTGATACATCCTCGGATTCGATTGGGACCGAAGAGATTCGCCTATTTCTGGCGGCCAAAGAGGACTTAACAGTCCGTGTTCAAGAGGAAGAAATCGCTTCGGACGGAGATAGCCGCTGGTATCTTGCGCAACTAGTTTTCTCAAGTCTCCCCCAGTGGGAGTTGGAAGCGGACCGTCAACAAGTAATGAAAGAGTTAGTGCTGGTCAAAGCCAACGAATCTGATGGTGCTTTTTATCGAGCGGTGGTTTTTGGAAAGGACAGGAGCATTCGGCTTCAACCTGCGGAACCCGGTGGAAGATGGCATTTTCGAGGGTTAAATGATCTCTCAATTATAGAAGACCCAATCTCCGACGGGATGGTTCTACTTTCTGAACGATTCCAAGTGCCCCTGGGTCATCAAACGAATTTGGTAAGAACTAAGGAAGAAATGAAAGCACTGATGATTCACTAGTCTTTCGTGTTCATTGTTTCCAGTTCGCGCCAAATATTTTCGTCGTGAGTGCGCCAATCGTCGCTCATCCGACCAGTGAAGTGAATTTCAAACACTTTCAGTGTTCCATGGCCGAAGGGGCAAATCCATTCGATTTGAGGAGCGCCTAAACGGAAAATTTTGTCCCAGGCACCGGCGCCAACAGGCATTCGAAGTTTTCGCAAACAGGTTCTGCATCGATACCTTTGATCCTGAATAATCAAAGCACCGACGCCGAACGCCGCCAGAGAAAACAGCATTAGCGCAAAAGTCCAGGGCAAATCCTGGGCGAATCTGGCGAGACGAAAATCTTTGAACGCAGTTGGCTCCGGCAACCACAGGTTCAGCCCAAGCCAAATGCCGTAAAAAGCGAGCGAAGCGGCTAATAGTTTGGAGAACAAGAATCCCCAATATCTCATGACTGTTTAGACTCCATCGTTAACCTAAAAGTTGCCAACTCTTGCGAATATGTACGAATCAATTCTGTGTTAGGTTCCGTAGCAAAAACCAAACATTGGCCGGACGCTCGGCCAGTCGTCGCATAAAATAGGGAAACCAAGCTTCGCCATAGGGGACGTAAAGACGCAATCGAAAACCATCATTGACTAGCTTTTTTTGAAGATCGCGCCGAACCCCGAATAGCATTTCAAACTCAAACTTTGTCGAAGAAAGACCCAATTCCTTAGCAAAGAAAACAGTTCTATCAATGATTGCAGGATCATGAGTTGCTATTGCGGCATCCGTACCGTCTTTCAGCAGGAGCCGCATTAACCGAACATAGGCTTCATCCACCTTCTTCTTTTCGGTTATCGCGAATTCCGGTGATTCGTTATACGCCCCCTTGCAGAGACGAACCGGCACTCCAATAGAATTGAGACGATTGATATCTTCTTCACTTCTGTGAAGATAAGCTTGGATTACCGCGCGAACACTGCCATGTTTGGTGTGCATGGATTCTACGATCCGTAATGTTCTTTCAGTGTAAGTTGTTGATTCCATGTCGACTTCCACTCTGGTACCGCTTTGCTTCGCTAGCACTACAAGTGGTTCGATGTTCGCGATGCACTCTTGAATAGATAAATCGAGCCCAAACTGAGTTAACTTTATAGCGATCGTTCCACCGAGCCCTAACTCTTGCAATCTGGTCAGTGCAATCATGGCTGATGCACTAGCGGATTTTGCTTCGTCTTGCGTAGAAACGTTTTCTCCAAGATGATCCAGCGCAATTTGAACATCCTGTTTCGCCAAGTCACTGGCGACGGCCAAGCCGGCTTCCAACGTGAGTCCCGCAATGAATCGAGATGTAAGCCGATTTGCCATCGGCGAAGATTCCATCCAATTCCTAATAAGTTGGTTCTTCGATAACCAGAGAAAGCCATTTCGAAGCATCCTTCCTCCTTAGACATCCAAACCAACAGCCCTCATCAATTCCAGGGCGTTCGATTTTGCAACCACGCCTGATCGCATTTGATAGTCGAACTGTAAAATCCCATTTTGGAGGTGATCTTCAAAATGGCGATTCCGGATCCTGGAATCGTCCATTTGAGTAAGAGACAAATCATGCGTAGTCACCAAACCGATGGCCCCATTGTCCAAAAGGCCGACCAAAATTCCGGCTGCCCCTATTCGTCGATCATGGGAGTTGGTCCCTGCCAACAATTCATCCAGGAGGAAAAACACTGGCAATCCACCTTTGGTGAGCTCAACAATCTGCTTCAATCGGAGGATTTCTGTATAGAAACGGGATCGCCCTTCGGCCAGCGAATCCAGAGTCTGAATCGATGCTCCCACTTGAAGCGGCGTTATCTTAAACCGCTTAGCCCTGACTGGCCCACCGGCAAGTGCCAATACTGAATTGATGCCGGTGGTTCGCAAAAAGGTGCTCTTTCCAGACATGTTGGACCCGCTAATTATAATGAAGGGCTCCGATTGCGAAAAAGTGACGTCGTTTCGTACCATGGTCTTGGCAGGCAGCAATGGGTGGCCTAACCCCTCGGCTTCCAAGCAAACAGTTGCTTTTCCATTGATGATTTCAGGGAATGGATCATCGGGATGTTCGAAGCAATAGGCTGCCAGAGAAAGAGCAGCTTCCAATTCTCCAACTGCATCCAGCCATTTTGAAACCAAATGTCCGTGGGTGCGACGCCAAGCTTCTACGCCGAAGGAAAAATGAATGGCCAGGAGCAACAAAATATTGAGTGGCTGCACGGCTGGGCTGCGTAGAGAGTCTATACACTGCGCCAGTCTTGCCAGTTTTCGAACAACGACGGAGGGTGGTTCGCCATCTGATTCCAATGACGATTTTAGATTCACAAGATAGCTTGCAGAAAATGATTCTTTTTCAACTCTGGCCAACACGGCGGCCAAAAGTTGAAGATCTCCTGCCGCACCTTGCGCAGAAATAAGAATTGCATTGATGTGTTGCCGTAAGAGAAATCCAAGACTAAAAGTGAGCCCCAGCGAAGCACCCAGCCACCAGATTTGTCCAGATAGGAACCAATAGCCAACACCGCCTATGTTCAAAAGAGCAAAAAGCACAGCCAGCAATTGTTGCCATCCGCCGCGAAGAACAACCGGATCTTTACTCCAACGTTTCAAGCGATCGGGATGAACGCCGCTTCGCGCTTCTTCGCCAAGAACTGCAAGATCTTCGCGCATGTCTAATCTGGAAGAGAGTTCCAAAATAGCCTGTTGGCGAGCAACGATTGTTGTTGGGGTAGCAGGTCGGCAAAGCCAACCGGCAAGGGTATCTTCCCCCATTCGGGTTCTAGCCGAGTTGATGAGTTGGAACAGGCTGTCAGGTCCAAAAAGATCCAGGTCACGAGCATATGGATGATTTGGGTCAAGAAATCTTTCCCCGCTTTCGCCGCGGCCATGCCAGGCGTCATCCATTCGTGCCAAGGCGCTTTCGTAATGAGTTCTGATTCGTGCAGCACGCTCGGAAGCAGTCAATACAAAGCTGTGTCCTACCATCAACCCAATGAACAAAACAACCGGAATAATCAGGCTGGAAATTGGGGCAAGCGACTGAAAACAGGCGTACCCAAGCGCAACTGCCACAACTGCTACGGCTAGGCGAAGATTTCCAAAATATATGTGTTTTCCCTCGCAAACGGCAACATCTGCTTTAGCTTTGGCAAGGCGTTTTTCATATTCAGAACGGGGATCAATTCTTGTATTCAATCTATTTTCATTATCTCTTGGAAACCCGTTTTCACTTTTCAGCGTCTTTGACTTGGGAATGAAGACGGTACAATAATGCTAGGTTTGTCGTATTGTGATGAGCCTGCATTTGTTATGTGAGAGCCGGTGAACGCTGGCCAATGAAATTACGGTAAGGGAGAAAACTAAATGGATTTAATGGGTCAATTGGGAGATTTGCTCCAACAATACTCAGGAGCACAAGGAAACGCTGCCCCGGCCGAAGTGGATCGCGACTTTGAACAGGTGTCGCAAGCTGCTCCAGCAAGTTCCATGGCTGATGGATTATTGGCTGCGTTTCAGGATTCGCAGCATACACCATCGTTCGGAAATCAAGCTGCACAGCTGTTCGGTGCCTCCGGCGGTGAACAGAAATCTCAGGTTATGAACATGTTGTTAGCAGTTGCCGGTCCGATGATTATGCAGAAAATGGCAGGCGGACAGGGCGGCGGCTCGGCACTATCTGGCTTGCTGGGCGGTGGTGGCGGTTCTGCTTTGGCTGGCATGCTGGGTGGTGGTGGCGGCATGGCTGGGCTGCTAGGTGGACTTCTTGGTGGAGGCAGCGGCGCTTCCACGATGGAGGGGTTGCTGAATGGAAGTCAACAAGTGACTCCTGAAATGGCAAAACAAATTCCCCAAGATGTGGTGGAAAAGTTGGCCCATGAAGCGGCGCAGCAGGATCCATCGATTATGGAAAGGCTAAGTTCCCTTTACGCGGAACATCCAACATTGATCAAGACTTTGGGTGGAGCAGCACTAACCATTGCGATGTCGCGCATGGCGGAAAGCGCCAGACGGGCGTAAGTTAATTTAGTAAAATCGAACGCGCGAAATTGGGCAGAAGCCCGGTTTCGCGCGTTTTTTGTTGTGGGGCAATCACATGCCCCATCAAATTCACTTTTCCAAATTGCGGGCATTTGCCAACTTTCTTGAAGTGGACCACTCGCCGCTGTCACAGGTGAAGCGGATCCAGAAAAGTTTCTGTTTCGGCAATCCGTAAATAGGCCAAGAAATTGGGTCTTAGAAAGGAGGAAGTTAGATATCCAAACGGCCAAGCGTCTGGAGCAACACGGCATTGGTCGTCCGAGGCAATGAGCATTATTTCGGAACCTGCACATTGTGAAATGTTGAAGCTTATCCGATTAACTAGTTTCAAGCCCAATTGCATTTGGTTATCGCAACAACTTGGCGTAAACGTGGACGAAGTAAATATTGTATTGAGCCGCTTGTTGCGATTGCGCTTGCTTTCCATTGACGAACGCGGTTCATGGCACGAGTTGACCGGCCTGAAAGAAATCACCAGCAAATCATTTCTTCGCATTGGGCTAGCAAATGGCAAAGACATAGGAGAACATAAAAATGGCGAATCCAGTAATGCAGTTCCAGATAGTGTCGAAGTCCCCAGATGAAACGGCGGCGTTCTATGGCAGTCTTTTCGGATGGACAATTGCCGCCGATAATCCGATGGGATACCGGACCATCAGAACAGGATCCGAAGAAGGTATCCAGGGAGGCATTTGGCCCGCGCCACCACAAGCTTCAAATTTCGTGCAGCTATTCATGGCGGTGGATGATGTAAAAGCTTCGGTAGCCAAGGCGGAAAGCCTAGGGGCAAAGTTGCTGATTCCACCCACAATGCTGCCCGAGGGGGACGAAATGGCAGTGCTCCATGACCCGCAAGGAATGTCGTTTGCTGTATGGTATCGCGCGAATGCGAAATAGACGAAGGTAAACAATCGCCAAAAGGCGGCGATAGGGAAGAAGATCCGGGTTATGATAGGAAGAATTTAATTACCCAATGTTTTTTTCCAAGCAAACCAAAACTATTGCCGCAATGGCTCTTTTGTCAGTCTCGCGCATGACCGCACAAGCACCCGCGCCGGCGGCCCCGCAAGCCCCCACTCCGGTTGAACGCGACACCATCAGGAAGCCTACTGTGAAGCAATCCACCAGCGGGACATCCTTAATTGAGAAGACAAACTATATCCGGCGATTTTCCATTGGTGGCACGCTTACCGTGATGGGCCTGGACACTTTGAAGAACAACACCAGCAGCCAGTTTGTACCAAATTCGATTGACGCTATTTACAACACAACGGCAGTGTTGAAGCGTATTGGCTATGGTGCAACAGTGCAACTGGCGATTACCAACAAATTAGCCATCACGGCCGGCTTCCTTATGAAGAAGACTGGCTACACCATGAATAGCGACGTCTTTTCCGGAATTGACAATCCTCTAACCATTTCAGACGACCGTAAGCATACCATCACGAACGAGACTACGAACGCCCGCTACTATGATTTGCCTGTAACCGGCCGCTTCTATTTCAAGGGCCGACAGGTTAAGGGCCCGCATTGGTTTGTGGAAGGCGGCGGCGTGATTCGGAAGGTAGCCAAAATCAATACTTCGATTAACACTAAGATAGGCACTGGGGACACGAGTTGCTGCAATACGAATCCGATCAAGCCGCATAGAGCGAACACCACTGGTATGATCGGCGGACTGGGAGTTCAATTAGTGGATCCAGTGGGACTTCGGATAGTACCCAGCGTTCGCTACACGTATTTTTTGGATACTCCATTTAATTCCTTTTCCACTGTGAACAAGAGAAATCAGATTGAAGCAATGATCACGATCGGTTTTTAGCCGAGTCCAGCAAACGGCTTGATTAATCCTGCGGCAATTCCTGTCATCACCATGCCGACGCAGAAAATGACGAAGGCAGAGATCACAGGCACGTACAAGAAAAACCTGCTATTTCGAACCTGAGAAGATTCAGGTAACAGAGTTTTCGCGAATAGCACGATTAGTCCGATGGCCATCAGCACAACCGCGAGGCCGAAACTGAAAGATGTCAGCAAGGCCAAACCGAAGCCAGTTCGTCCAATCGAAATAGCACTCAGGAGTAGAATCAACGCTGAAGGACAAGGCACCATTCCTCCGCTGATTGCCAAGCCGACGAGAGAGGACATGGAAACCTCCCCTTCCGGCACGTGCGTATGGCCGCCTGGCCCATGATGATGCCCATGATTGTGGCTACTATTGCTGTGATCGTGATGGTCTTCGTTGTGATTCACCTGCTGCATTAAGTGATTGGTCCGTTGGATTAGCAGGTAGCCACCGATCATGGCAATAGACAAACCGGAGAGGATGGATAACACCGGGATTATTTTTTCAGGAACAATGTAAGCAGACAAAAAAAGCGTTCCAAATCCAAGCAGGAACACGCTGATGGTATGTGTGAAGGTAACCATGGCACCAAGAAATAGTGCATGCTTCACGGTTCCGCGCGAGCCCACCAAATAAGCGGCAACAATAGTCTTTCCGTGCCCTGGGGAGAGGGCGTGCAGGGCTCCAAAACCAAATGCGGCGGCGAGGCCAACCAGCATCATGCCAAAGGATAGGTCGTGCCGGCCAAGCAAAGTGGAGAGGTAATCTCCGCGGGTTACTTCGCCTTTGGCAGGTGTCTGCGTCGGGGCGGCGGATGCGGCAATATCAGGCTGGGGAATGGCTATGAGCTCAGTCTGCGTTGTGGAAGAACCTGAGGGCATCCATTCAGCAAAAGCGCGCAAATCGCGTGGTGCGGCTTTCGCCGATTCGGGTGGATATGCGGTTAAACCTTTGCTGATAGATACTGCCGAGTGGCTGGCTTTGACGAGGCTAACAGTATCGGCAGCGGAAATTGTGATTTCCTTCCAACCCAAACTAGTTGGATAATTTAAGTCTTCAAAATCGATGCGACCGGGTTTGGCTGCTGCTTTCAGGTTGGCGGTAATGCGCATTACGGGAAGATTCCCTGCCCCATCGGCCATCACTAACTCTGTTGAGGAAACTTCAAACACCCGTTGCTTGTTACTTTGCAGCAAACGGAGATTCGCCACCCATTGTTGCATTTGCTCAGCCGCCTTTTGCTTTAATTTGGAGCGGGGTGCTTCGGCATTCAAACCCCATTGGCGAATGAGGTCAAGCGTAGGAATTTCGGCCAGATCAAGGGTGTAAACAACATCAACCTGCGTTGCACCAACGATGATGCCACTGAAGCGATTGACGCTGAAATTTCCCATTGGATGACTCCACAAAGGAAATAGAATCGCAGCAAAAAGCGGCAGACCTGTGCTGATCTTCATTACAATAGTCCTTACAAGGTTCCTGATAGTATTGCAGCGCAATGTAATCACCACGATTGATATTCCAGCAAACGGAAGCGGACAGCTTCGTGTGCCCATCGGCACGATTGTAACGCCTTCCGCTAGAGAATTGGCGGATGAACGTGGAATAGCCATTATTGAAGTGGCGGAACACGAATTGCATGGAGTGGCCCCACCGGGGAAAACCGTAGGCATTGGCAGTGATCATGGCGGATTTGAAACGAAAGAGCGATTGAAACCTATTTTGGAAGAATTGGGATTTACGGTTAGAGATGTTGGAGTCCATGAAGAAAAAGCAGCGGATTACCCTGATATTGCGGAAAAAGTTGCGGACATGGTTGCCCAGGGATTGGCGGCAATGGGTGTGGTGATTGATGGTGCGGGCATTGGTTCGTCGATGGCGGCAAATAAAGTGCCAGGTGTGCGCGCTTCGCTATGCTGGGATAAAGCCTCCGCACACAATGCAAAAGAACACAATAATGCCAATGTGTTGACATTGGGTGGGCGTTTGCTAACCGCAACGCAATGCGAAGATGTTTTGAGAACTTGGATTACAACTCCTTTTGCCGGCGGACGGCATCAGGCGAGAGTGGATAAGATTACAGCGATTGAACAAAAACACAGAAAGTGAACTTAGAATGAACCCCGTGGAACTGGACCAACTTGTCTCCCAAATCGGCGAAGAAATTCTGGTCCGGCTCAGCACCAAAAAGCTTGCAGGAGCCGAAGGACTGGGCATTTCAGATTCTGTATGTCCGGGGTGCACGCAGCGTTGCGCGCAAACTTGTGAGGCAAAAACCAAGTCAATTATTGCATGCGGTGCCGACCGCGTCTCTGCCAGCGAAAAGCTGACGCGCATTGCGCCAGAGATTGCAGCGCTGATTGATCATACGCTGTTGAAACCTGAGGCTACTGCGGACGAAGTGCGAAAGATTTGTACAGAAGCGAAGAAATATAGTTTCGCCAGCGTTTGCATTAACCCATTCTGGGTACCGATGGTGGCCAAGGAATTGAAGGGTTCTCCTGTAAAAGTTTGCACCGTAATTGGATTTCCTTTGGGTGCGAATGCTACCGACATAAAAGTAGCTGAAACGGAAAATGCGGTTTTGAGCGGTGCGGAAGAAGTGGATATGGTGATCAATGTTGGCGCACTGAAATCCGGCGAATACGAATTGGTGGAACGTGACATCCGCTGCGTGGCGATGGCGGCCCATCGTGGTGGCGCTATTTTGAAAGTGATTCTGGAAACTGCGCTGCTGGACGATCCACAAAAAGCTATGGCATGCACTTTGGCAAAACTGGCCGGTGCCGATTTTGTGAAAACATCCACGGGCTTTTCCAAAGGCGGGGCAACGGCTGCGGACATTGCCTTGATGCGCAGTATTGTGGGCCCTGGTATGGGCGTGAAAGCTTCCGGCGGAATTCGTAGCCTGGAAGATGTGAAGACAATGGAAGCGGCTGGGGCCTCGCGAATCGGCGCCAGTGCCAGTGTGAAAATCATGGAAGCTGCGGCTGGCGGCGCTGCCGCGACTTCCGGGCAGGACGGCTACTAAACATATGGGCACCCGAAAAACTGCGGTGCGCTTTGAAGAGCGTGCCGAACTACTGGATTTTCTTTTGGAAGTTTCCGCAATTACAGCGGAGACTTTGGATCTGGATCGCCTGCTGGACAATGTTGCGGGAATCATTCAAAGAGTAATTCCACATCAATTGTTCGCCATCCTGCTTTACAGCGAAAAGAGCAAGGGTTTGCGAATCCGCCATGGAATTGGCCATCGTGAAGAAATTTGCAAGAACCTGTTTGTAGCCCTGGGCGAGGGAATTACAGGATTGGCTGCTCTGGATCGGCAGGCGCTTTTGGTGCCCGATGTATCCAAGCATCCGTATTATCTGAACGCTTTGGACGCGGTCCGTTCAGAATTAGCAGTGCCGATGGTGGCGCGCGGAAAGCTGGTTGGAGTGATTGATGTTCAATCAACCAAGCTGGCTGCATTCACCGAGTATGATCGCGCCTTGTTGAAGTTAATCGCCACGCGGGTGGCAACAGCCATAGACAACGCACGGCTATACCGGCGTGTGGATCAACAGAATCGTACATTCAAAACGCTGCATCGTGTTTCGCAGGAATTTTCTTCGCTACTGGATCTGGATGCATTACTTGGAAAACTGGCGGAGATAATGCGCACCTTGATTTCCTACGATTCATTTTCACTATTTCTGGTTGACGAAGAACAAGGGGTTTTGAAACGACGGTTCACTGTGCGCTATGACGAACGTATGGAGTTGGACAACATTCCCATAGGGAAAGGGCTTACCGGTACTGCTGCGCTTACTCGGCAAACTGTGAGGGTGGACGATACGCTTGCTGATCCGCGCTACATTGCGTCGCACCCGGGAATCCGCAGCGAAGTGGCGTTGCCGTTGATGTTGAAGAATCGTGTGATTGGTGTTTTGGATTTGGAAAGTGAGAAGTTTGGACACTACACGGATGACCACGTGCGCATTCTGCAAACTCTGGCACCGCAGATTGCAGCGTCGGTGGAAAACGCCCGCCTGTATGAGGAAGTGGCAATCCGTGAACAGAAAATGGAGAAGGATTTGCAGGCAGGCCGTAAATTGCAATCGATCCTACTGCCCAGTGAAGCTCCGGAACTTAAGGGTTTGGAAATCGGCATTGGGCTTCGACCGGCACGCCAAATCTCAGGCGATCTATTCGATTTTTTTGACCACGGCGAAGACAACGTGGTTATCGCATTTGGCGATTCCAGTGGGAAAGGCGCGGCGGCGGCATTGTATGGGGCGCTGGTGGGTGGATTGCTGCGGTCCTTGGCTCCGCGCAAAAAAGGTCCGGCAATTCTACTAAAGGCATTGAACGAAACGCTGCTGGAGCGCAAAGTTGAAGCTCAGTATGTAACGCTGCTGGTGATTCGTTGGGAGGCCTCCACGCGGATGCTGACTATGGCGAACGCCGGTGCGGCAACGCCTTTAATTTGCCGCAACGGAAAGATCATCAAACCGAAAGCGGAAGGTGTGCCGATTGGATTGTTGGATACGCGCGATTACGACGAAGTGCAAATTCCAATGCATGCGGGCGATGTGATTGTGCTGTATTCCGACGGCGTCTCCGATGGAAATAATACCGATGGCGACGAGTTCGGCGTGAAGCGCATTAGTAACGTGATGACCCGTTCTTCAGCAAAGGCGCCAAAAGAAATTGTAGACGCCATTTTTACGGACTTGGATACCTTTACCGAAGGCACAGAGCAGTTCGACGACCAGACTTTATTAGTGTTGAAAGTTACCTGATGATTGCACCTTATTTTTACCGTGACCACGAATTGAGCGTTGAAAATGTGACACTGGCCGATATTGCGCGTATGGAAGGCACGCCATGTTACGTGTATTCCAGCGCGGCGATACTGGAGCAGTATCTGGCCTATGACCGCGCATTTGGATCAGCTGCGCATCAGGTTTGCTTCGCGGTGAAAGCAAATTCCAACTTGTCTGTGCTTCGCTTGTTGGCCGAAGCCGGCGCAGGGTTTGACATTGTCAGCGGCGGAGAACTTTTCCGGGTGTTGAAGGCTGGCGGAGATCCGGCGAAGGTGGTTTTTTCCGGTGTTGGGAAAAGTCGCGAAGAAGTGGAATATGCCATTTCAAAGGGCATTCATAGTTTCAACTGCGAATCAGAAGCAGAGTTGGCGCTGATTGATTCCATTGCTGCAAGACACCATAATGTTGTGGTGCGCGTGGCATTGCGAGTGAATCCAAACGTGGATGCGAAGACGCACCCATACATTTCCACGGGATTGCTGGATCACAAATTCGGAATCAATATTGATGTGGTGAAGGATGTGTATGATCGAGCCGCGTCCCTGGGCCACTTGCGATTGCAGGGTGTGAGTTGCCACATTGGTTCTCAATTGTTAGATACGAACCCATTGTTTGAGGCGCTGGATGGTGTGTTGGCACTAGTGGATGAACTGCGCGCCGCTGGGCATCCGATAACGGAGCTGGATATGGGTGGCGGGCTGGGTGTTGCTTACCAAGATGAACAGCAACCGCCGGATACCGAGGCTTACATTCAAATGATCTGCAAGAAGACTGCGGGACACAACGTGAAGCTAATGGTGGAACCGGGCCGCAGCATTACAGCCAACGCGGGTGTTTTGCTGACGCGAGTGATGTACCGCAAGACCACTGCGACCAAGGAATTTGTAATTGTGGATGCGGCCATGAATGATTTGATCCGACCATCGCTGTATCAGGCCCATCATGAAATTGTTCCGCTGCGGCAACGGACGTTGGGAACGATTACGGCTGATGTGGTGGGGCCAGTGTGTGAATCTGGGGATTACTTCGCACGCGACCGGGAGTTGGCGAACGTGTTTCCTGGCGATTATGTGGCATTGATGTCTGCAGGGGCTTATGGATTTGTGCAGGCTTCCAATTACAACAGCAGACCACGGGCGGCCGAAGTGATGGTTGAGGGTGATCAGTGGCGCGTGGTTCGCAGGCGGGAGACGATGGAAGACCTTGTGCGCGGCGAGTAAGACGTGCGGCAAGATCTCAGGGCTGTTGAGACAAAGCGCGTTGCACAGCTTCAGGCTCGCGGGCGATGACTGTGAGATAAGCGCGTGCTGGTTGATCGGGTTCACATCGCCCCAATTCCCAGTCCTGCAAGGTGCCGATTGGAATGTGATAGCGGGCCGCGAATTCTTCTTGATCCAGTCCGAGAGCGCGGCGTAGTGTTTTTGTCCGTGGAACTCGTCGAGCCGTGGAAAGTTGTTCCTCCGTCATAGGAAGAGCATCTGCGTCTGATGCTGCTGCGGCGGCGATTTCCGCTTCCGTCATTGGACGAATTGGAGTTTCTGGGAACGGTTGTTCAGTGCCATCTTGCAGCACTTGCACAACCCTACCGTCAGAATTTATTTTCGCGGTAATAATCTTCGTGCTCATGTTTGTCCGCCGATGCGGTCAATTGGAAACGGGTTGAGGAAAGCCACGACTGCTACATGAAACGAAACACCATGATTGTAGAAATTCGCCGCCGCTTTTTCAGTAACCCATTCAAATCGGCTATTAGTCATATTTTATGGTCGGCCGGTAATATTCTCAATCCGGGTTTTGGCGTTCAACAGTTGGTTGCAAAACTGGCTCGTTTGCGAGGTAGCGGACCTAAGTTCTATCCCTGATATCGGGTCACCGCACCTCATACTGCCGCGGCGCGGATTTGGACTTGAGCGGCACCAGACTAGGGGTAAATTGCTTCTCTAACCACCAGCAAACAGCCAGCCTCCCTTCTCTTTGACTAGACGAACCGCAAGTTCGGTTTCGACCAACACCAGAACTCTGTGACCCAAATCGTCCATCTGAACGTAAGTCGTGCCACCCGGTCCACCTGGGCCGTCGTGTTGAACGAATTTCGTGCGAAGTAGCGCATTGATAAGTTCCTGGTCATCAGAGGTGACCTTCACCTTGAGGGTTTGCTCACCCACTCTGCTCGACTTAACTAGAAAGGGAAGAGGTGGGGTCCCTGTGACTCTATTTACTGTGACTGCTATGGGGCTATCAGAAACTTCCAGCCCTGGAGCTAGAAGTTCGACTTGTAGCCTAACTGAACCATCGGTGCCAGAAAAGCCTCCTGTATCGGGAAAGAATATGTTGAACACCATAGTTCGCACATCATCAGTTTGAACAGTATATGATGTCGATTTTCCCATCCTGGACGCTTCGCGGGCCAGCGTATCAACAAGACCAGATGCACTTACCCGACGAATCATTGCCAGCACTTCGCGCGCCTCGTTCACTGGGATCTCGCTCGCTACACCATAGTCGAGGACGCATTCTTGTTGGATGAATTGCGAAGACGAGGCACTGCTCGTGTCGGACGCCGGTGTCCCCCGGTAGGCGGGGGTTTCTTGAATTAGGTAGACCGAGGCGGGATCGACACCTCGGCGCAAAAGTAGTTCAGGGGTGTTCTCCTCAGGAATGCCTTCGAGCAGCAAGGAGACCTTGCTCTGCTCGAACGCTTCCTTCACTGAGCGTCCAAAGCCAATTGCGCGATAGAAAGAAGCCGCAAACTTGATTGCCGCTTCGTCGCCGATTGAATCGTTCATACCGATAACGCAATCGATTACTTCTGCAATTGCCTTGGCTTGTAAAAGAGAATAGCAGGCATTCAGGACTACGAGTCGAATATTGTCCTTCAGCGTTGTGAAAAGAGCTCTAAGCGCCTGTGGCGATACCGTCTTTGCTTGGCGCAAGTCATCCATCAGCACAATTTCGCCGACTTCGCTACCGTGTCCGCTAAAGTGAACTATCGTTGGTCGGTGGACATTCAAGTGCTGCAGAAAATCATCCGGGCGGGTGGCCCAACAAGAAATCAGATCAAATGCGTCGCGATGCTCGGATGCATTGATCTTTTGCTCAATTGACCTGAACTCCTCGTCGAGCCGTAACGGAGCCTCACCATCGGGGCTGCTGGCTAAGAAGAGAATCTTGAATTTTTGATCGGACAAAGAGCCTCCGGTAGCCCCCCGGCAGAATTCGCATGAGAAAGGCCAATGCATCATATTAGCAAGGACCCTAATTAGTAAGTGCGTTTAGCTGCTTATTCTTTGGAAACGTAACGCGGCTGCATAAAACTGATTTACGGAAACGAGGGGATTATGAAATCAGCGGCAGAGCGTAACGATCTGTCCCGTCGATAGAAATAAGAGCCGACTTCTACGGAAATTGAGGACTACCAGATTACTCTAGCCCACAACCAATGGTGCGAAGCAACTTCACGCCTTGTACTGTCTTTCGCAATCACAATATCCTTGCGATGCAACTGCCAGCGCGTTACCCTTGAAATTGGAGTAATTTTCCCTTAAAACATGTCCTGGTGGAAACGGAAGAACCCTCATTAAATGTGCCCTCGTCCGACGATCTGAAAAAACAGTCAAGACAGAAGGCTTGCGGGTTTTATCCTGTAAACTGGAGTTGCTATGGTAACAATTGAGCCCATTCGTG
>JAYTTF010000121.1:0-6413 GCA_043745195.1 Bryobacterales bacterium | reverse complement strand
ACAAAGCGACGGTGCAACAGCCGGAGCGGCGGAGTGGGGGGAGGGAAGGACGCCAACCAAGGAGAACATCGGCCCGCTCCACACGTTCCTCACACAGCGGAGGACAAGCGTGTCCAAGGGGATGGTCGGTGTGCGTCAATGAGACTTGACGCCAACATCCAAGGTAGGAGCCGTATGCGTTAATCGCGCACGTACGGATCTGTGCGGGGGGCGGTTCGTGAGGACCGTCCCTACAGCGAGGTGCGCATAGCGCAAAGCCATGTTTTTATGGGGAGTGCCGTAGCTTGTGCCAGCCACTCATGTCCCCACTGGCTTGCGGTATCCAGATTATATTATGGAGCGCTGCTTTTTTCCAAAGAGGCGCGCCTGCAGGCCTGCAGGCCGGGTCTAGGCGAGGAGCGGTTTCACAACATCACCATGCACGTCGGTGAGGCGGAAATAGCGGCCCTGAAAACGGTACGTGAGCTTCTTATGGTCAATGCCCAAGCAGTGCAGAATAGTTGCGTTCAGGTCGTGCACGTGGACTGGATCTTTGACGATGTTGTAGCTGTAGTCATCGGTTTCTCCATGCACCAAGCCGGGCTTCATGCCGCCTCCGGCCATCCACATGGTGAAGCAGCGGGGATGATGGTCGCGCCCGTAATCGGTTGGCGTGAGGCGGCCCTGGCAGTAAACGGTGCGCCCGAATTCGCCGCCCCACATCACTAACGTATCGTCCAGCATGCCGCGTTGCTTCAAATCCTGGACCAATGCGGCGGAGGCTTGGTCGGTCTCCTTGCAGCGATTGGGCAGACCTTTGGGAAGGCCGCCATGATGATCCCAATCGCGATGGAATAGTTGAATGAACCGAACGCCGCGTTCTGCAAGCCGGCGAGCCAACAGGCAATTTGCGGCGAAGGTGCCGGGCTTCTTCGCATCTTCCCCATACAGGTCAAAGGTGCTTTGGGGCTCCTTTGAAATGTCGGTAAGTTCGGGTACTGAGGTTTGCATGCGGAAAGCCATTTCATACTGCGCCATGCGGGTTGCAGTTTCGGGGTCACCGAAATCATCCAGCTTCATTTGATTGATCTGGTTTAAGGCGTCCAAATATTTTCGGCGGGTTGCGCCGGAAAATCCAGGTGGATTGGAAAGATACAACACTGGGTCGCCCACGGAGCGGAACTTCACGCCCTGATAACGAGTGGGGAGAAATCCGCTGCCCCATAGGCGATCGTAAAGAGGCTGTCCGCTGCCGCCTGCACCGGGAGAAATCATGACGACGAAGGCCGGCAGGTTTTGAGTTTCAGCGCCAAGCCCATAGCTGAGCCAGGAACCAATGCTGGGCCGGCCGGCAATCTGCGCACCTGTTTGGAGGAATGTAACTGCGGGATCGTGATTAATGGCTTCGGTGAATATGGAACGAACAAACGTTAAGTCACCGGCGATTTTTGCAGTGTGCGGGAGCAGTTCGCTGATCCACGCGCCGTTGGGGCCGTACTGTTTGAAGGTGAACTTGGATGGAACCACAGGGAAAGTGGATTGCGAGGCTGACATGCCTGTCAGGCGTTGGCCGTTGCGGATGGATTCAGGCAGCTCCTTGCCGGCGAATTCGTTCAAGCGAGGCTTGTAATCGAACAAGTCCATTTGCGAGGGTCCACCAGATTGAAACAGATAAATGACGCGCTTGGCTTTTGGTGCGAAGTGGGGCATGCCGGGAAGAGCTTCGGCTTGAAGTAAGCTGGACAGTGCGGCGGCACCTACTCCGGTGGCGGTTTTGCCGAACAGTGCACGTCGAGTCATTAAAAGAGGATGCATGTTATTCCTTGGTAATTGCTTCATCAAGATTCAGAACCAAGCTGGCTAGGCTGGCGTAGGCGGCTAACTCTTCGGGTGGGAAAGTTTCATCCTTGGGGGAATCGCCTTGGGCTAGAAACTTCACAGCGGCATTTTTGTTGCCGGCGAACTGCTGATGGAAATCGTCGAGTACGCGAGCCATGATGTTTAACTCGGCTGGCTTCGCATTGCGGCCCAGCACAAGGTTATATGCCAGTTGCAGACGAGCGGTTTGATTGGGCCCGGCATCGCGCAACATTCGTTCGGCTAACTTACGTGAGGCTTCCAGGTACACTACGTCATTCATCAGGTTGAGTGCCTGTAGCGGCGTGTTCGTGCGATTTTCACGAACGGTGCAAGTTTCGCGCGTGGGGGAATCGAAGGTGACCATGGATGGTGGTGCGATGGTACGTTTCCAATAAGTATAGAGGCTGCGGCGGTAGAGGCCTTCGCCTTTATCGGCAGTGTAGCCGCCACCACCAGTGAGTTCCTGCCATAGTCCGGCTGGCTGATAGGGCTTGACGGATGGTCCGCCGACTTTGTCTACCAGTAATCCGGAAATGGCGAGCGAGTTGTCTCGCAATACTTCAGCGGAGAGCCGCAGGCGTGGGCCGCGGGCTAGTAATCTGTTTTCAGGATCTTTGGCTAGTAAGTGCGGAGTAAGTCGCGAAGATTGCCTGTAAGTGCTGCTCATAACAATGGTCTTCAGCAAGTGCTTGACGTCCCAGCCGCTGTCCATAAACTCCACGGCCAGCCAATCGAGTAATTCCGGTTGAATTGGCCATTCGCCTTGCGAGCCGAAATCTTCTACGGTTTTCACCAGGCCCAACCCGAATAGCATTTGCCAAAGTCGATTCACCTGGACGCGGGCTGTAAGTGGGTTACCGCGATCCACCAACCACTTGGCTAAGCCGAGGCGATTTACTGGCCAATCTGCGCTTAGTGGCGGGAGGAAGGAAGGGGTGGCGGCTTCTACTTTTTCACCAGGAGCATCGTAGGCTCCGCGCTTCAGCAGAAACGAATCGCGTTTGGGGCCTTCTTTCATCACCATTACAGTGGGTATGGATTCGGCGAATTTCTTGCGTTCCAACTTAGCCTTGATCAGATCTGTTTGGGATTGTTTGAGGTGTTCCGGAGCTTCGGTATCAAGAAAGCAGAAGCGCAATTTTGCTGCCTGGGCTGGGCTTCGTTTCCTTGCGGGAATAGCTGCTAATTCCTGAATGGTATTCAACAAGGGCAATGTGCTGACTTGTTGGGCAGTTAAGGCTTCTTTGAAAATGCGAGCTTCGTCGATGGCACCTTTGAAACGCATGCCTCCACCAGCACCAATGCGGACGGGCTGATTGCCACCAAAGGGGAATGTCAATTCATCGAAAAGGATATTCAGTTTTTGATCCACGCCGTTGATATACATGTGCACGCCAGAACCCTTTCGATAGCCATCGTAGGTAACTGCCACATGTTGCCACTCATTCAATTTCACTAACTCGGCAGATTCAACGCGGAGGCTGATATCGGTATAGCGCAGAGTAATGTGCAAGCGCAGCTTGCCATCGATCAGGTAGAGGCCATAGCCGGTACCTTCAAGGTAATCTTCAGCGCGGGAGATGATGGCACCCTTGGTTGCCTCAGTGGGATTGATCCAAGCTGTCAGCGTGAACGGATCCTGGTAATTGAACTTGGCGATATCGGAACCTTCGTCGGTGAAGGAGCTCCCATCAAAGACACGCGCCTGTTTCACTCGGCCTGGAGTTACAGGCAATTTGCCATCCACTTTCACGCCGCTATCTTCAAGGGGTTGATAGAGAACCTGGCTGGCTGTAAGTTGCCAATCGGAACCGTTGGTTTTGGCAATACGCTTCTCCCAGGAGTTTTGCGCCTTGGTCAGAGTGCTGTCTAAGTTCTGCCAACGCTGTTGTTTGGATTGAACTGTCTCGTCCAATTGCCGCAGCTTTTCGCTCATGTCTTTTGTGGGAGCGGGAATAAACGGCTCTTCGTTGCCGAAGTTATAAACAAGCCCACGCTCAGGCAGGTTATTGAAAAACGCGAATAACTGATAGAACTCTTTCTGCTTCATGGGATCGTATTTATGATCGTGGCAGCGCGCGCAGCCGAACGTTAATCCCATCCAGACAGTAGAAGTTGTCTCCACGCGGTCGGCTACATATTCAGTGCGAAACTCTTCTTCCACAATGCCGCCTTCGGCGCTGGTGCGGTGGTTGCGGTGAAATGCTGTGGCGATTTTTTGATCCAGGCTAGGGCTGGGCAGCAGGTCTCCGGCAATTTGTTCAATGGTGAAACGATCGAACGGCATGTTGGTTTGGAAGGCGTTGATGACCCAATCGCGCCATCGCCACATGCTGCGAATGCCGTCGGATTGATAGCCGTTGGTATCGGCATAGCGGGCAGCTTCCAGCCAGCGGATGGCCATGCGCTCGGCGTAGTGAGTGCTTGCCAGCAGACGATCAACCAGCTTTTCATATGCGTTGGGCGAGGCGTCAGTAACGAAGGCATCGATTTCAGCGGGAGTGGGAGCAATGCCGGTGAGGTCTAAAGTAACTCGGCGGGCCAGGGTGCGCTTGTCGGCCTCAGGAGATGCGGCCATTTTTTCGCGATCGAGACGAGCCAGCACGAAGGCATCAATTGGATTGCGGATCCAGCTTGGCTTCGACGTTGTTGGGAGCGGCGACTTGCGGGGCGCGATGAAGGCCCAATGGTTTTGGAAAACAGCGCCTTCGTTAATCCACTGGCGAAGCAACTCAATTTCCGCAGTGGTGAGTTTTTCATGACCGGCATACGCGGGGGGCATGCGAAGTGTTTTGCTATCGGAAGTGATGCGGCGGAACAGTTCGCTGGCTGCGGCATCACCGGCCACAATGGCGAAGCGGCCTTTGCCTAAATCCTGTTTTGCAGAGGCTTCAACATCGAGCCGCATTTTGGTTTTGCGATTGCCAGCATCGGGTCCATGACAGGCAAAGCAACGGTCGGAAAGGATTGGCCTGATGTCGCGGTTAAATTCAACGGCGGCGAGCGGAAGGGCGAATATGGCGATTAACGAAAAGCGAAGCATCCACTTGGATTTTATCTCACTTGCCGAGCCAGGCTTCGAACGCTTCCAGCACTGTGCTTCCCTTGTAAACGCGATCGGGGGATTTGTCTTTCTCTTTGAACTCGAACTTAAGTTCCACTGGGCCTTCTACCCTCCATGGTTGGAACTCCTGGATGCGCATGCCAGCCTGTCGCGCGGCGGCTTGAATGCGCTTGCGAGCCTCTTCGTGCGGAATGCTGATTGCCGATGCCTTACCTGCGCCTTTCTTTACGGCAACGGTGATGGCCTTTGGTTGCAGGTCCAGCAGTTCGTCGCAAGCAGCCTGATCGCCGGAAAGCATGATTACTGGAATGTGGAAATATCCTGCGATGGCAGCGAACTGGCCGATCTCTCCGACTGGTTTTGCATTTAATGTGATGCGTTCCACATTGAAGCTTTGAGAATGGGCCAGCACTCCGTTCTTAGCACCTGCCATGGCGTGTTGACCGACGAAGAGGATGCCGTCGTATAGGCGATCGGAAAGGTAGTAAGTGGCGGGTGTTGGGCGGCCCTGTAGTAACTCCGCTGCGGGGTGGAGGTCAGTTAGGGAAAGGCTGCGGCTACCGTCATGACCATCCTGAACAACGATTTGGCCAGCGCCAGCGTCTACCAGACCCGCAACCGCAGCGTTGATCTCGCTTGTGAGAAGTTGCCGGCTTTCGTCGAAACGGCGCTGGCCTGGCAGTAGCTGCTCATCGGCATTATTCACGCCTCCGACGCCTTCCATATCGGTAACGATCAGGAATTTGGGTTTCTGGCCGAATACCGTGGCGCACAGAAAGACGCCGATGAGTATGCGAGCAGTCATTTTTTCAATGATTCAATGTAAGTCATGATTTTCAAGATATCGTCCTGACTTACTCGGCCACCAAAGGATTGCATTGCTCCGCTGGCACCGCCATAAATTGCCTCAAACGTTCCGACGTCGGTTTTGACGCGAGGATATGTATAGGTGTTATCCACAAGGTTGGAGCCAATTCGACCTGTGCCGTCAGCTAAGTGACAGGCTGCGCACCATTGTTGATAGACCGCTTTTCCTGCGGTTGCGGCAGCCGTGTTGCCTTTGTAGGGATTCACGCCCGTCTTCTGAAATTGTGTTGCCTGTGCGCTGACACGCTCTCCAGCCATTGGCACAACTTTTAGGGGTTTGTTATCAAGAGCGCTTTGGAAAGCAACGGAACCATCGGCGTTGGAAGCAGCTGCTCCGCCGGCTTGACTGATTTCTGTAACCACGCGAGCCGTTTCCGAACCTGCGGGAATGTTGTTTGCTGCAACAACTTTCCATAAGGCACCAGGAGGATTCGCCATTGGTCCTTTATCCGACGTATAGAAGCAGTTACAATTCACCGCATACACATTTCCCTGTTCATCGTACCCGCCGGCAGTGAACTGCAAGTTAGTGTGTAACATTTCTTGTAACTGCCATTTGCTGCCGTCCCAGCCCATGCCGAAGACGCGGCCAGAACACCAATCGCCAACCAGATACACGCCTTTCATGCCGCCGTAGTTGGCC
>JAYTTF010000120.1:0-6453 GCA_043745195.1 Bryobacterales bacterium | reverse complement strand
TATTGTTGAGCGCCACAGTGAACGCCCGGTTCAGGTGCGCGAGAAAGTGTCAAAGCCGAGCCACACGGGAGTCCCACCGGCCCTGTGTCGGCGGAGCGCCACAAAAAAGGCAATCCCGATTCGCGCTTGCGACGACGCCCCACATGTCACTGGTGCAGGTGCCGGCGGCAGCATTCAAACTTCGGCCGAATGTCCGGACCACAATGTGTAGGGGGTACCTGAGTCAAGTGCATACCCAGTTTAATTAAGCTATTTATTCGGCACTTGAGTAAACCATTGAGACTGGCAACTCGCATAGGGCAATCCAATGATTTCAAGAGAGCGCCATAGCTTGTGCCAGCCACTCAAGTCCCCATTGGCTTGTGGTATCCAGTTTATTGAGTCGTGCCGCTGCCGTTTTTGGGATGGCAGGCCTAGACTAAAATGGCAAGGGACCCGTCGCCGGGTCCCTTTGGATTGACAAGTTCAGAAATTTTGGCCGATGTTACTGGTCACCACGGACAGAAAGCGATTCGGCAAAGGGCGAAGCGTCACCCCAAACCACGTTGCTGCCCCAGACAACCGAGTAGCCCTGCATTGTGGTTTCACCCCAAACAATGCTGCTTCCTTGGAGCACCGAACCACCCCAAACAACGCTGTCACCCCACACCACGTTATCACCCCACACCACATTGTCACCCCAAACCACATTGGTGCCGCCGGTGAGGTTTCCGTAAGTCTCCACCAGGGTGGCTTGGTTGTTGACAAGACTGATGTGCGGGGAAAGTGCCAACTTTCCGCTTGGGCTTCTATCGGTACTTGCCAGTGCAGATTTCACATCCAAGTACCCTGCGCCTCTGGTAAACAGATCATGCTGGACGTTGAAGGTTTGCCCTGTAAGAGTGTCCGAAATACTGGCTGACGGCAGGAAGTTCTTAAAAGCCGTCTTCATCAAGCGGGCTTTTATCTGGTCATTCGTCAAAGTCAGCGAAGCCTCCGCCGCCTGCTGCAACATCAATGCAACAGACCCTGCGACTACAGGGGAAGCCATGCTGGTGCCGCTGAGCAGGAAAATGTTGGGAACGTTTGGTCCGCCAGCCATGCTTAAGCCAAGCGTATTGGCCTGATAGCTGGAAACCAGATAGGAAGACGGGCTAATGCGGGCATAAACAATATTTCCTGGAGCTACCAGGTCCGGCTTCACAATGTGATCCCGCAGCGTTGGACCTTTGGAACTATACGAAGTGACCGTGTCATCTTCGCGGCCAGTATTTCCCACCATGCGCGTGGCACCAACTGTAATCACGTAAGGATCATTCGCAGGTGAGGTAATGGTGGCGTATCCCTTGGTGCCCATGGAATTATCGCGTCCATTGTTCCCCGCTGCCACCACAACCGTGATGCCGGCCTGCCAGGCACGTTCCACTGCCTGGCACAACGGATCGTTTGTATAACTGCCGGCAATAACACGGCCCAGCGAAAGATTGATCACCTTGATCTTATATTTGGACTTCAAGGCAATTGCACGGTCAATCGCGTTGATCACGGCACTATCCTTGCCGATTCCCCGTCCATCGAGCACTCGCAAGTTTATGATCTTCGCGTCCGGGGCCATACCCGACATGTCAACATACGCACCTGGCAGGCAACGGCCCGCGCCAGCAGCAATTCCAGCTACGTGAGTGCCATGCCCGTAAACGTCATCGGTGGTGGTCTCACCAGATACAAAATTCTGACTGTAGACAATGCGCGAAGTGGTGCAGTTGGTGCCGGCATCTTTCAAATAGTCATCCGCAGAAACACCACTGTCGATGATGGCGATGCCAACGTTCCTGCCTGTTTGCACTGGACGCTCCGGCACAGCCATCGCTGCAAAACGATAGCCAATGGCTTCGTGCAACATCCATGGTGGAAAGTGGGTGGCACCCAGATCGCGATCCGGAGATACAAAAGCAACGTTGGGGTCGCTCGCGATTGCTGCCAGTTGTGAGCGCTTCACACGAAACGCGTCAAAGGGAAGGTTACTAAACATCCGGCGGCGCTCTCCCCAAACGGCACCATTCAAATGAATATCACCGCGTGGGGCGGTATCGAGGTATTGAACAATAATGTCCAACTCCTCATCACCAGCTACAATTCGGCGGGATTGTTGACGCAAATCAGGAGATAGTTTATTCAAGCTGGGGCCATCGGTTTGCGGGAAAGCCAATGCAAAAGTGCCCAGAAACAGAACGGATTTTTTCATCACGCATCTTACTTTGCACTTTTACTGCCATTTTGTGCTGGTTCTGATTCCAACAACTTACGCGAAAGTCATGGACTGAGTGGACGCCCTTGTAGGACAAACTGTCGCGTCGGGCGGTTCACGAGTAACATTTTGGCTTAATCTATATGACTTACTCAGCATCTAAGCAATGTGCGCGCCAGACGTATTCACATGCACTGCATATAAGGACTGGCTGGCCGTCATAAATAACCGATTCCGCCGAGGTCCGCCAAAGCACACATTGGCGCAATTCTCCGGCAGCCGAATTATACCGATTCGCTCTCCACTGGGCGCAATAATCTGTACCCCAGGCCGCGCACCAGCCCATATGTTGCCATCCACATCGCAGCGGATTCCATCAGCCGCCGAAGGTGCGCCTGTACCAGGAACATCCAGTTGAATAAACCGTTTCGCGTTGCGCACTGTGGCACCATCCACGTCCCACACTTTGGTATCCCGCCCGCCTGCACCAGTATCGGCGATGTACATTTTCTTATAGTCCGGTGAAAAGCAGATGCCATTGGGCCCGCTCACTTCTTCGGTAAGCTTAGTAAGCTTTCCAGACTTGCCATCCACCCGGTACACTGCCTCTTTCAATTCCTTCACCGCCTGATAGCCTTCATAGTTCCCGTTGATGCCATACGGTGGATCGGTAAACCAGATGCTGCCATCGGGATGCACCACAATGTCGTTGGGCGAATTCAAGCGTTTGCCCTCGAACTTATCGGCGATTACTGTCAGGGTGCCGTTGCTTTCATAACGCACAACGCGTCGGCCACCGTGCTCGCAGGAAAGTTGCCGACCTTCATAGTCGAATGTGTTGCCATTGCTGTAACCCGATGGATTATGGAAAACAGTAGTCCGCCCGTCATCCTCAATCCAGCGCAGTTGGACGTTGGCTGGAATATCACTCCAAACCAGGTAACGGCCCACACCATTCCATGCCGGACCTTCGGCCCATGAAGTTCCCGTATGCAATCGCTTCATGCTGGTGTTGCCGATGATGTATTTGCGAAACCGGTTATCGAGGGCGATGATGTCCGGATCCGGATACTGAATCGGCTGGTGCCCGGTCCAATCGCGAGGCGTGGGAATTGGAGAAACTGCGGGAGGCGTGGCGGTTTGGGCGGTAAGCTGGCTGATAGCGGTTGCCCCGCAGATGGCAGCACCCAGGAACGAGCGCCGGTTGGATTGAGTAGATTCAGGCATTGTGTCTATAGTAACGCCATTTACTAATGCACATAGAAGTCCAGCACAGTTGGCCGTCGAAGTTCAGGAAACGCTATTCGAAGCGGATGTCTACTTCCATGTAGCTGCCCGGTCTGGCGCTGTTGACAGCGGAAACGATCTCGTCAAGATGTCGTCGAACGAGCCACCAGGGTGATCTGCCAAGAACAACGAGAGAAATTTTCCTTCCACTGAGGTTCTGTTGGTACCGAACGTTCTTGTCTGTCGTGACCAAAGATCGAAATCGGCGTCTTCCGCCAATTTGAGCAATACTCCATTTGAAATCCTCTCCCAGCCTAGCTTACGGGCCTCGGTGATCTCATGACCTGGCAACGATGCGGACAAGCCTCTTGGCACCCCTTGATCAAACAGGATGCGCATCTGCCCCGCCTGTTGCGCCCACCGGGACCGGCGCGTTGAGGCTGCGCGCCGCAAATTCGAGAATTGCTTGAATCTGCTCCCGCGTTACATCGTATTGCTCAATAATCTCATCAATGCCTGTACCTAGTTCGAGGTTTTCAAAGACAGTGGCCACAGGCATGCGGGTACCTCTGAACACCCATTCTCCACTACGTATATCTGCCACGCTCTCCACAGCGGGGCATTGCGACCAATCCAGGCTTGCCATAACGTGGCCTCCTGGTTCCAGGGTACATCTTCAAGATGTGGTTCTGAGACGATCTAACGCCATCGCGCGTTGGACTGGCAAGCTCGACGTAGAGGACCATGAGCGAGCGCCGAAGGGTACACGATGATTTCGGTTTTTGGTTGTTGCGTTACTTCGCTATGATAAGACAGAATTCGCAAGTCATGGATTGACAGCATTGGTAAGGAACAAGTGGAAGCGATTGATCATTGCTTGCAAGAAATTAGATCCGATCATTACTGTGGACCGCATCACCCGAATAATGTCGCATGCGAGCCTATTTGCAAAGGCGAAAGACTTCTTCAGTTCGTTTGGCAATCCTCTTATTTCAGCAAGAGGATGTGCTTCAAATTCGCCATAGACACGAAACGAACTTGTGAGGACCGGCTGGTTGTAGTGAGATTACACCCACCGTATGACCCAAACAAATTCTCAAAGCTGGAAGGCAAAAAATGAGGACGAATAAAATGACATGCTTCGTTTGTAATGAAGGGGTTTTCGAGCCCGGGACTAAGCGCATCCCGAAAGAATTCCGCGGAAAGACATATACTATCGAATTTGAAGGGGAAGCTTGTTCGAACTGCGGTTACGTTGTTATGGAAGGATCTGATCTTCCGGATGTTATGCGTCGGTTGGCTGACGAATACAGAAAAGAAGAAAATTTATTGACTAGTTTGGAAATTCGATCACGTAGAAACAAGTTGAACATGACGCAAGAGGCATTTGCAGATCACCTAAAAGTTGGGATCGCAAGTGTGAAGCGATGGGAAGGCGGACTTGTACAAGATAGAGCCATGGACGAGTTGATTCGGATGAAGACCGATATTCAATACGCACGCCAAAATATTGAGGACATCAAGATGCATTGGAAACCAGTCAAACAGCTTTGACAGTGAATCAAAAATGCTAAGTATCACAACGTGCCCAACTTGCGGAGGCAAGAACATCAAGCGAGTTCGGAAAGCCTGGAAAGGGATGGCCCGTGGTCAAGCGTATATTGTCCCGAATCTGATCTACCACCAGTGCGATTGCGGCGAGCAGGTTTTCGACCGCGAGGCCATGCGCCGGATTGAAGCTGTCTCACCGGCATACCAGAAGCCGCAACGCCGTACGGCGTAGCGTTGCGAATTTCGGAATCTGAAGGACAAGGGTGTGAGGAGTAGTAGGTTTAGTTAGCGCAAAGGCCGCTTCGGCGCGGCGAAATGCAGTTAAGAAGCAAAGCGATAGTTCGCCGAAGCGAGTCCGTTTTGCGCTTGTTTCTTAGGAGCCCGGCGGCCAAAGTTGTGCGCCGTGAATGATGTTGACAATCTCCAATGCGGTTCTGTCTACGCGGTAGACCAGAATGAAAGGCAATGGAGGGAGTGGCAATTCGCGTGCGGCAGCGACCCGGCCCATTCTCCCCCGGAAAGGGAAGTTCTTCAAGGCATTCGCGCTTTCATAGATCGACTTCGCTACCTGCCGTGCAATTTCCCGATCATCCTTTTGAATGTACTTGACAATTTCGGATAGGTCATCAGCAGCGTCCCTGGACCACCGGATTCACATACCTTAAGATTCAAACATCTCTTTAATACGTAATGTCATCTTCTGATCATTGAGGAATTCGCCACGATCCAATTTTTCGAGGCTGCCGCGAACTTTTTGGCGGAACCATGAGTCATGATCCACATAATTCGCAACCAGTTGAGTTACGTATTCTCCAGCCGGGCTACGGTTCTCGGCGGCGGCACGGTTGACCTTCTCTTCCAATTCACGATCAAAAGTTATCTCCATTTGTTCCTCCGCTTTATTATAGTTCGGCTTCGAAGGGTATGAGCTCCCGGGGTGCAACCACTGTTCGATCTATGAAGGAACGTGGAGGTCATGCACTCCTCAGTTTCCATTTTGATCCGTTGCGCAAGTGTGGCAATTCCACGCCATCCAATGCAGTGATCCGGGATCCCGACCAAATCAAAATGCACTCTCGTTAACAACTTCCACTCGTCCAGTGGCTTAACCCTTACACTCCGCTGCCACAATAGAAATCGAGAAAGACGGCGATTTTCCTTCCGGGAAGCCGTTCTGACGCATTTCAAAACAAGGAGTACGCAAAACCCATGTCATCCGCCGCGCAAAACGAAGCCAATCAGGCCAACGCCCAGCCAAATTCCTTCGGAAGCCTCCGCCAGATTCTTTCATTTGACCCTTTTCTCCGTAGGCTGCGCATTATACAGTGGAAGGCTAGCGCGCGGGCCGGTAGAATTGTCCAATACAAGATGATCCTGAAACCGGAGTTAATTCCAATACAAGATGATCCTGAAAAAGGTGAAACTGGAGTAGGCGAACTGCGGCCGAA
>JAYTTF010000119.1:0-24473 GCA_043745195.1 Bryobacterales bacterium | reverse complement strand
AGCAGAACATCTTCATTGAATTGCAGCCCCGTCCCGGATTTCGCAGCCCTCCGCACCTTAGGAGCGCAAAGGCCGCTTCGGCGCGGCGAAATGCAGTTGAGAACCAAAGGAAGTTTATTCGCCGAAGCGAGTCCGTTTTGCGCTTGTTTCTTAGGAGTTCCACGCCGAGCCCCACGATTGAATTTAGAACCGAAAGAGCGCTCACCATTCAGGTGACAGATAGTTTCAACGCAACTGTCGGTGGGTACGGGAGTTCATCTATGGACAGTGCGTCAACTGCCGTTGTTGGGATAGACAAAAACATCTGGTTTTACAGCTGCGGCAGCGCCTACTGCCCCAACTCATGACAAACATTACATCGCACAGTGGCGTGGTTGTCACGATGGCATTCAACGCAATTGAACATTTTAAGCGGACGCTCCAACGAAAGCACATCCTTCGCCGCAACATCGCCATGGCAAGTGGAACACTCAGCCTTGTGCTTTGCGTGGCTGAATGCAATGAAGTCCGGTAGTTGATACACGCGTTTTGATGGAATCTTTCCCGGGTCGGATTCCGTGTGGCATATTTTGCATTTAGTCGAAGAAGGGAAACGGGCCGCTTCGCCTGTTCCGTCATGGCATTCCGTACACTTCTGTTTTAGAGGGGCATGCTTTTTGTGGCTGAATAGAACCGCGTCAGCTGCCAAGCAACTGCCACAAAGCCATACGCAAACTGCTAAAAGAAAAATTAGTTGCCGGATCACGCAGCTACTACTATAAACCGACTTGAAGTCTACTGAACTGTAATCCCGGTCAACTGAGGTTGTGGAACCTGCGGTGGTTCCACTTCAATGGCTTCCACTAACTGGCGTGGATCGAACATATATTGCGGCTTGAACCGGCGGGAATTCCACTTCTTCTTATCCTCAAACTCCACACCCAGAAAGTAGCCGATTTCGCGGTACACACAATACTTCACTTCGCCAACCAATTCGCCGTCCGGGTAAGCAATTTCCACTGAAGTGCCTAGCGGCAACTCTTCATCCACCTGTAGACAAGCGCCCGAGGCCGAAATATCTTCCAGGTTTGCAATGGTCTTCCTGGACGTGCCAAGTTTGTCTTGCCACTTCACGTCCACCAGGTCTGCACACATCATTCTTGGCTCAATCCGCCGCTCGCTCATACATGTACTATCGGGTTTCATTCCAGGAACGTTTAGCACTGTAAAGCATGAAAAAGACCCTAAACCCTTGTAGTTTCATCTTAGATCTTCTGGGCTATTAGGTTCTTGATCCATTGGGCAATATCGTTGGCCACATAATCCGGAACATGCCCGGGACGCATATATTCCGCTGGTTTCGACTTCCCCTCTCCTTCCAGAAACAGGTGGTTCAATTTGGGGTAACTCTTCAAAACAACCTTATCCTGCCCACCAATGCCAGCCTTCCAATTTGCAAAATCTTCCATGGTCACCTGATAGTCCCGCTCCCCCTGCAGTACCATCATTGGCAAAGTCAGCTTCTTCGCAACCGGCAATGCAAGTGCTGAATCCACCTCCTGCCAATAATACCCTGGAGCACCCAACACGTTTTTCTCCGCGCTTTCTGCCGTAATGGTTTTCAGCTTTTCCACTTCTGCCAATTGCGTTTCCAGCGCCTTCACTCCCGGATTCAGAGTCATGATGTATTTCATTTGCTCCGCCGCCAGAGTCGACGCTGGACGAGTTGGACCAGCAAGAATCACAATGCCCGCCAACTTTCCGTCTTCCTTCGCCATCTGCGGTGCCAGTTGCCCACCCAGGCTGTGGCCTAGAATAACGATCCGCGCCGGGTCGATTTTCGCGGTACCGCGCAGCAGCGCCACCGCGTTCAGCGCATCTTCAGTTACTTCCTGCTTCAGCGTGATTTTTCCGCCGTAAGACTGCCTTCCATATTTTTTAGTCCGCTTGTCGTAGCGCAGCACCGCCACTCCCTGCTGAGCCAGTCCCCAAGCCAGGTCACGATACGGAGTGTTCGGTCCCATGGTTAAATCCCGGTCAGCCGGTCCTGAACCGTGCACAATCACTACCGCTGGAAATGGGCCATCGCCCTTTGGCCAGGAAAGAGTGCCCGGCAGTTCAAAGGTATCGGTTTTCACCACCACCTGTTCTTCTTTCACCGGACTGACCATTGGAATCGGCCGCATGGGTCTAACGTTGAAGCTACCCACTTTGCCATCGGCATCAATGGCCACGCTGATATCAACCGCTCCGTTCTCAAATTCAGCGGGGAAGACAATCATATCCAGCGCACCAACAGCCTCAGGACGGCCATCGCTTAAATACTTCTTGAAAGTGCCCAGTTGCTTCAAGCCTGGTTCAATGCGGGCCTTCAGCGTGGCCTCGGGTAATACTTTCTGCTGCTGCTCATTGAAACGGCCAAATAGCTTGGTAAGTTGGCCGGCAACCAGATCGTCAGCCGCAGCTTTGGCGGCAACCTGCTTAGGATCAGCTTTTGCTTGGGCACTGGCGGTAGCCAGACTTAAAAGGATTAATAATAAAATGCGCATTATGGTTTCTCTTGGCTGAAAGATCGGCCAGCCTTACCTACTAGAATACGAAACTCGCCACTGGACAGGAAGTCAATTTAATGTAACCCGGAAATAACAGTTGCATACCTCGATAATCTGGATACCGCGAGCCAGTGGGGACATGGGTATGCTTCTGGCCGTCCGCAAGTAGCACATCCTCAACATTCACGACATGCTTACGCCGCAAGTCAAAGTGGAAGATGGCCCAGGATATTCAATCTCGTGGGCTCTTGGCTGGAAGGTCGCGAAATTGTTGATTTTGGCGTACTGGTCACCCATAGTGGCGATCAATCGGGTTCCCACTCGCTGGCAAAAACGGCAATTGCCAGCCGTAACCGGCACCCTGTTTGTCCAATTCGTGAAATCCCGGATTTCGCAGCCCTCCGCACCCTAGTCCCACGCCGAGCCCCACAATTGAATTTAATTTAGAATCGAAAGAGCGCTCACCATTCAGGTGACAGATGGTAACCACGCAACTGTCGGTGGGTACGGAAGTTGATCTATTGGACGGTGCGTCAACTGCCGTTTTGGGGTTCAGGCCTTGATCCCTTTGCTGGATAGTATTCGCAAAGGTAATGCCTCACTACTCCAGCAGGTGGTTCGGCTCTCGTCGATTCCAACTCCGCCATCACTTCTCTTCTTTCTTCGGCGGTACATGCTTCAACCAACCGTTGCAAGGAAAGTGCATGCTCAACAGTCACGCCTGAAAATGCATAGTTATAGTTGTTCGAACTCCAAGGCTTTCCATTGTATTAGTAACTAAACCCAATAGAACGCGTAGTTCACTTGGGCCGCGCATCTTGTCACTAATCGCGATTTCAACTTCCGGCGCAATCCTTGCAGCGTAACCAAGCGGGGCAGCGCGCTCTTCCGTCTCTCCCGACTCGAGGGTTGAACAACAACAGGAAGGCTTTTCGTCAATTCTTCGCGTATTTCTACTGCGCAAACGCGCGGATTATTGGATCTTTGCTGGCTGGGTGCGCCGCCGAAACTTCAACGCTTGTCAGAACCCCGATCAACTACGCCTGGGGCAATTCAGCTACATCATCAGCAGTACCCAATGCATGACGGTGTTGGCTCCAGTTAACTTCCGCCAGTCCGGGAAAGTAGAGATGCTGATCCGGCATACCTCCAATATCCGCATAGGATTTGCTGAACTCTAGATTGAATAAGCTGCCGTTATCCATTGAAATCCAAGGAAAGTATTGGTGTCTAAAACACTGGCATTGCCACAGCGTCCATTGAATTGATCGGTGGGAAACGATGGGCAATTGAAAAATCGCCCAACCGTTGTTTCGTCCCTTAGAAAAACATCTTCAAGGCAAAGCGGATTTCCCGTTCCCCTGACGCCCCTAGAATTTCCGTATACCCATTCAATGCGCGAACTGTACCGTCCGCATTCCGAGTCAAGTTAGAAACTGTGGCGCCAGGGTTATTAAATCGAGGCGTATTGGTGATGCCGAAGGATTCTGCCCGGAATTGAAGCTTCACTCTTTCCGTGATTTGAAAGTTCCGGAAAAGGCTTGCGTCCAATTGGAACGAACCCGGTCCACGCAATATGTTGCGCCCCGTATTTCCATAACGAATGGCCGTCACTGGTGCGAAAGCTGCAGGGTCAAACCAACTCTTACCAGGTCCAACTTCTCCCGATATCTTTACTTCAGCTAGCACTTGATCCGCAGTTTGTGCATTCCCTGGAGCATTCAAAGACGTCCCTGCCGTTCCAACTGTGAACGGACTACCCGAGTAGATGCTCATCACTCCGTTAGTCTGCCAGCCACCAAGCACCCATGCCGCCGGACCGCTCCGGAGCATGTTCTTTCCCCTGCCAAATGGGAGTTCGTATACGGTGTACATCTGCAAGTTGTGGGTTCGGTCAAAGCCAGCTACAGCGCGATTGCGTCGCCAGTCGCTAGGAGTATTCCAGGAAAGACCAGAGTCATTGTTGTCGTTGAAATTGATCGCTTTCGACCAAGTGTAAGACAGGCCAAACATTCCGCTACCCGCGAATTGGCGACGCAGTTGTGTCTGTAGTGAATTGTAATTCGAGGTGCTGAACGGAGTATACAAACTGATGGTGCCAATGCGGCCTGGATACTTCAACGCCAATTCCCGTCCGGCGTTTCCAGTGCCAGGGGTGGCGCTGTTGATGTTCAACAAAGCAGTTTGGCGGATTGCCCTTGTGCCGACGTAACCTGTTTGCAGGTTGAAGCCACCACCAATTTCCCGTTGAATCGTGAAGTTGAACGATTGAATGTAACCTCGGTTGAATTTCGCAGGAAAAGTTGTGGTGCCCACAGCCAAAGGAAGATCAATCACACCTTGGTTCAACGAAGGACCAACAACATTTGGTATCCCCGTGCGCAGTGTGCCGGCAGCCTGAAATGTCGTTGCGCCGCTAAACTGCGACGATATTGTAGCCGGGTAGGAATCGCGCAGGCGGCGAAACGAATCCGGGTCAACGCTAATTCCATAACCCGCGCGAAATACGGTCCTCTCGTTGGCACGATACGCAATGCCCAAACGCGGTGCCAACTGGCCAATACCAACGTCAACTCCAGTGTCGGTAGGCGTAGATCCAACTCCGCCCACAAGCACTTTATCTGTGCTCGGGTCGTATCGCTCACCTCCGCGGTGATCACGTGTGGCAAACGGATATCGTTCAAAACGCGTTCCGTAGCTCACCGTCAGCTTTCGGTTTACCTGCCATTGATCGCGCACATAAAAACCATAGCCAGGCATCCGAACCGCAGCGGGATTGACATATTGAACGTCCTTACCCATCGCCTGAGGCAGCCCCAGTAAGAAGTCCGCATAACCATTGAACGCATTGCCTCCTGGTGCACCAGCTGCGTTCAGAACAGTCAATCCGCCCGTGAAGTTGAAGCCTCCGCGAGGACCGAATGCAGCCTGTGGTTGAAAATGGTTGATTGTGTAGTAAGTGTATTCACCGCCAAAGCGAATGGAATGCGAACCGCGAATGACGCTTACATTGCCCGTCGCTGAATATTGGTTGTCCCGAAACAGAAAGGGATTGGAAACATTCGGATTGCCGATGGCCGAAAAGCCGCTGATGTTGAAGCGAGGGTATCCACCTTGCAACCGGTCACCTCCGTTGGTGCCGGGAATTTTCAACGTATCCAAGCCATAATTCTTATCAATGTCAATGTTCTCAGCCGAAATACGTTGCCGCGTAAATCCAATGTTGGCATCAAGCAGAATAGTTGGAGTAAGTGTGTAAGTACCACCGATGGCTGCTGTCTGGATAAACCCTGGGGCCTTCCCCGGTTGGCCGCCAGTAAGTGCGTCTCCAAGAGCCTTTTCAAGTGACGGCGGATCGAAAATCTCGCTTGGCGAAAAGCTGTATCTTCCAAATACGGAGGATTTATCGGAGGGGTTATAGTTCACTTTGAAATCCGAGTTATCGCGGTTAAAAGTATAATTTCCGACAGCCAGATAGTTCGATGGAAACACCGGTTGATTCGGATCTGGGATAAGGCTGGTCATGATCACTGAAGCAGGATCGAAGCGGCTTGTTGGGATGCGGCTGTTGGGGAATAGTGCCCGGCCTGTACCATTTGCAGCGCCAGTGTTGGGGTCATAAATATTCGTGCCGGTGCCGGAGAAATCGCCCTGGCGCAGACTGGCATTGGGAACAGTCCGGAAGGCCGATGCAAAACGTCGGCGCGTTGTTCGCTCCCAGTCCGCAAAGAAGAAGAGTTTGTTCTTCTTGATTGGTCCGCCAATAGTGCCGCCAAATTGGTTCAGCAAATTCTTCGGTAACTGAGGCGCAGTGAAGAAAAAGTTGCGAGCCTGCACCGCGCTGTTGGTGTGATACCAATGGCCGGAGCCATGAAATTCATTTGTTCCAGACTTAATGGAAACGTTAATCGCCGCACCTCCTGCCATACCCTGTTCAGCATCGAAAGAATTCGAAACAAGATTCACTGCTTCAATCGCCTCAGCCGGTGGAACGTAAGCGATGATGTGCGGTAGCCAGGGATAGCTCACCGTTGCTCCGTCCAGTCGCGTATTGTTATTCGAATACGATGCTCCGTTAACGTTGGTACCCAGCGATCGCTGCGGATTTCCAGCGTCTGAGTGCAATTCGGCAGGTGGCGAAAATCCGGGCAGAAGTTTATAAAGATTCTGAAAGTTGCGGCCCTGTTGGCCGCCAAAGGGCAGGTTCATAACCTGCGTTTTCGATATCTGATGGTTCACGTCCGATCGGTCGGTTTGCAACGTGAGCGCGGAGGCGTTCACAGTGACACTCTCGTTCACTGCCGCCACCTGAAGGCGCGCGTCCATGCGGCGAATCGTGTTGGTAGTGATCGTCACACCATCCTGCACCACCGTGCCGAATGATGGTGCCGAAACGGTTACTTTATATAATCCTGCCTGCAGATCGTTGAACTGAAAGGAACCCCGTTCGTCCGATGTGGTTTGGCGAGTAACGCCAGTGGCCTTGTTCACTGTTTCGATCTTGGCGTTAGGAACAGCGGCGCTGGATGCATCAACCACTGAGCCGGTTAGAGTACCGTAGAGCACCTGTGCGAACGTGGCCGGACAAGTTATAGACAATGAAGCGAGAAGGACTGCAATGCGTAGCGATGTTGTTGGATAACTCATAGTACAAACATCCTACCGTAGTATTCGGTACGAACATAGTTAACAATAATCAGATTCGACAACGCGGACAGGATTTCCCATACACATACGCCTCACTCATCTGCTCTTCCGCCGTCACCACCGCTCTACAGTTAAAGCATTCAACATGGCCCGCCTCCTTCAATTCCGGAGTCAGCGCCACGCGGCGGTCAAATACAAAACAATCACCCTGGTAGTGAGCGCCGCCCACTTCCTCGAAATATTTCAAGATGCCGCCATCTAACTGAAATACGTTGTCGAAGCCATGGTCCTGCATATAAAGCACCGCCTTCTCGCAGCGAATCCCGCCGGTGCAAAAAGTCACCACCGTCTTGTCTTTCAGTTCGCTTTCCAGCGCCTTCACCCGCTCTGGAAATCTTCCAAAGGATTTTATCCCCGGGTTCAACGCGCCATCAAAACTGCCGATGCTCACCTCAAATGCGTTGCGTGTATCCAGCATCACAACGGCCCGACCTCTATCGTCATGACCCGCATCCAACCAGCGCTTCAACTCAGCAGGCCGCACCGCAGGAGCACGCACGCCCAATGGACGCACTTGAGGCTGGCGCATGGTGATGATTTCCTTCTTCAACTTCACCAGCATGCGATTGAATGGCTGATGATCGGACCAGCTTTCCTTCGGCTCCACGCCGGCAAAGCGAATGTCGGTTCGTAGCCATGCAATCCAGTTGTGCAGCTTCTCCGGCACTCCGGCAAGGAACAAATTAATGCCTTCCGGCGCAAGCAGGATCGTGCCTTTCAACCCAGCTTCAACGCAAGCGCGGCGAAGCGTTTCCCTCAGAACCGGCAAATCGTCCAACGCAACAAAGCGGTACGCAGAGATATTAAGAAACTCCATTCAAGGCCCAACTTATAGCGTACAAGACAAGGGCCTCAGCAGACCATAGAATAGTTTCTATATGACCTTTCGTTTGGTATCCCTGCTGTTGGCTACTGCGTTGTTCTCCCAAGCCCGAATAAAACAAATTATTATCGACCGTGTGGAATCGCCCACGTTCGCCGCTCAAACCTTTGGTGATGTTGGCCGCTACGAAAAAATCATTGGCCGCGCCATCGGTGAAGTGGACCCTTTCCATCCGGCAAATGCTGTCATCACCGATATTGGCCTTATCCCACGCAATGGTGAAATGCATGTCCGATACGAAACGCAGTTCTACCTGCTAAAGCCAGTCGATACAAGACGCGGTAACGGTCTGTTGGTTTATAGCGCCCCCAATCGCGGTGACAAGCGCCTTTTCAATTCCCTCAATCAGGGACTCAGTAGCAGCAATGATCCAACGAACCCCGGCGACGGCTTTTCTATGCGCCGTGGCTACACCTTGCTTTGGAGCGGCTGGCAGGCCGACGTTCTCCAAGGTGGCGATCGCCTCGGCATAACCGTGCCCGTTGCGAAAGATCAGGATGGCGCCGATATCACCGGCCCTGTTCGCATGGAACTGATTCCCCCTGCCGCCGTCAACACCTGGAATTATGCTCTCTATCCCCCGGTCGTCTCTGCGCTACCCCAAGCCACGCTTACATTTCGCCGTCTTGAAACAGATCCACGAACGCCCATTGCAGTCACCGATTGGGCCTATGGCGATTGTGCCTCCCGTGTCTTTCCCGGCGCGCCCTCAAACATCAACATCTGTCTTCGCGGCGGATTTCAGCCTGATTTTATTTATGAATTCATCTATACAGGCAAGGACCCACTTGTCCTCGGTCTTGGCTTCGCCGCAACACGCGACCTCATCAGCTTCTTCCGCTTTGTTGCGGCCGATGATTACGGTACGCCCAATCCGTTGGCCGGATACATTCGCGCCGCCATCGGGGAAGGGCAATCCCAGCCTGGCCGTTTTATGCGCACCTTTCTGGCTCTCGGTTTCAATTTAGATGAATACGGCAACGTGGTATTCGAGGGCATGAATCCCCAAATTGCATCGCAAGGCATTCCATTAAATGTCCGCTTCGGCCAGCCCGATCGCTCTATGGGCCAGCATGAAAACGCCATGTATCCTGCACCCGAAGGCGGCTTGACGTGGACTCCAACTGTCGATCCATTGGCCAGCCGTTATATCAGTAATCTCGATTCCTGCAATCAGACACTCTCCTGCCCCAAACTCATTCAAACCACATCAGGCACAGAGTTCTGGCAGGGCCGCATGTCTTTAAACGTTACAGATTCCACCGGCAGCAAGGATATTCCGTTGCCCGACAATGTCCGCCTCTATCACTTTGCTAGCACCCAACATACCCCTGCCGGTTCTGGAAATCCGGGCATGTGCAAAGTGATTCAAAATCCAGCACCGTTTTTTGAAACACGCCGTGCATTGTTGGTCGCTTTAGAACGTTGGGTGCTCGACGATATTCCTCCGCCTCCCAGCAAGTACCCGCGTATTGCTGACGGCACTCTGGTGGATTGGAGCGCTAAATCCATCGGCTGGCCAAGCATTCCCGGCTTCACTTTTCCAGAAGTGATCAGCGGCCTGACTCTTCGTGATTTCGGCCACGAATTCGACGCTCGCCGTATCTCCGGCATCATCACCATTGAACCCGCCGTGCTTGGTTCCGCCTATCGCATGCTCGCTCCTAAAGTGGATTCCGACGGTAACGAAATCGGCGGCATCCGTTCCACCACTATCCAAGTCCCGCAAGGAACTTACACTGGTTGGGCAGTTCGCCGAGCTGGTTTCGGTGAAGGTGATTTATGCGGTCTCACCGGTTCCTACATGCCCTTCAAAACCACTCGTGCAGAGCGTATTGCTGCCCGCGATCCACGCTTGTCGTTGGAAGAACGATACCCCGATAAAGCCACTTACGCAAATCAAGTGGAAGCAGCCGCCAATTCGCTTGTTCGTCAAGGCTATCTTCTGCCCGAAGACGCCACCCGCTTGATCAATGCAGCCAAATAAGTGCTAAACAAACCACCTGAACGCGAACCATGCGGCACCCAGCAAAAGCAGCAACCATCCCATAGGACGCTCCCATTTGTGCGATGTTCGCAGCCACATAAAACCAACGAGGGCAGCCAGCGCTGTTTCTGTCAACATGGTCCCAAACCATACGCCCATTGCTGAAAGTTCAGTCTGTTGCACCATTGCTGCCAAAGCTAAACCAGGGAACAAACCTACAATCGAAACCACCAACCATCGTGTTCCTGATTTTGGAAGGAACAGAATTTCCACCGCTAAATAGGCAACGGCCAGCGCCGAAGCCAATTCCAGAAATTTAGGATTAAACTTTCCGGCAATCGTCAGATTCAACAACGGCACCAATTGGCCCAGGAAGAAGCTTGCGGCCAACACCGCGAACTCTTTCGCAGTTCGAGATGCCACAACAATTGACACCAATAACAGCAGCATTACTGGCGTGGTCAATAACCATTGCACCCCCGCCGCAACTGCTTCAGCCACTTGCTCTGCTGCTGTCAAGGGACGGAATCGCAAAGGTGCGGATGGCGTTGAAGCCTGCAGCACTGCATGGGCTGTATTCTCGCCGCGAATCGCACTCAACACATGCACGTGGTTCTGCGAAATTACGCGATGCCAGCCAACATATGCCTCAACTTCTTCTTCCGGCCGCGCCAACAAGTAAGTACCGTCGCATCGATAAAATCCCTCCGCTTTATCCGCGGCGCAACTGGTCTTGATAGCCCGGGCCTCTCCAGACTTGGCGCGAAAATGCACTTCATCGAAAAGACTTTTATCGAAGTTAGCGATGTTGGGAATTTCGTACAGCGGAATGCGAGCTTCATAAATCAGCGATGCACCTTCAACTCGCAAAGTTCCACTGCTCATACTCACCATGTGCGCGTGCAACGGCAGGGCCAGCAGCGCGGCTGCACACCACTTCATTTGTGCGCTGATCCTTTTACGGATAGCCGCCACATAATGCGCAGAATCGCCATCAGCGGGACCGATAGCAGCATGCCAGGAACTCCAGCAATCTGCTCGCCTGCCAGCACGCCGAAAAGCACCGCCACGGGATGCACTTCAACCCCTGTGCTCATCAGGTAAGGGGACACAACGTAGTCCTGAAAAATCCTGTAAGCGACAAAAAACACAATCATCCAACCCCAGTGCGCATAACCACTCGCGGATGCAACCACCGTGGCTACAACCGCTCCCAGCAATGGTCCCGCCACTGGAATGAATTCCAGAAACCCTGCGATGGTTGCCAGCAATATTGCATAAGGCACTGCCGTAATTTCAAAAAACAGCGCATAAGCAATGAATGCGGCAATCGCTAATCCGAACAATGCTCGAATGTAATTTCCCAATAGGATATGCACTTCTTCCAGGAAGAAGTCAAACTGTTCCTGCTGCTTTGCTCCTTGAGACAAAGCGAGAATGCTACCGCGAATCACCGAAGCCTCTAATAAAAAAAAGAAACTTAAAATCGGAATCAGAATTACGTAAAGAAGGTGTCCCAAACCAGCCAGCAAGCTTTTCCCGGCAGACTGCAAAATAGGCAATGCGTAGTCCGCCAGGGAAGCCAACTGCGTGCGCGCCATTTGTTCAATCTGCGGTCGATAAATTTCACCCCAACTGGGCAATGGAATTCTTGTGGACTTGTCCGCCAGTATTTGTGGAATGCGCACCGCAAGGCTTCCGGCTTCTTCCCCGATGCGGCCGCCCAGGGTGACCCCAACCGAAATCAGGACCGTAAGCAAAATTACATAAATGATGCATACGGCAGCCCATCGTGGCAAGCGGCTGCGGATTCGATTCAAGAGAAAATCCACGGCTGGCGCAATCATGTAGGCCAACAATACCGCAATAATGAAAACAAGAATGGCTTCGCGGGCCGCATATACCAGCCACAAGCCACCCGCAATTACGGCTACCGTCCAAGTAGCCTTAGCCGCTTTTGGGTCCAATGCAAGCATGAAGCTTATGGTAGCAGCCGAATGCTCTTGTAGCGCCCAGAATCTTACTGCCGCAGAGTTGCGTTGATTTCCGTAATCTGAACTTGCTCAGTGCTATTCACTTTCACCGTGATCTTCTTTGCTTTGCTCTCGTGTAGCTTCAAGAATTCTGGATCCATATAACTGCCTTGCTCTATGTCTCCCCAGGCGAACAGTTTGTATTCGCCCGGCGGGATTCCTTGCAACGCAAATTGGCCATTTTGGTCGGTGCTGATCACCTTATAAAGGTCGAAGCGATCCTCCTTTATGGGATCGGGCAGCAGCGTTACCGTACTGCCGGAAGCAGGCTGCTGTTTCGCATCCTGAACCGTGCCGCTAAGAGTTCCTGCACCTCGCCCCAGAGTGATTTGAATGGCCGCAGCCCCTCCATTCAAGTCAATGCCACCATCCAGCACATCCTGATCTCCTGCCCGGATGGACTTCAGCCAAACCCCTTGCGGCAGACCGTTCACACCAATGCGATATTTGTCTGGAGCAACCTTTTCAAGTAAAAAAGATCCATCGTCTTTCACGGATGCATTCGGTGCGTTCAGCAAAATACCTTCCATCGCAGCAAGCTGAATGCGCACGGAACCAAAGGTGACCTTCTGGTTATTCTGCGCCGGTTCTTGTTGGCCGGAAATTGGGTCAACTTGGATCGAACCACCGATTGTTATTGCACTGCTCAATACCAAAGTGACATTATCGACGTTTTCCTTGATAACATCTACTGGTGTTTTGCCCGCTGAACCCTGCATTGGCAGCACCGTGACGAAATAAGAACCTGAGCTAACTCCCGCCAGCTCGAAGCTGCCATCGTCCTTCACTGAAGACCCATTGCTGCCGAACATTCCAACAAACATTCCAACAAAAGCATCACGTCCACGGGGAATCACAACAACTCGCAATGAGTTCGGTACCGACCCTCCCGTAACTTTCCCACGAATGCGGTACACCCGTGCCTTCTGGATCCGGATGTCCACGCCAACCGCAAGTTGACCGGCGGTGATTTCCAGTGGCTGTGCCGCTGTTTCTTCCTTTGCGGCTGGATAGTATGTGGTTGTGTACTCCTCTTCTGGTTTGTTTGCGGTATTGGCCGCCTGGGCATTTGCGAACATGCCCATTTGATTGCGCATGTTTGCGTTGATCAAATAGCGTCCAGGTGCAAGGTCCGCTATCCTATATTCGCCAGCGTCGTTGGTCATTCCTCCACCCAGTGGAACTGTTTGGAGTTTGCCGCGCACGTACCTTTTTTGCAGCACTTGAACATTCGCACGGGCCAATGGTTCGTTCTCCTCGTCCAACACGCGACCAGTGATAATGCCATGCGGCGTCATCTTGAATTCCAGCGCTTTCAATTCCTGTTCCGCTGCCAACGTGATAATTGTCCTCATGGAAAAGTTGTTACGGGCACCGTATTGTTGACGCACGAAGCCTTGACGTTCAGCAAACAACAGGTAGCGCCCTGGCTCCACTGTGTCCATGCGGAATTTACCCTCGGCATCGGTTGTTGCGGCATAAGCTGCCGCCCCCTGCATGCTTAAGGTAATTCCCCCCTGCCCACTGAAAGCCCTTGCGGTTATGTTCACCCGGCGGATCGGTTCTCCTGTTTTTGAATTGAGTACACGTCCTTCCATTGCACCAAGCTTGGCTGGAACGGGTTGGCAAAAGGCGACCGAATTTATTATCCATATTGCTATCCAGATGAAACGCATATCTACCTCTCAATAACTTTGTAATTGAAACTTGGCTCAAATATGAACTGGAGTTGAGTGCAAGTCAAGCTTGGCGAAGTAGGCCGCAGACAATTTACCGCGCTAAACTACTACCAATGGATCAATTATTGGCCCAATGGCGCGAACTGGAAGAGAAGATCCGCCAAGGTGGTGGCCCTGCGAAAATCGCCAAACAACATAAGGAAGGCAAACTCACCGCGCGCGAACGCGTGGCACAACTAGTTGATCCTGAGGCGCCGCTGTTGGAACTTGGTTCTCTTGTGGCTTGGGATAAGTACGATGGACAGGCTCCGGCGGCAGGCGTGATTACTGTTTGCAGTCGCATTGAAGGTCGGCCCGCAGTGATTGTGGCTAACGATCAAACTGTGAAAGCTGGGGCCTGGTGGCCGGAAACCATTACCAAGATCTTGCGCGCTCAGGAAGTAGCCATGCGCAATCGATTGCCTATTGTGTATCTGGTCGATTCCGCCGGAGTCAATCTTCCACTGCAGGACGGAATTTTTCCAGGCCAATATGGTGCGGCTCGTATTTTCTATTACAACTGCCTGATGCGCCGAAAATTGAAAGTGCCGCAGTTCGCCGCTGTAATGGGAATGTGCATTGCCGGTGGTGCGTATCTGCCCGCTCTTTCCGACGAAATAATTATGGTGGAAGGCACCAGCTTCATGGGCTTGGGGGGGCCGAATTTAGTAAAGGGTGCCACTGGCCAAGTGGTCGACGCTGAATCCTTAGGTGGCGCTTCCATGCATACTTCCATCAGCGGAGTGGCGCATTACAAGGCTAAGAACGATGCCGAGTGTCTGCAAATGCTGCGCGCCCGTTTCCGCAATCTGCCGCCTCCAAAGCCAGTTCCCGCCGGTGTGGCTCCGGCGAAAGAAGCCGAAGGTTTGTACGCCGCACTTCCCGATAATCATCGCCTGCCATATGATATGGAAAATGTTTTGGCGCGCATTTTCGATGCCGGAGATTTTGCGGAATTTCAACCCGACTTCGCCCCGGAAATGCTCTGCGCCATGGCTCGCTTAGAGGGCCGCCCCGTTGCCGTTATCGCCAATCGTCGAGGCTTCTTGAAATCGCAGGGACGTCCGCGGATTGGTGGCATCGTCTACACTGAATCCGCCAGAAAGGTTGCCTATTTCGTCGAAAACGCCGAACGCCTTGGATGGCCGATTCTATATTTCCAGGACGTTTCCGGATTCATGGTTGGCAGCGAACAGGAACAAGGCGGCATCATCCGTGCTGGTGCGGAAATGGTGGAGAGCATGGCCTGCGCCACAGTTCCTAAAATCGTCTTGACCATCAATCACGCATCTGGCGCAGGTTACTATGCAATGGCCGCGCAAGGGTTCGATCCGAACTTCACATTGGCCTGGCCCACTGCGCGCATCGGCGTGATGGAAGGCGATGCCGCTGTGCAAGCTGTGCATGGTCCGGAACTGGAAAAACTGAAAGCCACTGGGCAGGATGTGCCTGTTGAATTGCAAGAAAAAATCAAGAACACTCGCGCCGATTATGATCGTTGGTTGGACGCCCGTTACGCCGCTGCTCGCGGCCATGTGGATGCGCTGATCGATCCCATTGCAACTCGCCCCCTGCTCGCATTCACCCTGGAACTGGCTACCGCATCGGGGCATCGTGAACATCTTATTCTGGAGACATTATGATAAGAATCGCCAATGGACAAGGCTTTTGGGGCGATTGGCTGGAAGCCCCTGTCCGGCTTGTGGAACAAGGTCCGCTGGATTACCTGACGCTGGATTATTTGGCTGAAGTAACCATGTCGATCGTGCAAAAGCAGAAACAGGCAGACCCCAATTTGGGTTACGCTCGTGACTTTCCGCCGCTGATCGGGCGCATTGCCAAAATGCTGCTGGAGCGCCGTGTGCGAGTAATTGCCAATGCTGGTGGAGTGAATCCAATTGCCTGTGCTCGCGAAGTGCGCCGCTTGGCGCCAGGGTTGAAAGTGGCTGTCGTTTTAGGTGACGACGTGTTTCCGCAATTGGATAGCTTCATCGAAAAAGGTCACGCCATGGCCAGCATGGATACCGGCGAACCGCTATCTTCGATTCGCGACAAAGTGCTGAGCGCCAATGCGTACATCGGAGCATTTCCATTGGCCGAAGCACTGGCCGCCGGGGCGGATGTGGTGATCACGGGCCGCTCCACCGATACGGCTTTGGCGCTAGCGCCGATGGTTCATGAATTCGGTTGGAAGATCGACGATTTTCATAAGCTGGCGGCAGGAACCGTTGCCGGGCACATTATTGAATGCGGGGCCCAATCCACAGGCGGCAACTGTCAGGCGGATTGGAAAACCATCCCCGATTTCGCCAACATCGGCTACCCCATTGTGGAAGCCGAACCCGATGGAACCTTTGCCGTCACAAAGCACAACGGCACTGGTGGACGCGTTTCACTGGATACGGTGAAAGAGCAACTGCTCTACGAATTAGGCGATCCGAAGAACTACATTACTCCCGATTGCATTGCCGATTTCACCACCATTCAACTGAAGCAGGATGGAGCGGACCGTGTGCGAGTGAGCGGGATTCAAGGCCGCCCGGCAACTACTACCGCGAAGCTTTCCATCAGTTATTTGCATGGCTATAAAGCCATCGGATCCTTAGTCTATAGCTGGCCCGATGCACTGGAAAAAGCGCAGGTGGCCGACCGCATTGTCCGTGAGCGACTGAAGAATCTGGGCCTTTCGTTTGATGAAATTTATACTGAATACCTGGGCGTGAATGCGTGCCATGGTTCAGCGGCTCCAACGGTGCAACAGATTCCAGAAGTACAGCTTCGGATTGGAGTTCGAGGCATGGATAAGAAAGCCATTGACCGATTTACTCGCGAACTGGTGCCCTTGGTGTTGAACGGTCCACCAACTGCTACCGGCTTTGGCGATGGCCGTCCTGCTGTGCGCGAAGTGGTGGCTTACTGGCCGGCGCTAGTTCCGAAGAACCTGATTGAAACCCGCGTGGAGGTGGTGGAATGAAAATTCCTCTGCACACAATTGCTCATGCCCGCAGCGGCGATAAAGGCGATGCTTCTAACATTGGACTCATTGCCTACAAGCCGGAAAACTATACTATTCTTGCAAGAGAAGTAACTGCAGCAAGAGTGAAAGAACATTTCAGCGACTTAGTAAAAGGCGACGTGGTTCGTTACGAACTGCCCAATCTGGGTGCGTTGAACTTCCTCTTATATGAAGCTCTGGGTGGTGGCGGAACACTTTCGCTTCGGATTGATGCCCAAGGGAAAACCATGGGCGCCGGGTTGCTTTCCATGGAGATTGAAGTGGGAGATACCGAACTGGCATGAGCCAACCGCTGGAAGTTACTCATGAAGGCCGCGTGCTGCGGTTGACTTTGGCACGCCCTGAAAAGCGCAACGCTTTGAATCAGGAATTGTGCCGAGCGTTGGTAGATCAATTTGAAGGCGCGCAGCAGGACCAATCCGTGGGGGCGATTTTATTGGATGCCAAGGGCGAAGTATTTTGCTCCGGCATGGATCTGGAAGAGGCGCTGAAAGCCGGCCCCGCGGAAGGTTTGACGCTGCACGATCGACTGTTCACAATCGGTAGCCGTTCGGCAAAGCCCATTGTTGTTGCAGTACAGGGTCCTGCGATTGCGGGTGGAACGGGCCTTGTGGCAAATGCGCATATCGCGCTGGCCGCGCACGGCTCCAGTTTCGGAGTTACCGAACTTCGAGTGGGCATGTGGCCTTTTGTGATTTCCCGCGCCTTGGTTTCCGCATTGGGAGAGCGTCGCGCCCTGGAACTTACCTTAAGCGCCCGCATCTTCGCCGCAACAGAAGCTAAGGATTATGGTTTGGTGCACGAAGTGGTTCCACCCATGGAACTGGAAGAGCGTGCGATTACGGTAGCCACGCAGTTGGCGAATTGGCCATCCTCCGTGATGCGTTTTGGAATGGCTTACACCCATCAGGCTCGATTGGTTGACCAGGAGCGGGCCGGGCAAATTGCTCTGGCGCTGCGTGCGGAAAACTTCCGCAGTGCCGACTTTGCCGAAGGCGTGCAGGCTTTCAAAGAGAAGCGCCGCCCCGAGTGGCCATCCAATCAAGGAAATCAGTAGATGCGTTTTGTCCTCTTTCTATTGCCTGTATTGCTTGTTGCGGAAACAGTAACACTGCCTGGATTAAAGCAGCCCGTTGAAGTGCTGCGCGATAAGTGGGGCGTTCCGCACATTTACGCGCAGTCCAGCGACGACCTGTTTTTCGCACAAGGCTATATGGCTGGGCGTGACCGGATGTTTCAACTGGACCTGTGGCGGCGCGCAGGCATCGGGCGACTGTCAGAGGTGTTGGGTCCCAGCTTTCTGGAACGCGACCGCATTGCACAATTGCTGCGGTTTCGAGGCGATTTCAATGCGGAATGGACCAGCTACGCACCAGACACTTGGCAGATTGCCGTGGCTTTTACCAATGGCATTAATTCATACATTCAATCCCGCCAGGGCAAGTTCACTAGTGATTTTGAAGCTGCAGGTTACAAGCCGGGCCAGTGGGATCCGAACGATATCTTAACTCGTATTCCAGCATTGAGCATGCTACTCAATCTTACGCATGAAGTGCAACGATCCTTGGATATTCAACAGTTCGGCATTGAAAAGGTAAATCAGTATCTGCCGGTAGATCCAAAAATTCCCATTGAAATTCCCAATGGCCTTAATCTGAAAGATATTCCGCTGGAGGCGTTCCGTGATTTGATAGCGGCTTCCACTGGTCCGGAAATCAACGAACTTTCGGGCAGTAATAATTGGGTTGTTTCCGGCGCGATGTCACAAACCGGCAAACCGCTATTAGCCAGTGATCCGCATCGGACCTTGCTGATTCCTTCCCTGCGAAGAACCGTCCATCTGGTGGCGCCGGGATGGAATGTTATCGGTGCTGGGGAGCCGGCGTTGCCTGGGGTTGCACTTGGTCATAACGATCGCATTGGCTTCGGATTCACTATTGCCGGGATTGATCAGATGGACGTTTATGTGGAGACATTGCACGCAAGCGATAATTCCCAATACAGATACAAAGGCCAATGGAAGAAGATGACTTCCGAACGCCAAACCATTCCAATTCGAGGTGGCCGCAACGAAGTGGTGGAACTGGAATGGACAATCCACGGGCCTGTCTTTTATAAAGACAAGAAGAACCGCAAAGCATTTGCCCTGCGATGGGTTGGGCAAGAGCCGGGTACGGCAGGTTATTTAGCCAGCTTGTCATTAATGCGGGCGCGCAATTGGCCGGAGTTTACAGCCGCAATGACCCGTTTCAAAGCGCCGACAGAGAACATGCTGTACGCCGATGTGGATGGCAACATCGGTTTCATGGTTTCCGGTATGGCTCCGATTCGTAAGGGCTGGCATGGCTTGCTTCCTGTGCCCGGTCACTCCGGTGAGTATGAATGGCAGGGCTTCCTGAATCCTGCTTTATTGCCGCAATCTTTCAATCCTCCTGCCAACAAATTAGTAACTGCCAATAACAACATTTTGCCGCCCGATTATGCACATGAGTTGCAGTACGAATGGGCACCCTCGTTTCGGGCGGATCGGATTAAGCAAGTTCTGTCCAGTAAGCCAAAATGGAACATTGCGGATTTTGAAAAGCTGCAACATGACACACAATCAGCACCGGCTAAACGGTTGCAAAAGATTTACCGTACTTTGAAAATTCCTCCCATTAAGTTAAGTGCACGCGTGTTGGAAAAGTTTCTGGCATGGGATGGCAACATAAGTTCCGATTCGAACATGGCGTTCCTGTATGAGCTGATTTCGGCACGGATTGGAGCCTTATTAGTGCAGCCGCCGGAACTGGGTGTGCGGATGCCTTTATCGCAAATTCTGGACATGCTAGAGGCCAACCCCAATCCGGAAGCATTGGAAAAAGCTTTGGAGTTTACCATTAGCGATTTGAATCGAAACATGGGTTCTGAAATCGACAAGTGGCAGTGGGGCCGATTTCATTCCTTGACGTTTCAGCATCCTCTGAAAAAAGCAGAATTCAATCGTGGCCCAATGCATCGTCCAGGTGACGCGAATACGGTGAATGCGGCGGGCGGCGCGAATTTCAGGCAGACGGCGGGGGCCAGTTACCGCCAGATTTTGGATGTGGCGGATTGGGATCGCAGCGTGATGACGAACGTGCCAGGGGAATCGGGCGATCCGGCGAGTCCGCATTATTCGGATTTGTTGAATGACTGGCAGACGGGTAAGTATCACCCCATGCCCTTTAGCCGCAAAGCAGTGGAAGCGGCTATGGAAGAGAAAATTTTACTGGCTCCGCGCTGAGTTGAGATGATCTTCCTTGATCCGCAAGCGCAACACTGCATCGCGGACAGACAAACTTGAATTTCATTTCATCTCTACTGGCGTTCCTCATTTTATCGTCTGGGCTGCCAACCATAACAGCCTGCTTTTTACAGCTCGCATTCACGGTTATCAGCCATGTTTGCAATTCAGATTCGATTTAGAACGCCAGAGGTTAATTGCCTCGAGGACTCAATATTTGGGAAGTTGCTGGCCAGCAAGTTGTCTTCCTGAGTAAATAGTCTCACTGGTTTTGAAAGCGCAACCCGTAGAGTTTTTGCAAGCGGATGAAAAGAGGGCAGATTGAGTTGATCTTGTGCCGTGATTACTTTTCCGGATTGCAAAAAACGAGCACTAGCACCCTTAGAAAGCATCCTATTCCCTATTTGCCGGCTTCCATTCCCCGATATGGGAAATAGGCTAGGAGTCACGCAATGAGTTCAATTGGCAGCACAATCAATTCCATCAACACATCCTTGTTGAGCGGGATCCAATCTTTATCTGCGGCTAAAGCAGCCAGCAAAAACGCAAAAGCCTCACCGCCGGTTGCCAGTGCTGATAGGGTGGACTTTTCAAAAGTTGGAAAAGTATTCAGCGAATTGGAGCAATTGCAAAAGTCCGATCCTGAGGGACTGAAGCAAGTGCTGACCGATGCAGTTTCCAAATTGAAGGAAGCGGCAAGTGAGCAAACCGATCCTAAAGCAGCTTCGTTCCTGAGTGATTTGGCTGGCCGTTTCGAAAAGGCAGCGGATACAGGAGATCTAACTGCCTTACATCCGGAGGCATCTTCAGGTTCAAGTGGTCCTGGTGGTCATCACGGCAATCAACATCATGTTCAAAAGGCGGATAACGATTCCGATGACCAGCCAGGCAACACAACTTCCAAACCTGCACCCCGCTTGTTGGGTCCTCCAGTGGCGCTGCCTCCCGCGCCGCCTGCGGAGAACAAGACGGTTAAAGAATTAACGGACAATCTGGCAGCTACAGCCGAGCCAACGCAGCCTGCGCGCGAGGAACGGTTTCTGCCTTCAGTTGAGGTACCCACGGAATCGTTCATTGCAAGCACTCGAGAAGAACGATCACAAACAAGCATTCCCGCACCGAGCGAACCTGCAACAACCAGTCCTGAGACCGTTCAATTGCTTGGTCCACCGGAGGCAGCACCCATCGCAAATGCTGCAGGTGAGTATCTTGCAGATAGATATGCATTTCACGAAGTTCGCAGGGCAGACAACTATTCTGAAGACGGCGGCGGAGTTACAACAACCTTTACTGAGCCTGCGCAAATTTCGCGAGCGGATAGATTCCTGCCGCCACACGATGCACCCGCAGAATCGCAAGCCACAAGTCCTGCAAGCACACTGGCATCCATTCTGACCTCAAGCGCTGAAGGAACAGACAGCAGTCGGATTGGTAGATTGTTACTTAAATTCGTGTCCAGTAATTCTTTAGACGCTTCCTAGCTCAGCTGCTTGGTGTTTGCAGTGATAAGGTGTCGGCATGACAATTAGGCCTCTGCTTATCGCCATCGCCGCTAGTGCGCTATTCGCGCAGACCTCCCCAGCAGTACAACCTGCCAAGGAACCACCCAAGGAAGTAGCGGGGATTCCGGTGAATTACGATGAGGCTCGAACTGGTAGTTACACTCTGCCCGATCCGCTGAAGTTATTGAGCGGAAAGCCAGTGAAAAACACCAAAACCTATGAGTTTTGAGGAGCTCGAAAAAGGTACCCTGCACTGGATGGCAAGGCGATTCGACGTCAAGTTACCGTCTATTCTCCAAAAACAAATCAGGGCCGAAGATGGATCTTTTGTTGTTTGTGCCTGCCGGTTCCTCTAAGCCTATGCCCGTTTTGTTGAACCTGAGTTTCAGCACCAATTCCAGCACGATTGACGATCCTGGGATTAAGCCCGGTGAAAGTTGGGGCCGCGATAATAGCACCTCGTGCATTGCTTCTACAGACTGGGCATACGGATTTGTGGTCCGATCCAAAGGGCGAATTTCTTTCTGCCGTTACTGCGGCGCCGGTGTATCAACTGCTGGGAAAACAGGCATTGTATACGGATCAACTGGCTGCCTCAGGGCAACCAATTTTCCACACCATGGGGTTTGTGATGCATGCCGGCGGGCATGGAACTGTTCCAGCGGACTGGGATCTGTTTCAAAATGTATGGGAATGCACTTCAAAGAAATTACTTTGCAGGTGCGCTGAACGCGTAGATGGCCGTGGCGGTTCGCACCCACATTTGACCATCGGCTATAGCTGGAGTGGCGAATACTTCTTCGCCGAAATCGCCGGATGAAGCAATGCCCCAATCTGCTCCAGCTTCCAGAACCGTCACATTTCCGTTGCGGCTGATCATGTACACTTTGCCATCTCCAGCCACCGGCGAAGCATAATATTCGTCCAACGCCTGTGGCAAGCGGCCTTGCTTGATCATCTTGCCGGACGCAGCTTCCAGTGTTTGCAGAATGCCACCATTGCGGATTAAATACAGCACGCCGCGATAGTTCAAAATTCCAGGAACGTCGGGCAGCGATTTGTCGTAGCGCCACAAAACATGGGTGGCGGTGACGTCGCCCTTGCCGCCCATTTTGATGGCCATTGCTGCGTTGGAGGATGTACGTCGCATTCTGTAATACTGCCAATCGCGCGCGTCCAGCAATCCGTCTTTATCCAGATCCTGCATGTCCCAAGTGCCGGGATGCCAATTGCGTGGGACCTCTTCCTTCGACAACTTTCCATCGCCGTTCTTGTCGAACTTGGAAATCATTTCGGAAAACTCGGGTAGCTCAATGCGCTCTGAGGGTTCGCCACCGGGGGCCCAGGCGTTGAAGTAGAGCGTATCGCCAACCATCACAGGAGTTGATTTGACCTGATAGGTGAACCCACGCATCCACCACACTAATTCGCCGGTTGCCACATCGTAACTATTCATTTGATAGGAGCCGGGAACGATTAGCTCAGTGCGACCGCTGGGGTTGTGGTAAATCAGTGGTGTGGAAAAACTATGCACCATTTCCGGACGCTCGATGCGCCAAAGCTTCTTGCCGGAATCTTTATCCACGGAGATTAGAAAGGCTTGTTGATCCTGGTCACAAATCATTAACAGCGAATTGCCGGAGAGCACCGGGGATGCGCCCATGCCGTGAAAGTTGGTGAAAGGTCCAAGTGGTAATTTCCAACGTTCCCTGCCATCGGCGTCGTAGGAAATCAGTCCGTAGCCTCCAAAGAAAACGTAGACATTTTTGCCATCGGTGGTTGGGGAAGGAGAGGCCGGATCGTTTAGTGTGTGCCGCTTCTCTTCGCGATTCATTGGGGCTGGACGGGTCCAAAGAAGTTTGCCGGTTTGGCGGTGGAGGGCGAAGGTGACCAGGTTGCCGTTTTCGTGCCCGGTGAGGAAAATACGATTGCTGCTGACGGCGGGGGACGACTTGCCGCGGGCAATGCTGGTTTTCCATACGACGTTTTTGGCGGGCCCGATTTCGCGGGGCAGGGCATTTCCCTCGGCAACACCGGAAGCATTGGGACCGCGAAACCCCGGCCATTCGGCGGAGGTTGCCATGGCGAAGGTGAGGAAAATCAGGAAGTAACGCACGGGATTATTATATCTTGCGGGTAGAGGGAGGGCAGGCCAGGGGGCCTGCCCTCCAACTCGGTTTGACATGACTCTGTCATGCTTGGAAAAATATAGGTATGGCAGTCAGAACTACCGTAGAAATTCTGGAACCACTCCACGATATGACTTCGGGAACCAAAGCCGGAGTGATTGTGACCGAGCCAATGATCACCGGCGAGGGCAAGCTTGGTCCGGAGTTCCCGGTGGACGAGAATCCGTATGGTCTTATTTTTCCCTGATGTGAACGTGTGGGTGGGCCCTTTTGTTGGCAGGGTCGCGCAAAGTTACAGTTCGAGGGGGGGAATTCCATGCTGGCGTTTTTCGGAGTAGGCGATTGCCACTACTTGGTCAAGCAAGGCAGCATCCTCAGGACTCCCAAACAGTCCCAGTCCCTGCTCAAATACAGTCGGTTGAGCTTCGCGCACCACGGCATCCAGCGACAAACCTCTGGCTTGTGCCTCGGCTCTATAAGCATTTTCGACGTGGGACGGAAGATCAAGCGGAGTAGTCATCCTGGCCTCATACAATTCTTTCAGGCAGTATTCTTCGCATGATGTGTGGAGAATAGCTTGCCTAATCACCGCATGCATTGAACCCGAGCATTTTCCAATTGAAGAATGATCCTGAAACCGAAAAGTGATTCCAATACAAGATGATCCTGAAAAGGCGGGAGGCGAAGAGGGCTGGAATGTCT
>JAYTTF010000118.1:0-24600 GCA_043745195.1 Bryobacterales bacterium | reverse complement strand
ACTTGACGCCAACATCCAAGGTAGGAGCCGTATGCGGTAGTGCCGCTCGTACGGATCTGTGCGGGGGGCGGTCCGTGAGGACCGTCCCTACCGCGAGGCTCGCATAGGGCACGCAAGTGGTTTTATGGGAAGTTTTGTAGCTTGTGCCAGCCACCCATGTCCCCACTGGCTTAAGGTATCCAAATTATCGAAGCATGCTGGGCTGCTTGTGCCAGTCACCCATGTCCCCACTGGCTTGCGGTATCCAATTTATTGAGTCGTTTAACGCGACGCAACTTTAAACGGTAAAGTGGGTTATAGTAGGTGACCAATGAGGCTTCTTACGCGCTTTTTTCCCTGTTTCGCCTTTTTATCCCTGACTATTCAGGCTGCCACCATCGGCACAGTTGTGAACGTTACTGGCGGCGCTTCGGATATGGTTTTGGACGAAAGGCAGAGTCGGCTGTATCTGGTGCGCCCTTCGCCGTACGATCAAATCGACGTTTATTCTCTTACTCAACGCCGCGTAACTAATTCAATCCGAACGGATTCCCTGCCATTGGCGGCGGCTTTATCACGCGATGGCAGACGGCTTTACGTCACTTGCCACAACAGTAGCTCTTTGAATGTAATTGACCTCGATCGTTTGGTGATTGTGGCCAAAATCAGTCTTCCGGCCCGCCCTGAAGGGGTTGCGGTAGGTGTTGATGGGCGGGTTCTGATTACTACAATCGGATCCGGAACAAACAATCTCTTAAACACGTTGCTGATTTACAATCCGGCTGTTATTGACATTGGAACAGCTCTGGTTCCAGTGGCCGTTGCACCGCCTCCGCCGCTCCCGCCAACTTTGCCTGCGCTTGCGGGGCGCATTTATTTGGCGAATCGCAGCCAATTATTGGCTACTCCGGATGGCACCAAAATCATCGGGGTAAATTCTTATCAGGCGGCTAACCGAGTGGTGTTTGTCTACGACGCCTTTGCCGGAACTGTCCCCAAAAGCCGCGCTATTGGCGACGTTTCCACTAATATTTCAGTGTCTGCCGATGGCTCCCGCTTCATGCTTGGGCTTCGGCTGTTCGATACCAAAACTCTGGGGCTTTTGGCCGCACAGAACGCTGCAAATGCGATGTTCCCCTTTTCCACGACTGTCAATGCTCAAGGTTTTGTGCAAGTTGGTCAGCAATTCAATTTACAGCAGAATCAGGGTGGCAGTGTGTTTGCTCAGGACGGAAGCCGCATCTATTCGGCATTTAATATTGCGCCGATCCAAAACCCTGCGGCGCGCGCCAATGTCACCCATCTTCTGGTGAGCGATCCGGACAATCTGCTGATTAACACCGCGCTGCAACTGCCCGAAAATTTGGCAGGCAAGATGGTCTTAACAGGTGATGGCGGAAACCTATATGCGCTATCGGAATCCGGCTTCACCATTGTTCCACTGAGCACATTGAATCAAACCACGCTGTTACGTCCTTCTGTTCAGACTCTGCTGTTGGCCAGCGATCAGTGCCAAACGGCTCCGGAAGGTCGTCGGGCGGTTACCGCAATGTTGAATGATGGACGCAGCACTACGCCCGTGCAGGCATCGCTAACGTTGCTGCAATCTCTTGGAGGAGCTGCGGCAATTCCCGGATTGGGAGCCGTTGGCGGAATTGCGATCCCCGGAATTCCTGGAGCACCCGGCGGTGGCGCTCCCGGTGGAGGAGTGATAATCAATTTACCCAACATTCCCGGCGCTGTCATCCCTGGTCGAAACCCTGTTCAAAATACAGTAGCTCAAACTGCGCCTCAAGCACGAGTGACTCGGGTAGGTGCCGATACGGCCCTGGAATTTACTTTCAATGCCATTGCCGGACGCAGCCTGGGAACTGTTCCAGCGCACGACTTTCTGCTGACCTCAGCCCAGGCAGTGAATGTGGCCCCACGTATCCGTGTTTATCAGAATAGCCGCAATAGTGAGGCTCGCGGTACGATTCTACCCGTGGATGTTGGCTTATCACCCAACGAAGCATTGGTAGACATGGTTGACGATACTACCAGGCAGCGCATCTACATCGCCAATTCCGGAATGAATCGGGTGGAAATTTTGGACAAGAAAACCAAGCGGATGTTGAATCCGATTAAGGTGGGTCAACTTCCCCGTTCCCTGGCTATGAGCCCTGACGGCAATGTTCTATATGTTGCCAATACAGGTTCGGAATTCATCAGTGTAATTGATCTGGATCGGCAAGTTGTGAGCACCAAGATCATAATGCCTCCAATTCCCTTCAACGGGCTTTATAATCCTATTCAACCCAGCGTGATTGCCGCAACGCAACGCGGACCGTTGGTTGTGATGAGCAATGGAACTTTGTGGCGCGTTGTGGGTAACGAACTGGTGCCGCGTACAACCAGCCAGATTATTGGAACTCCGAACATCCCAGCACCCCGCTCCATGGCGGCGACTCCTAACGGAGAATTCGCACTGCTGATGGCTGGCAATGGCAACGTTTATTTATACGATGCCAGTGTGGATGACTTTGTTCAATCGCGCCAGGTAGCTACGAATCCGATACAAGGCTATTACGGCCCAGTAGCGGCCGGCCCGCGTGGACAGTATTTCGTGGCCAACGGTTTGGTGTTGAATCAAAGCCTTTCCCCAATCAGCGGGACGGGATTGCAGCCTACAACCGGCGGGGCTCCGGGCATTCCGGGATTTCCGGGATTTCCAGGATTTCCGGGTGTGATAACCACCACCACAACAACGAGGTCGATCTCTGCTGTGGCCACAGGAAATGGCACAGTCTATGCCCGGTTTACGCAACCCCCGGCAGCAGCTGGCACAGCAGTACAACTGGACGTGGCGGCAATAGAATTGCTTGATCCCGTGACTGGCCAAACTCTGCGTACAACCCAATCATTGGAAGGTCCTTTGTCCACTGTTACAGGAACCCAACGAGTGAACATTGACGGCCGTACATTGGTTGTGGACTTGGCCGATAACTTTGCCTATGCGATTACGAACAGCGGAATCAGCGTGGTGCCCATCGATGTTCCCAATCGTGCGGACGTCCCATTGCCCAGCCGTGACGGTCTGGTGAATTTGGCCAGCTACCAACCAGCGGTATCGCAGAATGGTTTAATTTCAATTTTTGGGCAGAATCTGGGTGCATCAGCGAATGCCAGCACTAATCCCTTACCAACGTTTCTGGGTGGCCTTTGCGTTACGTTGGGGCAGACTCCGCTTCCCTTGATCTTAACTTCCACCAATCAGATCAACGCACTGATTCCTGCTGACGCAACGGTGGGCCGGAACACCATTGTGATCCGTAATGTGGATCGCAAGGCTGCTTCAGGAAACATTGCCCTTACCATTGCCAAAACCGCTCCAGCGGTAATCACTGCTTCTGGATCAGCCGAAGCGTTGGTGCTAAGGGCCAACGGCGAGAAGATAACCAAGAAGAACCCTGCCAAGCGCGACGAAAGACTTGTTATGTACGCGGTAGGCTTGGGGGTTCCAAAAGGTACTACTCTGGCGTTGGGCGCAGCCGCGCCTGCCGACAAAGTTATCAAGACAGACGCCATAAAACTCTACTTTGGGGATTCCCGCTATAGGGAAGCCGAAATCATAGTGGATTCCAGCACCTTCGCCCCTGGTTTGGTTGGCGTCTATCAAATCAACTTTCGTATCCCTGGCGCTCATCTCAGAGGTGACAGCCTGCCTATTATGATCCGCTCCGGTGCCGTGGACAGCCCAATCAAAGGGCCTGTAGTTCCCACAATCGCAGTAGACTAGCTCCACTGGATTGCAACCATTCACTTTTTGTGGTGAAGTAGTTAGTGGAAAGTACCGTTTTTCCCACACAATAATTATGAGAGTACTACGTCTTCTTCTCCCCATAGCCCTGTTAATCAGCTTGGCCGGTTGTTCATCCGACCCTGATTCCCGCAAGAAAAAGCACCTTGCGAACGGCAACAAATACTTCGACAACGGCAAGTTCAATGAAGCGGCCATCATGTACAAGCGCTCCCTGAAGGAGGACCAACGCTTCGGTGAGGCGTGGTACAGGTTAGGCCTTGCTGAGTTGAAGCGCGGCCGTCCGGGAGAAGCGATCAATTCTCTGCGGCGTGCAGTGGAATTGCAACCAGACAACGATGATGCCACCAGCAAGTTGGCCGATCTTTATTTGACTATTTACCTATCCGATTCTAAAAAATACTCTTCATTGCTAAATGAATTGAAGGAATTGTCAAATAAGCTCACCAAACGGAATCCAAAATCTTTTGATGCCTTGCGTTTGAATGGATACATGGCTCTTACCGAAAAGGATGTGCCCACTGCGTTGTCCTATTTTGATCAAGCGGACAAAGCAAAGCCAGGCGAAGCAGGTTTGGTCTTAATCCTGGCGCAAACTTTGTACAACACTGGTAAGCCCGAAGAAGGTGAAGCGCGGTTGAAGGCACTCATTCAGAAAAACAAAGAATACTATCCGGCCTACGATTTCCTCTACGGAGCTTATGCAAGAGCAAACAATTTTCCTGAGGCAGATAAAATCATCAACCAAAAGGCGAACGACAACCCTAAGGATAGTGTGTTGCTGATCAATCTTGCCACACACTATTTTCTTTCCCGCAAAGAGCCAGAGATGAAGGCCGCTTTGAATAGGTTGACTTCGGATCCAAAAATGCACCCCGATGCGTTTCAGTTGGTTGGAGACTTTTACTTCAGAATTCGGGATTTTGATAATTCTCTAAAATCCTACGAAGCAGGGGAGAAGGTGTTTAGTGAGAAGCACAAGATTTTCGCCAAGCGTATTGTAGAAGTGAAAGTGGCTCAAAACAAGCTGCCAGAGGCCATGGCCATGGTGGAGGCTTTGTTAAAGGACGATGCGAAAGATCCTGATACCATTGCCATGAAGGCGACGCTTCAATTATATAGTGGCAAGCCAGAACAGCAGGCTAGTGCCATTGCAGATTTGCAATCTGTGGTTTCGAAAATGTCTGACAATTTTGTTCTGCGCTTCAATTTGGGACGAGCGTTATTGCAGCAGGACAACGTTGAGGCAGCTAAAGTTCAATTTCAGGATGCAATCAAATTACGCCCCGACTATATTCCACCTCGCTTGGCATTGGCACAAATTCAGTTAGGACGCCAGGAATGGGCGAACGCACTAACGTCCGGTAAAGAGATCCTGGCAGCTAGCCCCAATAACGTAAGTGGCCGGCTGATTATTTCCAGTGCGCTAATGGGTACCGGAGACTTCAAGACGGCTAAGCAGGAACTTGAAAGCACCCTGAAGCTGTATCCTGAATCAAACGACGCCAAATATCAACTTGCATTCTTATATTTCCGAGAAAAAAGGTATGCCGAGGCGGAGAGGATCTTTTCCGAAATTTATCATTCCAACCCTCCAGACATCCGGGGACTTATGGGTATTACTGAAACTTACATGGTTCAGGGCAAGTTCGATCAGGCCATGGCTGCCGTGAAAAAGGAAATTGAGCTTCACCCGGAAAAAACGAATCTGAAGGTGGCCTACGGAAATATTGCTGTTCGCAACGGCAACGTAAAAGAAGCCTTAAAGTCTTATGACGAAGTGATTAAGGCCAATCCAAAAGATGGCACTATGTACATCCGCATGGGCATTGCTTACCGCCAGTTGGGCGATAGTAAGAACGCCATTGAATACTTAAGGCGGGCCATTGAATTATTGCCCAATGAAGTCTCAGCATATTCTGAACTGGCCATGCTTTTACACTTGGAAGGCAAAGAATCCCAAGCCCGCCCTCTGTATGAAAAAATTCTCAAGATGAAGCCCGATAACGAAATAGCCTTGAATAATCTAGCTTTCATGATGGCCGAAGAGGGCAGTGATCTGGACCAGGCTTTGACATTGGCTCAACGGGCAAAGCAGAAGAATCCAAATGACGCGAACATCGCCGATACTCTAGGCTGGATTTATATTAAGAAAAACCTGCCAGATAGCGCCATTAACGTATTCAATGAATTGTTGATTAAATTTCCCGCACATGCCAACCTTGCGACGTTCCGATATCACCTTGGTATGGCCCTAGCCCAAAAGGGAGATAAGATTGGCGCTAAAAAAGCACTCGCCGAAGCGATGAAAGCCAACCCTTCCGCGAAGGATTCTAAAGATATCCAAGCGCTTATCCAAAAGCTTGGCTAGTCTCGCTTTATGGCAAAGTTAGTCCGAAGGGCAGGTTTAATCCTGCCCTTTTTCATTTTTAACACGGCACTTGGTGCAACGGCCTACTCTATTGCCGGCAAGCTGAATTCCCATCCTCCAACGCTTCCTCGATTGATTGCCGGAAAACTCTACGGTATTCTTGTTTCCGTCGACGAACCCGCAAAGTTGGGCAATGGTAATTTGTATGTTTCTGTTCGGTCAGGGACGACCACTGTTCTGGACAAAAATCTTCACCGTGGCGATGGTGATTTGTACTCCATCATAAAAGCTCGCGGAGCAGAGCAGATCACAATTCGCCCAGAATTGGGGGCGTCGCTAACCACTCCCTATCTGCTCAAGGTTACCGAACTTGGCAGTGCAAACAACATTGCCTTCGAGCCCAACAATCGTTGGCAGGATTCCAACCCCATTACTCTGAACCAGACCATTTTCGCCTCTGGTGATGAATCCAATTACTATCCTTTGGAGCAGGGCGGAACCTCCCGTGAGTCAGCGTCGAATCCCAAAACCGATTGGTTCCGCTTTGAGTTCAACCAAGCCAAACCGAAACTAATTCATTTTGCAATTGATCTTACTGAGCGCGACAATCTTCCCGTAGATATAAGCATTTGGCGATTCGATGCGAAAGATGCAAACAAGGTTGAGCCATTTCACGATGGCGAGGATCCTGTGGCGCTGCCGCATGAAGTGCAGGCTTTGAATGGAAACAAGTTCACGGTGAGAACCCTTTCCAAGCCCGGAACCTACTTCATCCGAGTTGCTGCCAATCACCCGGAATATAAGCTGCGCACTCGAACCTATGAGGCTCCGCCGTACACCGCAGTGGAAGACGCCGTTCAATCTGCAGTTGATTATATTGTTGCCGCAGGGGATTCATGGCACGCCAACACTCCTCGGCGCGGAGGTGTGTTTGACCGCGTTTCCAGCGTGCATCAGGAAACATCCTTGTGCGTTGCCTGCCACGCCACGCATTTTCCGCAACGAGCTCAGTTGTACGCTTTGCGGAATGGGTATGAGTTAAACAATCGTCAGCCGTTGCAGTTTCTTGCTGAGCGCTTCTACAATAACCCTCGTCCTTTTTACGGATTCGAACAAGAAGGTGCAGTATGGGCGCGGGTGATTTCGGCACCGGTGAATGTGTTAAGCCGGATGTCTCACCTGTTAAAGCTTTTTGAAACGGAAGTATCTGGGGTTCCACGGCCAGCCTATCACGAAGGGATCGTCAAATATATTCGTCTTTACTACGAAGGGCGCACCAAGCTGCCGAACGACGAAACCAACGGCAACACGCCCCTGGTGAGCACCTACGAAGTAGCTTGGTATGCTTGGGAAGTTACTCGCGACAGCAAAATTGCCGCGCTGATTGAGCAGGACGACCACAAGAATCTGATCGATCTTTGTTATCAAACTCTGGCACTGGCGGCCATTGATCCTTTGAAACATGCGGAAAAGCTGAAGAAAAATGCGGATCGTATTCTTTCTCTGCAGCGGACATCGGGGCAGTGGTCGATGCATTTTTCGCCCAAGGAACATGAAGCTGAATTTCAAACCGGTCATGCTTTGTGGGCTCTTTCCGCTGCCGGAATCCCCAGGGATAATGCGCAAATCAAGAAAGCAATTGACTACTTGTTAAGCCGTCAGCAACCGTTTGGTGGTTGGCTGGACCCCTTGCAATCTTTTGAAAATTTCCGCACTCCATTCCGCGAAACTCAAATGGCTATTCTGGGGTTGAGTTCCTACTTTCCGAAATCGAAACGTCAACCAGGCTGGGGCGTAGTCGCTCCAAAATCATACCCAGTAGATGTTGGTGCAAAACTGGTTGCGTTGGATGCCACTTGGACCACACCTCCTGTTTCGTTGTTGAAGGAACTCGATAACGAAGACACTCTCATCAGGCAGCAGGCAACGGAGGCATTGGGCCGCGCGGGTTCAACGCCTCAAGATTTAGCTGCGCTATCGGCCAAACTCGGCGATGCCAGCAAACTGGTTTCTCGTACCGCAGGCTGGAGCATTCGCCAACTCTACAGCCGTTATCCAGCGCTGGCTTCAACGGCATTGATTGCGTCCATGGGTCACAAAAAGGAGCGAGTCCGTTGGGGAGCCACACGCGTCTTCGCAACACATTTTTCCGCCTTAGCAAAGCGGACAGAATTAGCTGCGCCATTGGCATTGCTTGCCTCCGATCCGTCTCCGGCTGTTCAATCACAAGCGTTCAAAGGCCTGTGGCAATTCTGGTTCTGGGCTCCGGAAGATTCATCGAAAGAGAAGATTGAAAACACTTTGATGGCGTCTCTCAACACAGTGCAACACCCTTGGGCTGTCCGTAATTTGAAGGAAGCTATTTATAACATTGCGGACGAAAACATTCGGTATCTTTACAACAATTGGATCCCACTGTTGGGCACCGAAGCCAGCCGTAATACGGCTATCGCTGGTAGGCTGCGATTGGAATCAAGACTGGCCGACAAATTTGCGGTAGTGCTGGATCAGGGGAACACGCAGTCCGTAAAGTTGCTGCTTACCTCGCTCACTGAGTTTGAACTCAGACGCGGCGATGTTTACGATTTGAAGGCCGATCTTTCCACTCCATTTCCACCCGTCTACAGCAGGATTGGAAACGATGTAGAACAGATCGTGTTTTTCGGTAAGGCGAACGACCGGTTGGCCAAGGCACTGAAACCATATCTGGAATCACATGACCCGGAACTTAGACGCGTGGCCGAAAACGCTGCCATTCTGTTGCGCGATGCGCCATTTTCCGAAGTTGTGAAACAGGCCGGTAAGCCCGGCGAAGATCGCGAACAGATCTTCACCAAACTTAAGGAGCGCATGCCCGAATCCAAGCCGATCCTTCGCGCCGCTGGACGTGCACCGGTTGAACCTCGACGGCCTGACAGCACTGGACGTCGTGCAGGTGGGGCTAGCTCGGCGCGTCCCGATGATGCGTATTTCCGTGGCTATGTGGAGCCGATTTTGACGACTCGTGGAAAAGATGGCTACGCTTGTGTTCACTGCCATGCTTCTCACGCCATCTTCGATGGCAGCGTGGGTAGTGCGCAACGCGTAATCAATTTGGAAGCGCCAGAAGAAAGTCTGATTTTGCGCAAACCCACAACCGATGCTGAAAGCGAAGGGACCATCAATGCCAGTAAATTGTCCCATGGCGGCGGAATCCGTTTCGATGTCGGCTCGCCCGAATACAACACTATACTGAACTGGATTCGAGGAACAAAGCCCTGATACAAACACTGCTGAACAACCCTGCCGCGGCTTACATCGGCCCCTTTATTGTGTTCTGCGTCTTCCTTGCCGGCGGAAAATATCTGCCCATTGACCCGGGCGCAGAACAGATCATTCGATTTCTAGCGGTGGCTGCTTCCATTTGGTTCTTTAGCCGCCATTTGGTTAGTTTTCGCATGAAATCCCCACTAGCTTCCATCGCATTGGGAGTGGCTGTCTTCCTTTTGTGGATCGCCCCCGACACCTTAATTCCCGGCTACCGTACCCATTGGTTGTTCCAGAATTCTTTTCTGCCTAAGCTGGAGGTCTCCATGCCTGAAGGACTCCTGCAAAATCCCTTTCAGTTGATTTTGCGGATGTCCCGTGCCGCACTGCTGGTCCCCATCCTGGAAGAATTGTTCTGGCGTGGTTGGTTGATGCGTTGGTTGATCAATGACGATTTTGAGAAGGTTCCTCTGGGCACAAATGCTACCCGAGCTTTTTGGATCACCGCTGTTATGTTTGCTTCCGAACATGGACCCTATTGGGAAGTTGGGTTGCTCACCGGAGCCATCTACAACTGGTGGATGATCCGAACCAAGTGCCTCGCAGATCTGTATGTAACCCACGGAGTCACCAATTTGTGCCTTTCGCTATACGTCATTGCCACTGGGAAATGGGAATACTGGATGTAGGCGGAAGTCGCGTTGCAGATTTACCTTTACTTCATCGGGAAACCCAAAAACGCAGCAGCGAATGCAATGGCTGCGGAATATTTGAAGATGGCGTCGCGCTACATTCCTTGTCAATCTAAGGAAATTCAACCAGCACGTTTCGACCCCTGGAAACAGCATCCCAATGGATTGAAGGTACTGCTTGATCCAGAAGGGAAGCCCATGGATTCCCCGCAATTCGCCCGTTGGTTTCAGAAGGCAGAACTCGATTCGCGGGATTTAGTGTTCCTCGTTGGTGGGCACGATGGTTTGCCTGCTGCCTGGCGAAATCGTGGAGATTTATTGTTCAGCCTATCGGCGATGACTTGGCCACATGAACTGGCGCGCGTAATGTTGGCTGAGCAAATCTATCGTGCACTGGCAACTCTTCGCGGCCATCCGTATCCGCGCTAATTTGCAGGCAGAGAGTAAATCACGGTCACAATGGTCCAGTCATTGTGTGTGGTTGAAGTAACTTGAACTGACCTTGCTCCGGAATCGGCTTTGATCCGAACTGCTTCTTTGTCGCCTTCCACTGTAGAATGGCTGCTAACGGTGAACCCAGCTTTTTTCAATTCCGATTGGTAAAAAGCAATTACTTTTCCCGTGTCATCATCTGTACGAAAAACCAGAGTACCTTTTTCTTCCGACCTTTTCTCAATTTGGGTGATTGGTTCGCCTTTGATGGCAGGGTACTTTGGCAACCAATCCGGCGTTCTGCCTTTGCCGTTTACAACCACACGTCCATCCCTTGTCTTCACGTCAATCCTGCCATTCTGCAAGTCGCTCAGTTTGACTTCAGCTTCGTCCCCTGTGCTTTTAACGCGCACTTTGACCGTGTCGCCATCCATTGAGATTACTTCCAGATCGGGGTTAATCGTGGTGATCACATTGGCTATGGTCTTTAACGAGTTGCCGGGAACAGTTACCGATTTGACGACATAATACGCACCACCAACCAGCGCCAAGCCACCGGCCACCACGATCCCGGCAATTCCAAGCAGAACCCAAACAAGAATATTGGTCTTCTTTTTTATGTTGGGATCGGGTGGCTGCATGGGTCCGAATGAGCCTGGAATCGGTGGAGGAGGTTGGTTCATATTTCTATTGTCCGATTTTGGAAAGAGAATTTGTTCCCCATCCCAGCACTAATACAAGTGGACTCTTCCATTTATCTCAATCCATTGGATCTGCTCGCGGTGGCGATTAGTGGCCCCATTCTTAGTTGGGTCTTAATCAGCGGTTTGGATGACTTCTTTCTTTATTACGTTCTTTTTCTTTCTAAGTTCCAAAAAACAAAACCGGTTCCCACCGCCGCACAACTTGCCAGCCATCCAGAGCGGAGGATTGCAATTTTCGTGCCGCTTTGGAAGGAACATCAGGTGGTCCGTCAAATGGTGGAGCACAATATCGCCTCCATTCAATATTCCAATTACGATATTTTCATTGGCGGTTATCCGAACGATCCATCTACCATTGATGCAATTTTGGAATCGGAATCGCGTTTCCCCAATGTGCACTTGGCGCGTGTACCCCATGATGGACCCACCTCCAAAGCGGATTGCTTGAACTGGATTTTTCAAACCATGCTGGAGCATGAGGAAAACAACGGCGTTCATTTTGAGACTGTGGTGCTGCATGATGCTGAGGACCTTGTGAATCCTGAAGAGCTCCGTTGGATGAACTGGCACGGGGAAAAGGATATGGTGCAGATTCCAGTGCTGGCACTGCCTACTTCCTTACGAGAGTTTACCCATGGAGTTTATTGCGACGAATTTGTGGAATTCCAAGCGAGGGACCTGCGGGTCCGCGAAATTCTTGGTGGCTTTCTTCCTTCCAGTGGAGTGGGCACGGGCTTCTCCAGATGGTCGTTAGAACAACTGGCGATCAAGAATGGCAATCGGGTTTTTGAACCAGCATGTCTGACAGAGGACTACGAAAACGGCTTCCGCATTCATGCCGCAGGGGGAAAACAAACTTTCCTTCCAGTGAACTTTCGCAACGGCGTCCCCATTGCTACTCGTGAATACTTTCCGAGAAATTTCCGGTCCTCCGTAAAGCAGCGCACACGCTGGGTTACGGGAATTGCGTTGCAAGGGTGGGAATGGCATGGATGGCAAGGCGGCCCCCGGCAATGCTATTGGCACTGGCGCGATCGTAAGGGGCTGGTGGGAAATCCTGTCAGCCTGTGTGCCAATATTCTGTTCTTCTATTGCTGCATTCGTGCGGCCTTCGGTGTGGATGTTGCCGACATGGCCAACGTTTGGGTTCGCACCTTTGCACCATTAGCCTTGCTGATGAATGCACTGCAAGTGGTAATCCGCATGCATCTGGTGAAGGGTGTTTACGGATGGGGGCATGCGTTAACCGTTCCATTGCGGATTCCCTACGCGAATCTGGTGAACGCTTTGGCAACGGTTCAAGCGGTAAGCCGTTACTCAGCTTCCAGACTATTGCATAAACCTCTGGTATGGCTAAAGACGGAGCACGTCTATCCGGATAGGGCTTCGCTGGTGGGTCATCGACCTAAGTTGGGGGAAGTGCTGGTGAGGTCGAACTATGTGCTGCAGGAAGATCTGGAAAAGGCTCTGGCATCACAGCCCGCCAGCTCGCGGATCGGTGAACACATGGTTAACTTGGGTATGCTGCAGGAAGATCTGCTGTACGAGGCTCTGAGTTTGCAGCAATCGATTCCATTGGCGCATGTCGAACCGGGACAGGTTTCGCGGAGAGTGGCCCGATCGCTGCCAAGTTCTATTCTAAAACAATGGAAAGTTGTCCCTTACAAAATTGAAGCAGGAAATATTTTCCTGGCCGGACCCAATGTACCTGTACCGAGTATGCACGCCAGCCTGAAGCGATTCACACGGCTGGAAATTCGATTTCATCTTGTTACACAAAGCAACTTTTCAAGGTTAGAAAAGTCGCTGTTGTAATGGGGTTGGTTAATTCTATAAAACGGCAGTTGGGTTGGTAATAGTACTACGAAATGGCTTAAAGCAATTGGACTTGCTGTCATAGGATCAAGCGCAATACCACCACCAAATGGTGAGACTGAAGTGCGTAAAAAAAGGTCGCCAAAGGGGACACGGTACCCAGGCCGCTACGCTTAGAGCTTTTAAGGATTTCATTTACAGTTCTGTTGCTTCAGGCCAGGGAACCATGTCCCCGTTTGGCTCGCGATTCCCTGATCTTCCAGACAATCAACTACTGGCTTGCCGTATCCAGTTTATGGAGTCGTCCAACTACCATTTTTGGGATAATAATCATATGTGGCGATGTGTATCACTTTTCCTGCTGTTGCTTTTGACTACGCCGGTATTCGCCCAAAATTGGACGCAATGGGGTCAAAATCCTCAACATACTGGCGCTGTTGGAGTATCGGGTCACAAGCTTGAAAAGGTCTACGACAAGTTTCAGTACGACCTGTTGGCTGAAAAAATAAGAGCTGACGAGGGTGGCAATCTGCTGGTGCATTACATGGCACCTATTGTGGATGGCGACGATGTGTTCATGATGCAGCGTGCGGGCGATTGGGTCTCCTGCCAAGACAATGCTCCTCCTTGCGGAACGGATTTGTGGAACGAGTTGGAATGGAGCGTGGTCCGTCTGAAATGGGAAGAGGGCAAGCTTGTTATTAAATGGGTAGCGCAAACCGATTGGATTCCAATTCCTGACAACGGCAGTTGGTGGGAGCCTGTTTTTCATCCGGTATTGGTTGGTAAGTTTCTTTATATACCGACGATGGGTGGCGTCCTGCTGAAGATTGATCGCGAGACCGGCGAGAAAGTGGATACTCTAAACCCGTTTGAAAGTATTGATGCCAATGTTTTTGTGACAGGGCCAATTACTGCAGATAAAGATGGGAACCTCTTTTACAATGCATTGAAGGTTCACCCCTTTGAACCCTATGAGCGCGACTCCATGGGCGGGTGGCTGGTGAGGGTGGGTGCTGATGGCAAGATCACAACAGCTACCTATCAGAGTTTGATCCCCAGCGCACCTGCTGCAGACGGGGATTGCCTCACGGTTTTCCGGACAGCTTTGCCATGGCCTCCCAGCCCAACGGCTGTCCCTGCGAGCTTCCCTTGCGGATCGCAAAGGCCGGGCGTGAATGTGGCTCCAGCGATTGCTCCCGATGGCACTATCTATACGGTGAGCCGCGCTCACTTCAATCCGAACTACGGGTATTTGGTGGCGGTGAATGCCGACCTCACTCCAAAATGGGCAGCGTCTTTACGGGATCGTTTGAATGATGGCTGTGGTGTAGGATTGCCAGCGAATGGAGAAAAGGGTGGCTGCACGCTGGGTACAACGATTGGTGTGGATCCATCTACGAATCAAAAGCCCGCTGGGCAGGTTACCGATCTTTCCACATCTTCACCTACCGTTGCTCCTGACGGAGCGATTTTATACGGTGCCTACACCCGTTACAATAACGCCCGCGGCCACCTGATGAAGTTCAGTCCCGATGGCGATTTTCTGGCTGCTTATGATTTTGGTTGGGATGCAACACCTGCAGTGTTTGCTCATGACGGAACCTATTCCGTACTTCTGAAGGACAACCATTATGGAATTCCGTCCTATTGCGGCAATCGGGATATTTGCTTGCCTGATGAGGAGCGGTACGAATTGGTGAGCTTGAATGCGGATCTAAAAAAAGAATGGGGCTTCCTCAGCACGAATAATATGGCTTGCGAGCTGCTGGCCGACGGAACGCAGAAATGTGAGCCGCATTCCAACGGGTTTGAATGGTGCGTCAATATGGTGGCCGTTGATAAGGATGGAACGGTGTTTGCCAATAGCGAAGATGGAAATATTTATTCCATTGATCGAAATGGCAAGCTGTTGGGGAACATGTTCCTAAGGCTGGCACTGGGCGCGGCGTATACGCCACTGGCTATCGGATCGGATGGGAAGATTTATACGCAGAACTTTGGCAGTTTGTTCGTGGTTGGGAAGAAGGACGTTGCTCCGGCTGCTGAGACGAAATAATCTAATGATTCTGTAGCGACTCGAGAGGGGATGTGTGAGCAGCCTTGCGAGCCGGGATAAACGCAGCAGCGAATGCGGAAAAGGCGAGAAGCAAAACCGCTGCTACGAAAGTGCTCGCATCGATTGGAGCGACTCCGAAAAGGAAAGCTCTGATTACACGGGTTGAAGCTAATGCCAATAAGACTCCTGCCACCAGTCCGGCACCTGCCCAAGTCAGGCTTTGCCTCAGCATCAATAGAATGATGTCTCGCGGGCGGCCACCTAAAGCCATTCTTACTCCCATCTCATATCGGCGGGTACGGGCGGCGTGAGTAACTAATCCGTATACACCAGCAACAGCGAGTACGAAACCCAAAACGGCATAGAGTCCAAGAATGAGCGCCCGAAGGCGAGCCGGATTTCCGTCACTCTCCAATACGCTCTCCAGCGATTGTATATTGGGGTTCCTGCCAGTAATTTCACGAGTCCCCTCTCGGATCAACTGCACGACAGGGGCACAGGATTGAGAACATCGCACAGCGAGAAACACCGAATCGCCGGCGAACTTACCGTTGTAGCCGTTGAACAAGGGCAAGTAGATATGTGGCCCCGCAAGCTTCTCTAATCCGGTTTCGTGGACATCGTCGACGACTCCAACGATTTCGCGAGGAGAGGTTTCCCCGTCGATAACCACTTCCGATCCCACAGGATTGGCGGGCAATCCCACTTCCCTCACCATGGCCATGTTCACAATCGCGGATTGTTTGTCGACATCATGGAAGGATCTTCCAAGACGAACTGGAATTTTCAAAGTTTGAAAGTAATCGGTTGTCACTGATGAATATATGGCGCTCACGAATCGATCATCCTTTCGAATGAACAAATGACCACCTCCTGTGGTCGGTACCAACGGTAACGACGATGCAACCGTCACCGTTTTGATCGCGGAAATTCCGTGCAAGCGATGCATCAATTCCCTTATTTCCACGGGAAATTTTGTTTCCGCATCCGGGGTTCGTGGCAGAGGCAAACTTGCAAATAGCACTCCTTGTGGCTCAAACCCAGCTCTAACCTGGGATAAGTTCGCCAGAGTCCGAAAGGCCAGCCCCGCGCCTATGGTTAGAAGCAAGGCACCCGCAGTCTGACCCAAGATCAGCCAGCGCCGGAGGAGCATTCCGCTTTGAGCCGAGGAGCGGACATTCTGCTCTCGCATTGAATCAAGCGGACTGTTGCGGAGCAATTGCAGAACCGATGGTAGGCTGGCACCCAAGCCAACAATCAGTGACAAGACGACTGAGAAGCCACAAACCAACGGGTTTAGAATGGGTTGATCAAAAGTGGCGCTAAATCCTGGGAGAAAGATTTTGGTGCCGAGTTGGATAGCGTTCAGCGCCACGAACAGACCGGCCGCTCCACTAATGGCCCCCAAAAGAAGTGCTTCCACAATGAGTTGCCGAATAAGCCTGGTTTCCGGTGCCCCAAGGCTCCTTCGTACCGCCAATTCCCGGCTGCGGGTGGCGGCCAGCCCGAGTAGGATCGTAATGCTATTTGACAATGCAATGAGGAGAACGCATGCCGCACCAGCAAGCAATGCGAGAACAATAGGCCTTACATTTTTCACCAGGGCTTCACGCAGGGGGTAGACTCCGATCATGTCGCCAAACCGGAGCCCCGTTTTTGGAGTGTAGGTGGCATGCAGTTGGGCCAAGAGAACAAACAATTCGCTGCGCGCCATTTCCAGGCTGAGACCTGGCTTCAGTCGGGCAATCCAACCGGATTCGGGGCTGGCCTGTAATGGAGATTTGGCGGAAGATAACAAGTCAACGGTAGCCTTTTCCATAATATAGCCCGGCAGCCACAGCTTCGCATTGCCGGGAAAAGCAAACCCGTCAGGCATGATGCCAACTATGATGTGAGGGATTGCGTTTATCCGAAGCTTAGTCCCGATAACGGAAGGGTTGCTACCAAGGGTGTTCCGCCAAATACCGGCACTAATAATGACAACCTGTTGACCGCCACTCTCATAATCTTCGGCTCGAAATAACCTGCCGCCAATCGGATGTAATCCAAGTGCTGAGAAGAACGATTCGGAGACGAAGGCCGCGAGAACCATTTCATCGGCATCGGAAGAGCTTGCATTGGATAAAAAGACGGATCCACGCGTGTATGTGGACAAATCTTCAAGACTTTTAGACTGCCGCCACCACGAGATGGCGTGAATATCGGGCGGCTTTGCAAGTCCGCCTATGGAAACGACTCGTTCGATTTCACCATGAGGGATGGGCCGCAGAACAAGCACGTCCACAATACTAAACATAGCTATTGTCAGTCCTAATCCCAGTGAGAGACTGACAAGCACCAGCGTAAAGGACGGCCAATTACGGATCAAAGTGCGAAGGAAGTATTTAAGGTCGAGGAGCATGTGTGTCAGCTTCTAGGTACACAGTAGTCCTATGAATTGTAATTAGCAAGTATTTTAATTACAAAGAGTACAAAGGCTGTAAATAAGTGGAATTAGTTAATCACTTTTCTCTTTCCACTGCTTGTAACCAATCCTCCCGAGCTCGAATAAATCGCTGGTCCGCGCGTACCAGCCGCCACCGTGCATGCGGCCAACTACGCCGAATTTATCGGCATCAATGTGCAGCGTTGCCAAATCCAAATACTCATCGGCAACATGCAAATGGATCACTTCACCAAGAATGACGCAGTTGTTGCCGATGTCCACCGTGGAATGATGGCGGCATTCCATATGAACTGGAGAGGCGGCAATCCGGGGCGGCTTCACGCAGACGGCGGGAATTGTGGCTAAGCCGGCAATCTCCAATTCATTCACGCCGTGTGGGAAATCGATTGCCGTTTGGTTCATTTGTTCAGCCATGGTTTCGGTCACCATCTGGATTACAAACTCGCCGCTGGTTTGAATGTTGAGGGCAGTATCTTTTAATCCGCTTGGTCCGCGCCCAATTCCCAGTACAACAATTGCGGGGTCGGATCCCATCAGATTGAAGAAACTGAAGGGCGCGGCGTTAACTCTTTTTTGGACATCCAATGTGGTCACCCAGGCTATGGGCCTGGGCAGCACCACTGCTGAAAGAAGTTTGTGACGGTCTCGAACTGGTAACGCCGGGATATTGAATTCCATTCTGGTTTATTCTAGCGGAATGACCACTCGCGATAAATTTGTTCAGGGGCTGCTGTTTGTATTGTTCGGAATTTTTGTCCCCTGGCTTAAAGGGCTTCCGTTTCTGGACTTGCTGTTGTTGGCTCCATACTCCTGCATGGGGTTTCTATTTGTATTTCCCAGAGTTGTGGATTCGGTTTTTGCTGCGGGCAAACAAGTGGAGCTAGTACCGCTGGCAAAGGGCATTGGATTCGGGTGGGCCGCTGCAATGCTGCTGATCGCTATGGGCGTTGCAACTGTGAACTTTGGTTTGCCACGCCGCGTGCTGCCCCCTTTGGTTGTCCTGCTCAGTTTGAGTATTTCAAGTCTACTTCTTTCGATTATTGTTGGAGCCATTTCGGCTGTTGTGGCTCAGCTTTCGGCGACTCCATTCCAAGCCAAGGGGCGCTTGCGCATTGGGTTTCTTTTGCTTCTGTGCTTGATGTTAGCGGCTCCGCGAGTTCTTAGTGACCAAGTGATGGACCAGTTGTTGTCCTTAACCATGGCGGACAAACTGGCTTGGTTCACGCTTTGGTCGGCCCCAATTCTAGCCGTGGCAGGGGCGGGTTCAGTCGCGTGGGCTGTTCGTCGAGGTAAACTGAAGAGTTAATGAAAATTACTGCTAAAGCCCCCTGCCGCGTTGATCTCGCGGGAGGCACTCTGGATATCTGGCCTTTGTATCTTTACCACGCGAATGCGGTTACGGTGAATTTTGCGGTCAATCGATTTACCTCCTGTATTGTGGAAACCCGGCAGGACGCAAGGATTATTTTGCGATCGCGCGATTTGAAAACTGAAGAGGTTTTTGATTCAATCGAAGCTTTGCGTTCCGCCAAGAAATACAAACTGCCGCTGGCTGCATACTTGGTGAAGTTCTTTTTGCCCGATACCGGGTTAGAAATTGAAACCCACTCGGAGGCTCCTTCAGGTGCGGGAATTTCTGGATCATCTTCGTTGATGATTACCCTTTCCAGCGCTTTGAACAAGTTGACCAAAAGCGGTTATTCCTTGGAGCAGCTTCGTGAGCTGTCCCAAAACGTAGAGGCTCAAATCATTAAGGTGCCTACCGGTTGCCAGGATTATTACCCCGCAATGTATGGCGGGGTCAGTGCCATTGAACTGCGAGCTGACGGACTGCATCGCAAAGCGGTTCCCGTGGATTTTGATGAGTTGAACTCGCGCATAGTGCTGGCTTATACAGGTGAGCCGCGCAATTCCGGAATCAATAATTGGGAAGTGACGAAAGCGCATATTGACGGCGACAAGCAGGTTTATAAGAACTTCAGCAAGATTGCCCAAATTGCGGTGAGGATGCGTGCAGCTTTGGACAATGGGAATTGGCAGGAAACGGGGAAGTTGGTTCGGGAAGAATGGTCGCATCGCAGGACCAATGCTCCGGGCATCAGTACTCCGCTAATCGATCGGTTGATTGAAGTGACGCGGAAAGCCGGAGCCTTAGGAGGGAAAGTTTGCGGAGCTGGAGGCGGAGGCTGCGTATTTTTCCTGGTGGAGAAAGGGGCAAAGGAAAGGGTTTCCGAACTGATTGCTCAACAAGGCGTAGAAGTGTTGCCTGTTGAAGTGGCACCCCGCGGAGTGGTTGTTAAAAGTTTAGACTCTTAGATTTTTCAAAATGGATGAAGCCCAACTCACCAAATCGGGTGCACTAGTCCGGGTAGGTGTTTTTCTTTTCCTGGGCTTTGCCGGCCAGTTAATCATTCCGTTGTTCATTGTTCCATTCGGTCTGCTAGCTGCGGCGGCACTTGGTACTTTTGCTGCTGCCGCAGTGGCAACCACAATTTGCTTGCGTGTATTTGAAAGGTCGCCGCTGGCCGATGTTGGTATGCGTTGGCACCGCGCGGCTATCCGTCATTTAGGTTTAGGCCTTGCAATTGGCGTGGTTGCCGCTTTGCAGGTAACACTGCTTCCCTGCATATTTCGATTGGCAGAATTTCAGGTGCGGCCGGAAACTCCTTTCCAATTCGCGAGCCTCCTTTTCGTTTCTATCCTGTTGCTGTTTGGTGCGGTGGGGGAGGAGATTCTATTTCGAGGTTATGGATTTCAGGTAATCGCAGGAACGTTTGGCGCTTACCAATCTCTGCTTCCAATTTCCGTTGTTTTTGCTGCGGCTCATTGGAATGCTCCACCAATTGGTTTGTTCAACACATTCCTATGGGGTGTCATTCTAGGCTTTGCATTCTTACGCAGCGGTGATTTGTGGTTGCCCATCGGTTTACACTTTGGCTGGAATGTTACACTTCCGCTGATGGGCGTGCAGTTGAGCGGGTTTACAATGGGATTGACAGGGTATGGATTAGTATGGAAGATCAGCGATTTGTGGAGCGGCGGGGCTTACGGGCCGGAAGGTGGTTTGCTGACGTCGCTGGTGATACCGTTGGTATTTTTCGCCATCTACCGTGCTCCGTTGGAACGACAAACGCCGTTTCTGATGCCCGAAAAGGACTGACGCTATGCGCCGCTTATTGCTGCTGAGTTTATCCTTCACGCTTGCTATCAACGCCAAACAGAAGCTATCCGATGAAGAGCGGATTGAGATCATTCGCGGAATGTCGTCGGAATTTGCAACTGCGAAAACTATGATTCCGAGATCGCGAAAACCATTGGTGATCCAATCGGAAGGAGCCAAGTGGGACAAGACGGCATGGGACGATGCGATGAAGGAATTCGGTCCGGCTGCGCGGTCGGGCGAGTTGGTCCAGGTTACGAAGATCACCATTGAAGACGACAAGATTCTGCTTGAGCTGAACAATGGATTGAAGACCGGCAAGAAATGGTATGAGCATATAGAAGTTGGAATGGGAGGGAACACTTCTCCCGTAGGCCGCGCGGATCAGGTGGCACAGGCTGGAACGAATCTTGCTTTGAAATTTCCGGAAAAACTGCATGATATAGATTCAGCAAAAATCAAAGCGCTGCTAAAGCCGATCTTAGATTTTGAAAAACGAACGGTGACGGAGAATTACGTCGATCAACTTCCGGAGCCGGTAAAACTGGCGATCAAGGAGAAGCGTGCCATTGAAGGGATGGATAGAGAGCAGGTAATTATGGCTCTTGGCCGGCCGCGGAATAAGGAGCGGCGGACAGTGGAAGGAACCGATATTGAAGATTGGATGTACGGCCTACCTCCAGGGAAAATCACTTTCATAACGTTCACCGCGAATAAAGTTTCGAAGGTGAAAGATTCCTATGCGGGGTTAGGTGGAATGACGGCGCCGAACCTGCCGGTGCAGTAGGCTTTGCAGAATTCTTCACGGGGCGAGGGCAGGGAAGGAATTTTCCAGGTGCTTGCGGACTGCTTGCCGGATGTCTGCTTCAACGCGGGATTGCATGGAGGCGAGAATAGTGCTCTGGTCTGCTGCGCTCTTCACGTTTTCGGCATCTCCAAAGAACGCCGATAATGGTGCGCTGACATCCTCAATGGTTCGGCATAAAACAGGACTACCAGACTTCAACCAAAGATAACGGTGGAATGCCTGATCTGCTTGGAGTATGGATTCTTTTTCTTTACGCTTGACTGCGGTTTCAATGGCATCCACAAGTGCTGCAGCTTCTTCGAAGTCGGCATCGGTCATGCGCTGGGCAGCATCGAGGCAAATAATTTCTTCAATCAAAATGCGCATTCTAAGCCGGTCCCGCATTTCTTCATTGGACGGGTCTGTAACAAAGCTTCCCTTATTAGGGACCCGCCGGACAAGACCCATCGGCTCCAAGTGATTCAGCGCTTCGCGAACAACGGCTTGGCTCACCAATAATTCTTTCGCCAAAGCCAATTCCCTTAAGGGTTGACCTCGCTTGAATTCACCGGAGTAAATAGAAGATCTGATTTTGTGAGCCACTTCAAATTTTAGGGACTCTTCTGCAGTAGCTGTTCTCATTTTGTTTCCGAATTCAACACACACACTTCAACCTGGAAAATTTGCTTCTAGGAATGAAGATGACCTAAATGTACGACTGGTTACTGAACAGTTGTAAGAATTATCGAGGTTTGCAATTATTTTGTACCTTCCCCCAGGGCGACCGCGAAAGAGGGATACTAACAATCATGTGGAAAATCACCCTAATTGTGATGGCTGCCGGTATTTCGAATGCTGCCAACCAGGAACCAAAATTGAAGCCCCTGTTCGATGGGAAGTCGTTGAAGGGATGGAAGCAGTGTAATGGGCAAGCCTCTTATAAGGTTGAGAATAAAACGATTACCGGAGCAACAACTGAAGGAAGCCCAAATTCATTTCTTTGCTCTGAAAAAGAATACGGGAATTTTCTGCTGGAGTTGGAAGTTAATGTTGATCCTGAATTGAATTCTGGTGTTCAGATCCGCAGCCATCAATATAAGGTGGCAACAGAGGTTAGGACGTTCAATGGTAAAGAAGTGTTAACACGGACTCAGCCCGCAGGGCGAGTGCATGGGTACCAGGTAGAAATCGCCAGTGAAAAATCAGGCGCATCCGGCGGAGTCTACGACGAAGCTGGTCGTGGTTGGTTAGATAACATTTCTTCAAAAGAACCATCGCGATCGGCTTTTAAAGACAATCAGTGGAATAAATATAGAGTGCGGGCGGAAGGGGATCACATCCAAGTGTGGATTAACGGGGTGCCCTGTGCGGACCTTTATGACACGCAGGATGCCAGCGGTTTCATCGCGCTTCAGGTTCACGCCTACAAAGGGCCCAGGCGTCAGGTTCGATTCAGGAATATTCAACTGGCGGAACTTGCACCGACGTCGTGGCGTGCTATCTCCGACGGCAAAACCATGAACGGTTGGGAGACTTTTGGCAACGGTGATTGGACGCTTGAAGATGGCGCTTTTCATGGCAGCGCCGATCCAGAAAAGCACAAGTCGGGAGGTTATTTACTCAGCAAGCAATCTTATGGAGATTTCACGTTGCGGTATCTTTACAAAATTGAGCGGGGAAATAGCGGGCTATTTTTCCGTTTCGCGCACCCAGGGCAGAAGGTGGAAGGTCCAAGAGGTTACGAGGTTGAGATAGACCCGACGCGTGATGTGGGGGGACTGCAAGAAATCGGCCGTCGAGGTTGGGTGCAGCATGTGGATGCGGAAACTCACAATGCAGTTTACAAGAAGGACCAATGGAATGAAATGGTGATTTCCGTCTATGGAACTCGTTTGGTGATTTCAGTGAACGGGCAGAAAATTATTGACCGCAATGATACTGATGGTGTGTTGAATGGATTGCTTGCCTTGCAAATTAATGCTCGTCAGAAGTTGGATGTTTGGTTTAAGAATTTGGAATTGTTGGAGAGAGGGTCAAAGTAAGCGGACGCAGGCGCACTAAGGCTTCGCGAACAGACAAACGCAAATTTTATTTCGACTGGCGTTCTTCATTTCACCTTCTGGGCTGCCAACCACTAACAGCCTGCTTTTTACAGCCCACATTCACGGTGCTCAGCCATGTTTGTGATTCAGATTCCATTGGAACGCCAGAGGAGTTAATCGCCTCGAGGACTCAATATTTTGGGAAGTTGCTGGCCAGCAATTTGTCTTCCTGTATGCAGTTTCTCACATGGTTGCAAGCTAGAAGCCGCATTGTTTTAGCAAGCCATTGAAAAGAGGGCAAATTGCGATTTCGAAGTGCCGTGACGGAAGAACGGCTTGCCGTCAGAATTATGGTGGGGCGCTATGACTAGAAACGGCAGTTGCAAGCCGTAACCGGCACGCTGTCTGTCCAATTCGTGAAATCCGGGACGGGGGTGCAATTCTTTTGCAAGTCTTCCGTAAGCAGAACATCTTCTTTGAATTGCAGTCCCGTTTCGGATTGTGGTTTTCGTCGAGCAGGATTTGAAGGGCTTGGCGATAGGCGACGGCAAAGGCGAATTCAAGATCGTGGTTACCGGCGCGTTCCAAACCGGCGAAGACATGCTCGGCGCGGCCGGCGGTGAGATCGGCAAGCACATGTCCAAGGAAGGCGATCATGCCGGCGGCGAGAGCTGCATGTTCGCCGGGCAACTGGTGCGCGACTTCCATGGTGATACCTAAAAAGGACGGTATGGCTAAGCCGGCAATTCTTTTCATGGGATTAGTTTGTTTAGCAACTGTGGGGGAATGACTTTTTGTGAACATGGAAGTTTACACCAGAGCGAGACTGAAGTGTTGAAAAGGGAGCCAAAGGGGACACGGTACCCAGGCCGCTCGCTTAGGGCGGTTGATGGGTGGCGTGGAATTTTGTAGCTTGGGCCAGGGAACCATGTCCCCGTTTGGCTGGCGATATCCAGATTATGGAGACAGGGAATTTACTGGAAGGGAGCCAAAGGGGACACGGTACCCAGGCCGCTCGCTTAGGGCGGTTGATGGGGGGCGTGGAATTTTGTAGCTTGGGCCAGGGAA
>JAYTTF010000117.1:0-24701 GCA_043745195.1 Bryobacterales bacterium | reverse complement strand
CTTCGGTACTCATCCATCTCTCTATTTTGCAGCACTGTGGCTCGAAGCGACCCGCCTGAAAGGCGGGGGGTTTAGACCGGGCACATTGAACTAAATCGAACGACTGGAAGATTCTTCGTGGGCCGAGTGATGCTTTCGTCGTCAGACTGAACGCGCAAACGCTCGTGATCGAGAGCGTAGAGTACTTCGGCGGCAGCGGAGACGACTCCGCCTGGGGCATCGCAATTGACAAGCGGGGCCGCGTATTCATAGCTGGCCAAACCAGCTCTACCGACCTTCCCGGCGCAAATCGAGGCTTTCAGCGACACAACCGAGGGGGCATTGATGCCTTCGTCGCCCAGATCGGAGGTCCGGCAACATATTTCGGCGGTTCGCAAAAGGACGAGGCTGGATACGACGGCCAGAACATCGCCATCAATACCGACGGTAGCGTCTGGATCGCAGGCATGACTTACTCGACAGACCTCCCAGCCGCAGGCTCATATGGCGAGGCGACGGAGATGGCTTTATCGCAAAGTTTGCGCCGGCGCTTAACAAATTACGTTTTGCATCCTATGCAGGCAGCCCGGCGAGAGAAATCGGCGAGGGCATTGCAATTATTCCTGGTGGAGTAGTGATGACGATGGTCCGCTTCAGCGACAAGGAGGGCATTTCTGTTGGACCCTTTTTCGCCCAATCGCTGATCTCTGTCTGGCGACTCAATCAGCGATCCGTATCGAAACGCTCTTCACGAACCGGCAAATGACTTTCCTTAAACACCTTGACTTAGCTTTTGCTAATCGCCCGGAAATGTTACCGATGTGTGTCCAGGAGTCGACAGCACTAAGCCACTCGCCGCGATGGAAAATCCACCCGCGCGTCAGGTCGGAGATACGCGGCTGACTAACCTTCAGCACTTGGCTGCAACGCACTGAGTCAGGCCTTCCTTCTCAATGAACTTCCTCAGGGCGGTCATCATTTGCGACCGGAGGCGCAGGTTGCGGGATTCAGCGGGCAAGAAACCGAGGTCGCCGAAGACATCCCCGCTGCCTTTGGTAATTGTTGCGTCGATGGTGTTTTTCATGACCGTATCCTCATTGGCAAGGGATTCGGTTATCCCCTCAATCGGTCTGGCCCCGCTATAATCGAAGCAGGAGAAAGCCATGCACAGCGAATACATTGAACAACGCAACGGCGGCTACTATGTGTCCGGGACGCGCATTTCGCTGGATTCCGTCGTCTACTCATTCAATGACGGGCAATCTCCGGAAGCCATTCAAGAAGATTTCCCGTCGCTCAAGCGCGCTCAGATCTATGGCGCGATTGCTTTCTACCTGGACCACCAGGCCGTGATCGACAAGTACCTCGAAGACACCAAGCAGGAATTTGAGGGCAGTGGCATTCCCATGTGCGAAGAAAATCCCGGCCTTTGGGCGCGAATCCAGCAGGCGCGGGCGCAATCGTCTCAAGCTAAACCGGGCGTGCCCAGCTTGTGAGCATTCGCCTCCAGGCAGACAACGATCTTAAGTACGCAATCGTAAAGGCGGTTTGGAGGCAAGAGCCAGCCATCGATTTTGCCTCTGCGCAGGAAGCTGGCTTGGATGGCCTCAGCGATCCCGACCTCTTGGACCGCGCCGCGCTGGAGGATCGTGTGCTCGTCTCGCATGATCGCCGCACCATGCTGAATCACTTCCGTAACTATTTGGCTGCCGGGAAATCCAGTCCGGGGCTGCTGGTGGTGGCACAGGACGCGCCTATCGGCGTCGTAGCCGAAGCTATCGTCGTTCTCTGGGCGGTCTCATGGCCCGGAGAACTCACCAATCGGGCTTATCATCTTCCCTCGCTCCTTAACCACAGCTTCCCGCGCTGAGCAAATTCGTGTGAACCAATTGGCACCATGGGCCGCACGATAATTTTTTCACATTTTCCGGGCAGTCGATTTCGCCTTAATCACCACAGGTACTTTTGCTAATCGCCCAGAAATGTTACCGATGTGTGTCCAGGAGTCGACAGCACTAAGCCACTCGCCGCGATGGCGTCTTGATCCGAAAATCAACCCGCGCGTCAGGTCGGAGATACGCGGCTCACTAACCTTCAGGCGCTTGGCTGCATCGGACGGAGTCAGGCCTTCCTTCCCAATGAACTTCCTCAGGGCCGTCATCATTTGCGACCGGAGGCGCTGGTTGCAGGATTCAGCGGCCGAGAAACCGAGGTCGTCGAAGACAGGTTCGCGCTCGCGAATTCTCGATCTGCTATAGTCACAGGTCACACAGCAACGAAAGCAAAGACCTCGTTGGCCCGTTGAATCTCTGTTGCTACGTCGCTTTGACCTTGGTCGATCAGGGATTCGAGGATAATCGGAATGTCTTCCGAGATGGTAGACATGACCGTACTGAATGCATTCACCGCGTTCATCGAAATTGGGTCGTGTCGACTTGCCGTGTTTACTTCGCTCATATGTACTTCGCATAGCCTGTCCTGAAAACAGCGCACCAGCAAAGCAGCCTCAGTCATGCTTGGGTCCACTTGGCGCGCATGACCGATATCGAAGCAAAACCGGGCTGCTGGCAAAACTTCATAGAGACCGCTCAAGTCATCCACAGTCCTTCCGATCGCTTTCCGCTTATCCATGTTTTCGATCAGTAGCCGATCACCGAGCACCTGCCATCGGTATGGGTTGAAGAGCACATCTGGGTGAACGACAATCGGAAATCCCTGGTCTGCCAAAACTCGAAGGTGGTCTACCACCCAAGCCTCCTCTTCGGGAGCAAACCGGCTTGGCGCGTGGATCGACACGAACGTAAACTCGGACAGATCGAGATCCGGGATTGCCTGAGCCAGTGGCGCGAGTTCGCTAACTCGGAGGGCAGACAACTCCACCACGTCGATCTTGTGACGACGAAGTATAGCCAGCGCTGACCGAAAATCTCCGCGCGCCAAAGCTCCTGTCGAAAATCCAATACGCCGCATCAAAAAACTCCATAGGTCATCACTAGCCGTTTGAGCCTATCGTCGAGGAAGAGGTTAACTAGGCCTTCGTGAAATGACTGGCTAACGTCGCGTACCTCTTTCCACGCCCTAGACGTGCGCAGATCGTCGTGAGTTTGCGCCATCTCGAGCTCTCCCCGCTTTTGAGGGTGGTCCAAGATCTCCAGGAATTGGTTGTAACTATCGAAAATCGAGGAGGACGTTTCCTGACGAACATTCAGTTCCATGCAGGCCTTCGCGATCGTCTCTAACGGCGGACTGGCGAGCTCTTGCGTGAGATAGGCCGTCAAAAGAGAAACGTCTTTCGCATTTATCAGCGCGGTTCGTGCCGATTCGGCAGCAGTATCGAGATGGCAGAAAAAAACATGTGCGAGGCCTGCGGCGAAAATGAGTTTCCGGGACATCCGAAGCTTGGCATTTCGCAGCGCCCATTTCTTGTCGTTGTCCGCGCGCTGCTTATAGACGAAGTCCACGGTTACAGTGCGCCAGTAGCGAGTGAAATCATTTAGCAGGAAACGCGGGATACGAACTTCACTACCGCTGTGAGTGAGACCCCGATCATCGCCCAGGTATCGTCGCAAAATTTGTCGTCGCACACGATCATAGGCCTCGCGGTTACCAACAGGGTAGGATTCAAGCAGTAGGAGGACGCGCCGAGTCGTATTGGAATTGAGGTCGTCCTCGCCCCCAATATTGTGGACAAGATCATGGCTCCCGACCATGCGGCCGAAGACACCGCTCGCGCCAGGCGCTATGAACTTTCCCTCAATCAGCCGCCGCTCAATCTCCCGCTCCTGCTCCTTGTGCTCGGGTACGGACTGACCGTCAATCAGAAGGATCCAGTCCAGGTCGCTGCCGGACGTTACTTCTCCGCGCGCAACCGAGCCAAAAACAACCAAGCTAGTGTCCGGCGAACCGCGCTTGGCAAGGGATTCGGTTAGCTCAGCGCGTCTCTTTTCGGTTGCCTCCTGAGCTCCACGAATCGACGGCCAAGTTAATCCAAGCCGCGCTTCCAGTCGGTCGAGGTGCGACGGAATTTGAAGAGGAACAGGCATGGGGTCTCTCCATGGTACGACGGGAATGCTGGCTCCTGGGGGAGTGTCCGCTGGCCAACTGCAGTCTCACCCTTTGAATCCCCTATGAAACACACTCCAACTGGGCAATGGAAAAACAGCCGGGGGCGGACTTTAGTCTGCTCGAGGCTTCAGCCTCGCTCTTTGCTACGGAGCTCTCCAAGGTTCAGAGTCTCTTCGTTCTCCTTCTTGTTGCTGGAGGACACAGAAAATCTCAATCACGTCACGTCCAAAATAATTTTCCAGCAATTAACTTGTTGCCTCTGAGTAGCTTCCACCCTTTCGTCATTCCCTCTCCGTCCGGCCCGCCCAACCCCCTTGGTACTTTTTCAACCAGAAGCGCATGCAAGGAAATCATCATCAACCGCGAAAGCTCTCCACCTTCGATAAGCTGATCCTCGCCTGCGATAGAGCCGCCTTCTTCCTCACCCCAAACGGCCAATCCTACGTACAGTTCAATGGCACCGCCGCACCGCTGTACTCCGAACAATTTCGAGGCTGGCTGCTCACCCGCATTGAAGCCCTCGGCCTTGACTGGCCCTCATCATCCACGCTCGGCCGTCTGCTCCGTCACCATGACAATATCCTGCACACTTATGAATCTCAAATCATCCCTGTCCACACCCGCATCGCGGCTGAAAAACACACTCTCCTAGTCGACCTACAATCCATTGACCCCCAAACCAGCGATAACCAAGTAATCGAAATCACCAAAGATCATTGGTGCATCACCAGCAGTCACCCAACTCTCTTCCACCGACCCGATCAAAACTTGCCCATCCCCACCCCCGCCATCACAAAAGGCACCATAGTCCAACACGTGATGCGAGCCTTCTCCACCACCCAACCAATCGCCGAAACGCTGTCCAATTGGCTGGCCATTTCCATGATTCCCACCGCCACTCAGCCTATCTTGGTAATCACCGGAAGCGCCCGCATCGAGGCCGCCCGTCTACTCCGAAACATAATCGACCCAGTAATCCATCCACTCCTCCCCATGCCCACCACGGAAAATCAACTCGGCCAAATGGCCCAATCAAACAGCGTTCTAGCCTTCGACTCCAGTCCCTTCATTTCCGAAAAACGCAAAGCCGCCCTCAGCCGCGTCCGCCGTGGAGTCCCCGTGCGCGTCCGAGAAATCAACAAGAATCGGACACTCTACGAAACCATCCACCGCCCAATCCTAATCGCCGCCGATGCCCCCGTCGAAATCGAAAATAATCAAATTAACATCGAAATCAACCTCTGCCACCAAGCCCCTCTCAACGAACTTTTAACGGCGCTTCTAAATCATGTAGTCGAAGTACTGCGCTACCTCGAAGCACCAAAGCAAACCTGGGAATCAGAATCTTTCGCAGTCCCCGCAATCGCAGCACCAACCGCGCAACCTACTAAACCCTTCACCTAAGAAATCACACCGGCGAAATGCGGGAGCGCTCACCGGGCGCGATAAGAAGTAGTCCAACCCTCCTCGTAAGCTCTTTGAAAATCGAAAAACGCATTTTACCTAAGCCCTAATTATCGGGAATTACACAACTATTACAACCAGCCCCACTTACTGGCTGTTAGCCTGACGATAGGAACCTAATGAGCAAAGCTTCCGTCGTCGAAATCGATTTCCATAACCGCAAACCGAACTGGGTCAATATTCTGGTTCTTGCCGCTCTTCACATCGGTGCCATCGCGGCATTCTTCTTCATCACCAAAGCCGCTGTCATAACCGGCCTCGTTCTCTACTATTGCTGCATCTGCTGGGGTATTGGCTTGGGCTATCATCGCCTTCACACCCATCGCGCCTACATAGTTCCCAAATGGCTCGAATATTTTTTCGCCCTCTGCGGCACTATGACCCTCGAAGGTGGTCCAATCTTCTGGGTTGCCACTCACCGCATCCATCATCAAAAGTCCGATAAACACGGCGATCCTCATTCCCCTCGCGAAGGTGTTTGGTGGTCTCATATGGGTTGGATTCTTTCCGGCGAATCGAAGCATGATGATGCCCAAGCCATGGGACGCTTTGCCCCCGATCTGGCCAAGGACCCTGTCTATGTCTGGCTCACCACCTGGCACTGGTTGCCCCTGGCTATTTCTGGTATTTTGCTCTACTTAATCGGCGGTTGGCCCATGTTTCTATGGGGCGGCCCACTGCGCGTCTGCGCCGGACTACACGCTACGTGGCTCGTCAATTCAGCAACGCACCTTTGGGGACGTCGGCGCTTTGAAACAACCGATGATTCACGCAACAACTGGTGGGTTGCTTTGCTAACTTTCGGCGAAGGTTGGCACAACAACCATCACGCCATGCCCGCTTCCGCCCGTCATGGAATCATGTGGTACGAACTCGATATCAGTTGGCTTCACATTAGATTCATGGAGTTAATTGGATTGGCTAAACGGGTCCGTTATCCACGCCTCGATCTGGTCGAAGCCGAACGCGAGGCGGCCTGATCCGTGCAAAGATTAAGTATCGGTTGGCCCGGCCAACTTGTACCCAACATGATTGCCCCATCAAACAGGCGATCCACCTTCATGTTCGTAGCCTTTGGCGTTTGCCTCATCCTTCTGGCTATCACGTTGAACATTATTTGGGTGGTCCCAAACTGGCGCACCGGCGTAATGCTGGTGCTTGGCGCTATATTCTTTCCCATCTTCATTGTCGGCCTCGTTCTTAATACTATTTTCCTGGTGCGCGAAATCCGTCGTAATGAACAGCACGATGCTTTTCTTAACGCCGTAACACATGAACTAAAAACGCCCGTCGCCTCCATCCGCCTCTATCTGGAAACACTCCAATCCCGCCAATTGGAAGACGGAAAGCGCAAAGAGTTTTATCAGATCATGCTCGATGATACAGATCGCTTGCACGGAACCATTGAACAAGTGCTTCGTGCAGGTAGCTCAGCAAAACCTGGCTCCAGCATCAATACAACACGGATCGACCTGGCCGTCTTAGCGCAGGATTGTCTCGCCTTGGCCCGCACTCGTCACCATCTAGCGCCCGAATGTTTGAACTACGCACAAAAATGCCCCACCGGAGAATCGACCACCGTTATTGGTGACACCGATGAATTGAAGGCAGCCGTAAGCAACCTCCTCGATAACGCCATCAAATATTCAGGCGGCCAAGTAAGAGTGCTATTGGAATTAACTCGCCCCAGTGAACGGCACATTGCCGTTCGCATTCGCGACCAAGGCGTGGGCATTGCACCCGAAGAATTAAAACATGTTTTCAAACGGTTCTATCGCATTCCCGGGGCAGTCGCAATGCGCGTCAAAGGAACTGGGCTGGGTTTGTTCATTGTGCAGTCCGTTGCAAAAAAGCATGGAGGCCGAGTGTTTGCTGAAAGCGAGGGTGTTGGCCGTGGATCCAGTTTCACAATGGAACTACCCGTAAAATGAACCGCATCCTAATTGTCGAAGACGAAAAACATCTGGCCGATGGACTGCGTTTTAATCTGGAGGCGGAAAAGTTCCAGGTGTCCGTGACCGACAACGCTGAGGCAGCTTTGACAATGCTGCTTACAAATAAGGAGCTGTTCGATGTCCTTTTGTTAGACGTCATGCTGCCCGGGATGGACGGTTTTACTGCGGCTCGCCAACTGCGCGCTGGCGGCTGTTACATCCCCATCTTGATGCTCACCGCCCGTGGTCGCGCCGATGATGTTCTCGAAGGCTTCGAAGCCGGTGCCGACGATTACCTTCCCAAACCCTTTCAACTGCAAATTCTCATGGCCCGCATCCATGGATTGTTACGCCGATCACGCTGGGCTGAGGCCGCCGCCAATACCGGCTCTCCCGTTGAAGTCAACGGCAAGACCATCGACTTTGAAGGCCAACAAATCATCGCTGGGGAAAAGAAAGCATCCTTGACTTTGATGGAATCCAATCTCCTTCAGTTCCTTCTTCGGCACGAAGGTAAAGCAGTTAGCCGCAAGCAGATTCTGGAATCCGTTTGGGGTGTCCGCGAAGACACAGATACCAGAGCCATCGACAACTTCATTGTCCGATTACGCAAGTATCTTGAAGACGATCCGCAACAGCCCCAATACTTGCAGACGGTCCGTGGCGTAGGCTATAAGTTGGTTCAAAGATTACGCAACGAATCAGACAAAGATTAACCGCATGAAACCCACACCTTCAGGCTGGCCGCGCCTCTCAACTGCAATCTACTACGATGATGCGGCGAAAGCCATTGACTGGCTTTGCAATGCTTTCGGTTTTGAAGTTCGCTTAAAAGTGGAGGGCGAAGCCGGCCGCATCGAACACAGCGAACTAACCTTCGGTGAAGCTTTGGTAATGGTGGCACAAAGTGGCGGCAGGCCAAATCGGCCGCTGCTGCCTCCCGGCGCAAGTCCACTTTCTATCGCCGGTGCCAATACCCAAAACATAATGCTTTTTGTCGACAATGTCGATGAGCATTGTGCTCATGCGCGAAAGGCTGGTGCCAGAATTGTTGATGAACCGTCACTGCACGACTACGGCCCAGATTACTGGACTGATAAAAGCTATGGTGCTTTAGATCTGGAAGGACATATGTGGTGGTTCACTCAGCGAGTCCGATAGATTTTCCGCCGAAGTTTTGCAAGAACGCATAGGGCTGAGCGGCTGGGCGACCTTATTCCAGGAACAAGAAAGCTGCATGCCGCTGGATCTCCGTTTTGCGCGAGTTCAAAAAAGTAATCACTTCACATGTAAATGTAAATTTGCCCTCTTTTCATTAGCTTGCCAAAAGCGACAGCTTGCGTTCATAAAACCTTTGAGACCCTGAATTAGTAACTGAAGGTGGTCCTTGACCAGAACATTGAAGACTAAGTAATCTGCGCCTTTACACTGACTAATAAATCGCATACACTTTGGTACTATGCGGACCATAACTTGTGCTTTCATATTGCTAAGTTTCACCCCCCAGGGTTCAGCTCAGACTAACTACCCGGATTCGGAAACTTACGATTACGGCGGAATCAATCTAACACCCGATCAAAGAGCCGGACGAAATACGTGGTATTTCTGGACCGGCGGCGGGGAAAAGTTTTGGAGACAGGTAGCTCAAATCACTCACGGAATTACTGACCTTTTGCAGTATGTAGATTCCCGGAACCGACCCAAGCGCTTTCAAACCATGGGTGTACTGAACGATCCTGATTGCACCATGGCCACTCAACCAGATGAATATGGCCTATGGATGGATGTCTGCAAAGTGGTGGATGTTCCCGACATTCCCAGTCAATCTTCCGGTATTGTTGGGTTACGAAAATTTAAGAATCCTAAGTTCGATAAATTCGTTTGGGATGCAAAAAAGTATATTGCTGATCCGGCTACTGTTGAACCTCCCTTTCTAATCGGAATGACTTGTGGGTTTTGTCACATAGGATTAAATCCACTGAATCCCCCCAAAGATCCGGAGAACCCTCGTTGGTCCAATTTCTTATCCGCGAATGGGAATCAGTACTTCAAGGAAGGCACTTTGTTTGGACTTAAACTTACTCCGCAGGACTTTCGATGGCATGTCGCAAATAGTCAGCCGGCAGGTACTTCAGATACTTCGCGTTTTGCTACTGACCACATTTTCAATCCCAACGCTATTAACTCAATTGCCCACTTAGCCAGCCGTCCGGTCCAAACGGAAAAGATGGCTGATGGCAGCACCCGCGACGTACATCATATTTTGAAAGATGGGGCCGATTCGGTCGGCATTGCCTTTGCTTCCCTTCGCGTTTACGTGAACATCGGAATGTGTTCCGATTACTGGACAACCCTGCATAACCCGATAGCCGGTACTAAGTTTGAACAAAAGCCTTTCAAGATGGAACTGGCTCGCAAAGACTGCCCTGATTGGAGCGCCACTGAAAAAAGAATGGGAAATGCGGAAAAGTTTTTATTGACAGTCCAGCCCACCCGGCTCCCGAAAGAATATGTAAGTAGCGATGTTGACCTTTTGCGTCGAGGAGCTTTGGTTTTTGCTGACAACTGTGCTCGATGCCATTCCAGCAAACAGCCGCCGACCGGAGAAGATGCGAAGATCTGGTTTCGAGCAGCAGTGCAACGGCCCGATTTTCTGGATGCCAATTTTCTTTCGGATGATAAGCGCTACTCCGTTTCTGAAATTGGAACCAACATCGGCAGGGCTATGGGGACCAACGCAATTCAGGGTCATGTTTGGGAAGAGTTTTCCTCCCAGACTTACAAGGACCAACCGGCTGCCGGAAAGTTGACCGGTCTGTATAATCCGGTCCGGCCCAATCATCCAATTGAATTTCAGCCACCCGCTGGAGGTCGCGGATATTATCGGGTTCCAACGCTTTCTGGAGTTTGGGCCACAGCTCCCTACTTTCATAACAATTCTCTTGGCCTGTTCAATTCCGACCCCACCATCACTGGCCGTTTGGCGGCTTTTTCTGACGGGATGGAGAAATTGCTCTGGCCGGAAAAACGGCTGGGTATCAAATCCATGTGGACTACCACGGTGGATAGTTCGCTCCCACTGGAAAGTGGGTACAAGCTAAAAGTACCGAAGGGCACACCGGTGAATTTGTTTGCCAACATCAATGCTCCAAACCTGCAATTACTGCGGAATGACAACTTTTTCACAAGATTTATCGGAGCGCTCATCGGACGGGGATTGCTACGCGATCTGCTTTTGAAAAATAATCTTTCGCCGGATTTTGTTGTCGATCGCGGCCATACCTATGGCAAAGAATTGAGCGATGCCGATAAGCGCGCTCTGATTGAATACATTCGGACATTCTAAAGAATTGGAGGCAAATTAAAATGGCAGACTCAATTTTCACACCGCTTGCGTTCAAGAATCTTACGATCAAGAATCGGCTGATCCGCTCTAATGTTTCCGGGCGATTCGATAACTACGATGGGTCCGGCAATCCGGCTCGTATTAACTGGGAAACAAAATTTGCCCGTGGTGGCGTGGGTGCCATTATTTCCTCCTTTGTGCCAGTTCATGGACGGGGTCGAATTCTACCCAATTACGCCATGATGGATTCGGATGACAGAATTCCCTTTTGGAGAGAAGTGGGAAAGCGCGTCCGGGAGCATGATTGCAAGTTCATCCTGCAACTAAGCCATGGCGGGAGGCAACGCGATATTGCCGGCGTCGAATATCCAGAGAGCTGGAGTTCCACCTCAAAGCCAGATCCTTTGCACGGCTTCGAGGCTACGGCGATGACGCAGCAACAGATTTCCGAAGTGGTCCAGCAATTCGGTCAAGCGGCGGAACGGGCGCAACGAGCCGGTTTGGATGGTGTGGAACTCCATGGTTCCAATGGTTACCTAATCACTCAATTTCTCAGTTCCGGGATCAATGACCGGACCGATCAATATGGAGGCAGTCTTGAGAATCGAGCCCGATTTGTTCGGGAAATAGTAGCATCCATCCGGCTGCGCTGTGGGCCTGGTTTCCATTTGCAAATGAAGATCAGTTCGACGGAAAACAACAATGCCATGTCGATTGGGGAGCCTCGCGGAAATACAATTCAAGACGCAGTCCAGGTTTGCAAATGGCTGGAAGCTGATGGGGTTGACGCCATTCATGTTTCCACCGGCAGCTTTTTTCCTCATCCCCGCAACCCCGCCGGGGACCTGCCGATCGCTGATTTCGTGCGCGTATACGACAGCATGATTTCCAGTGGCAGACATACATTTCGTAACTTCCTGCTATTGCGCAACGACGTTACTGGAAAGCTATTTCACGATCAATGGGTGAAGCAGCGTGGCAACGTCATTGAAGGATTGAATTTGCCGGACGCTGCTGCTATCAAGCAAGCTATAAATATTCCTGTAATTTGTACAGGTGGATTTCAGACGGCGTCGGTGATCCGCCAGGCACTTGCTTCGAGTCAATGTGATGCGGTTAGTATGGCTCGGACATTGATTGCGAATCCTGATCTGCCGAAGATGTTCGCTCAAGGTTTGGATCATGCACCGGTGCCTTGTACATATTGCAACAAGTGTCTTGTGAATGTGGTGGAAAATCCATTAGGATGTTACGACGAAACGCGTTTCACCACCAGGGAAGCTATGGTTCGAGATATCCTGTCGGTCTTTGATCCTCCTCCGTTTTCTTAGTAGCGCAATTGATAAGATGGAAGCCTCATCACATGGCTTCAGAACTTTCACGACGCGGATTTCTGGCTGGCGGCGGCACAGCCGCCTATACAGCTTTGGGTTTTAATCTTGAGGCAGCCACGGCGGTTGCCAAAGAGTTGAAAATTGCCCGCACCACACAGACACATAGTGTTTGCCCCTACTGCGCGGTGGGTTGCAGTGTTGTTATCCATACTATTGGGGATAAGGCTCAGAACGTAAAGCCAGCGGTTGTGCACATTGAAGGTGATCCGGAAAGTCCTATCAATCGAGGAACACTTTGTTCGAAAGGGGCATCGCTGAAGGAATTCGTGAACAGTGATTTGCGTTTGACGCGGCCATTGTATCGGGCACCGGGCTGCACCGAATGGCAAGCCATTTCCTGGGAAGATGCGTTGGAGAAAATGGCTCGCCGGATTAAGGATTCGCGGGATGCGGGGTTTGAGGAAAAAGATTCTCAAGGCCGAGTGGTGAACCGGCTGAAGAATACGGCGATGATCGGCGGCTGTACGGATACGAACGAAGTGAACTACCTGTTGGGAAAATTTCGTTTTGGTTTGGGGATAGTTGGATACGAAAACCAGGCCAGGCTTTGACACGGTCCGACGGTGGCCAGTTTGGCCGCCACATTCGGACGGGGAGCGATGACCAACGGTTGGACCGACGTTGCCAATGCGGACGTGGTTCTGGTGATGGGTGGGAATCCGGCGGAAAATCATCCGGTGGGTTTTCGTTTTGTGATGGAAGCCAAGCGTAAACGCAAAGCGAAGATCATTTGTGTGGATCCTCGATTTACGCGCACTGCTGCAGTTTCTGATCTCTATGTTCCTATTCGTTCTGGAACGGACATTGCTTTTCTTGGCGGCATAATTCACTATTCGTTGAGCAAAGGTTTGTTCCAGGCCGATTACGTGCGGCAGCACACGAACGCGAGTTTTTTGATCCACGACGGATTCTCCTTTGAAAACGGCCACTTCAGTGGTTGGGACGAAGCTAAAAAATCTTACGACAAGACAACCTGGCAGTATCAACTGGATGGCCAGGGGCACGCGAAAGTGGATCCAACTTTGGAGCATCCACGCTCCGTATTCCAGTTGATGAAAAAACATTACTCGCGCTACACGCCGGAGAAGGTAGCCGAAATTTGCGGCTGTACGGCGGAGGATTTCAAGAACGCTGCGGCACTGATTTGCACTGCTGCGGCAGCCGATAAATCAGGCACGGTACTTTATGCGCTAGGGTGGACGCAGCACAGCTTTGCAGTGCAACTGATTCACACCGCCGCGATGGTGCAACTGCTGATGGGCAACATTGGTATGCCCGGTGGTGGAGTAAATGCGCAGCGCGGCCACGCGAACATTCAAGGTGCTACGGACATGGGCACGTGGAACAACCTCCCTGGATATTTAAAAATTCCGCGAGCGAACATGACTTCGCTTGACGACTATCTGAAAGCCAATACACCAAAGGCGCTGCGGCCAAATTCCTTGAACTATTGGGGCAACACTCCAAATTTTATGACCAGCCTGCTGAAAGGTTACTACGGCGAAAAGGCCACCAAGCAAAACGGCTTCGGTTATGAATGGATTCCGAAGGCCGGGGAGACGGAAAATTACGGTTGGGGATACATGTTTGACAACATGCATCAGGGGAAAATTGAAGGCCTGATTTCCTTCGGGATGAACCCCGTAGCCAATGGTCCCAATACTAAAAAGATGTTGACGGCTCTATCAAAATTGAAATGGTTGATTGTTGCGGAGAACTTTGAGACGGAGACGTCGGCATTTTGGAACGCGAAGAAACTGGCTGAAAAATATTATCCAAGTACTGGTGATCCGCAAAGTATACAAACAGAAGTTTTCCTATTACCGGCTTCCTGCTTCGCAGAAAAAGATGGAGCTTTCGTAAATTCGTCGCGATGGTTGCAATGGAAGGATGCGGCGCTGGACCCACCCGGCGATGCCAAGAGGGATCAGGAGATCATCGGGCAATTGTTCACTCGGGTCCGCAAGCTGTACGAAAAAGAGGGGGGCAAAGCGCCTGAGCCATTGCTGAACATGCAATGGAATTATGCAACGCCATTGTCGCCGTCGTTGACAGAAGTTGCCCGCGAAGTGAATGGGCGCGATTTGGGAACAGGCAAACAACTAAATGGTTTCGGCGAATTAAAGGATGACGGTTCGACCACCTGCGGCAACTGGATTTATTCGGGATCGTGGACAGAAGCGGGCAATAACATGGCGCGGCGCGGTCAGGATGATCCTACAGGTTTGGGGCTTTATCCGAATTATAGTTGGAGCTGGCCAGCGAATCGACGCATTCTGTACAACCGCGCTTCGGCGGATGTGAACGGTAAGCCGTGGGATGAAACGAGGGCTCCGTTGCGTTACCAGAATGGGCGATGGGTTGGTGACACGCCGGATTACAAGGGTGATGCTGCTCCGGAAGCGAATGGTGCATTCATTATGCTGCCAGAAGGTGTAGCGAAATTCTTTGCGGCTGATTTGGTGGAAGGTCCTTTCCCGGAACATTATGAACCGGTGGAATCGCCGGTGAGCAATTCATTGCATCCTACTGTTAATGCCAATCCGATGGCAAAAATATTTCACGGCGAGGGTGATCAACTGGGGACATCGAAAGATTTTCCTTACGTGGGGATTACCTACCGTTTGACGGAACATTTCCACTATTGGACGAAGAACATGCAGGCCAGTTCAGAACTGCAGTCCAATTTTTTCGTTGAAGTTCCAGACGGTTTGGCGAAAGAAAAAAATATTAAGAATGGGGATGCGGTGCGGCTTTCTACTGCTCGTGGAAATGTGGAAGGGCCGGCGCTGGTGACTAAACGTTTCCGGGGTTTGCAGGTAGGCGGTAAAACTATTTATCAAGTTGGCGTGCCTATTCATTGGGGTTTTGTGGGTCGGATCAAGGGGCCACTGATCAACAATCTTACAGCGTCGGTTTACGATCCAAATTCAGGGACGCCTGAATACAAGGGCTTCCTTGTGAATCTGGAGAAGCTCTAAATGCAGACCGTTGCCAAACTGATTGATACGTCGCTGTGTATTGGATGCAAGGCGTGCGAAGTGGCTTGCCAGGAGTGGAACGATCAGGAATTTACGTTGGGGACGTTTGGCGGCACTTATCAAACGATGCCGGAGTTGGAGCACAATTTTTGGAACCTGATCAAATTCAACGAATTTGAGACGGACGGGCAAATGTCGTGGTTGATGATGAAATACCAGTGCATGCATTGCCAGGATGCGGGCTGCATGAAAGCTTGCCCTGCACCTGGTGCCATTGTCCGGCTTCCGAACGGCACCGTGGATTTTAACCACGACAATTGCATTGGCTGCGGTTACTGCATTACCGGATGCCCGTTTGATGTACCTCGACTGAGTCCAGAGACGAAGAAAGTTTATAAGTGCACGCTGTGTTCTGATCGCACGGCAGTGGGGCTGGAGCCGGCCTGTATCAAGACTTGTCCAACGAGTTGCCTGACGTTTGGGACGCGCACGGATCTTTTGCGGAAGGCTGAGGACCGTGCAGTGGAGTTGCAAAGCGATGGGATGAAGCAGGCGGGTGTTTATAATCCTGCGGGCGTTGGCGGAACGAATGTGATTTATGTTTTGAAGGACGCGTCGAATCCGGAATCTTATGGGTTGCCGAAAAATCCTTCAATTCCGTGGACCGTTTCGCTATGGAAGGGGCCAGTGAAGCTGCTTGGTTCGGTGGTATTTCTGGGTGGTATTCTGGGGACGTTTTTCCATTACGTTCGCTTTGGGCCGAAGCATGAGGAGGCTGCGGATGATGAAAGCACGCATGATTGATCGCTTCAACATCAAGGAGCGCTTCATCCATTGGATGGTGGCGATTTGCTTCGTATATGCTGCCCTTTCGGGGCTTGCGATGTGGTCGAGACATCTATTTTGGATTGCGACTGTGCTTGGTGGCGGGGAAACGGTTCGGGCGCTGCATCCTTGGGGAGGCAGTATTTTCGCACTGGTGCTTGGGCTGATGTTCCGGAACTGGGCTTCGCAAATGAAACTGGATAGTGAAGACTTGATATGGCTGAAGAAATCGCATCGCTATGCGATGAATGATGAGACGGGCGTGCCGGAATCGGGTAAGTTTAACGCTGGGCAGAAAATGTTGTTCTGGATGCAGGCGGCATCGGCGCTGCTACTGTTCTTAAGTGGGGCGATTTTATGGTTTCCAGAAATCATGCCGCGCGCTCTGCGATTGGGAGCGGTGCTGGTGCATCCTTTGGCGGCAATTGGTTCGATTGGCGGGATTATCCTGCACGTGTATATGAGCGCTTTTGCAGTGCCTGGTTCACTGCGAGCGATGACGCAAGGGTTTGTGACGCGAGGTTGGGCAAAGGCGCATCACGGAAAATGGTTTCGACAGATCACGAAAGTAGAAAACGACGCGCGCTGACTTTGGCAGAACGATACCCGGCTTCGCGCGAGATTTTAGAATTTTATGCAGGGCTGATTGGTTTCGATGCGGACTGGCCTACGTTGAGGGCTCGTTTGCAGGAGATTGCTCCGGTGCCGATGCGGGAAGCTTCGGCGGGGCTTGCGGAGCCGGAAGGGTTTTTTCTAAGAATACTATTGCGCAATCATCCGCCTGTGGCTGATTCGCTTTTAGCAAAGAATCAGTGCCCGGAATGTGGGTGTGCCGCGCAATGTGGCGTGTTGCGCGAGGAAGGGCAGGGGCATGCGTTGCTTCTGGTTTGTTCTCTGTGTTCTCACGAATGGGTATTCCCGCGCGGGGAATGTCCTGGTTGCCTGATGGCGGACGAAAAGCAATTAGGGTTTTACAAGGCTGAACAATTTCCGCATGTGCAGACGCTGCTTTGCGAGAATTGCCAGATGTATTTGCACATCATTCATTGTGGTATTGATCTGCAGGCGATTCCTGAAGTGGATGAGCTTGCTTGTACGCCGCTGGATGTTTGGGCTGTTGGGCAGGGGTACAAGAAGGTTGCGGCGAATCTTGCTGGGATTTGAGAATTGATACAGGCCGAAGAGAACTAAGAAGTAAGGGGTCACGAAAAGGGTGAGACTGAAGTGCGTAAAAAAGGTCGCCAAAGGGGACACGGTACCCAGGCCGCTACGCCTTGAGCCCTATATGGTTTCATTCGGAGTTCTGTAGCTTCAGGCCAGGGAACCATGTCCCCGTTTGGCTCGCGATATCCTGATTTTCGAGACAGTCAAATGGACAGTGCAGTTCGGCGGGTTGGATTCGTTACCTGAGGTCTGCCGTTCATCTTACCGCTTTGCATTTGAATACCGGCATCATAATCCCAAAAACGGCAGTTGACGCACCGTCCATCCTAGAAACGGCCGTTGACGCACCGCCCATAGATCAACTCCCGTACCATCGACAGTTGCGTGGAAACCATCCGTCACCTGAATGGTGAGCGCTCTTTCGATTCTAAATTCAATCGTGAGGCTCGGCTTGGGACTAAGGTAGGTGCGGAGGGCTGCGAAATCCGGGATGGGGCTGCAATTCAATGAAGATGTTCTGCTTATTGAAGATTTGCAAAAGAATTGCACCCCCGTCCCGGATTTCACGAATTGGACAGACAGGGTGCCGGTTACGGCTTGCAACTGCCGTTTTTGGGATTAAGGAAGCACTGCAAGAAAGCGCTGCACATCCTCAGGACTTATGTAAAAGTGCGGAGCAGCGCGCACCCATCCGGCTCTTGGGGCGGTGAGGATGCCGTTGTCCTTGAGCTGCTTATGGACAAAGCGGGAATCGACGCCGGGTTTGCGGAAAGAGACGATGCCGGAATCGCAGGCGGGGGTTCGTTCGCCGAGAATTTCGTAGCCTTTTTCGCGCACTCCGTCGTGGATCTGCTTCGTTCGCGCAAGGACTGCTTCTGAGACTTGATCAATGCCAACTTTAAGCAAAAATTTGATGGAAGCTTCCAGGCCGTAAATACCGACGGTGTTGAGGGTCCCGGGTTCGTAGCGTCCGGCGTCGGAGCGCAGAGTCAAAGTGCGCTGGCCATAATCGCTGTAATTTTGGACATTGGTCCAGCCGAATTCGAAGGGCTCAATTAGATCCTGAACGTCAGACCGGACATAGAGAACGCCGCAGCCTTCTGGGCCGAGCAGCCATTTATGACCATCAGCGGCAAGGGCATGGATGTGGCATTTTTGGACATCGAGTGGGTAGTAGCCCAAGCCTTGAATGGCGTCGACGAAGAAAAAGCAGCCGTTGGTTTGGCAGATTTTGCCGACGGTTTCAAGGTCGGCGCGGAAGCCGGTGAGGAACTGGACAAAGCTGAGGGCGACCATGCGCGCACCTCTTGCGGCCTGCTCCAATTTTTCCATGGGCCCATCGGCACGGAGCCATTCCAGGGTGACGCCTTTTGAAGCCAGGCGCTGCCAAGGGTACTGGTTGGCGGGAAATTCTTCCTCGAAAACGACTATGCGGTCTCCGGGTTTCCAGTTGAGGCCGTTGGCGATGGTGGCAATGCCTTCGGAGGTATTTTTGACGATGGCGATTTCTGAAGGGTCAGAGTTAATCAGTTGGGCTGTGACTCGGCGGAGGCCTTCGTAGGTGGCCATCCAGGCTTCGTAATGCAAGGAACCGTATTGTTCACAATCAGTTGCAAGCCATCGCATGGCATCGGCGGCAGCTTTGCAAAGAGGTGCAACGGCGGCATGGTTGAGGTGAATTAAATTCTTGGTGACCGGAAATTGATCCCGGTAACGGTTCCACAGTTCATTTTCGTTGTAACCCATTAATGCCAATATACGTTAAATCAACGGGTACGCAGAAATCCATTCTGAAATTGTCTACACGGATTTGACGGTTACCCTTATACTGAAGTCGAGGGAAACGCGAATGAAGCGCTTACTATATCTACTCCTCTCGGTGGTCCTGGTGACCGCAACAGGTCTAGCCAAAGACAAAGAAAAGCCTAAGAAGAAAGATCCTGAACAGATTGGGAATCGCGATGTCGGCAAGGGCATCAACATGTACTCGATTGAAAAGGAAATCGCCATGGGCAAGGGGTACGCCCAGGAGATTGAACGGCAGGCGAAGCTGATTGATGATCCGGTAGTAACGGAATTCGTCAACCGGTTGGGGCAGAATCTTGTCCGCAATTCAGACGTAAAAGTTCCGGTGACGATCAAGGTGATTGACAGCGAGGAAGTGAACGCGTTTGCGCTGCCTGGCGGATTCTTCTTCGTAAATAGTGGCTTGTTGCTGAAGACGCGGACGGAATCGGAACTGGCAGGTGTGATGGCGCACGAAATTGCTCACATTGCAGCGCGGCATGGAACCAAGCAGGCAACGCGTGGACAGATTGCGAATTTGGCGACGATCCCGTTGATCTTCATGGGCGGTTGGGCAGGATATGGAATTCGGCAAGCCTCCAGCATTTTGATCCCGATGGGCTTCCTAAGCTTCTCTCGCGGATTTGAAGAAGAGGCGGACATGCTGGGGCTGCAATATCTGTATAAGTCAGGTTATGATCCGGGTGGTTTTGTGGACTTTTTTGAAGAACTGCAATCACTGGAAAAGAAGAAGCCTGGAACCATGGGCAAGGTTTTCAGTTCGCATCCGTTGACGGATGATCGCATTAAGAACGCGCAGAAGAACATTCAGGAAAATTTGGAAGCGAAGCCGGAATATGTGGTGACCACCAGCGAATTCAATGATGTGAAGAACCGGTTGTTCACACTGCTGAATCGGCGGAAGCCTGATGGGAAGGAAGACGCGAATCGTCCGAAACTGCGCAAAGCTCCGGGGAGCGGCGGGACGTTGGATGACGATGAAAAGAAGCAGAAGACGGATGAGGATGAACGGCCGACCCTGAAGCGCAGGAATTAATGAAGCGCCGGAATTGATCTTAGTTTGTAGTTTGGATTTGAGACGCCCGCAGCCAATTATTTGGTGAGCGGGCGTTTCTGTTAGGTGTAAACTTACTGTCAACCGGTTTGCTGCATTGTGCCGGGGATTTGTAAAAGGGATAATCAAATCATGCGTCAAATGATCCTGCTGGTTATGCTCGCCGCTTGGGCTTTGGGCCAGGCTCCCATTACTGTTTCTGTGAACGAAGTCATTGTGCCGGTTACGGTGACGGATGACAAGGGCCGCTTTGTCTCGAATCTGGACGAGAAAGATTTCAAGATCTTCGAGGAAGGAAAGGAACAGAAGATGTCCTACTTCTCACGGGAACGCGAACAGCCGGTGGTGGTTGGATTCCTGCTGGATCTATCGAGCGCATCGACCATGCATTGGAAGAAGTATCAGGAAGCGGCGCAGGAATTGGCGCTGACGCTGTTACCGGAAGCTGACCGAGGGAAGAAATTTTCCGGCTACCTAATTACTTATAAAGAAGAAGCGGAGTTGGCGGTGAACACCACCAGCGATTCGGCGAAGATTGTGGAAAAGATAGGAAAGTTGAAGCCGGGAGGCGGGGCGGCTTTGTATGATGCGATATATATGGCCTGCACCTCGCGAGGTTTAGTGAAGGGTGAGCCGCTGGAACCGCGGCGGGTGATTGTGGTGATTGGCGATGGGCATGACAATGCTTCAAAGAAATCGTTGGACGAAGTTTTGGAAATTGCCCAGCGGAATCTGGTGAGCATTTATGGGATTTCGACGGTGGCGTTCGGGTTCAGTAGCGAAGGGGAAAAGAATCTGGCTAGGATGACGCAAGAAACCGGTGGGCGTGTTGAGTATCCGTTGAACAACTTATATAAAGATGTATCGGGGTATTTGTCGACCCCGTCGGACGAAGGCAACTACGCTATTAAAGTGGGCACGGGCGGCTATGCTTCAGAAATCGCGAAGGGAATTTTTGGATCGGTGGCGAACATTGCCGGCGAAGTAACCTCGCAGTATATTTTGCGATACGTTCCTGAAAAGGCCGAGGGCAAGAAAATTTTCCGTCGAATCGAAATTCAAGTTGCGCTTCCGAATGTGAAAGTGCGATCACGTTTCGGCTACTATCCTTATGGCCCAGAGGTTGGGGTGAAAAAATAGTGGGACGATGGGGAAATTAGGCGATAAGAAGAAATTATAAGGAAGGGATGAGAGTGGAAGGCACTGGCACTGTTTTGGAACTCAAGCGTGCTGAGTGCGTGCTTGTGGATGTGTGCCTGCCAGGGTTGCCGGCGGAAACAGTGGGCGTATTACTGCTGGATCCGGTGGAGAACAAGCTCTACTTGAAATTCCGGAATGATTGGGACGAGTTCGCACCATCTGAGAGTGACGTACTTGGGTTGTTGGAAGACGATCTAGAAAAGAAGGCTGCGGAGATGGGCGGAGCGCAGGTGCTGGCCTACTTGGAAGATCAATGGAGCAACCTGCTGCGCGTGAGCGAGCGTGAAGCCATGCACGTGGCGAACTTTGAATCCCGCCTGCGGCGCTTGTTTCGTGAAAATATAAAAGTTACTGTTACGCCTTTTAGAACGCATCTGCCTTTGACATCGTGCCAGGCGGCGGCGGGGCATTTGGGTGAACAGTTGGGCCTGGACGAAATCAAGGAATGGATTGCGGTGCCTGCAACCCTTCGAAACGTGAATCCCGACATGTTCGTGGCGCGCGTTACTGGACATTCCATGGAGCCGGTGATTCCTGCCAATAGCCTATGCGTGTTTCGTCAAAACGTAACGGGTAGCCGCGGTGGCCGCAAATTGTTGATTGAAAAATTCGGCGAATTTGACGAAGCCACGCGATTCACAATCAAGGTTTACCGTAGCGAGAAAAAGCAGCATAGCGATGGGGAATGGGAACATTCGAAAATCAGGCTGGAACCGTTGAATCCCGATTATTCACCATGGGAATTGGAGCCCGACCAGTTTCGAGTTGTAGGTGAGTTTGTGGCCGTGCTTCCGGATGAAGAATAGGCTATGTTGCATATTTAAAATCAGAGACAATGGAGGCATGCCATTGCTACGATTCACTCTAACTCTAATGTGCGGTTTGCCGGCTTTTGGGCAAACTGATTTGCAAATCCTTCGTGCCACCTATGGGGACGGCAACACGGTTCGGGACGTGACTAGCCAGGTTGCGGCAAAACTTCAAAACTCAACTTTACGGATTCAGGCCATGCCGGATTCGCTGGGTGGCGACCCGGTTCCTGGGGCAGTGAAAACTCTTTGGGTGCAATACAACTTTCGAGGACAGACTGGCGAGATATCGGCCCAGGACGGGGCTTGGATCATGCTGCCAACCAGCGGAAGATTGGCAGTTCCGGACATCTTTCGCGGCGGCAATCGGCGCGGAAATACGCAGCAGCAAGGTCAACTGATCATCAATTCCGCACAGTATGGAGCGGATCCGAAATGGGTGGATGTGAAGAGCACGCTGGATGCTCGCATTCAAAACAATGCGCTGAACATGCCGGTGAACAACAGCAACTTTGGTGGCGATCCTATTATGGGTAGGCCGAAAACTTTGCGGGTGAACTATTCTTACCGTGGGCAGAATTACGATGTTGCGGTTCCGGAGAATGGAACGTTGAACATTTCCGATTCGCAGATGGGTACCGGAGTTCCATCGCGGCCTGGGATGAACGGACGAGGTAACAACAATAATAATTACAGCCAACTGGTGATTCTGTCGGCACAATATGGTGCACCGGCGCAGCCCAATAGTAATGATGCGGCATCGCGGCGGGATCGGTTTAACGATGTGAAGGGACGCCTGGATTCCATGGTGCAAAACAATACTTTGCGGGTTGTGGTGAATAACGCAAACCTGGGGGCTGATCCGGCACCTGCCAACAAAAAGATGCTCAGGGTTAGCTATCAGTGGCAGGGGCAAACGTTTCAGGCTAGTGCTGACGAAAATGGAACGCTGACGATTCCGGATGCATCGGTTGTGGGGCAAACCAATTCGAACTATCCAAACACAAATTATCCAGCAGCTACAACCACCACGAATTCCTCCAGCGGTGGTTTCTTTGGCGGACTTACGCAGGTGAGTGGGCTGCGCATTCTTTCGGCCACTTATGGGTCTGGCAATCGCGTGATGGACGTCACTAATATGCTGAACTCCAGGGTACAGAACAACGCGTTGTCAATGTCAGTAAACAACGAAACAATGGGGCAGGACCCGGCTGTGGGTGCCGACAAAGTGCTTCAGGTGACCTATGAATTGAATGGGAACCGGCAGCAGGTTTCGGTGAACGAAGGGAAATCACTGCGGATTCAGTAGTGCAAGTTTGACAGTATTTCGAGTAGTTTGAAAGGGCCGCCTTTAAGAGGTGGCCCTTTCCATTTCCAATTGCGATAAACTCGACCCTATGAACCGAAGAGATCTGGTGAAATGCTGCACTGCGGCGGCCATGATGGCAAGTCCGGCAATGTCGGCAAGTGGACGTTCGCGATTGCGGCCTGCGTTGTGCGCCTATTCGTTTCGAACGGATCTGGCATCGAAGAAAATGACCTATCACGACCTGGTGCGCCTGGCCGTGGACACGGAAATTGATGGGTTGGATTTAACTGTCTACTGGTTCCCTGATACCAGCGATGCGTTCCTTTATCCGTTGAAGCAACTGGCGTACAAGAACGGCGTGGAAATTTACAGCATTTCCATTCGCACGGACATGTGCAAGATGCCGGGCGAGGCAGCGGCCAAGGAATTCGCCGAAGTAAAGAAATGGGTGGATGCGGCGGCGAAGCTTGGTGCCGGCCATATCAGGGTGTTTGGCGGCACTGTGCCCAAGGGTGTGGCGGAAGACGAAGCAGCGAAGTGGGTGGTGGAGTTGCTGAAGCGATCGGCTGACTATGCCGGGGGGAAGGGCGTTGTGTTGGGTCTGGAAAATCATGGCGGGATTACTGAGAAGGCGGAGCGGATTGTAGACATCGTGAAGCAAGTGAATTCGCCTTGGGTTGGCGTGAACCTAGATACGGGAAATTTTAAGCATGACGTTTATCAGCAGATTGAAATGATTGTGCCCTATGCGGTGAACGTGCAAGTGAAGGCGGAGTTCAAGGATGAAACGGGCGATCATGAATCCGATTGGAATCGCATTGCAGGGATGCTGCAGCGGGCGAGTTACAAGGGCTACCTGGCACTGGAATATGAAGCTGCAAAATCCGCGGAGACGGAAGTGCCCAGGCTGTTGCAGAAACTGAAGGAAGTATCGAGGAAGTACAGCGCGTGAAAATTGCTCTCTTGATTTTTCTGGCTGTTTCAACCGTTGCGGCGCAGAAAGACTTGGATCTTTTACTGAGGCTGCTGCCTCCATCGAACAGTCGCATTACTGGTCGCATCAATGTTCAGGATAAGAGTTGGGAGGCATGGCAAAAGCGGACCGGCGAGATGCCCCCCGATTTTTCAAGGATGCGATCACAGTCCTTGTTGCCAGATCCGCTCGAAGGCGTGCATTCGGTCGCCGATTGGCCCAAGCGCCGGCTACAGATCCGCAGCCAACTGGAAAAGTGGGTGACTGGGACAATGCCCCCTTCTCCTCAAAATCTGCGGGCGATTGTGACGAAGGAAACGAACGAAGGCAACCTTACAGTGCGCGATGTCCGCCTGGAATTCGGGCCCAATCATAGAGCCACTTTGCGAGTCCAATTA
>JAYTTF010000116.1:0-24876 GCA_043745195.1 Bryobacterales bacterium | reverse complement strand
GCGGAATTTCTGAGTCAAATCAGCAAGTCTGCTCATGCTAAGTACCATAGCAGCATCATGGCACACTTGATACCTTTATGTATTTACGAAGCCTAAGTTCCTTGATGACCGGAGGGTTCTCGTTTGCGTATGGGAATTCCCGGCTATCCAGGATCCGGTTGGAGGTCGTTTTCATCAAACCGTGGTCATAGGCGCGTCCTAATGTGGTTCGCAGTCCACAGTTATCCCAGTGCTCGGTTGCTTCGAAAATGAGCAAGTGGAAAACGGCGTAGTAGGCGGCAGACACGGCTCTGCGCAAAAGCAACTCTGATTGGGGCTCTGTGTGAACTAAGACCAGCGCATGAGCCAAGAGGTCATCGTGATGGGCCATCTGTCAGATCCAGTCAGGATCAGGCCGCTGTTGCTGCTCGGAGTAGCTTCTGAAGTTGTAATAGGGGCGCAGTCCCAAGTTCTCCACGGGACGGATTTCGTTAAACAGGGTTGTTGCCACGCGTCCCGTTACATCGTTTATGATGTTCTCGGCGGTCGCCCAGTCGAGCAGTGTGATCCGAAAAAAAATGGATGGCGCTCCTGTCGAGTCCTCGCCGATCCTGTATGCCACGTGCGCCACCTCCGGGCCAAGATTAGCCTTGGCGCGTTCGACGCGTGCGACGAGTTCGCCTTGATGGATTAATCCCGCAGGGATATACACGTGCTCACTATTGCACGTTTACCGCAACATTATTTTGTGATATACCCTAGCCACTCAAGCCACGGGGTGGTGCTTTCTGGGGAGAGATCAGATACGTGAACGGACTTCTATTCGCACATCAATGTCCTTCGTGCGAACTGGCGCTATTCGGCGTTCTCATCGTCAATCGGGCGACTTTCGTTCAGCGAGGGCCCTTACGTTTCTTGTCCCCAATAATCCAAAAACGCGCGCCAGGACCTCCGCTGCCGGCGCTATCAGCAGGGTTGGCCAACTGGCACTCGGCGAGGGATAGACAGCCGCATCCTATGCACTTGGTGAGGCCATTGCGCAAACGCTGAAGTTCCGAGATCCGCTGGTCGATTCGTTCCGTCCAGCTACCAGAAAGTTTCGCCCAGTCGGATTTCTCGGTACATGGTTCGCCGGCAGCTTGCCAGTTCGGCTCCTACTTCTTCAAGATTCAACCCCCATGCGTTGGGCAAACACGATGAATGCAGTACGCCTGAGCGCCAACCCCGGCGGCGACCGGAACCAGCTCTTTCCGACCGCTCTGGCGCGAATCGTCAGCAATTCTAGCATCTTTCAAATTTCTCACGACTTCAATTTGCCTTGAACTTTTAGTACACCGCCAGTTCATAAGACGGTCGACGTCGGCACGATCCGGAACAGGAGAACCTCAAAAAGCGCAAAGGCCGCTCCGGCGCGGCACCAATATTTGGAAGAACTCCATGATTCCATTAGCCGGAGCGAGTCCGTTTTGCGCGAGTTCCTCAAAAGGAATATTTCCGAAAAAACTTTGAGCTATCTTCCTGCCGCATTCCGCTAGGCATGGTGAAAACCGAGTGCCTCAAACAGGAAATTCCAGAGCGCACATGAAGCAGGCAAACCCAAGATAGACCAAGTTACTTGCTCTGACCGTGACAAGGAGAAGAATAATGTACACACTAAAAAGTAAACCAGGCTGGGTGGGGTTCGGCGTTGCGCTATGCGCATGCAACCTCGCCATTGGCCAAACCACAATGATTGAGTCAAACGCCGGGAACTGGAAGACTTGGATCCTATCCAGCGGGAAAGCCATCACCGTGCCCCCGCCCCCATCGGCAGCCGCCACTGCCGGAGAACTCGCGTGGCTGAAAGATTTTGCAGCCCAAAACGATCCCCGTATCACCGCGCAGATCAAGTACTGGGATGCCGGTCCGCCCGCCTACCGTTGGGTTGATTTCGTTACCGCCCGCCAAATTGCGGGTCAACCAGTGGGTGCGCCGAATGTGAATCGCCCCTATGCCTATGTCTCCGTCGCTATTTATGAGGCCACCGTTGCCGCCTGGAACGCAAAATACACATACAACCGCAAGCGGCCCAGCGAAACGGATCCCTCGGTTCGCACCAGGGTAGCGGTCCCGCGCAGCCCGTCTTATCCCTCGGAGCACGCCGCTGCCGCCGGAGCCGCAGCCGCAGTCCTCGCCTATTTCCTCCCCAACGAATCAGCATCGCTCCAGTCCCTCGCCGAGGAAGCCGGACGGTCCCGTTTATACGCCGGCGTCGAATACCCCAGCGACTACGCGGCTGGGCTCGAGCTTGGCCGTCGCGTTGCGGAGCAGGTGATCGCCAGAGCCCGCGCCGATGGCTCCGACGCTGTTTTTAGCGGCGTCATCCCCACTGGCCGCTGCATGTGGACCGGCACGAATCCAGGCAACGTAACTGCTACCCAATGGAAACCATTCCTTCTTTCATCGGCCAGCGAGTTTCGCCCGCCGCCACCCCCGAGTTGCGAATCCGCCGAGGTTCAAGCGCAAATAGCCGACGTCCGTAATTTCCCCCGCGCACTCAATGCGGCCAGCTTCGCCACAAATGCCAAAGCGTTTTTCTGGCAGACTGCCGACGGAGTGCAACCCTGGCCATACACCTATATGAATCGTTTGGTGCTGGAAGATAAGCTGGACGCGCCGGCCGCCGCCCGCGCCTACGCCCTTCTTGCCATCGCGAATTATGACGCTTGGATTGGCAGTCAGGACGGGAAATTCACCTATTGGTACCTCCGTCCCGCGCAACTCGACACGACGCTGGTGCCGCTTTTCCCGGCGCCGAATTTTCCCGCCTATCCTTCGAACCATTCCACCGTCTCCTCGGTATCGTCCGAGATGATCGCCTATCTCTTCCCGAGCGTCGCCGACGCGGTCCGCGCTCGCGCCAAAGAAGCCGGCGACTCTCGCATCTGGGCCGGAATTCACTATGAAATGGACAACCAGTCCGGCTTCGATCTGGGCCGCAACGTCGCCCGCAAATTTATCGCCTGGGCCGAAATCGACGGCTCGCAACCTTGACCTACAGCGCCAACCACTCGTCGCTCGATTCTCGCGGTGCCTTGGCGCGGCCAGAGTAAGACGGATCAGGCAAAGCGCACTATCCGCCGGTTCTTTCGCGGCCATCGTGACCAGGACGATGGCGCGCCGGGCACACCGCCACGGTCCTGACCAATCGCCAAGTCCTGATCGTGGCGGTAAAGTGGATCCTTTCGCGGTACCACTATATTGCTAAAAACGGCAGTTGAGTTGGTAATAGTACATATAATGGTTTAAAACAATTGGACTTCGTCATAGGATGAGCGCAATAGCATCACCCAAATGGTCGCCAAAGGGGACACGGTACCCAGACCGCTACGCTTAGAGCTTTATAGGATTTCATTTAGAGTTCTGTTGCTTCAGGCCAGGGAACCATGTCCCCGTTTGGCTCGCGATACCCGGATCTTCGAGACAGACAACTGCCGTTTCTAGGATAATGCTTATTTGTATCTGGGTCCTCACCAGTTGGATTTCGGTAAAATACACCGCTGTTTCCCGTAGCCAACTTTACGTCCTATCCTTCCAACCATTCGGCGCTATCGACTGCGCGAACAGAGTTGCTTGGTTACCTTTCTCCGGATCGCAAAGATACTCCCACAATAAGAACGAAGTTGATATCGAACTTAAAACCGCGGTGCCGAACAGGAACAGCCACGTTGGGGACTGGTTGCCAATTTTCCTATCGCCGGGGGGCTTCGATTTCGCGCAGCAACTCAACGGCTTCCTGACGGATGGAGGCATCAGCATCTACAGCGGCTTGCGATAGATTCGACTTTGCTCCCACAAGGTCGCCAGTTGCCGCCAGTGCGGTTCCAAGGCCAAGCAGGGCGCGGCCGAAGCGCGGCTGGGCTTGCAGCGCCTGCCGGTAACTCTGCACAGCCGGGAGCCACTGGCCGCGGCGCGCTAGCAAGCTGCCTTGCATTTCAAGTGCCTCGGCGAATTGCGGTTGAATTCGAATGGCTCGCTTAATCTGCTCCTCTGATTCTGGAAATCGGCTGGTTCTGGCCAGTGCAACGGCGTAGACAAGCCGCGTGCGGGGATTTTCGGAATCTAATGTGACCGACTTTTTGAAAAGCCGATCCGCTTCCGTCAAGTCGCCTTGCAGCAGTAGAAGATTTGCCAGATTGGAATGCGCCAGAGCGAAATCGGGCTGATGCCGGATAGCTTCCCGATACGCCTTGACGGCCTCACTGGCATTGCCGGATTCGGCCAGCATGTTGGCTAGAGAATCGTAGACTTCCGGGAGATCGGGATCAGTTGCCAAAGTTGATTGGAGCAGCGCGATGGCTTCCGCACGCTTTCCAGATTGGTAGTAGGCGCGGCCAAGTTCGTGGAGCGTAGCCGTATCGCGAGGGTCTTGCGTGCGGGCTTGCTCCAGAATTGTTGTCGCCCGGGACGCGTCTCCAGTGCGCAGCAGAGCCGAGCCAAGGCCTCGTTGGGCCTTCAGCAAATTGGGCTGACGCTGCAAGACTTCCTGATACTGAGCGATGGCCTTTTGAAGTTCCCCTTGCTGCGAATAAGCTGCGGCGAGATCCACTTGGAAGTGCGGTGTTTGAGGGTTGTGGGTGCGCAGTGCTGTCTTCAATAGGGCGACCCCTTTTGCCAGGTTACTCTTTTGGGCCACCTGCGCGAGGGCAACATAGAGATCACTGTCGGCAGCAGAAGTAAGAGATGGCGGGTAGTACAATTTCACTTCGCCGCGATAGGCTTGTGCTTCGGTTTCGTGCCGCTCGGTCTTCGCCGCCAGCAAGTTACCCGGCAATTTGCGTTGGATTTTGTGATCGGTTACGGCGACGTGGATCACGTCATCCGTGCGGCGCTTGGGCATGTGGCAGCTGATGCAATTGGTCTGCGGTTTGTGTTTCGCACTTGCTAATGCTGTTGCATGGCAGGAGCGGCAGACCTCTGTATAGTGCGTCTGGGCGGCTTCTCCACGAGGAATGTTGTGGGGATTGTGACAAGTGGTGCAACTCAGTTTCCCGCTGCTCTTCAAAAAGCAGGGAGCCTGACGAAGGCGATATGCGGCGGATGCAATTTCAAATTTGCCGTCATGACCGGTGCCGGGAGCGTGATCGAAATGGAGTTGATGATCGGCAAGGGGCTCGCCTGGCTGGTAGGAAAAGACGCCGCGATCGTAACGCTGAATGGCCCCGGGTAATTCAAAGCTGGTGGTTTCCAAATGGCATTGCATGCACACTTCCATTTGGCGTTCGTTACTAAGATGCGCGGGATTAACGATGGCACGTTTCACTTCCGCAATCGGCAGACCTTTTTGCAGAGCATCCACATGGGCCTGGCCATTGCCGTGGCAACGCCGGCAATCGATGCCTTGCGGCATATTTGTTGGGTAGATGGGTTCGGTGCCGGGCAGATCCTTTCCATCTGCAAGTTGAGGGTACCCGTTGTGGCAGGACATGCAATTGAAGGCCACCTTACGGCGAAAGTCCTGATGGTTGGGAGTATCGTAGCCGGGGCTCATGGCGAGCGTGCCGCCATTTTCGGAATACCAACTGACGGGAAGCTGAATCAGATGATTGTCTGAAGTTCGGCTTAGATATGTACGGGAGTGGTTACCGGAGCCGACAACGTAATGGATCTCTGCTTCCACTATGTTTTCTTCGCGACCATCTGGGGTCTGTTGATGGCGGCGCATGAAGAAGCGGCCGTCGCGGCGGGTGATTTGATAGTAGCGATCGGAAGGCTTGTGGTAGAAGGTGGCGGGCTTATCCAGATTGCTGGGCATTTGTTCCAGCGTGGCATTGGAAAAGGAGCGGCCCATGCCGGTGGCTTGATAGGTTTTAGCTTGGGCGGAATGGCAACTGGCGCAAACTTTGGAGTCGACACTTCCAGAAACTTGTGACTGAGCGGGCTGCTGTTTGGAGCAGGAGTTAAGAATTATTAGAAAGAAAAGGAAAGACAGAATACGCATGCGGTCTGCCAATCTTACAACGGCACTGAGGGGGATGTGTGCTTACTTTTCGCAACTCACACGGCGATAGGGAAAGTCCATTCCTTTCTCCTTGCCGTTCTGCTTGCCTTCGATCCGCGCCGCCAGCCCACCCTCAACGCTACGATATAAAATCCGCTGCGGAAAATCGTGCGCCAGATTTTCAAAGACAACTTCGTTGGCCGTTTGCCGGATCATCTTGAACTCAACCGGCCCCTGCTTGGTTCCGATCCTGGGCGTATACACCAATTGTTCCCCGCGCTTTTCGATGCGCATGAATTCGCTGAAGACCGTCTTGCCAGTTTTTAAGGTCCGGCTGAAGCCCAATATTCCATCAGCCGCCGGCTTTCCCCATTCCTCTTCAATCACCATCGGGCCATCATTCATTGCCCAACAGCCGGTGAGGAACGATAGGGAGGAAACTTCCTGAGCCCAACAGGTGCTGCTGAGCAGAATTATGATCAAAAGATGTCGCATGGCAATTAGAATATCGGTTTTCTAGTTTCGTGAATTGGAAAAATGCGCCATCATTGCCGCGCCGCTAAATGGGAACCCATTGAGGATTCCCACCGCAAGCTCGGTACTGCTCCAGTGAATTGGCGGAACTCGGCAATCAGATGGGCTTGATCATAATAGCCGCACTCCTGGGCAATTCGCGTCCAAGTCCATGCAGGACAAGTTCGTTCCAATTGTAGTGCCCTTTGAAAACGTGCAATGCGGGCAAATGTCTTCGGTTCCATTCCGGTATTTTTTAAGAACAGACGTTCCAACTGCCGACGGCTTAACGCGACGTGCTCCCCAGTTTGGTCAATGCTGCAAGACCCCTTGCTGAGGAACTTCACCGCAGCAGTGACGCGTTGATCGGGCTCCCATTCCTGCAACTTAGGACGGAGGAAGCTATTGGCGATTTCCGCCATGGATGCGATGGAACGCGTATTTGCCAACTGTTCGTGCCAGGACGTTGCTCCTTTCCATTCTGCGCTTAGATCGATGATTTGTTCTTGCACAGGTGCCACAGCCATTGCCGCCTCTGGTTTCAGCCGAACACCGAATACCTTCAGGTTCCCAATCGGCATTAGATCCACCCATTGCTTCATTTGCCCAATCAGCAAACACTTCGATTGCCCTTGAACACCATTCTCCAAGTGGATTGCCAGTTCAGCGTGCCCGTCAGGAAATACACGCTGAACTGCGTCTCCTGGCGCTTCTATGAACCAATAACGTTCAACGGCATGGGCAAGATCAGCGGCCGGGGCAACTTCAAAATAGTTCATCGAAAATTTCCCCCTTGCGCAAAGTCATCAGTTCAATAATAAAAGTCAGATGCCTTCAAGTCCAAGTCGGGTTAAAATGAAACGTGTGGGGACGTAGCTCAGATGGATAGAGCGGTCGCCTCCTAAGCGACAGGTCGGCAGTTCGAATCTGCCCGTTCCTACCACACCTGCCATTTTACATCTGTTACTTCTATTATCACTTTTACTTAGAACGTACTATGCCTAAGAAGTAATGGAACTCTAGTACTTTCCAAATAGAGTTACACTTTTATTCGAGTGCAATATGTGCTCAATAAAAGGAAACCAATATGACTAAATTTGCTTTGATCGCGACGCTCTCTTTGGGAGCAATGTTATGTTCAGCAGGCGATGACGAATACTCTTCGCCCAACTGCCCTCCAGGCTGCGGAGTCCAAGCTCCTAAGAAAACAGATAAGAAACCAGCTAAGAAAGCAAAAGAAGTGAAGATCCGTTTGAGATAAGATATCAGTGTGCATTTTGTTTGTTTTGTCGGCTCAGTAGCAGGTGTAGCAGTTTCGCTACGCCTGCTGAGCCGACTCCCAGTTTGGAGCTTGGCCGTACTTTTGATCAGTATTAGAGAAGCCTGGATGTTCGCCCACGGTACTCCCAACGATTCTCAATTCATCACTCCTTGGATTCAAACCGCTCCGTTTGTACTTCCCTTAATACTTCTTGCTTCGGCAGAGGCGTATTTCCGCCCTTCGCGGCATTACCAGGATTCCACCCGACTTGCGCTTTTCGCCGGCGGCGCTTTGGTTCTAGTAAGCACATTATTGATTCTCTTATTCTGTATACCCGCCCAAGCAATGGTGATATGGCAAATGCCGGAATTGCGAACGCTGATGATCACAAGCCAGGTAATTTATGGCTCCGCAGCAGTGTGGCTTATGTTTGCCTGGTTACTCTATCGTTGGATGCCAGTCCCATGGATGCCGCCAGCACTATTGCAGCATCTGGGATTACTCGCGATTTATACCAGCTTGAACTCAATGGAATTTCTACTGAAAAACATGCGGTTGTTCCCCACCACCCACCTTCCGTTACTACTGTGTTGTAGCTATGTTGTGCTTTTCTACTTTTGGCTAAGGATTCCTTTAGAAGGCTTCACCAGTAAGCAGCCACCTCCTTCCTCCAAAGCAGAAATTGAAGCAGCCAAACAGGCCGTTAAGACGGTGAGCCGGATGGTTGAAAAGGAACAATAAGCTTGCAAAGAGCGTCCAAGACCTGCAAGCCGGTCTGGGCAGCCGATTCATTCCTGAAATCGAAATAGCGGATTCCTGCAATTTTCAGCCGCATCTGAAACTTCGCAAGGATCAGGCGGTTCTTCACAAAAAACCTAACCCCTTCCAAACTGGTGCAGTTGGAAAACTGTTTCGCGCAATAGTCGAGGATGACTTTGTTGGTGAATCCATTCAATTCAGCCAGCGTGGTGAAATAACTTCGGCGGTTCACGGGTAACAAATCTTCCTGCGTAAAACCATACCCGGCCAAAATTTTTCCACTTTCACGATTCAACAATTGGGAAAGTTTTTGTAATCGAATTTCGATTTCTTCAGCAGTTGTATTTGCACTATGCGTGGATGATTGTGGATTCAAAGCCGTTCCTTTATCGGTAAATAATTGTCACGATACCATAAAACAGGCAATGCTCGACCTAGGGCTTTTCCGAAGCATTCCAATCAGGAGGCTCCAAGCCCAAAAGATGATGCACAAAAAAGTCGTTCCGCGTCCGGTCCCCATATTCTCCGCCATTAGAATGTCCTTGACCGGGCAACAATACGAATTCAAAACTCTTCTTCGCCTTCACCAAGGCGTTCACTACCTGGAACGTGGAAGAAGGGTCCACGTTATTGTCCAATTCACCAACAGAAAGCAGCAGCTTTCCTTGCAGTTTGCCGGCATTTTCCACGTTTGAACAGGCAACATACTGCGGGCCCAATGGCCAGCCCATCCACTGTTCGTTCCACCAGATTTTGTCCATCCGGTTGTCATGGCAGCCGCAAGAGGAAACCGCTACCTTATAAAATTCCGGATGGAACAGTAACGCACCCATAGCATTCTGCCCTCCTGCGGAATGGCCGTAAATGCCAACCTTGGAAATATCGTAGTAGGAATATTTAGCTGCAACCGCCTTGTGCCAAAGAATTCGATCGGGGAATCCTGCATCTGCTAAGTTGCGCCAAGCCACATCATGAAATGCTTTCGAGCGGTTGGACGTTCCCATGCCATCCACCTGCACCACAATAAATCCCAACTCCGCCAGCGCCTGCATCGGAGTGTAAGGACTGAATGATTTCGGAACAAAAGAATCCTGCGGACCAGCATAAATGTATTCAATCACCGGATACTTCTTCCCGGCACTGAAGTTCGACGGCCGCACAATGATCCCCCAAATCTCCGTTTTGCCATCCCTGCCCGGAGCAGTGAAGACTTCCGGTGGGCGCCAGCCCGATTTCAGCAATTCATCAATATCGCCACGCTCAATCCACTGCACCATTTTCGGATCCGAGGTGCTTCGCAATTCTGAAACCGGAGGCAAGTCCAGCCGCGAATAGGTGTCTACATAATGTAGGCGGTCGGCGGATAGGCTTACTGAATGATTGGCGTCTGCCTCGGTCAGCGGCACTAGGCCGGTGCCATCGAAATTGATGCGGTAGTAGTGGACAAAGTAAGGATCTCTGCCAGGGTACATGCCGCTTGCTCGGAAGTAGATATGCTTGCGCTGGTCGTCCACGCTTTCAACTCCCCGGACTGGCCAATTCCCTTTGGTGATCTGGTTGATCACTTTTCCAGTTACAGAGTCATATAGATATAGATGGTTCCAACCGTCCCGTTCCGACATCCAGATCATCTGCTTTCCGTCGCCTAAATCGTGGCGGAATTTCTTTTGGGAGTAACAAAAAAACGTCGTAGGTGCTTCGTTGACAATGGTCCGAGCCTCACCCTTTTGCCCATCCACTTCAATGACGCGATACAGCTGATGACCTCGTTGATTGTATTCAATAGTGAAAGCGCGGCTATCTGCCCACCAGACTGGTTTAGTCAGCTGATACGGATTCTGGAACAGGGCATTGTCAATTAGAATTTGCCGGCCACTAGCCACATCGAACAGCACTGGTTGTTGCCAATCAAGAGTGTCTCCGGGCTTGGCATAGTCGATCATATGGCTCTTGGGTTGCACCTGATCTTCGGGCGAGGATTCAATGTATGCCACCTGCCGATGCATACCGGGCCGAATACGGTAGGCCACAAGCTTCTTTGAATCTGGGGACCAGACAATCGACCGGCCATCATAGTAGTTCTTCTCCAAACCATCGGCGCTCAACTGCTTGCTTGGTTGCTTGCCAATCTCGTTTACATGAATGTTGAAGTTAACAATTTTTGCTTCCCACTTAGCATCGGGTGAAGGCACTTTGCGGTCACCGAATTGGTTACGATTTTGGGGCAGGCCGGCTTTGCGCGGAGACGTGTTTGCAGGGCCCAGGTTTTGGCAGGCGTAATCATTGAGGGTCACCTTCCAACGCACGTCCTCCACCGTAAATTCAATCGACGAGGAATTGTTTGTAAATTGAAACGTAGTGAAAGGGAGTTTCAATGCATCGATCTTCTTGCGCGATGCGGTGGAAAGTGAAGTGGCTAATCGGGCGTGGTCAAACGCAGGACTCTTCTGCAGAGTAGTTGCGTCCACGGACACAAAATCGTGCCCACCGGAAACAGCACGCCGATACCAGAAGCGATTGGTTGCATCAATCCAAGTAGCCCTTTCAGGCAGGTTGTTCACTAGCGCGCTGGCTTTGCCGCTTAAGGCGGCGGCACGTTCGTAATCGGCACGGGTGCCTTGCGCAAATAGTAAAAGTGGGGCGAAGAAAAGTACAAGACCAGCGGGCTTCATATTTATCTACAGTTTCCTACATTCTGCGACGGATATATTAATCCATGCTCTTTGCGGGCCAAAGAACTAAACTGGTTTAGATGAAATACAGAATCCTTCTGCTAGCCTCCTTGGCAACAGCCGTCGCTCAGAATCATGCCACCTGGAGCGATTATGGAGGCGCTTCCGACTCAGCACAATATTCGGCATTGAAACAGATCGATAGGTCCAATGTCAGTAATTTAAAAATAGCTTGGAGTTACGCCACGGGCGACAACAATCGCTATTCCTTCAGCCCTTTGATTGTGGATGGGACAATGTACGTTCTGGCTAAGAGCAACTCCTACGTGGCCATTGATGCAGCCACCGGTAAGGAAATTTGGACCTATACGCAGGAAGCAGGGACGAAGGTTCTGACCAACCGAGGCATTAACTATTGGGAGAGTAAGGATCGTAAAGAACGGCGTTTGCTCTTTGCCAGTAATCATTTTCTGCGAGCGCTGGACGCGAAAACCGGGAAATTGATTGAGTCTTTTGGCAACGGCGGCAAAGTTGATTTGAAAGAAGGATTGGGACGCGATCCGAAATCGCTTGCATTGGTCCAATCCACTACGCCCGGTAAAGTATTCGAGGACTTGCTAATCGTTGGCTCGGCCACTAATCAAGGCTATGGTTCTGCACCTGGAGATCTGCGTGCTTACAATGTCCGCAGTGGAAAATTGGTCTGGACCTTCCACACCATTCCGCACGCCGGCGAGCTTGGCTACGACACCTGGCCCAAGGATGCATGGAAGAAAGTGGGTGGCGCCAATGTTTGGGGTGAAATGTCGCTTGATGAAAAACGCGGTGTGCTGTATGCGCCCACGGCCAGTGCCAAGTACAACTTTTTCGGAGCCGATCGCGCAGGCGCAAACTTATTTAGCGATTGCTTGCTGGCGTTAGACGCGCGCACTGGAAAGCGGCTATGGCACTACCAAATGGTTCATCACGACATTTGGGATTACGACGATGCTACCGCGCCTAAGTTACTAACAGTTACTCATGGAGGCAAGAAAATTGATGCCGTGGCGCAGGTCAGCAAGCAGGGATTTGTGTGGGTATTCAATCGTGAAACCGGTGCGCCCCTTTGGCCAATTGAAGAACGTGCCGTCCCAGCAAGCGACATGCCTGGTGAAAAGACTTCACGCACGCAGCCGTTTCCGGTAAAGCCTCCGCCGTTCGCCCGGCAGGAGTTTACGCTGAATGATTTGAACCCCTATTTATCCGCTGAGGATCGGGCGAAGTTTCGCGATCAGATGCAGACTGCCCGGAATGAAGGCCTGTTTACGCCTCCGGCCAAACGAGGCACCATTCAAATGCCAGGCAACAACGGCGGTGCAAATTGGGGCGGTGCGGCTGTTGATCCAGGCAAGGGATTACTGTTCGTAGTCTCGAAGGATCTGCCATCTCTTCTGAAGATGGCCACGGAAAATCCACAGAATATTCCAGGTGCAGTGGATCCTCCGCGCGAAGCGAACGAGGATCGTTACTACAGCGGATTTGGGTTCATGGTTGGTTCCAACGGTCTTGCTGCCATTAAGCCGCCCTGGACTTCTTTGACTGCCTACGATTTGAATGAGGGCACCATTAAGTGGAAGATCCCGCTTGGTGAAGTTCCTGAATTGGCCGCAAAGGGGATCAAGAATACTGGCACCCACTATCCAAAGTTGGGACCAGTGGTTACAGCCGGAGGCCTACTATTTACCGGAACGCGCGATAAGAAGGTAAGGGCCTTCGACGTGGATTCAGGCAAGGTGCTATTCGAGGCGGAGGTAAATGCGGCGTTGGAAGGGATTCCGGCAGTCTACGAAGTGGCGGGCAAGCAATACATTGTATTTTGCGCCTCTGCACAAGTGGGGCTAACGCCATCTACTCAGGAAACAATCCGTGGAGCGTATGTAGCCTTCGCGCTTCCTTAGTTCACAAACAGAGCTTTTGGAATCATGCCGTGCACGCCTTTGGTGCGGTCCACTACTTGCGTCACGCGGAAATCAACAGCGGTGCTGGATAACATGTAAGCGTCGGAGCGGGACATTTTTTTCGTCTCCACCAGAAAGTTAACAGCCTCTTCGGCAGCCAGACGCATTGCTTTATTCAGGTCTTCATCCAAACCCATCACAATCCAATGTGTGGGGGTTTCAGCACGAGGCCATCGCAGATTCTTTCTCTTATGAACGATGAAGGCCAAGCGGCCTTCCATATGTGTTTCAAGAGCAGTAACATCGATTTCTCCATCACCTTGCGCAGCATGTCCGTCCCCTGCAAAGAACAGCGCTCCTTTCACATGCACGGGGATAAATAATTTGCTTCCAGCCACCAGCTCTTTGTTGTCTAAGTTCCCTGCGTGAATGCCTGGAGGCACGCTACTTACTTTTCCAGTTGCGGCAGGCGGAGCCACGCCCATGCTTCCGAAGAAGGGACGTAGTGGAATTTCAATTCCAGGAGCGAAGTGCGCCACACGGCGAGCAATATCGAGCGGGATCAGTCTCGATGCTGGTTGTGGGAACAGATCAGCAAGCACACCAGAACGTCCGAGGCCATTGTAGGCATAAGGAACCGGCAGGCGCATGTCCAGAATTTGAACTTCCAAAGTGTCTCCTGGTTCAGCACCTTCAATGAAAATAGGGCCAGTCAAGTTATGTCCACTGGAATTTGGATTTTCGGCAACGACATCTTTCAAAGCATCGAAGTACTTACCTGCCGGAGCTTTAAGCGCTTCCCAACTGCGCAAACCAACGGCGGCGAGTGTTTCCAGCTCAACCACATCTCCTGATGCAATGCGCAGCACAGGTGCTGCTGCACCATCATAGAAACCGACGGTGACTGTTTTAGCTGAGGCCGGTAATTTATGCGAAGTTTGCGCGAAAGCCGGCAGTGTGAGTAGTAACAGAATAAGATGCCGCATAGTTGACTAACTATAGCAGTTACTTTCCCGCTAGCCGAAAAGTGACGCCAGCCGCCACCGTCAATGGATAACCGGGAGTAGCGTGGATGCGGCTGACCACTGGGGCGCTGGGCGTAATGCGCGACTCAAAGTAATTCTGTGTCTCGTAATAGGAACGATCCGTGAAGTTGTCTATTGTGAAGTTAAACTCCACCCCTCGGCGCACTTTCTTAGCTACGCCAAGATCGAAAACGGTGTGTCCGGCAGCCACAATGGACGGATCTTCGCCATCCAACCTGTAATGGTTTATGGCCCGCATCCGAGCCGAACCACTCCAGCCATGCCAGCGTGTAACGGTGAGTGCGGCGTTGGCCACAAAGTGCGGGGCGCTATCAACATAAACACGCTGGTCGCCACCCTTGAAAAAGGAGTTGCCGATTTTCGTAACCCCGGCGTTCAAGGAAATGTGACGCGTCAATTCGAATGAAGTCTTCGCCTCGTAGCCGTAAGCGCGCGAGGGGCCTTTCAATTCAAAGCTGCCATCGTCCGGAACATAAACTTGTTCGTTGGAATGATCAATCAGGAAAGTGTCAGCACTGAAAGAGAGCCGCCGAAAATGGGTTGAAACTCCTGCTTGATAAAAATCAGTTGTGGCAAGACGAGGTTGATCGGGCCGCTGCACAACTCCGCGAGCATCAATGCTATTGATGCCCCTTCCATAATTGGCGTGAAAAGTGATGGGTATGGATTTCGATGGCGTGAACGCAGCGCCGGCTTTTCCTTGCCATCGGCCACTGGTCTGGACACCGCTTGAAGAAGGGTCAACACGATCCAACAGTCCGTAGCGGAATTCATCGAACCGCAGTCCTGCGGAAAGAATCAGGCGGCCGCGCAGTAGGGTGACCATCTCCTGGCCATAACCCGCTGCATTGGTTACGTGCGCATTGGCCCGCGTACTAACCCCGAACGGATCACGTCCCAAGCGCGGGTACAAGCCTACATTGATTTGGTTGTCATGGAAGTTTGCACCGGCAGTAAAAAGCGCGGTGGCTCCGCCGAGTTTGTGAGGCTGCGAATACTGTGCGTTCGCCCCTTCCTGCAAGCGGGAATCGTGCTGTTGGAACGCGTCACCCAGCACAGGGTCATTCAGATAGTAAGTGAAGTTGGAATATAGGTCGAACAAAGACCGGCTTACAAATCCATCGGCTTTGAATGCTGCTCCATTGTGCCAAGTGCGGCTGTAGTAGGAGGAGATGGTGCCCAGCTTCACGCGCCCACCGGCGGTTGGATCGATGAAACCGAATCGATCGAGCTTGCCTTGATCTACTTGATCGAGCGGAAGCTGGCCAGAGGAATAGAAGTTGTTGCGCCCGTAGATAAAACGGAAGCCAAGCTTTTGATCGTCGCTCAGCAGGCGAGTGTAGTTGCCATTCACCTTATCCTGCCGGTACTGGGAGGGATTCTCAAAGGGCCCGTCGGTATAGGAACCTTCGTATGCGATGTAAGCGTCGGTTTTCAGAACGTTTGGGCTATAACCAAGAAAGCCACGGCCGCTGTTGAAATTGCCGCCTTGAAGACGCAGCGTAATCTGTTCAGGCAGTGTTTCCTTCTGTTGAATATGAACCACTCCAAGGCCACTGAAATCCCCGTAAGCCGCGCTGAATGGCCCGTTGATCACTGTCACTTGCTGGATCAGTTCGGGGCTGAGCGCCTTCAGCGAGCCCAAGTAACCTTGCCCGTGACCTTGCGTGCCTTGATTCTGCTGAACATTATCCACCATCACTTTTAGGCCACCGTTCACCCCGCCGTGATCCAGATTGAAACCGAAACGCCGCACTTCAAGAGACTTGCCTCCACCTTCATGCTGCCCAGCGCTGATGCCCGCATTCATCTGTTGAAGCAACTGATCATCGCGAGTGAAAAGGGTGCGATTGAAGACTTCAGCATTATGCAAATCAATGGTGGGTTCGACGGTTTCGGCAGTAATAACGATGCTCTGTTTTTGAGCGGCGAGTTGGGTGAACTGGACATTCAGTTGCGCAGATAGACCACTTGCAACCGTGACTTGAGCACTGACTGGTTGAAATTCAGGATGGGTGGCCTGAATGGTAAAGCTTCCAAAGGGAAGGTTTGAAAACCGGAAAGCGCCCGCGACACTTTTCTGGTTCCCAGTGAGCGTTTCGATTTGGAGCACAGCTCCAGACACAGGTCTGCCTTGAGGGTCTGAAATGACGCCGTTAATGGATTGGGCAGAAAGTAAAGTAGTCGCCCCAGCTATATATATAGTTAGACTTAGGATTCGCATCGGCATTTTGGGTAGCACAAAGTAAAGATTCGTAATACCATTATAGGGTGCTACGATCCTTCAAGTGGTACTACGAATGCGTTGCGGTTTCGGATTGGATTTGTTTTAAGAATTAGACTTTTGTATTAAATAGGGATCAACACAAAGAACTAATCGTTCAGATTGAGAGTTGTTGCTTCTTCCGACCATCGCGGCGTGGTTAGGCGCACACTGGCAAAAAGAAGCGCCGCTCCAGCAATAAGGCACCCCGCTTTGCCTGCGGTGGTTCCTAAAAATGCGAAGTTTGGTAAGGCTTGACTGGTAGCTCCTGCACAGACCCCGCAGAGTAGCCCGCCGATCATCGCTGTTAGCCGCACAGCCTGAATGCGAAACGAATATTCTGCCAACTGCACTACTTTGGTGGATGCTGCTCTCATTCCCATAGTTTTATATCCAAAGCCTAGGGTTGTTTTTCCACCGGCGGCTTCATCCAATCGTAGTATGGCTTATCGCTGGATTGATATTTCTTCAGCCACTTTGCACCGGCTTCTTTGGGAGTGAAAGACCATTCTTGACGATGGTAATTCCAGGAATCAGGATTCAGCTGTTGGGCACGCTGGAAGAACTGCGAAGCTTGTTCGTCTTTGCCTTTATCATGAAGCCAGACTGCCAAACGGAAACTGGCATCTCCTTCCATCTCTTGCGGAGTGCGTGATTTCAAGGCCGCTGCAAGTTCGCCTGGTTTCATTGCGTACTTACTGGCCGCACCGTTGGCAACCCAATCGCGAAGGCCAGCTACGTAGGGTTCGCCTTGAATGGTTGTAGTCTTACCGCCAAGCGACAAAGTACGATTCATCGTATAGGCAGTTTCAAGGGGACGGACCATACGGCCCTGTTCATCAATCCAGACACCTGTTGGAACGTTCACCATGCCATATAACGAGCTGACCAGGTGTTGCGTATCAATCAACGTTGAGTAAGTTGCTTTGGCCGCTTCGTAGAACTTTCCTGCTGCCGCTTCACCACCCGTATCCTGCGCTGCCGCGATGATCTGGAAATTCTTACTCTTCAAATCTTCGTAAATTTTCTGCCAGCCTGGCAGATCCAGTGCGCATCCTCACCAGGAGGCCCAAGTTAGCAGCAAGACTTTCTTGCCACGAAATTGCGAGAGCTTGACGGGGTTGCCCTGGCGGTCTGGCAGAGTGAAGTCTGGTGCAATTCCCTGGCCGAAATCGCGGCCGCGGACCACGGGGATCTCACCGTAACTCCACACACTATTTGCTTGGTCTCGAACCTCGGCTTGGCCTAATTTTTTGGCGAAGGCCGTAAGGTGGAAACGGTTTGCCTTGACGAAGTTCTTTGGCACTGGAATGCACAGTTCGTCGAGGCAGGCACCTTGCGGTTTCAAGTCAAACCCGTTGATACGTTTCAAATCAGACTTAGTAACCCACAGACCCCTTTCATCTGTGACGGAATTGGCAAGAGGAGTTACTCGGTCACCAAAAAGAACCGTGCTGCTTGGTGGCGATTGGGCGAGGAGCGTAGAAACTCCGAAGCCTGTTAGAAAGGACCTTCGATGCATGATGCTTGATTATACTCAGATTTTGGTTAAAGAATTCAGAAGCTGTTGCAATGCCTTTGCATCTAAGAAGTCAGTGTAAGAATACGGCGCTGGATCAGGCAGTTTAGGATCGACCCACGACCGCAAGGCATAGAGTCCTTCATCGTCGTTGGTATTGCGCAAAAGGTCCAGAACAAATTAGAAACACAAGAAGCTTTGTGCCAACGAACGCCATATAACCCGGCTCAGGAATTGGCCACCCGGCTTGAACGATGAAAGGATTGATTGTAACTAGGGACAGACCGTCGCCGATTACTCGCATAGGATAGAGCTGGAAGTTGCCTCCACTAACTCATGCTCGGTAGAAGGCGGGCTAAAATTGTGATGTTCGCTTGTTCGCTCCCACCATTCAATCAGTGCTGCAAGTTCCATGACTTTCATTAAAACTCAAGGGAAGCGTCAATCGCTACAATAAATAATTGCATCCTAACCTGGGGTTTATCCTCTCCTTACTAACAGCCGCCTTATGGGGAAGTTTGCCCATCGCTTTGCGTCCTGTAGTTCAACATGTTGATCCAATCACCGTAACGTGGTGTCGATACTTGGTTGCCGCCATCGGCCTTGGCGTTTTCCTAACCTATGATGGACAACTGCCCAAGAAGGAGCAGTTCACAGGTTATCGCTGGTTACTAATGCTGGCGGCACTCGCCGGATTCGCTGGAAACAATTTCGGCTTCCTGGCAGGCTTGAGGCTAACTTCGCCTTCCACTGCGCAAGTAGTCATTCAAGTAGCACCTATCCTGGTGATTGTCGGAGCCGTGTTTCTGTTCGGGGAACCTTTCGGGCGTATGCAATGGATTGGCGTCGGCGCGATGCTGGTTGGCATCCTCACTTTCTTTCATCAAAGGTTGGCAGGTTTCGGAGCCGGAGGGGACCAATACTTAACAGGCGTCCTGATGCTGCTGGGCAGTGCTGTTTTATGGGCAAGTTATGCCTTGGCGCAGAAGAAGCTATTGCGGGAAATGAACTCGGTCACCATCATGTTCATCATCTATGCTGCAGGTTCTATATTAATGGCTCCGGCAGCTTCCCCTGCGCGCTTGGCTTCGCTTGATGGCACGCGGCTCATTTTCCTCATCTACTGTTGCTTGAACAGTCTGGTTAGCTATGGATTCTTCAGCGAGGCACTGGCGATCTGGCCAGCTTCAAGGGTAAGTGCAGTGGTTGCGCTGGCTCCTTTATTCACTGTACTCTTCACAAAAATCGCCTCCACAATTTGGCCTGCCTATGTTGCAGCAGAAGCTTTGGATGCCTTGAATTTGCTGGGTGCGGCAATGGTGGTGGGTGGCTGTGTGATGATGGCGCTGGCTGGCCGCATGGTCCCCGTTCCAGAAGAGTAAACTGTGAATATGCGAATTCTGCCAGTGGGCACTGCCCTTGCGCTTTTCACCACCTCCGCAATGGCGGAGACAACCTGGCGCGAAATTCAGCCGTTGATTCAGCGGCGCTGCGTACAATGTCATCAAATAGGCGAAGTGGCACCCATGCCCTTCACAACTTACCGTCAGGTTCGACCATTCGCCAAGGCCATTCGCCAAGCAGTGCTGCAAAAATCCATGCCGCCATGGCACGCTGAGTCAGGTGCCCACTCCTGGCGGAACGACCGTTCCCTTTCTCAGCAAGAGACTTCCACGCTTGTTGCCTGGGTTGATGCCGGTGCCCCTGAAGGCAAACTTTCGGAAGCAATGAAAGTAACAAAAGCATCGGGTGTTTGGAAGTTGGGAAAGCCTGACCGTGTTGTGAAAGTCCCTGGATTCGACGTACCCAAATCCGGCCAATTGATGTACTCTTTTTTGATCGTGCCGCTTCGTCTTGAAAAAGATACTTGGGTCAGAGCGGCGGAATTCCGCATTGATCAGCGTGCGGTGCTGCATCACATGAATGCCTTTGTGCGGCCACCTGGATCGAGTTATCTTGCTGGATTCCCCGTTGGGGAAATCTTTTCGCCGACGGTTGCCCAGCGCGGGAGGCGTCGTCCTGAAGAACGCGTTTTCGACCGTCGGCAGTTGGTCTTAGGATATGAGCCGGGTTACGAAGCAATGCCTTGGTTGGATAGTGGAGCCAAGCTGATTCCCGCAGGATCCGATCTCATTTTAGAGATCCACTACAATCCAAACGGCCAGGCAGCAAAGGACTATTCGGAATTCGCCCTATACTTTACTGACAAAGTTCCAGAACAACGAGTGGTTGCTATTGATACGTTGCGTGATTTGGATTTTGTCATTCCACCCAAGGATGGCGGCTTTCTATCGCAAGCCAGTATGACCTTGGCACGTCCAGCGAAGTTGCTTTCCGTACAGCCCCACATGCACGTTCGCGGCAAAAGCATGATGGTACGCGCAGTGTATCCCGATGGCCGCATCGAAACAGTAATCAACGTGCCGCGGTACGACTTCAATTGGCAGACAACTTATGTTCTGGCTAAGCCATTGGACCTACCTGAAGGGACGCGCTTGGAATCAACTGCGGGTTTTGATAATTCGCTAAATAATCGGTTTAACCCTGATGCCGCAGCATCGGTGAAGTGGGGCGATCAGACTACCGATGAAATGCACATTGCCTTTCTGGAATTGGTGATCGAAGCAAGTGGAGATCCAGAGAAGCTGTTTAAAGCTATTCCGAAAATGGTTGGGGCTCCGGTTGCAACGCGCTAAATGATGTTATCCGGATGCCCCTTTTACAAAGAATATGAAACTTTGGGCTGCGGTCCAGATTGCTTACAGAACTTTGTTTAAATTCCGGTAACAAACACGGGCGGCGGACATGGAATCGCCCCAGTCAGCGGCATTGTCCTGCTCAATGCAGAAGTGTTTCATGCCGGCGATTTCCGCACCAGCGAAGATGGATTTGTAATCCACTTCCCCTTGCCCAATTGGAACTAACGTTACTGCCCGCATGCGAGCACGCTGCTCTAAGTCAGCGGGGAGCAATTTGATGCCACGGACATCTTTAACGTGCCAAAGTTCAAACCTTCCTGGATTTTTCTTGAACATTTCCAAAATGTTCTGCCCTGCCACGCTGGCCCAGCCGATATCGAGTTGCATGGCAACCAATGCCGGATCTGTTTCTGAAAGCAGAATGTCATAGGGCCGCAACTTACTGCCCTCGATCCGCTGAAATTCCTGCGAGTGATTGTGGAACAACATCTTCATACCGAATTTAGTGGTTGTTTTGCCGAATTCATTTAGTTCGGCGGCAGTCCGCTTCACCGAATCTTCGGTAACACCTTGCGTTCCGCCACCGCCGCGCTGGGCGCGAATCTCAGTGTACTTCAAACCCATAATCTGGAATCCTTCCAGTTCTTTTTCCAGACCTGGACCCGCCTTGGCTGCCTCATGTGTGCTGGGCATGCTTAGCCCTAAACGATCAAGCAGCGCGCGGAACTGTTTGGGCTGAAGTCCACCATAGCCTCCACCCGCCGGTTCAATTTCCTTATAACCGATTTCAGCGACCTTGGTGAGCGTGCCTTCATAATCCTTCGCAGTGAGGTCACGAACGGTGTACATTTCCAGGCCAATCTGTTTTTTCCAATCCGTTGCCGCATGTGCAAGACCGGTGGACAAGCCAAAGGCAGCGCATTGCTTCAGGAACGACCGTCGATTCGTGGTGAGCATAATTATTCCTTACCTATCTTACATGAGGATAGGATTGGCATTTTATGGCAAAGTGGTTAGCAGGATGACACCATCACCAATCAAACCGCCATTCACGCTTGAGACTGCTCTTAAGAAAGTGCAAATGGCCGAAGATGCCTGGAATTCGCGAGATCCGGAACGCGTTGCGCTTGCTTACACGGTGGATTCGGAATGGCGGAATCGTACAGAGTTTCTTAACGGGCGCGAGGAGATCAAGCCTTTCTTACGCCGCAAATGGGCAACGGAGTTGGACTATCGTCTGAAGAAGACATTGTGGACTTTTGGTGAGAACCGGATTGCCGTGACCTTTGAATATGAATGGCATGATGAGGCTGGGAAATGGTATCGATCGTATGGCAATGAACTTTGGGAGTTCGATGAGCAAGGGCTGATGCGACGGCGGGTGGCGAGTATTAATGATGCTGAAATAGCCGAGGCAGAACGTCGCATTCGATAGATGCAAGCGTCAGGATCACTTTGCAAGCCGCGCAATCATGGGGCCCATGCCAGCCAGCAGCAACACATACGCAGCTGCCAAGGGACCCAATTGCGGCTCTAATCCTGCCCCCAATCCGGCAATCACAATGGAAAATTCGCCGCGTGCAACCAATGCTGCACCGGCTCGATACCTGCCTGCTGTGTTTGCCCCTGCACGCTTTGCCACCAAGTATCCGGTCAGAATTTTGGTACACGCTGTAAGTCCTGCAAGCATCATGGCCAGTGGCAAGGCAGGCGGTAGTATGGCTGGATCCACTTGCAGGCCGAAAAAGAAAAAGAAAATGGCAGCAAATAAATCACGAAGGGGAGCCAACAAACGGTGCGATTGTTCTGCTATCGGTCCAGATAAGGCAATGCCAACAAGAAATGCACCAATCGCTGCGGATACTTGAAATTGTTGCGCAATTCCTGCTACAAGAAGCACTGTTCCGAACGTGGTGAGCAAAACGATTTCATCGGACTCATGTGCCACGAACTTGCTGACCCTGTCTCCATATTTCAATGCGACGAACAGCACGCAAAGCACTGTGATGAGAGCTACTGCGACTGATGTTGCCATTTTTTGCGATCCTCCACCCAACAAGAGCGCGGCTACAAGGGGGAGATATATGGCCATTGCCAAATCCTCAAGCACCAGAATGGACAAAACAGACGGGGTTTCCGGGTTGTTAAGTCTGCCCAAATCGGTAAGCACTTTGGCAACAATTCCAGACGAGGAAATGTAAGTTACTCCACCAAGTAACAAGGCTGCAATTGGACTCCATTCAAGGAATAGCCCCAAAATCAAACCGGGTGGAAAGTTCAAAGCAAAGTCAAGCACTCCGGCAAAGAGTCCAGTCCTGAGATTAGCCTTCAATTGCTCACCAGTGGATTCAAGTCCAAGCATGAACAGCAGCAGCAGTACACCAATTTCTGCACCAACGTGGGTGAAGCTCTCACTCACGTGTAGCGCAAGAATGCCTCCGTTACCAAACGCAAGTCCAGCCAGAAGGTACAGCGGTATGGAGGAGATACCCCAGCGCTTGGAAAGCCGCGCAAGAATTGCTAAGCCGACAACTGCCGCGCCAATTTCAATGAACAACATCGATACATCAGGAGGCGGAGTGTTCATAGTCAAAGTGTACAACTCTGGGTATTGCTCTTTGGGAAATTGCAGCCTACGCAGCGGCTCGATTACTTTTCAATGTTGTTCAATTAGCGGCATCGATCATGCTGGCCATCAACCTGTTCGGGCTTCTGTAGATCATAGGGCACAATTCCAAAGCCACTGCTTCACATTTGTCCCCAGGAACAATGGAATACTGTTTCAGTCGTATTAAGTTGTTGTATACGCGGTTGCCCACAGGCCATGCAGATGGACCGCGCCAAACGAACGCAGGGTTCTGGCCAAGGTCCTCCCCGGATCACCTGCAAACCTATTTTCATTCGTAAGTGCGCGAGTAACTTTGTAGTGAAAAGTTAATGTTACTCTAGTAACGATTGATACTCACAATTTAACGTTGCATTTTAGAAATGGTGGTTTATAAGTAAGTTATGAGAAAAAACACTAACTTCGTACAAGCTTGATGTGGCTTGACTAGCTGTTTACATATTGAGCAATTGGTGGGCTCAATGCGCTCCAGGTTATTTAGGATGTTGGGGTGGCGGTTGCAGTTAAATACGAGATTCCATGTCAATTTTCAAGCGTCTTGTCGCAAACTACAAACTAATGTTACTTTTAACAGTCGCAAGCCTCAGCGCCGGACACTTTCTCCGGCTTGAAACTCATTACACAAAAGTTTACGCCCAAACTGCCAGGAAAGGATTTACAGCTACCATTTTAAAGAACCAATACGATGGGCAGGGAAATGTTGAAATTGCTTCCAGCATCACTATAGCTAAGAAGCCAAGTGGTTCCACGTCAACCATTACAGAACGCTTTTGGAACGGCCAAAGCTCGAAAAGTGTTTCATTGCAATTCGTCGAGGATCTCAAACAGGTAACCTCATTTTACGGAACGTCGTCAAAAAATACGACTCGAATGTCCAAAGAAAAAGCTGGCCAATTAATAAATGCATCGGATTCTGCATGCGTGTTGGAACGTGGACAAGCACAGGCTACTAGTTCGTCTGAACTAATACTTGGCTTCTCGGTTGTGAAGAAAACTGAAACATCGAGTGGGCCGGACAATAAGACAGCCGTGACGGAAATATGGTTCGCCCCTTTACTGGATTGCCTTCCGATGAAGAAGATTCGTCAAGTTCTTGATGCAAATAACAGCATTGTAGTTAGGGAAGTATCAGAGGTTTCCAAAGTGGTATTAGGCGATCCTGATCCAGCATTGTTTACATTGCCCGCCGACTTCGTTGAGAGTAGCCCTTCTGAGGTCTACGCCGCTGAGGCTGCCAGGCTCGGTGATGAAAATTGCGCACGCTGCCCCCGGACAGTGCTATCAAATTCAGATAGTCTCTACCTGAAAAATAAATACCAAGCACCAGCCAACAGGTAAGAAGCCGAGCATAGTCTGGTTTAGGTGCCTGTCGTTTGGTCTTCCTACTTAATTTGATTTTCGGTTTTCTACATTTCTATTCGTCCATCGAAAACTGTATGCACTATCTATTCACAACGGTGTGGAGAGATGGGGATGTAATCCCACTTGTAACCCTTGGCGGATGTTTAAGACACCGGTGGTCAGGTGGATCCGGTCCTTCAGATCGGTTAACCGATCTTCCAGTCCTTCTCCGTACTCCGCCCACCTCACCCCATCCACTCCGGGTGCCGCGCTTTTCTTCA
>JAYTTF010000115.1:0-6614 GCA_043745195.1 Bryobacterales bacterium | reverse complement strand
TCATTCTCAGAATCAAGTGCGTGGTACCAGAGTGAGATGTAACCGGGCGTTGCGTAGGCAGTATTCAGAGTCAAGCTTATTCTTTTTTCAACTTCGGCCGTATCGCCAAATAGCCTTACAATCGCATCAAAGGCTGCTTGGCTGCCTGTTTCTTCGATAACATTCGCAATCGTTTCTATTACCATTGAGTGGGTTTCTCTATCTTTCATCCACACGGCCATTCGCTCTTCAAGAAGCGGGATCACCCAAGATTTTACTCTCGCTAAGATGTGGAGTTGATCAATTGGTGCCCACTTTCCTCCCCCGGGCCGATCTCGATATTCGATTGGTGCGCCCTCATTCAAGAATTCGTCAACAAACTGGCGTTGCAAAGCTTCTGGACGATCAACCATGTGTATGGGCGGACCCTCCTGCCCAATACTAATCGTTGAGAACAAAGTGATGCATTGAAATAACTTCTTATAGTAAAGCATTCGTCAAATCTCGCATGGTCTGAATGAAGCCGTTTTATTAGGGGATGGGCTTCGATTCAAAGGAATCTTTTTGTCTATGATCCAAAGTATTAGCGGGGCTTCTTTCCACCACTCTGTTGTCTGCGGGCATAGGCTTCCTTCGAGTCGCTCGCAAGTCTTTGCCGAAGCTCTTCAGGGTTTTCCCGTCCGTGCAGTCTGGCGAATTCAACCAGCGGGTCTCTAAGAATCTCCAATGTTGTTGGTTCATGCCCATAGCGATCAATCATTGCCTCAACCCAAAAGGGGAACAAGCTTGGTGGGAGATCCATTCTTTCAGAAAGAGTTTCCTCGGCAACCGCCCGAATCAAGGGAACCTTAGACTCCAGCGCATAATAATACTTTGTGATGAAATTAGTCTTATTATTGGCAGGTTTTGAATATAAGGCCATTCTAATAAATCTATGGAATTCAGGCAAGTTGCCAAATATCCGGGCAGTGAAATCAAGAGACTGGATCGTTCCGCTGAATGCGATTGTTCCGGCAACTGTTTCAATCATTTTCTTATTAAGTTCTGGCTCTTTCAGCCATTCAATAATTCTGATTTCGGCCATCGGCATTACCCATTCTTTGTTTGTCAGTAAGAAGCGAAAGTCGTCGTAATGGTTGGTAGTCTGTGGATAGCCTTCGACGAAACCGGTCGCAGCACCGTCTTTCAGAAAGTCGGCGACAAATTGTTTTTGATAGCTTTCGGGGCGATCAAGTATTGCTCCAAGGTTAGGAGTCTGTGCAGATCCTGAATTCAATGGTAGAAGGAGCAGTATTAACAATGAGAGCGATTTACATAGCATTTAGAAACTCCTTGAGTCTTTGGAATAGTCCACCCCAAAAATTAGGATCTGGGTCGATAATTACTTGCGTACCTACCTCATTTCCGCACATTAGCGGAACAATACCGACATATGGAACTTCGATGTTTTCCGCGTGCCGAAATACAAAACCTTGATCAAACCACGGATGCGAGGGAATGAGATCTAGAATCCCTAGTGAAGTCTGTGTGCCAACGTCTGGATGGACCAATCGTGCACTGTCATCACAAACAGCTCCATCACTAAAAACATTTTCATCCCTGCAACCCTGGTTCTGACCCAATAGTATGTTTCTAAGTTTTTTGTTGCATGCTCTACCTGCGGCCGCAAACCATTTGTTATTTACCAGAAGAGGGTTCCAACTATGTCTCAATGGGATTAGAATTGGGGAAAGTAACATGGCAGCATCTAAGTTTTGAAAAACTCTCAGATCGCTTCGCATTTCTTTTAACTGAATTTGGCACTTGCCCAAAAAATCAAGCAAAGGTAGAGTTGGAGCACCGAGATGAGGCGTGCCGAGGGTCGCCATTCCAACGACAGCACTAGGCTTGGGGAGTGCTTGCGGGATGAAAAGCAAACCCTGATCGAGCATGGATCGAACCAGCAATCCCCCCATGCTATGCGTAATGAAAGCCACTCGCTGACCAGATGCTATGTTTGTTCGAACATGCTTAGCAAGTTGCTGTCCTCCTGTAATAATTGACAAGCAAGTTGTATCAGGATTTACCGGTGGATTAGCTAATAAGTTATTGAAATTAAAAGTCGCATCTACATAAAATTTAGTGGGGTTCAGTACTGCCCTCAAATTTTCCCGGATATTCAGCATACTAACATTGGTATCCCCCAACCCATGAATTATGAAGATCTTGATCGGAAGATCCGGATCAATCTTAAAATTGCCCTTCTTCGCAGAGGGAACGCTGGTTGATTGTCCTCCTTGCCCACCCGATTGGAAGGCCAACCCATTCGCCCCTAATGTTGTAACCTGCACATCGTAAACGCCGACGACATCAGAGTTTGCAGGAATCATATAGGCGTCAATTTGCGTGTCAGTCCACCGGGCACCTGGACAAGTTGGATTCACTCCGTTGAATGGATCTTGCGAATTTCCCGGCAAGCAAACGGTCAAATCACTCGTCTGGTTGCAGGGATTCGTGTTAGTTGCGCAAGCCGTTAAGCCATTCCTTTTGTTTCCGAAATTCGAACCATACACCGAAACCTTGAACGGTCCATCGGGAAAGTCAGGGTCGAACTGCTGTAACTTTGTGATGTTTGGTGAAGCATCGTAAATAACCACCTGACCGTAGAGGAAGTTATCCCTTCCTTCCCAAACACAATTGAGGGTCGTCTGCGCTCCCGGCCGGGCGTTTGTAGGAATTGCGAATGTGAGAGCAAAAGAAGGCCCCTCAATCAGTCTTCGTTCACTCGAAACAATTTCTTTATAAGTGTTGTCTACCAGAGGAAAAGTCAACGTGCACCAACTGATCAGAGGATCGTCGATCTTGTCGCACGTTCCAGGTATTTGTCCTGAACTAATGCATTTTTCTATGTTGTATGCACCAATCTCAGTTGGTGTGCCGTTGTTTGGCAAGTAGTAGTTGGGCAGTCCCGCATTTGGGTTTGTCGCACCCGTATACATACTGGAAGAGAAAGTGTTAGTCGAATTCGGCTGGATCTTGTAAAGCTTCGCTCCTGATGATTGCCACGCTTCACCAATCTTGGATCGCAAAGTCATATAGACATTCTGTGTGGCACCGGGCATAGTCAAGTTAATCGATTGCCCAGTGCCGTTGTACACAGATACCGCATCCGTTCCATTTGCCAGTGATCCAATCAGCAGTTCATAGTTGGAAGCCCCCACTCCGCTATCCCAAGTGAACTTCGCCATTGAATTGCCCGCCAATGTAGCGCCAGGAAATGGACTCATGATCTTGGCAGGCGCTGATCCGCTAACCACCAGCACCGCCCCTGTTGATCTTGTGATCGATCCATACGTAGCGGTGATCGTGAACGCATATGATCCCAGCGGCGTAGCAGCCGAGGTTACTATGTTCAACCCCGTTGCGCCTGCACCCGTTAAACTGGCGGGGGTAAACACCGGGCTTGCCCCTGACGGCAACCCTTCAGTAGACAAAGTCACTTGACCTGAAAACCCTTGCGTAGTGTTAACCAGGACACTAAAACCGGCAATCCCACTGGGGGTAGCAGTCCGCGTAGACGGAGCAGCCGAAATAGAAAATACAGTATTAGGTTTCACAATCAGGTTCGCAACCGCAGTTCTGTTCGAGGTGGAAGGGCTTGATCCCGTAATTGTTATTGGATAGGTTCCCGGAGGGATCGCTGGGCCAATATTCACACTCATCGTGGTTGAGCCGTTGCCGTTTCCAATAGTGGGCTGAAAGAAACTCGCAGTAACACCAAGTGGCATGCCGCTCGCGCTCAATGTCACTGCGCCACTGAAATTACCTGTTGGAGTTACCGTGACGGGAAAGGTGGTTCCACCAGGAGAAGGTACCGGGGCTGCAGAAGAAACGCCAACCGAAAATCCTGAAGTAGGAACAATACTGAACAGCACTTGCGCCGACTTACTAACTCCACGGCTGGTTCCAGTCATTACAAAGCAAAGGGAAGTTCGTACAGTAGGATTGTTGTACTGTGCAATTAGCACCCCATTTGCGGATGACCCATTCGGAGTGATCGTGGACGGCCAATTGGATTGGCTGATGAGCGCTCCATTGTTGGCCCAACCAGGACAGTTGGTTGAGTTCGGTCCACCGCTTACAACAATGGGGTCGCTGAATCCATTAATTCCAATAGCAGATACACCATATGTTGCCGTCCCTTGTGACGTAACATCCTGGTCCGATGGCGCAACCTGGAAGGTGAAGTCCTGCACCGCCAAACTTGCCGAGGCAGAGCGGTTCATAGCCCCACTTTGCCCATTGATGGAAAACGTCGATGTGCCATGCTTAACATATGCCGTTTGCAACGTCATAATGGTTTGTCCTGATCCCACAATGGTGGCCGGGTTGAACGTAGCGTGCGCTCCTCCCTGCAACCCTAACGCCGAGAAGTTCACTGCCCCGTTAAAACCGTTCACAGGATTCACATTCACAGTATAAGAGACGCTTGCCGTGCCAGCCATGTTGGTAAAAGAATTTGACGGAATGGTGAGGTTGAAATCCGGCGGTGGAGGTGCTGGGGCCACAAGCCAAGTACCACTCGGAGTCAACCAATTCGTAGGCCCTTGCCCCGCGCGATCAATCGGTACCGAATACACCCCCTTCGTCGCTGGCCCGGTGGTCCGAACGTCTCCGTAAACGCAGCCACAGGAATATGAAGCGTAACATCGTTCGTCCCCGGATCTGCGTAAGTAATCTGCCCAAGATCCATAGTGCACTGCGTATTACTTGCAATTTGACTCGCCCCAGGCGTCGTCCCTAGAAGCCGCAAGCCAATGGTATTGTTGCCGTCATCCGCCAGCATTATCAATTGCCGGTTTGTATTCTGGTAAATCAGGTAACAACCACCAGCCCCTGAAAAATACTGATTCACAAAAAACAATGAGCGGTTCAACGCCCTCGACTTACCAACACCGGAAGAAGATATCGTCACATCGAACGTCGCGTTCATTCCAGTGCCACTCCCCGGCAATACGCTGGTAGTGGGCGGCGGAGGTAGCGTCGCGATCGGCTGCCAATACCCGTTTGGTGCCGAGAAATTCCAGGAACCAGTACTGATGAATATGTTGTAAGTACCAATCATCAAGGACGACGCCACAATGGGAATGGTCACAATCAGATCATTCCCACTTGCCGTTTTAGTCATCGTCGAACCTTTCACCGTGCACTGGCTGTTGCTAATGTCCGTGCCTTCTTGCCAACCCCGCCACCATGGATTATTGTTACTTTCCTGCGGGCTATCTCCGAACAGCGCAACCGTCCCCCGCCCTGAGTTTCCCCAAGGCCCATACAGGAAATAACACGCATCCATATTCAAATCCGATGGCGGCGCAATAATCACACTCATAATCGGATAACTGGCAGTATTTCCATTTACAATTCGAAACGTGAACGATTGCGTTTGCGAACCGGAATAACAGGGAACTGCGGGAGTGCCGCACAACGGGCCGCTATTGTAGACAAGGGAAGCCGTCACCTGTGCAAAGGCACTTTGCGATAGGCATAGGAACATAAAACAACCGGCGACGGTACGCAGCGATTTTTTTGTCATGGCTATTGCCCCTTCTTGCCAGTCACCGTGAATGTTGTGGTGATGGGCGTTTTAGCGGTCCTCGCAACCTTGAATGGCAGCATATAGCCCGATGCAAAGTTCACGGTCCCGGTAGGACCAGTGGCCAGTAAGTCCAAACTGCTGATCATTACTTTGACGTCGGTATCAAATGGGATCACCAGTTCGAATGTCAAATTCGGCCCCGGCGTTTCCTCCGCAAGAATCATCAGTCCCCTTGGCCCCAGCGCTCCAACTACAAGGTGCGCTTGCTTGTCGATTTTTTTCGCCGGATCAAGGAACTGAATCGCAATCCGCGCCCCCTTCCGAACGTTTAGCTGTTGAGGAGCGGTGGTGGTGAGTGCCGAAACTGTAATCTTCGAGGAACCATGCGGAACATCTGTAATCAACATGGGTGGGCTAGCTTTACCTCCCGCAGCAGTTGCTGCAATGGCTGGTTGGATTCTGGGAAGGAAGGTCAAATTCCATACGCAATCGTCGACGTAATCGCTTTTCGGCACCGTAACGCAGCTAGCGTAATCGCCCGAAGGTAGCTGCGGAATGATGAATGTGCCGTCAGCCTTCGATGTAGTCTTCTGCCCTCTGCCTTGCACCGGTTGAAAATGTTGAAGAGTGACCTCGGCACCATTAACAGGGGTGCCGCTTTCGTCAACAACTTTGCCGACAATGGCTCCATCCAAAGGCTGCACCGCTGAGGCAATACGCGGCTGAGAATGGCCGACAGGAATTAAGCAAATACTTGCTATGGATAGCCGCAACACATTTCGCAAACAGCACATGATCTGGGTCTCCGCCTTTATCAATCCGCCGAGTATGATTTACTTCTTAATTAGAAGGGCAAATCGATTAACTCATGGGGGGGGGGGGAAGTCAAGGACAATTTACAACAAATCATTACAAATAAGGCAATCTTCTTTATGGACCAAAAACCCCAATCAAAATATCTGTAACAGTTCAGCCCACTCTGGCTGATTTCTGGCGAGAAGGGACTCGACAATAGCCAACACATTTGTCACAGTAAATGTTTGGGACCAAAGAGCCACAA
>JAYTTF010000114.1:0-6616 GCA_043745195.1 Bryobacterales bacterium | reverse complement strand
CGATTCCCTTCAACTACGAGCAGCAAGAGGATGCGTTTCGTCGCACATTCGCCATCCTGGCCCGAACGTTGGGCGAGGACGCTTTCGTCTATGCCAGCAAGGCAACCAGGAAACTCACAAAGGGCTTCGGGGTACTGCAGTTTGAGGCGTTTGCGATTGGACTTCAACCACACATCAATCGCCTCGACCCAACCAACGACAATCTGATGGAAAAGCTGAAGAAGCGGCTAACGGCTTTGAAATCAGAGGAGCTGTTCATTGAAGCTACCACTGGGGGCGGCAAAAATTCTCCTGGGCTTCTGCGGGAACGGATCAAGTGGGTGGACCAGGCAGTGAGTAACGTTCAATGAATCTGCCGGACCTCGCCGCCCAGCTAGAAGCCGAGCTGCTGTGGCGACAGGATGAACTCAGATTTTTTCAGAATCGCGGCGCAACATTTCTCACCGAGAGCGAAAAAGATCAGTATCGCCGCGCAGTAGTTCTAGTTCTATACGCCCATTTTGAAGGCTTCTGTAAGTTCGCATTCGAGCTATATCGAACATCCATCAATGCTGAGCAAATCCCGTGTGCGGACGCAACACCCGCAATTGCCGCAGCCGGTTGGGCGCGGCTCTTCAGTGAGTTAAGGGATCCTAACAAAAAATGCCCCGACTTCAAGAACCGCCTTCCTGATGACAGTAAGCTCCATCGTTTCGCACGTGATCGGGAGTTCGTGGAGAGGACTGCAGAGTTTGGGCAACTTCCGGTAACAATCCCAGAGGACTTTGTAGATACGGAGTCAAACCTCAAACCGATTGTTTTCCGAAAAATCCTTTACAAGCTTGGACTCCCACATGATCAGTTTGATCAACACGAAGGCCAGATCGACCGACTGCTGAACACGAGGAACAGGATCGCGCACGGCGGCCACCGTGGGGGCGTCAAGGAAACCGAGTACGAAGAACTGCGGAAGTTAGTTTTCCAGATGATGGACGCAATCAAGAACAAGATTCTAGAGTGTTTACGTGAAAAGCTATTCCTGAAGTCACACCAGCCGGGTATCGGCGCATCTTCTATTCCACAATAGTTCTGATTGCGTATCGAGCACCGGTTCAGGGAGGCGTACATGTCGATCAGTTGACGAGAAACGGCCAAACCGTCGCCGTATGAAAGCCGGACGTGATCGAGTCGATGTTCGAGATGGATCCAAGCTGGGTGCCCAGCCTGGACGACCCTGCCATTTATGGCGCGATCCTCTTCACGCGAAAGCACTTGGCTCGGTTCGAGCAGACGGGGATTTATGCTGCAAAAGTTCGAAATGCGTCCAGGCTGGGGAGCCAAATTGCGACGTGTTGATTTCATTGAAGCGCTGCTGGCTAAAAATCGTTAAAGCCTTTGCTTTTAGGTTCGAATCCTCGCTGGGGTCTTCAAGGAAACACCCTAAGTTTCGGTTTTCAAAACTCCCCGAAACGGACTTACCGCGAAGATTCTTCGCCCATTCTCCGAGTGGCCGACCATCCGGACACTATCCATCCGTAGGTGCGAGGAACAGTGACATCATGCTATCTCGAAGTTTTCGCAGTCTATGCGAGTCCCACTGCCTGATGTCGCTGGACCCGGTGTGGGAGCCGTGGGCTGGACTCACGTTTCGGGCAGGTTGAGTTTGCGCATCACGATTGCCCAGCGGGGAGTGCTGCGGAGGTCGCGTCCGTACCACAGGCGTAGCAGCGAGAGGATGGCGGGATCGTGCTGGCCGATGGCTTTCGACAGCCAATCTGCTATGGCGTCGAAATCACCGAGTATCCCGTGGTAAGTGGCTAGAGCGCGGGGAGCGCCGAAGGAATCGGGCTGGAGCTTGTGGAGGGACAAACAGCGCTGAAGTAGCAGCGTTCAGACTATGGGGAAATTGGGGTCGTTGCGGACTTGTTCGGCTTGCCAGAGGTGTCGGCGGTCGTGAGTGGTCATGTGCGTCAGGAGGGCGCCCAGGGGCATTTTGGTCCACTTGAAAGGCCACGGAGTCTTGGCTCGGGCCAGGTCGAGGCCGTCGGCTTTTTGAATGAGCTCGGTTAGGCGCGCGCCCATCCGGAGGTAATCGGCTAGTGCTTTGGCAGCATCGACGTCAGGCAACGGCGTGTTAACCTTGGCGGCCTTGAACTTGCGTTTCGGAGGGGGCTCCTGGCTCTTCATAATCCAACTGCTCAGCCAGCCATAGCGGAAAGGGCCGTTGCCGATGATCCCTTTGGCACGCGCGGCTGCGATGGAACTAGCGATGGTGTCGAGACCGGGGTAGCCGAAGTTCAGGTGAGCCAGGTTCTGTGCGATGGACCATTTCCCGGGTTGAGGTCGCCAACTCATCTGCGCGGCGGAGAGACCCGCGGTTAGAGATTCGGCTTTCTCGATATTGGCCGTGTTCGCGTCCAGGAGTTTGCTCACCATATTGCCCTCACTTCCCGGTCATGTGTTTTGGACCGCTGTTATTCTCGCTGCACACGTATTCCAACAAGTCGTCCGACGGTGCAAGATACCGGGCGCTGCGTTGCTTCCAAGCCTTAGTGAACATCCCAGCGTCCTCCGAGAGCTTGCCTATGCATCGTGCCTAGTATAGACACCAACAATCTGAAAATGTTCCCACGCGCTCCGACTGTCACCGTTAGCTCGCGATCCGTCGCGTAGCGTTCACCGATCCTAAGCGGAGCCTGAAGCGGATTGCGCCTACGTTCTGATTCGCGAGAAGAACCTGAAGTACATTCGGCCGCTGATAACCGATCTGGAAGAACTCTACGACTTGGACAAGGACCCGGAGGAGTTGAATAATCTGGCGGTGAGCCCGGCGCACCAGGCAACGTTGAAGCGGCTGCGAGCGAAAGCCATTTCCGAGTTAAAGCGCACGAAGGCCAATATTGCGGATCATCTGCCGCCGATTCGGGAAGCCGTGAAGGCTTAGATTCTGGATGCTATGGGATGCCCTACGAGCACGATCCAAAACGTGGATAGGGCGCGATAAGAGCGTTGGGGCTACTTCCCAGGAAATGCACCGGTTTCTCGAATTACACGGAACCTGTTCCCCGCATCTTCCTTGGCTCGTTCCTTGTCTAGCAGAGTTCTGACCCGTTGGGCCAAATCATCGGCCTCTTTGCTTCTTCCAGCCTTACGGTGGAGAGTCATTAACTGATAAGTGGAGGTTCGATCTTGCGGGTCCAATCGAATGGCATTTGCAAAAGATTTTGCAGCGGCTTCCTTATCTCCCAGCAGGACGTATGCCTTGCCCAGAAGCCCATGAGCAACCGCGTTTCCAGGTTCCTGTTTCAGTATTCGGCTAAGCAGTGCCGCCGCCTCGGCGCACTCTTCTTTGGTTGGGCCCTTGAGCAGCAGCGCCCTGGCCAGGGTTAATTCACTTTTCGAGTCGCGCCCAATTGCAAGCTGTTCGCGCAAGACTTTGGCTGCCTCAGCCGCCAGGCCCATTTCCATCAAAGTTGAGGCCAAGCCAATATTGCCTAAACCGCTTTCGGGGGAAAGTTCCTGTGCGCGATGGAATGCCTGCTGTGCTTTTTCCACGTCTCCGCGTCTAACAAGAAGCGATCCTCGTAGAGTCTGCAGCTTGGCCGAGGCAGGCAAATGTTGAATGCCGCCCGCCAACACTTCCAGTCCGAGATCCAGTGCCTTGTGATCCATACACAGCACGGCAAGGTCAATCAGCAAACTCTCGTCATTTGGATTTTGCCGGATCGCCCGTTGAAGTACCTCGAAAGCCTTTGGCGTGTCGCCGACGCTTTCAAGCGAGTTGGCATACAGGCGCATGGTATCAGGGCTAGCTCCAGCAATATCGGCGGGCGCAAGGGCGGCCACTGCAGCCGGGTAGTCTTTTGCATTCCAGTGGGCCAACCCCAGGTTGTATCGAGTTGGGCCATGCTCACGCAGTGTTAGCAACGACTCAAAATGGGAAGCGGCACTTATCCATTGTTCGAGTGTAAGCAGGCAGACACCAACTTGCCATTTTACTGAAGGTAGTTGCAGCGATCCGAGGGCCTTCTCAAAATGCTTCAGTGACAATTCGCAAGAGCGTTTTTCAAACAGAAGCTCGGCTATCATTAAATGCGCCGTCTCGGAGGAGGGATTAAGACGCAAAATAGACTGGAGCGTTTTTGTGGCGCCCGGATCGCGGGTATCGAATTCGATTTGCGCGGCCGCCTGCAATGCGGGCTCGTAGCTTGGACTGATTACTAGGGCCTGACGAAAGGCGCTGAGCGCACGCACGCGGTCTGCGGCCGCCTGAAGTGCTAGCCCCTTCATCGTGTGAAGCGCGAAACTCTTTGGCTGCGCCTTTAATTCCAGGTCGCATTGAGCAACGGCATCAGCGAATTGCCCGCTTCGAATTAAGCCTCGGATTGCGGCAATGTCCGCCAGTATCGGACCCGCAGCAAACAGGGTAATTATCGCTAGCGAAATAAGAGCCGACGAACTAGAAGGCAATCCTCGTGCCAATCTGAATCACCCTTGGGCCTGAATTCCCATTTTGCCCCAAGATACGTCCAAAGTTTGGATCCCCCGGATTGGTGTTAATGCCACCGAGGTTGACGCGATTCAGCACATTGAAAAACTCGAACTTCAACTGTAAATTGCCGGCCTCACCCAAGAACGGCAGCCGGTTGTTCTTTATGACGCTGGAATTTAGTTGGATTACGCCCTGTTGTCGAAACGCGTTGCGAGGACTGTTTCCATGAGTGCCTAACGCGGGGGAGCCGAAATCGGCGGCGTTCATAGCTGCTCTACCACCGTTTGCCCCAAGGAATTGCGTCCGGTCGAACTTCTTCGGAAGTCCATTCGGAACGTTGGGAAGATCGAAATTAAAGCCATCTGCATTGTAGTCGCCGCTTAGCGGACGGTAGCCGGTAATGTTTCCCGCAGCATCGCGATTTACATTAAAGCCTGCCGTGTTAACGATCCAGTAGGGCAGTCCACTTTCAAGGACCGCCGTCACGCCGATTTCCCAACCACCCAGCACATAGCGCGAAATTGGATTTGCCTTGAACGGAGTCCCAGCGCGATACACGCCAGAGGCGGAGACGTGGTTGCGTATGTCATAGGAGGAATCGGCCCTATATTTTGTGAGTTCTGACGGATCTGGGATATTCCCCACCCCGGCCGAACGCGAACCGCCTTGATACAAGTCAGTAGCATGGCTCAATGTGTACGAAGCCTGGAAGGTGAGTCGTTCCCCCATCCGTTGGCGAACGGTTGCGATCATTGCGTTGTAGTTGATGACATTCGAGTTGACTACATAAGTCATTTGCCCAAAGCTTGGATTCAAACGGTCAAGTCGGCCGTCGATAAGGTCTCCGGCAACCCGATTGAAATCCGTGCCCACGATTCCACCCGTAGAATGCGAACCGCTGTAACTAAGGCCAACCACCAGTTGCTTCGGCAATTCCCGTTCCACTCCGAGTAGGAAGTTCCAGGTACGAGGCGAATGTAAACCGGGATCAAGCCCGCCTACACCGGTTTGGATACCAGCGAGTCCACCGCGTTTATCGAGGCCTGTGGCGGGTATCTTCGGCAAAGTAAACCCGTAAGGAAATTCATCCTTCGTGCCTATCGAGAAAATCGGCTTGATCGGCAGTAACTGGCCAAGGGAAGGGAATAGGAAGTTCGGCGGGTTTCTGTTCACGCGATCAATTGATTCGCCGAGCGTGATCCAATCGTTGTAAAGACCAACTCCTCCGCGAACACTCCATTTGCGGCCCGTGCCGGGCGACCAGGCGAAACCGAAGCGCGGGCTCCAATTATTCTTCAAGCGGTGATCGAATTGCGCGTCCTGCTTGCGGATAACCGCCTCTTTGATCTGATCCTTGTAATTGCTTCCTGGAGCTAGAACAATATTAGAGTATTGGAAGTCCTGAATCCCGCTGGCGTTGCCGAAGTCATCGTAACGAAGGCTCAGTGTAAGAGTAATGTTGGGACGCACTTTCCACTCATCCTGCACAAACAGACCTAGGGTGGTGGCCTTGGCGCCGAAGCGGTAGCGTTTTAACTCTCCGGTCAGTGGGTCGCGAGAAGCGCCGCTGCCTGAAAACGGCTGATCGGTCACTAGATCGAGAAGGTTGTTGAACTGGAACGTGGGACGGCTGTTTCCCTGGGGGAAGTCGGCCCAGTCATTGCCCCAGAAATAATTCCCGCCAAACTTTAGGGAATGGGAACCCTTCACCCAAGTCAATACATCACGCCAGTTCCAATTGTTCTGTACAAACAGACCGCCGCCAACACCGATGCCCGTCGATCCGTTAATTGAGATGGCGGGTATCCGCAACTTAGAATCGGCTCCATCAAAACCCTGCACACGATTACCGGATACTCCGAATTCATTCAGGACGTTAGGATTGAAGGTGTGGGTGTAATTGGACTGAAAGCCGTTAACGAAGCGAGCGCTGGTGTTATTCAACGTTGGGCGATTGACTAAGTTTTCGTTTGTCGACTCCGTGCGTACGAAACTACCCGATATACGATCCCTTGAATCGCGGAAGTATTGGTCTCCACGAAAGTTGTATTGCAACCCGTCACGCTTCGGAGCTCGATTCCAGGTGCCTTGCGCTAACATTGGCATGTCGCAAGGAATGCCCGAAGCACTGCTGGCACCGCAGTC
>JAYTTF010000113.1:0-24981 GCA_043745195.1 Bryobacterales bacterium | reverse complement strand
GAAACTTCGGGGCTTCCAAATTATCAACAAGCAGTTTTGAAGATTTGGGAAAACATGCATGAGTGGGCGCTAAATGTCTTCAACCTTCCTTTGGCAGGCCATGATGGAGATACGGATACCCAGACGGCGGTTTTGCCCGGGTATGCGCAAGGCATCCCGCATCGCGGTCAATTGGAATCTTCTCTTCGTGTTCGCGATCAACTATCCAGAGAAGGATTCGCGTTGGAAGGTGATGCTGATTATTTAAAAGTGAAAGGTGCTCCCGCTGAGTTCCTGATTTCCCGCAACACCGGCCATGGCACAAGTCCGCTTGTACGGGAACGGTTAGACCGTTTCTTAAAAGAGTGGGGTGACCGGGGCAGGGTAGAGCCCGATCATATTCGCTTCGTTACCTATACAACCAGGTACAACAAAGACTATTGGGTGACTATCAACCAATTGGAATCCCAGTATGAGCGAGCCGAAGTGGATGCCCTTCGTTCCCAGAATCGGAGCAAACTGAAAATCACCACCCGGAATTTGAAGGGTCTAACATTGCAGGGAACGAATCGCACTAACCTGATTGAAATCGATGGTCAAAAACTGAACGTGAAACCGAGTGCTGCCATTACTCTTGAAAAATCTACTGCAGGTTGGATTGTTGCGCCACAGTCTTCAAACAATGCTTTGAGAAAAACACATGCTTTGCAAGGGCCCATTGACGATGCGTTTCTAGACCCGTTCATCCTTGTGAGGCCAACAGGTGTTCCCTGGAATAAGGCTGTGAACGATCAGGCTCTTCGCACCGTTGCACGCTTTGACCGGCTTTATGCGCGATTCTTTCGTGCGCATCCACGAATTGTAGATGACAAAGATTTGCGTCCTGCTGATATTGCCAAATATCACATTGTGCTATTTGGTGATCCCGGCAGCAACTCGTGGATCTCCAAATTATCCGGGAAGCTTTCCGTGCAGTGGACACGCGAACAGCTAATTATGAACGGGCGTTCCTTCTCGGCTTCCGAGCACTTTCCGGTGCTGATCTATCCCAATCCTTTGAACCCTAGGCGCTACGTGGTGATTAATTCCGGTCTAACAATTGAGGACCGCGAATATCGAGGCGACTATGGCATGCCTAGACTCGGCGATTACGCCGTTATGAAATCAAAAGATGGAGCAGAACTTGGCGAAATAATACTCGCCGGTCTTTTTGACGGCGCTTGGAAATTCTAAGAGCTTACTTCTTCGTGCCCGCTTCCACAATGGTATTGGCAAGGTTATTTTCGACCTTCGCTTCATTGCGGACTAATTCATAATAAGCTTGGCGTCGAAGCTGATCCTTGCGATCCACTAAAGTTTGCCGTATGGTCTGCTGCACTTTTGGATCCTTCAAATCCCTTTGCCCTGCAGGCTCTCGGGAAATCACCTTTAAGATCCGAAACCCTTCGGCCGTCGGAATCACAGGGGAAACCTGACCAGGGGTCATTTGCATCAAGAGCCTTTTCAAATCAGGACTGGTTTTGTCCAGCGCCGATAATTGTGTGAATCCAAGGTCGCCACCGTTTGGGGCTGAGCTTGGATCTTCAGAATAGTTTTGAGCGAGCATTGCAAAATCTTCGCCGGCACGAACGCGCTTCTCAATGTCAACTATCTTTCGTTGTGCGGCTTCTGCACTCTGTGCCTTGTCGTTTTTCAAATTACGCACATTGACATCAGGATTCGGTGTCACCAAAATTGTGGCCAGACGAATCTGCGGTTCTGCCAGATTGAAGGATCCTTTGTTGGCCTCGAAGAAATCAGTGACGTCTTTATCCAAAATATTGATCTGGGATGAAATTTCTTTGTTGATCAATTTTTCAATGGAAAGGTCACGTCGAATGCGTGTTTTCAGATCATCGCCGGTCATTTTCTTGGCCGTCAACTGCGTCTGAAATTCTTCTTGAGTGTACGGCGATTTGTACTCAGCAAACTTGGTGTCGACGTCGGCATCCACCGCCATCAGCCCCAATTTTTCAGCGCGCTGCAGCATGATTTCCTGATCAACCATACTGCGCAGCACTTCCAGTTTCTGGATCATTAACTGATCCTCACTTGGCTTGTCCGCCGGCTGTGGAAATTGAATCGCTATCTGCTTATTCAATTCTGCATAGGTGATGGGGCGTCCGTTAACAGACGCCGCAATGTCAGGGGACGGGGATCGCTTAGTGCACGCTTGCGTAAAGCAGAGACAGACAACTAGAGCGGAAGCGCTTCGGGAAAACGTCATAGGCAAGGATTCATTGTACCGCTTTTTATTCACTTTCTAGCGTTTGTCCATGTCAATCCAACACATTTCCGGATCGGTAGTTGGATCCCAAAATCCTCTGCGTACGGGTAGCAGACCCGATATTGGTGCTCCTAGCGACTGAAATTTCGGATCAAGAATTTTCGCAATATGATCCCGCAAGTCTTCCATATGCGCCTTAACCGAAGCTATTGCCGGTTTGGCTTGCGCCCGCTGAAGGTCTGCCGAAAGGCTTTTCAATTCTGCTCGCACTAAGGAACGAACTGCTGGTTCGGTGGCAGCAGAGTTAACACGCTCTCCAGCAGTTTGCACGTAGCCCTGCTGCAGGCTCTGCCGGAAGGCATCGGTGATGACGGCGGCATCGTTCAGTTCGCGAAACAATCCCTTGCGAAGATCACTCAAAAAATCGGAAGCCTTGTAAGCCTTCTCTCCTTCGATTGCCTCTTGCTCCACCATCCTGCTGATGCGCGAATTGGCAAGCAACATATTCAGAGGAGATTGCTGTGCTGAGCGCAACTTTGCCATTGCACCATCCGCTTCTATGCGACGGAAAACTTCGGGCATAATAAGGAACTTTGGAGTTTGGAACGCGTTGGTTTGCAGAAAATCCAGCGCCGCCTTCTGTTTTTCTTTTGCGATTACCGTATAGATAACTCCCTGTTGTCCACCGGCTTTTTGTTGTGAATTGACCCCACCCACGATGACTGCGACGTGGCCCATTTCACGAGTCCATTGACCCAGCATTCGGCCATACAGTTCTTCCAAATGGTCATAATTTTCCCCCTGCTTCTCAGTAGCTGGAATCAGCATTGCCGCAACACGTTCCAGATTCTTCAGTCCTAGTCTGGTTGAACTAACGGCGTCAGCATCGCCTACGGCTTCGGTGAGTTCGCCTGGATCTGCACCATTGGAACGAGACGAACTAAAACGGAACCAGGGAGTCTTGTCCTGCTCTCTTGCCCATTTGTCCAAAGTTGGCTTTTCGCCTTCTGGAGAATCAACCCCTGGAATTTCCTTGTAACCCCAAACAGTGGCCCAAACATCGTAGGGGCCAATAGAAGGAACCAAGTCTTCCACGTCAATTTTATCCTCTGGTTGTGCAACGTAATTGAAGCGTGAGTAGTCCATGATAGAGGGCGTATGGCCCATTTTCTTTACCCACTCTCGGTCTCTAACTTTTTCGGCAGGATACATGGAACTAGCTTTCATATTGTGCTGAAAGCCCAGTGTGTGTCCTACTTCGTGTGCTACTACAAATTCAATTAGCCGACCCATCAAGGGTTCTGGAAGTGGCAGTATTTTGGCTCGTGGATCGAGTGGTGCCACTTGAGTAAAATACCAATCTTCAGCCAGAGCCATAACGTTATGGAACATCAAAATGTCTGCTTCCAGAATCTCTCCAGTGCGCGGATCATGAACGTGGGGACCAACAGCGTTTTCCACAGTGGATGGAGCCCAACGTACGACTGAATAACGGGCATCTTCCGGACTCCAATTCGGGTCTTCTTCCTTCGATGGAGCCTCCTTCGCTTGTATAGCATTCAAGAAACCGGCGGCTTCAAACGCCTTTTGCCAGGATTCAATTCCAAGTTTCACAAATGGTACCCAGGCTTTTGGCGTAGCCGGATCCACGTAGTAAACGATGGGCTTCACGGGCTCGGAAACGGCTGCGGAAGGGTTCTTCTTTTCCAGACGCCACCGAGTGATATAGGAACGTTTAGCCGCCTTGTGTTCTGAGGTGCCATAGTCAGTTTTGGTGAGCGAAAAGTAACCAACCCGCTCATCCTTCAACCTGGGCATCATGGGATTTTCCGGCAGTTTCACCATGCTGAAATGCATTCCAACTGTTGCAGACGTTCCGCGCATGGTTCCTCCGAATCGCATCACGGGTGCGGAACCGGTGGGCACTGTTGGTGCATCCAAAGGTGCTGTGTAGGTATGGGTGGCGTCCACTTCAATATTTAAAGGGTAGGAAGCAACGCGATCTACGAAAGACCGTGTTGCGTCAAATCCTTTTGCGCCCAAAGTCTTCCGCGCAGTAAGTTCAGAAGTCTCGGTGGCATATAGCTTCGTGACTTCGATAACGGCGGTTTCTTCTTTGCCTTCGGCTTCAATGTTGAAAGCCGCAATAATTGTATCGGTGTTCGCATTGGTAACTGCTTGCGCAATGGGAGTTTTAGCGTCTGCTGTTATATCGAAATTGACCGTTCGTAAAAAGATTCGTTTATCACGCCGCTCCCAGCGAATGACATGATTTCCCAGGCTGGTTCCGCCGAATCCAGTTCCAGGAGCCACTTTAGCCATCTGCACTACCAATAGAAAGTCCTTGCCAAGTTCATTCTTCGGGATCTCGAAGTAGATCTTATCCTTGATTCGATGCACTTGAAAAATGCCTGTCGTGGATTTTGCATCCTTGGTGATCACCTTGTCATAAGGTTTAATTTCCGGTTCCGCACTTCGTGCTGGACCGCCGGGAGTTGGCTTGGCAGGTGCAGTTGCTTTCTCTTCAGTCGGCGGATCTTGCGCCATCGTTGTGAGGGAAGCAAGGCATAGGAATAGAATCCATGTGGTTTTCAAAACAGATCTCCAAGGGGCGGTAGCCCGATTAAATTAAGATAGCTGAATAATAGGCAAGAAGAAAGCTGGCACCGTTCACTTAACAATTAAGAGTGGAATGTCGAGGGCATGCCGCACATGGTTGATGGTGTGTCCGCGGACCAGGTCGCCGAGAAGTTTATGCCCGTGCGACCCCATAATGATAAGGTCTGGCTTTAGCTGCTTTGCTACGGAAATGATTTCTTCCGCAGGATTCTTCGAGTACCGAATCACAATTTCCGACTGGATTGATTTACCTGCCAACTCCTTGGCTATTTGGTTGAGATAGAGCGACCCCGCCTCCACTTCAGAGGTTGACGCCAGGGTGCCATATAACTGGCTGGTAACGTCCTCCTCCACATGCATGAGCAGAATTTGCGAGTTGTGTTGCGATGCAAAAGCTAAGGCATGCGCAATGGCCCTGCGATCCTTTTCTGAGTGGTCGAGAGGAACTAGTATCTTTCGGTACAGGCTTGGAGTTATCGGTGCCACCGCGCTTTCTGGCATTGCTGGTGTTGTTTGACCAATACTGCGTAGGTCTGAAGGCAGCAATGGTGCAAATAAAATGTAAGCTAGCAATAAACTAATTCCAGCAAGAAGAGGAAAAAGGAGGGCTTCCACATAGAAACGATTTGGACCAGTATTCTGTAGCCAATCGGAAAGAGTGGAGATCACCAGCCAAACGTTCAAGCCAAGGATAACGGCCGCCGCACTCCAGGCAAGGATTTTTACCCAGACTGCGTTTGCCATTTCGCCCATTCGCGCGGGGTCACTGGTGAAGTGAATCAAAGGGATTACAGCAAATGGCAACTGCAAGCTGAGAATAACCTGGCTAAGAATAAGTAACTTGTAGGCAGAGTTGTCTCCGGCGAAATAAATCACAGCCACTGCCGGGATTATGGCAAGCAATCTTGTGATGAGGCGGCGTAACCACGGCCGCATGCGGAAGTTGAGAAAACCCTCCATTACGATTTGTCCGGCCATGGTGCCAGTGAGCGTGGAAGATTGGCCGGAAATTAGCAAAGCGACTGCGAACAAAGTGCTGGCCAATGTTGCTCCAAGCATTGGAGACAGCAGTTGATGGGCCTGTTGAATCTGGGTAACCTCAACTCCGTTCTTGAAAAAAACAGAAGCCGAGACGATTAGTATCGAGGCATTTACGAAGAGAGCACCGTTTAGGGCCACTGCGGAATCGATCAAGTTGAATTTGGCAGCGTTACGCTTATCTGCCAGCGAACTTCCAAACTGGCGCGTTTGAACCAGCGCGGAGTGCAAGTACAGGTTGTGAGGCATCACTGTTGCTCCGAGGATTCCAATGGCAACATAGAGACTTTCTTTTGTGAGGTGGGGAAACAGACCCAGCGCAACTTCACCCATATCTGGCTTCGCATAGAATATTTCAATAGCAAAGCAAATTCCGATGGAACCAACCAGAACCAGGATCATTGCTTCAAAGACGCGAATCCCAAGACGGGTAAACCACAACACCAACAACGTGTCCAAAGCCGTGAGCACCACCCCCATCAGCAACGGAAGGCCGAACAGTAGTTGAAGGGCGATTGCTGCGCCAATTACTTCGGCAAGATCGCAAGCGGCGATGGCAATTTCGCATAGAACCCATAAACACATGGCTACCGGGCGCGGGTAACTTTCCCGGCATGCTTGGGCTAAGTCGCGTCCGGCTGCGATACCCAATCTTGCACTTAGGGTTTGCAGCAGGATAGCCATTGCATTGGAAAGCACCAGCACCCAAAGGAGTTGATAGCCGAACCGTGCCCCGCCTTCCAGATCAGTAGCCCAGTTGCCTGGATCCATGTAACCAACGCTGACAAGATAGGCAGGACCAGCGAAGGCAAAAAGTCTTCGCCAGAAGCTGGTGTGGGATGTGGGGACGCTATTATGGACTTCGGATAGGGAAGTCGACCTGCCTGTAATCACTGTTACACTCTAGTAGTTAACTATAGTTTACAGTCAGACATAGTGTCAAGGAAGCTTGCATGCGGTCTGGTGTTTTACGATGCCTGAGGCAGCAGAATTTCCATTTCAAACCCACCGTGGGGGAGATTGCGTGGCAAGATCTTGCCTCCATGCAATTTGACAGCGCGAGCTGCGATGGTTAACCCTAATCCGATTCCACCCGATTGTGTTTCCCGACCCTTTTGAACTCTAAAGAAGGGGTCGAAAATTCTTGTAATGTGTTCTTCAGATACGCCGGGACCGTGATCTGCAATCGATAAATGAATGGAACTCCCTTCGAGGCACAATCGGACATCCACGCCAGTTCCAGTCGCAGTATGTCGAATCGCATTTCGCACTATGTTTTCAATTGCACTGGAAAGCAGGTCCGGGTCACCATCTACGGTGCACCCAATCTGGTCCAATAGTTGAACGGACTTTTGATGAGCATGCGCTTCGATTCGAGCATCTTCAACAACCTGATGAACTAATCCTGCCAGATCGATTTTCTGACGAACCATTGGTTCGCCACTGGTTTCCATTCTGTTTACAGCGATGACCCGAGTGACCAACTGGTTTAGCTTTTCAGCTTCCCGTTCCATTCTTTCGAGGGATGGAACTATTTCTGGAGTAGCGCTGCGGCGGGCTATGCCCAGAGTTAGCGTCATGCGAGTCAGCGGTGTGCGCAGTTCATGGGATACGTCCAGAAGCAACCTCCGCTGTCCTTCCATCAGTGACTCAATTCTGCTAGCCATATCGTCGAAATCAGTTGCTAAGGCATGGATTTCCGAAACTTTATGGAGTGTAGGCTCCATACCCCCGCGGGCTCGAAGGTCGCCGTCGGCGAATTTTCTAGCAGCTTCGCGAAGCAGAGTAAGCGGATGAGTTAAGTAATAAGCCAACCAATAGCAGGCCGCAGCAGCAATGCAGAGTCCTAATCCGACACGCAATAGGATTGCTCCGACAGGCATAGGCAGTTCAGTGATTGGCGTGCCCGGAATGATAAGTCCAACTCGATACATTTGCCCTTGATTCGTCTTCACCAGGATGGCAGCCAATGTGCCATCAGGCGTCAGTCGAAACAGAACATCTTCCCCTAAGTATTTCTCTGGTCTCAACTTTAGAAGCAACAACGCCAGGGTTGGATCAACAGACTGGCCGCGCAATTCTGTGCCCTGAGGAGATAGCAAGAATGTCTGAATTCCTGCTGGAAGTAATGTCTGGTGGTCTAATGCTTTGAGACCTTGTGGACCACTGTCTTCATATGTCTTAACCAGATTCTCCGCTATGTAGCGCACAAAGGGTCCTGCTCGTTCCCTCCACAAGACAACCAGTAGGTCCTGACCTGTCCATATAGTTATGGCCGCGAAGGTGGTGAATAGCAGCAGGACACCGCCAAGAAACCAGCGAAAGACAATGTCCCGAAGACTACGCATGGAACTAGTTCGGCTGAATTGCATAAAGGTAGCCTATTCCTCGAATACTCTTGATTCGTTCATTCCCATTGGAATAAGGACCCAGTTTCTTCCGAAGACTTGAAATATGGTTATCGATGCTTCGATCAAAGACGTTATACGGTCGACTTAGCGCTCGTTCGAAGAGTTTTTCCCGATCATGAATAATTCCCGGTGCAGCCAAAAGAGCGGACAGGAGATCAAATTCGGCTGTCGTTAAATCGGTGAGAGTTCCATCGCATTCCACTTGTCTTGATTGCGGATCGAGGCTGACCCCGCCGACAGTCATCTTCTGGCCTTTCGGCCCCTCAACGGGTGAAGAAGAGGTTTGTTTTGTCCTTCGCAAAATTGCTTGGATTCGGGCTGAGAGTTCCCTTAAATTAAAGGGCTTTGAAAGATAGTCATCTGCTCCGATTTCTAGACCTACTATCCGGTCGGTCTCCTCCCCTCGGGCGGTTAGCATCAGCACAGGAACCTGGGAAAACCGCCTAAGGCGTCGAAGTGCTTCAAAGCCATTAATGCCGGGAAGCATAACATCCAGAAGGACCAAATCGTAAGATTCTTTGGTAATTTGCTCCAAACCCTGTTCGGCTGTGAATGCGGCGTCCACATGAAAGCCCTCAGGTTTGAGGTATTCTGCGAGAAGTTCAACCATCTCGCGATCATCGTCTATGGCTAGAAGGAATGGCACTGCTTCTGAGAATATCGGACAATCGGCGACAAATCTTGACACTCAAACGGGCTATTTCAGTGCAAAATTAAAAGCGTAGGAAAGAATAAGTCGACAAGGTCCCCAAGGCAACAAGATTTCTCTTTTCCTCTCCTCCTCAAAAAAGGCGGTGGCGTTTTCTCCCTCATCCCTAACGCCACCGCCCTCCTCACTTCGACATTACAATTGAAGATTTTGTTACTTTGACCTCAGCTTTTGATGCCAGAATCGGAAAACTTACTTCAAACCGAGTGCCTTTCCCCAGTTCGCTCTTAACACGAATCGTCCCTTCGTGAGCCTTAACAATCCAGGCCACAAAACTCAACCCAAGTCCTAGACCCTTTTCAGGATTCGAATCCGGTACTTTGTAAAAGCGTTCAAAAATATGGGGCAAATGCGATTCTGCGATCCCTTGTCCAGTGTCCTGCACGATTAATTCTACAGTCTGCTTATTGGCCGCGACTTTTAGCGTTGCTAGGATCTTTCCTCCTGGAGGAGTATATTTCACAGCGTTTGAAAGCAAATTGGAAACGAGTCGTCCGAACTGCAACTTATCAACCGGAATGGTTACCTGGCGATCAGCATCAACGGATAGCTGAACTTTCGCCTCCTCTGCCGGAATCTGAAATTGGTCCGCAATGTCTTCCAGCACCTCCGCCAAACGCAGGGGTGCTTTTTGAAGTGCGAGCTGGCCCGTTTCTGCTTGCGATAGCATAAGTAAAGCTCGGACGATATTGCTAAGCTGTTCAACATCTTGCAAGGAATTTGCGATCGCGTCTTTGAACTGGTCGGTGGTAGTGGCGGTAAACATTGCAACCTCTAACTGTCCACGAATTGCGGTTATCGGAGTACGTAACTCATGCGAGGCGTCTGTGGAGAATTGCTTCATCTGCTCGAAGTTTATCTTCAAGCGGTCCATCATGCGGTTGAACGTCTCAATAAGGTTGTCGAGTTCGTCGCCCGAGCCCCTGCTTGGGATGCGGACGCTCAAGTTCGCTCCGCTAATTCGTTGGGCGGCTTGCGCCAGGTCATTTACAGGACTCAGCGCCTTACCCGCGATTAGCCACCCAGCAAGTCCGGTTAATATCAACATGACAGGGACGGCGGTAAAGTAATCCCATGTGAATCGTTCTGGAATCAAGGAGTTATCTGCCAACCGACGGCCAATTGCAAGGTAGTATTGCATATTTGCCTGACGGACTACTCCGGAACAGACCAAAACTCTATCGCCCTTAGAATCAGAGCGTACGACAAACTCCCGTCCACTAACGGATCCCATATTGAATCTACTCTGCAGGATTTTTGGCTGCTCTAAACCAAGGGCACGATATCCATTGGAGGCTTCCAGCACATTGCCTAAAGGGTCGGTAATCAGGATTATTTCTCTGAGTCGCTCTACAAAGGAGCTTTCTTCGGGATCCTTGGGGTCAAAGTACCAGACAGCATGATTGTTCTCGATTCTTAGATATCCGCGAACCGCTGACCATTCCTCGACAACAACTTCTCGAGTACGATAATCGAGTGTGTCCTTAAGGTTGCCTCGGAAGTAGAGGCCAATTGCGATCAGAAGGCCGGCAAAGATCGTAAAGTAGCTGATGGTAAGCCGGAATCGCAAACCGCGAATTGCACTTTGGACTTTCGGCGGCAGGGTCATCGAGCCCTATTATATCCTTCGTAGTCCTGCGCGTAGATAAGCATAAGCATTAAGAGAAGGTATGGATAGAGTTTTTCTTAAAGTATTGTTTATTCCGTCCGAAGAGGGAATGCAGGTACGGTCAGTAATTAAGAAACAGGAGTAAACGAAATTCTTGTGAAAGAAGAATTTTTCTTCCATTTGTCCAAAAGTTGTTGTTATGATAGTCATAGTTGTAAACCGTTCATGTGGGTACTAGGGTCCGTACTCTTTTTTTATATGGCATGTGATTTTCCCAAAGAAGTAATTGAGGTAGCCGAACATCTTAAGCAAGGATTTGCATGGCACTGATTTTTCCTAAGTATTTGGATGTGATTATCCGCTCTGTGGCGCCACTACTTGGTTTGGGCGCACTGGCTGGAATCGGTGGAGCGTTGATTCTAACGCATCCCGACGTACTTGAACCTGGGTATATGCCAGAGCAACCTGTGCCATACAGCCATAAGTTGCACGCCGGTAATCTTGGAATGGATTGTCTTTACTGCCACAGCACGGTTGACAAATCATCCTTTGCCGCTGTTCCAGCGACGCAGACTTGCATGAATTGTCACAAGCAGGTTAAGAAGGATAGCGAATATATTCGTCCGTTGAAAGAAAGTTACGAGACTGGCCAACCAGTCAAATGGCTTAAAGTTCACAAACTTCCCGATTACGTTTATTTCAACCACAAGTCTCACGTTACAGCGGGGGTTAGTTGCGTAAGCTGTCATGGTCGAATCGACCAAATGATTGAAGTGAAGCAAGTTGCGAATCTTTCCATGAGTTGGTGTCTGGAATGTCATCGGAACCCGGCACCGAATGTAAGGCCGGTAGAATTGGTGACGAAACTGGATTGGAAGCCAGAAGGTCGCGATGCCGCAGATATAGGGCGCGAACTGGTTGCCCAAAAACATATTAATCCTCCATTGAACTGTTCGGGGTGTCATCGATGATTGTTCAGATTCAAGGAATCAAGAAGACGGGGAAGAAGTACTGGCGCAGCCTGGAAGAACTGTCCGATACTGCTCAGTTTCGCGATTGGGTAGGGAAAGAATTTCCGGCCAGCTCGATGGATATGGAAGACGGAAACTCCCGTCGCCGATTTCTCAATATCATGGCCGCTTCCATGGGATTGGCTGGGCTGACGGCTTGCCGTCGACCTGTGGAGCACATCCTTCCTTATGCTAAGAGTGTTGAGGAACAAATCCCCGGAGTTCCGCTCCAATACGCATCCATTTTCACGTTAGGAAGTCGGGTTCAAGGATTGGTGGTCGAATCCAGCGACGGTCGGCCAACGAAAATTGAAGGGAACAAGAAGCATCCTAATTCATTGGGTGCTGCTTCCGGTTTCGCTCAAGCATCAGTACTTAGTTTGTATGATCCGGACCGTTCACAAACTGTTTTGTCCGGTGGAAAAAATTCAAATTGGGAAAAATTTGCAGATTTCGCCAAAGCACAAAGTTGGGGTGATGGATCTGGGCTAAGGGTTTTAAGTCAGGCCGTAAGTTCACCCACACTTGCTGCTCTTCGCGGCGAGTTGTTGGCCAAGTATCCACAAGCATCTTGGACGGAATACGAAGCAATCAATGAAGATGCCGCTTTGGCTGGTGCGGATCTAGCTTTCGGTCAGAGAGTGCGACCTGTTTATAGCATGGACAAGGCAAAGATTATTTTGTCCTTGGATAGTGATTTTCTGCTGCATGATTCTCCTGGGCTTGAAGTAACGCGTGGTTTCGCACGAGGGCGTCGAGATGCAGAAGGGTTGAGTCGTCTTTACGTTGCCGAGTCAAATTATTCAATTACCGGAGCTCAGGCCGATCATAGGTTACGCTTAAAGCCCTCGGAAGTACTTGCTTTCGCCGCAGATTTGGCACGGGAAGTTGGCGCATTGCCGCAGGGTCTTAAGATTCTCGGCCAAGACGGGAAGTTTGGAAAATGGACTACGGCTGTAGCTAAGGACCTTATTGAACACAAGGGTTCAGCATTGGTCGTAGCAGGGGATCGACAACCTGCCGCTGTTCATGCACTAGCAGCACTGTTGAATCAATCATTGGGTGCCATCGGTACTACCATAAATTATGTGAAGCAGGATCGTCCGGCGATGGCAGCAAGTATTTCCAAACTTGCAACTGAACTGGCTGCCGGGACAGTGAAAACCCTTTTAGTTCTGGGTGGCAATCCGGTTTATGATGCTCCAGCAAATACAATGTTTGCTGAAAACGTTAAAAAAGCCGGCTTGGTAATCCATCTAGGAGCTGAAACCAATGAGACAGCTCAAGCTTCCACCTGGCATCTGCCTCAGTCACATTTTCTCGAAAGCTGGGGTGACGCTTTTGCCGATGGGTCCGCGTCGATTCAACAACCTTTGATCGAACCTTTATTTGGGACAAAATCGGCAATTGAAGTAGTCTCGATGCTTCTTGGTCACACGGGCAAGGCCCACGACGAAGTGAAGGCGCAATGGAAGCTTGACGAAAAATCCTGGCGCAGGGCATTGCATGACGGCGTGATTGAAACAATCAAAACTGACTTTGTAAAAGTAGCTGCCGACGCTAAGCGTATTGAGGCGGCTGTAAACTCAGCACCGAAACCCTCGGCAGGTATGGAAGTGGCTTTCTTCCCCTCGGCCACCTCCTATGATGGCCGCTTCGCTAACAACGGCTGGCTGCAGGAAGCGCCGGAGCCGATGACGAAGCTGGTGTGGGATAACGCCGGAATTGTTTCGCCGAAAACAGCGAAGGCGTTGAATGTGGAAACCGGGGATATGATTGCAATTACCGTGTCGGGTAAATCAGTCAGCGTTCCGGCCATGATTCTTCCTGGACATGCCGAAAATACTGTTTCGGTGAGCTTGGGTTACGGGCGAAAGGAAGTTGGTCGTGTTGGCAAAGAAGTTGGTGTCAACGTTTATCCTATCCGTACCTCTTCAGGAATGGGCTTCTCCGATGCGCAAATTGCCAAAGGCTCCGGGACTCATAAACTTGTAACTACACAAGAACATTTTTCGATGGAAGCGCGTCCAATCGTTCGCGAAGCGAAAGTGGAAGATTACAGTCACCACAAAAACTTTGCGACCCACGAGGATGAGCATACAGAAGAGTACTCGATCTACGGCTATCACGAATACAATAAGGGCAATCAGTGGGGAATGGTTGTCGATCTGAATTCTTGCGTTGGATGCAACGCTTGCATAACCGCCTGCCAAGCGGAAAACAATATTCCCATCGTTGGTAAGGATCAAGTGGGCAAAGGCAGGGAAATGCACTGGATTCGCCTTGATCGTTACTTCTCCGCTGAAAGCGAGGATGCCAACCACATCGCTGTTGACGACCCCCAGGTAGTCTACCAGCCGATGGCATGTCAGCAATGCGAAACAGCACCGTGCGAAGCAGTCTGCCCAGTTGCTGCAACCACGCATTCCCCGGAAGGTTTGAATGACATGGCCTACAATCGCTGTGTCGGAACCCGATACTGCGCCAATAATTGTCCCTTCAAAGTTCGACGTTTTAACTATCTCAACTGGCACAAAGATATTGAGGAGACCACGAAAATGGTTTTCAATCCCAATGTCACCGTCCGAATGCGCGGCATTATGGAAAAATGTACGTACTGTGTACAGCGCGTGCAGGAAAAGAAAATTCAAGCCAAGGTGGAAGGACGGCGTGAATTGCGGGACGGGGAAATCCAAACTGCCTGTCAGCAGACTTGTCCCGCCGAGGCCATCACTTTCGGTAATATCAACGATCCTGACAGTGCCGTTTCCAAGCTAAAGAAAAAAGACTTGAATTACGGACTGCTGAAGGAACTCAATTTGAAGCCGCGCACCAGCTACTTGGCTAAGTTGCGCAACCCGAATCCGGAGCTCGCATAAACATGGCTCAACACTTAGCTGAACAACCGACGTCAGAAATTCAGGAGAAAGATCGCTTAGCGCTGGAGCAAATGAATCAGCCTCTGATTCTTGGCAATCCGAGCTATGCTGACGTCACACGCGTAGTCAGCCAAATCGTCGAAGTTCGTACGGCGAAAATCTGGTGGATGGCACTGGGGATCACTGGCGGAATTACCGGCCTTTTAGGTTCAATGCTCGCCTACCTTGTTTGGAATGGCATTGGTGTTTGGGGCAATAACGCACCAGTAGGCTGGGGTTGGGATATCACCAACTTCGTTTTTTGGATCGGTATCGGCCATGCAGGCACATTGATTTCTGCCATTTTGTTTCTGTTTCGCCAGAAGTGGCGCACGTCGATTAACCGCTTCGCTGAAGCGATGACGCTCTTTGCTGTCGCTTGCGCAGGTATTTATCCTGCTTTCCACGTGGGCAGACCATGGCGAGCATATTGGTTGTTTCCAATCCCTATTGCAGATCATGGAATGTGGCAGAACTTCCGGAGTCCGCTGGAGTGGGACGTGTTCGCTGTATCCACTTATGCGACGGTTTCCTTGCTGTTCTGGTTTGTTGGATTGATTCCAGATTTGGCCATACTTCGGGACCGTGCTACTACGAAATTCCGGCAAGTTGTTTATGGCGTCCTTAGCCTCGGCTGGCGGAGTTCTTCGACCCATTGGAAGAATTACGAGAAGGCCTATACAATTTTGGCTGGTATTTCTACGCCGCTGGTGCTTTCCGTTCACACCATTGTTTCTTTCGACTTCGCAGTTTCGATTATCCCTGGTTGGCACACCACCATTTTCCCGCCCTATTTCGTTGCCGGTGCAATTTTCTCCGGCTTCGCGATGGTGGTCACTTTAATGGTTGTCGCGCGCTGGGTTTTCAAGGTTGAACATATCATCACAATGAAGCACATGGAAAACATGTGCAAGGTTATGGTGGCTACCGGAACGATCGTCGGCTATGCCTATGCAACTGAATTCTTCATAGCCTGGTATTCAGGAAATCAATACGAAATTTTTGCCTTCGTGAATCGCGCTACGGGCCCTTATGCATGGGCTTACTGGACCATGATCAGTTGCAACGTGCTCTCCCCCCAGGTGTTCTGGTTCAAAAAAATGCGCACATCCATTCCTGTCATGTTCGTTATCTCAATCATAGTCAACATCGGAATGTGGTTTGAACGCTTCGTCATCATCGCAACCAGTTTGCACCGAGACTTCTTGCCGTCCAGTTGGGGTTATTTCACTCCATCCATTGTCGACATTTTGACGTTCTTCGGAACGTTCGGCTTATTTCTCACTCTCTTCCTGCTGTTCTTGCGCTTCCTGCCGATGATCGCTGTGCAGGAAGTGAAAGCAACTATCCAATCGGAAAGACATTAACGGGAAAACAATGATCAAACCTTTCATTGAAAAGCTCCTCGCTCCCAAGACAGGCACCTTTGGTGTAGCCGCTGATTTTTCCTCAGTTGAAGGATTGATGGCAGCGGTGATCAGAACGCGAGCGGAGGGATACACGAAGCTTGAAACTTTTACACCGTTTCCTATTCACGGAATGGACGAGGCTTTGGGCAATCCGCCTTCCGTTCTTGGGTATATTGTCATCCTCATTGGCCTTTGCGGAACTGCCACTGCCACTGCGCTGACCTGGTGGGTTGGAACCGTTGCCTACCCCTTGGTAATCGGCGGGAAACCCTTGTGGGCCGTCGAATTTACGCTTCCCATCATTTTCGAATTAACAATTCTATTCTCAGCGTTTGCATCTGTGTTTGGGATGTTTCATTTGAACCGATTGCCGCAGTTGTACCACGCGATGTTCAACTATTCCAACTTTCCGAAAATCTCCGACGATAGTTTCGTGTTGGTAATCGAATCAGGAGATCCAAAATTCAATGCTCAGAGAGCCACGCAATTCCTTACCTCCATTGGTGGGCACTGTGTGGAGACGGTGGAGGAATAATGAAAACGTTGTTCTTGAAAATCTCCGCAGTGCTGGCTCTGATGTCCTTCATGGCATGTTCATCGGCCCGGTTAACTCCTTTTGAGATCATTCCCGATATGGATCATCAACAAAAGTGGAAGGCGCAAATGGAAAACCCGTTCTTCAAGAATGATCAGAGGGCCAGCCGGAAACCCGTCGAAGGCAGCGTCGCGCAGGGCAAGCTTTTTGATGATGACTCCTATCATTTAGGTGTTGTGGATGGTAAGTATATCGGACGGAACCCGGAAAAGGTGACTAAAGAGCTTGTGGTATTTGGACAGCGCAAATTCAACGTCTACTGCTCTCCCTGCCACGGACAAACCGGAGATGGAAAGGGGATTGTCGCTCAGCGTAGTTTGTGGCAAGTAGGCAATTTGCAGGATCCGAGAGTGAAAGAATACCCCGATGGGGAACTTTATTCAGTGGCTAGTGAAGGACGTCGGCAAATGAACGGTTATAGGAATCAAATCGGGGATCGGGATAGATGGGCCATTGTGGCTTATGTTCGCGCGTTGCAGCGTGCCAGCTCCGCTCCGCTTGCCGATGTACCAGCTCAATTGCAATCAGGTCTGCGTTAGAAGAAGCGGAAAGGAAAAGGATTCGAGAACAGATGGCCCACGATCATCATAACGACACACCGGTCGACAGCTTTCGACTTCCGGCGGCAATGTGGACGAAGGTCCGCAACGTTCTAGTAGCTGCGGCACTCGTTGGCTGGGGAGCTAGCCTCGGCGGCTATTTTCAGAATCAGGACGAATTCGTACGTTCCTATTTGGTAGCGTTCCTGGCCACAATTTTCATGGCTCTTGGTGGAATGCTGTTTGTCATGATTCAGCACTTAACTAATTCAACTTGGAGCGTAACAGTCCGCCGGTTGATGGAATCCCTAATGATGTCCTTGCCGGTGGGGGCTATACTATTCATTCCGATTGCTCTTAATGTACATTCCTTGTACGAATGGAGCCATCCTGGTGGTACAGAACATTTTTCGCCGAGTAAAGCCAATTATCTAAGCGAACATGCGTTCGTCATTCGAGCTTTTGTGTACTTCCTCATCTGGACCATTCTATCCTGGCGCCTCTGGGCGATTTCCCGCAAACAGGATGAAACCAAAGCCGCCAGTCTCTGCTACTCTGCGGCTAAAGTGAGTGCCCCTGGAGTTTTCTTCTTGTTCATATCGGCGACTTTAGCTGCATTTGATTGGAACATGTCGCTGAACCCCCATTGGTACTCCACCATCTACGGCGTCTATTGCATTGCTGGCGGTGCCTGGGGATTTTTCGCAATATTGATTTTGATCTGTATGAGGTTAAGGGCTAACGGGGTGCTTACCCACTCTATTAACGTGGAACACTACCATGATTTGGGTAAGTGGCAATTTGCGTTAACTGCATTTTGGGCCTACATTGCATTTTCACAATACATGCTAATTTGGTACGCCAACATGCCCGAAGAGACCATCTATTATAAAGTGAGACTCGAAGGTACTTGGCGATTGCTGACACTGGCGCTCCCGATCATCCATTTTATCTTTCCTTTTTTCTTGCTAATAGCACGACCGGCGAAACGAACTCTAGGCATCTTGAGTTTCATCTCGGTCTATATCCTTGTCGTACACTACTTGGACGTTTACTGGATGATCATGCCAAATTACTATAAGGCGGGCATTCATTTTAGTTGGACTGATGCTGCTTCCGTTCTGGCAATTGCTAGCACCTACGGCTTTTTCTTCTGGCAGCGACTTAAAGATGCGCCAATCGTTCCCGAAGGGGACCCGAGACTGGGCAAAGCGTTGAGGTTCCATAATGTCTAAGCAATTCGACAAACACGAACACCTGAAGCATATTCCTCCGGGAACTCGCTTTGATGATACAGAGCCGCGTAGCGGCCTCATTCTGATCGGCGCGATAGTCACTATCGCGACAATTATCGTAAGTATTGGCGGGGTTTATAGTTACTACTCCTGGTACAGAGAAAAAGTTTTGTTTGAGCGACAGCTCTCTCCAAATTCTGTTGAGCTTTCCACTATTCGCTCACAGGAAGATCAGCTTCTCAATTCCTATGCTTTTGTTGAAAAGGGCAAGAATATTGTGCGGCTGCCAGTATCTCGCGCAATCGATCTGGTTGTTGCAGAATCAGCGGAAGGTAATGAAAAGTACCCAGTCGCAGCTAAAGTAATCCCACCTCCCAAGGCTGATGAAGTTCCGGCAGTACCTGGGTCTGCACAACCTCCACCAGCTGCTACGGCAATTCCTATTGCCACTAAACCGAAGGAGACCCATTGATCCGGAACCTCATTGCCTCGATTGTTTTCGGTTGCTTCGCATTTGCAGCGTCTCCGACAAACCCGGCCACAATGCCGCAAGAGCTGGAAGGTGTGGGCATTGATGAAAAGCTTGGCACCCAATTAGACTTGGATTTGAAGTTCATGGGCAGCGATGGGCATCTTGTTCCTCTCAGCAGTTTCTTTGTTCAAAAAGGAAGACCGGTTGCACTCGTATTTGCCTATTACACCTGCCCCATGCTTTGCTCGATGGTTCTGAATGGAGCTTCGCAATCTTTTCGGGAACTCCCTTGGACAATTGGTAAGGAATTTGACGTTGTCACCATTAGCATCGATCCCCGTGACGACTGGCAATTGGCTGCGAAGAAAAAATCCACATACTTGACCAATTATGAAAGGTCCACCAGTGGTTGGAGTTTTCTCGCTGATTATGCTGGGAATGCGAAAGTACTGGCTGATCAAGTCGGATTCAAATACAAGTGGGATTCAACGAAGGAACAATATGCACATGCTGCTGGTATGGTGATTCTTACACCTGAAGGCAAAGTCTCCCGCTACTTATATGGAGTCAAATTCAAGAATCGGGATCTGCGGCTGTCACTTACCGAAGCGAGTGAATCCCGTGCTGGTGCTTCGTTCGAACGTTTTCTGCTTTACTGTTTTCATTACGATCCGAACGCACGGTCGTACGTGTTTTTTGCCACTAATCTCATGCGCGGCGGCGGTGTAATGGTGGTTTTGATTTTGGGCACGGTTCTGTGGCGCCTCTTTCGGGCCGAGAACCAAAATTTGAGGACAGCACAATGAACGATTGGCTTCGCGCGACTCTTCCAATTGCAGGTAGTGAGCACGCTAGAGATATAGACACGTTCTATTTCTTCCTTACATATTTGAGTATCTTTTTCTTTGTCATCATTGGTGGTCTAGCTGTCTATTTTCCGATCAAGTATCGTTTGAAACCGGGTGAAACCCGACGATCTTCTCACATTACAGACAACTTTTTCCTGGAAATGTTGTGGACCGTTGTTCCTTCTTTGCTCTGCTTCGTACTTTTCATCTGGGGTTTCAACACCTACGTTGCCGCGTTTACTGTCCCTAACGATGCGATGGAAATCCATGTTCGTGGTCGGAAGTGGAACTGGACATTTGAATACCCCGACGGCATGGCCGGTGGTGGTAAATTGTATGTGCCGCTCAACAAGCCAATTAAGCTGATAATGGATAGTGAAGACGTTCTTCATGCTTTTTTCATCCCGGCGATGCGGGTAAAGCAAGACGTCATTCCAGGCCGTTACGTCTATATGACCTTCACGCCGAATGTTGCCGGTGAATTCGACATTTTCTGTGCGGAATACTGTGGCAAAGATCATTCAGGTATGGGCGCTAAATTGGTTGTGATGAACGACACTCAGTACGAAGTGTTCAAGCGAGAAGGTCCTCCGGAATACCTTCAAATGAACCCAGTGGAAATCGGCCAGACAATCTATAAAAGCCGCGGTTGCCAGAGCTGTCATTCTTTGGATGGTAGTCGCGGTGACGGCCCATCTTTCAAAGGTATCTACGGAAAAATGGAGCAGTTTGCGGACGGGTCGAGCGGCATGGTTGATGAAAACTACATTCGCCAGTCTGTTATGGAACCACAGGCGAAGGTTGTGAAGGGTTTTGAGCCAGTAATGCCAACCTTTCAAGGTTCGCTCCGCCCAGTTGAAGTTAACGGTATCATCGCATTCATAAAGAGTTTGAAGTAAAGAGGAACCCTATGGCAGACGTAATTCAGCAGCAGCAGGTTCATACGACAACAGCCCACCCTCGCGAGATCGATTATCTTAGCGATGGCAACGGGATCAAAGACTGGCTATTTACGGTCGATCACAAACGCATTGGCATCATGTACTTGTTTTTCGTCCTGCTGGCTTTCTTGGCTGGCGGATTACTAGCAATGGCAGTAAGGCTCGAACTTTGGGCGCCTGGGCGCACGATTATGGATGCGGAAATGTACAACCGTACCTTTACCCTCCATGGTGCCATCATGGTTTTCTTGTTCATTATTCCCTCAATTCCCGCAGCTCTTGGAAATTTCGTGATTCCACTTATGCTCGGTGCTAAAGACGTGGCCTTCCCAAGGCTGAATTTGGCAAGCTTCTATATTTATGTTTTCGGTGCCTGTCTGATGCTGGGAGCCATTGTAACTGGTGGGGTTGATACCGGCTGGACGTTCTACACGCCATATTCGACAACCACAAACGGCTCTGTTGCTTTGACAACTATGGGCGTCTTCGTCCTAGGATTTTCCTCCATTTTCACCGGCATGAATTTCATCGCCACCATTCACAAACTCCGCGCACCAGGCATGGGTTGGTTTGAGATGCCCCTCTTCATTTGGGGCATGTATTCCACATCAGTGATCCAAGTATTAGCCACTCCTGTTATTGGTATTACCATGGTGCTTCTTGTTTTGGAGCGGGCCTTCGGAATCGGAATTTTTGATCCACGCATCGGCGGTGACCCTGTACTTTTTCAGCATTTCTTCTGGTTCTACTCTCATCCTGCCGTTTACATCATGATTCTTCCGGGCATGGCCATTATCTCCGAAGTCATCCCAACCTTTTGTCATAGGACAATCTTCGGATATCGTGGTATCGCCTTCAGCTCAGTTGCAATCGCATTGGTGAGTTTCATCGTCTGGGGCCATCATATGTTCACAAGTGGGCAATCCCAGCTGATTAATGCTGTGTTTTCATTCCTCACCTTCATCGTCGGTATCCCTTCCGGTATTAAAGTTTTCAACTGGGTTTCTACCATGTACAAAGCCAGGATTACTCTGAAAGCGCCAATGTTATATGCGATCAGCTTCCTGTTGCTTTTTACTATTGGCGGACTAACTGGACTCTACCTCGGATCGCTCTCGGTTGACATACACCTCCATGACACCTATTTCGTCGTAGCTCACTTCCACTACGTGATGATGGGTGGTACGGTAATTGCCTTTCTGGCTGGATTGCACTACTGGTGGCCAAAGATGTTTGGGCGGATGTACAACGAAAAGCTGGCTGCCGTCAGTTGCGCTCTGATTTTTATCGGTTTTAACTTCACCTTCTTCACTCAGTTCGTTCTTGGCAGCCGTGGAATGCCTCGCCGTTACTATAATTATTTAGATCAATTCCAACCTCTCCATCAGTTCTCTACTTTCGGATCCTGGATTCTTGGCCTGGGTTTCTTTATCATGCTCGGCTACTTGCTCGCTTCGTTTCGTGGGCCCAAAAACGCACCTGACGATCCATGGGGAGGCTCAACTATGGAATGGCAGACTCAATCGCCGCCCATCACGCATAACTTCCATGGAACTCCCGTGCTAACCCATGCGCCTTACGATTATCGTAATCTTCCTCAAGGGGAAAACAATTAAATGAGTGTCGCCGAAAACGTTGAACACAGTCACGGCCACGGTGCTGAACGCAGCACTTATCAACAGCATCATTTTGCTACTGCTGAGCAGCAGGCCGATGCCTCAAAAATTGGAATGTGGCTATTCCTGGTTACTGAAGTATTGATCTTCGGCGGCTTGTTTGTTGGTTATGGGATGATGCAGAACAAATTTCCAGAAGCCTGGAAATCCGCTCACCATCATCTACAACGGGAACTTGGAGCCCTCAACACTGTCGTTCTACTACTTTCATCCTTCACCATGGTTATGGCCGTGCAAGCGGCCAAGTTGAACCGTCGCAAGCAGTTGATCGGCAACCTCTGGGTGACCATCATTTGCGCACTCACCTTCCTTGGAGTTAAATACTTCGAATACAGCCATAAGTATCATGAAGGGCTTCTGCCGTTCATGAAATTCTACAGCTATGAGGGACCCCAGGTTCCAGGCGAATTTCACTTCTTTAGCTTTTACTTCATGATGACCGGTCTCCACGGTATCCACATCTTGGGAGGCGTGGCAGTTCTTTTCTGGCTGCTAAAGCGCTCTTATGCTGGAGATTTCAGCAACGCCTATTACACACCTGTTGACTTGGTCGGGCTCTATTGGCATTTAGTCGATTTGATCTGGATTTACTTATTTCCGCTGCTCTATCTGATTAGCTAGGAGATTGACAAGAAAAACATGAGTTCCCACGCTAACCATCACGATCACACAAAATTGTACGCGGCCACGCTGGTCGCACTTCTTATTCTCACCACCATTACCGTCGCCGCATCTTACATCGATTTCGGTTCAGCTAATGTAGTAGTTGCCATGGTGATTGCTACCATCAAAGGTACTCTTGTGGCATTGATATTTATGCATTTAAAAGATGATAAGCCCGTGAATGCAGTTATCTTCACCGGTTCCCTGGTCTTCTTGAGTATATTCCTCGGCTTTTGTCTGCTTGACGTGGAATCTCGAGATAAGGTTTCCACTGGTCATCTTACCTGGGTTGAAGAACAAGATCGTGATGAGGCAAAGAAAAAAGCAAAGGCTGATTCCTTGAAGCAACACCAAACACCTGCAGCAGTTCACCACTAATTGGAAGCCGTGCGGTTATTCTGGCCTTTTGTTCTCGCCGCCAGTAGCCTTTTTTCAGCAGATTGGATCCGGCTGAAATCTGAGAACTTTGAAATTCTTAGCTCTGCTTCAGAATCGAAGAGCAACGCTGTTCTTCATCAGTTTGAACAAGTCGCCGGCTTTTTCCAACAACTGAATAAAACTCAGTCGAAGAATTCCATTCCCGTCCGAATAATTCTATTTGGAAGCCAAACCGAATACATTCCTTATCGAATGAATGAGAGTGCCTCAGCCTTTTTTCACCCTGCGCCGGATGCTGATTACATTGTTCTTGTCAGTGGCTCTAACAACATTCAAAATATCGGACTGCATGAGTATGTTCACCTGCTAATCCGTCGGTCTCATTCAAAACTTCCATTGTGGCTGGAGGAAGGATTTGCAGATCTATTCTCCACTCTTAGAGCGGCTGACAGCCAAACCGAAATCGGCGCCGTACCTTCCGGGCGTGCACAACGCTTATTCTTGGAAGAACTTTTACCTCTTAATATGTTGATAACCGCTGATAGACACTCCGCTCTTTACAATGAAAACAACCGAATTGGTATGTTCTACAGCCAGTCTTGGGCGCTCACCCACATGCTTAGGTTGAGCGACGGCTTTCGGCAAGGCTTTGAAGCGTTCTTTAACCTTATACTCGCAGGTTACCCAACAGACGAGGCCCTTCAGCGGGCCTACGGTCGCTCTGTGGATCAAGCAGAGGGGGATTTGCGAGCCTACATAGCCAAAGGCCGCCTACGATTAGTACGAGTGCCTATTCGGCTAAAGAAAGAGCGAACCATACTGGCCAAATTGGACGATGCAGGTTTCATTGCTCAGTTATCTCTCAGTAACCTCCAAATCCAGAAAGACCCTTTTAACGCATCTAAATCGTTTGAACAATTAATGGCAGATCATCCTACAAGACCTGAACCAGTGGCCAGTTTAGGATATCTTCAGGCTGCGGCCGGCGATCCAGCTAAAGCCCTCGCGCTGATGGAGCGGGCCATCAACATGGGTTATAGACACCCCAGGCTGTTCAAGGATTATTCACTGCTGCAACTTGCTGCAGGTAAGAACGCGCTGTTCATAACCTTCGCCCGCAAGCAGTTGGAATTGGAACCAGATGATGCAGAGCAGCGCCAGCGCGTTGCTGCTATCCTCTTCCAGATGACCGACTACGCTCAAGCTCTGGCTGAATTGCAAAAAATTGAAAAGCCCCCGCTAGATTTGGCTTCGCGCCAATACCAAGGCATCGCTCATTGCGCTATTCAACTGGGCGATTGGCCTCTGGTGAAAAAAACGTTAGAACTGCTGCGCAAAGTTTCCAGGACTGCCGAGGAAGCTGCAGAGGTCAAGAAAATAGAACAGGCTATCGCATTATTCAATCCGGTTCGTTAGTTCTCCCAATGCAAGCGGCGTTCCGGTCAACGGTGGAAAGTTTCCAAAGTACATTGGACTACTTATCCCAGAAACAGCAGTTACATACCTCGATAATCTGGACGCCCACAAGCCAGTGGGGAAATAAGTGGCTGGAACGGCGAGTGACGCTCGAGCATTTTCCAATTGAAGAATGATCCTGAAACCGAAAAGTGATTCCAATACAAGATGATCCTGAAAAGGCGGGAGGCGAAGAGGGCTGGAATGTCTC
>JAYTTF010000112.1:0-24992 GCA_043745195.1 Bryobacterales bacterium | reverse complement strand
GAGACATTCCAGCCCTCTTCGCCTCCCGCCTTTTCAGGATCATCTTGTATTGGAATCACTTTTCGGTTTCAGGATCATTCTTCAATTGGAAAATGCTCTTTCACCCTCTTTGCCTCTTCCTTCAAAGGGACGGCTGCCATCAGGCGCGCGCGGCCCCAAAGCCTAAGCGCGGGTGCCGGAGCCTTGGGCTTGTAAGCAGTATAAGACTTCCCTTTTCCCTAGCAATGACTTGCGAATGTCGCTAAGTAGTACTCGCAACCACTCCTAAAGAATTAGTTGACAAGAACTAAAACCCGCGATACACTCCTAATTAACTAGGAGATCATGGCCCGCAAGACCTCAACCCAACTTACACCCATCGAACTGGAGATCATGAAGATCCTATGGGCGCTTGGGCCTTCCACGGTCGAAAGCGTTCGTCAACGGATGCCTGCCACAACCGGTTCCGCCTATACAACGGTGCAGACAATGCTGAACCTTTTGGAAAAGAAAGGCAAAGCGACGCGCAAATTGGTGGATCGTTCCTACTTATATAAGGCTGCGGAATCCAAAACGGAAGCCCGCCGCCAAACTATGAAAGATATTATTGACCGCATGTTCGGTGGATCTGCAGAAGAATTAGTAATGGGGCTGCTTGAAACAAAGCAGCTCTCTTCAGAAAAGCTGGCTAAATTGCAGCAGGTTGCTGCAGGGAAAGCGCCCCATGGAAAGAATTGACGCGGCGGTTCTGCGGTACCTGATCAACGCACTGTGGCAACCGATCCTAATCGTGTCCGCAGGGATTCTTGCGGATTCAGCTTTGCAACGGGCAGGTGCTCGCTTCCGCTGCCGGCTCTGGATTGTGGTGCTCATGCTTTGCGTCCTTGCCCCGGGAATCGAGGGCAAGTTCCCAACCGCACCCGTCAATGGCAGTTCTTTTCGGCTCAGTGTAGATGCACACGGCGTTTTTGTGGCGAAAGGCGCACGGACTGCGGCAGCTGGGATTACATTGGCCTATGCACTTTTTGTGGTGCTTCTCTGGGCTCGCCTGTTGATTAGTTTGCGTAAGCTGACCACTTGGCGGAAACATTGCCAACCATTGGGAGACGGTATTTTCCTAAGTAACTTAGTAACCGCTCCACTTACATTCGGCACCAGAGAACCAGTAATCCTATTGCCGTTTTATTTCGCCGCTCAAGGAACCAAGCAAACGATTGCAGCAGTTGTGGCCCATGAACAGGCGCATGTCGAAAGGAAGGATTTTGCCTGGAATACCTTGTTATTGGCCGTCACGGCACCAGTCCGATTTCATCCGGCAGTGTGGTTTGCCCATCAGAGGATGGCCATGGTTCGTGAACTGGCGTGCGACGAATTGGCTTCCTCCCGCATCCCAGGATATTTGGATCGGCTGCTGGAGGCGGCCGCAATGTTAACCCAACGGCCACCTGCTGCTGGCATGAGTGAGGCTGTTGGATTGGGACTTTTCGACTGTAATTCTTTTGAGGAGCGAGTAATGAAATTAATGAATCACAAACCGTTGCTGCCCACTTGGGCAGCGCGCACAATCACGGCGGCTCTGAGCCTGGCTCTGGCGCTGGGAACCGTCTATATCACCACAAACCATCCGGCCTTTGCTCAGCGCGCTGAGAAAGTTGGGAAGGACGTCAAAGCACCTCAGCTGATTTACAAGGTGGAGCCTTCTTATGATCCATCGGCCAAGGAAGACAAAGTTGAGGGTGCAGTCGTCCTTAGTTTGGTGGTGACTGCTGCTGGCATAGCTGAAGACATTCAAGTGGTGAAAAGTCTCGATCCCCGGTTAGACCAAAAAGCTATTGAGGCAATAAAGCAATGGCGATTTAAACCAGGAACCAAAGACGATAAAGACGTAAACGTGGAAGCCAAAATCGAAGTCAATTTCCGGCTACTGTAACCGCATCGATAGGAGTGGACTCCCTAAGATGAGCAGTCATGTAGCGGACAAACACTCCTATTCGTTAGCTTGGACGGTGCGTCAACTGCTGTTTTTGGGTTCAAATGAGGCTATACGCATTCTTCTTTTCGAACACCCTTCTCCCCCCATTGCATCTATATCTTCTGTTTGCGCGCATAAGCTTCCACCCATTGCTTGTCCTCCTTGGTCCGTTTCCCAAGCGCCTCCTTGGTGATCGCTTTTATTCCCAATACTTTGTGGGAAAAATGCACTACCAACTCTGGACGGGAAAGGATCTCCAGGTATCCGTTGATGACGATCCGGTTGAAACAATGGTAAACACATTCCAGCAGGCTGCCAAACAGCTTTGTGAAGGTCTCCATCGGTCGTCTGCTTCGATCAGGTCTGGAGAACTCGATCATATCATCGGGCAAACGACCGGTGGAGTCAAAATTTCAAATATGTTTGGCTGGATCTGTGGGCTGCCGATCCTCTTTCAGGACACATCAAAACCGGAGACATGGAAGTGAACACTGGTGGAAAGGTGATTGCTGTGCAGGAAGGTGAGAGTGGCGATTCGCGATGATGACGGCGATGCAGCTTCGTTTGAAATGAAGTTAAACCCGGATGGTAAAGCTGTACTATGGATTCGAGTTGAGGGCATAGCGATTCAGCCCTTGGTTCTGGTACGGCGCTAATTATTGGTGCAAACCGGCTTCGACCGGAATAAGATATACACAGGAGGTCTGCTTTGGAACACCAACCCACCAGACGACATTTTTTCATTGGTTCACTTTTTGCGGGTGCGGTACCGGCCGCTGGCTTTGGCAGTTCGGCATCCTTGAAAATGTTGGGGTACAAGTCACCCAACGAGAAATTGAACGTTGCCTCCATCGGTGCAGGCGGCAAGGCATCTAGCGACATTGACGGTTGCGCCGCAGAAAACATTGTCGCCCTTTGCGACGTGGACGATAAGCAGGCAGCAAGCAAGTTTAAGAAATACGAATCGGTTCCGAAGTACAAAGACTTCCGCAAGATGCTGGACAAGGAAGGCAAAGGGATTGACGCGGTTATCATTTCGATTCCCGATGTGATGCACGCCACTGCTGCCATGTGGTGCATGGAACGGGGCAAGCATGTTTATGTGCAAAAGCCCCTGGTTCGCACCATTTGGGAAGCTCGCCAGTTGAAAGACGCGGCCAACAAGTACGGCGTGGCTACGCAGATGGGGAATCAAGGCTATTCCAATGAAGGAACACGTCAAGCGGCGGAAATGATTTGGGCTGGTGAAATCGGAAACGTCACGGAGGTGCATGCCTGGACGGATCGGCCCATTTGGCCACAAGGATTGACCGAAATTCCTGCACCGGACGCAGTGCCAAGCACGCTGGATTGGGATTTGTGGTTAGGTATTTCTGAACAGAGGCCATTCACGGTTGGAGGCAAGGGCTATCCAAATCGTGGGAATTTTTACCAGCCGTTCAATTGGCGTGGCTTCTACGATTTTGGTTGCGGGGCCTTGGGCGATATGGCTTGTCATATTTTAGGTGCTCCGAATATGGCACTGAAATTGGGTGCGCCAAGTAGTGTTGAGTGCACTTGGAAAGAAGGTGCCAGCGACTTCATGTTCCCCAGGAAATCGATCATCCAGTTTAATTTTCCTGCCCGTGGCAATATGCCTCCGGTGAAATTGACCTGGTATGACGGGCTGAAAGAGACTCCGAAAATCGAAGGAGTTGCCGCGAGCGAATGGTTAGGCGATCTACCGGGTAGGGGTGGCGGACAGCGTCAGGCTGGTGCGCAGGCAGTTCCTCCGCCAAGACCCTCAGGATTCGTTGGCCGGGTGTTCGATTGGGAAAGCTACGCTGCAGTGAAGAGCGAGGAGAATGTGCGGATGCCTTCTCCAGACGGAAGCTTGTTTATTGGCGACAAGGGGATGATGACTACGGGAACCTACGGCGAACAGACCCGGCTTCTGCCGACGGAAAAGATGCGTGATTACAAGATGCCATCGCCTTTGTTGACCAGGTCCCCAGGTCATTATCGGGATTGGATTCGGGCCGCGAAGGGTGGTGATCCTGCCTGTTCTAACTTCAACGTGGCTGCTCCGTTTGTGGAATGGATGTTACTCGGTGTAATTGCATTGCGATCAGAAGGCAAGATTGAATATGATGCGGCGAAGATGCGGATTACTAATAATGCAGGGGCGAATAAGTATCTGAAGCCGACCTTCCGCAAGGGTTGGTCCTTCGTTTAGCAGCTAGCATTAAGACAAATGATGCGGCTTGACTAAAATAGTTAAGCCGCGTCAACTTCATTTTTTGACTGAATCGAACTTAGCAGCCCACGCAATCCATTCCTCGCTTATCTCTGCATCATCCAAGTCCGTCTTCCAATAGTTTCTGAACTCTGCAATGTGGCCGGTTGCCTTGGCCTTCAACTTCGCCGGTAGTCTTGACGCTTTGGTTGAAAGCGACGGTAGCTGGTGAAGGTATTGTTCGGCGACCACGGCATCATTCATGTTGCCAAGAAGTTCCTGCAATACTTTCAACTTTTCCAACCTTTGCTTGGCTTGCTTGGGTTTTGTAGCTTCAATGGTGTAGCGGAGGTGTTTGGTGGTGATCCGAAATGTGTGCAGATGAGTTGGATCACTACTCACCACCGCATCACGGCCATGGGCGAAAAATTCTTCCACCATTAATTTCAACATCACTCTTTGGCCGCCAATAAATCTATCCAAGATTTAGGTTTGCCGCGTCGAATGAGTTTGCCCAAGTAATTCTGAAGTTGACAGGCGGCCATGGCGCGCTCCCCACGTAGAAAGGCGCACGCTGGATCATTGGGAGGCAAGTTTAGTTTATGAAGGAGATCGTGAGTTACATCACGCTCCCTAACCGGAGCGGCATGGTTTCGGACTTTGCGAATATTGCGGCGTAATTTCCCCACCGCCGCATTGGGAAAATGGTCTTTGAAAATACGAAGCATCTGGGTGGTTCGTCGAACGGCTACACGCAAGTTGTGAACGGCATCCACATCGGCATTCTCGGCACAACGCACAATGTTGAGTGACAACTGACTTAGATATTTGATTGCGATCGCTTCGGGTTCAACTCGCATTTCTTTTGACTAATTAACCATTCAAAACCGCGTCGGCTGCAAAATATCCGCTGCGCACTGCTCCTTCCATTGTTGCCGGCCAGCCGCTCTTCGTCCAGTCACCGGACAAGAAGAAATTAGGAAACTGAGTTCTGGCTACAGGGCGCTTTGCTTCCAAGCCAGGCACTGCCGAAAACAATGCACGAACTTCCTTTACAACCTGAGCTTTTTCCAATTTTGCTTCTTTCACCGCTGGAAAGAATTCGCCGAGTTCCTTTATTGCCAAGTCAATAATTTCCTGACGTCCCATGTTTGTCAGGCTGCGGCTGGCACTAACTACAAGCTGCAGATAGCGGCCATCCTGCTTGTTGTACATCCATTGAATTGTGCGGTCAAGCATGGCGGCATTGTCCAAGTGGGTAACTCTGCGATCGAACCACAAATGAATTCCTGTAATTGGTGAATGCTCAAATGGGGAATAGTCGACTGGCAATTGCGGGAACACTTTCTGCAGGCGTTCAAAGGGCAGCGCGCTGATGTAGGCATCCGCGGCGTGGAGTTCACCTTTAACCATCACTCCCTTTACTCTGCCGGCTTCCATTTCAATGGAATCTACCGCAGCCCGGAATTCGAAACTGACATTCGGAAGCCGTCGCCAACATTCCTCGCCGAAAAGTTCCCCCAGCGACACGTCTGGAACGCCCATTTCGTAATTGCGGGAACCCTGAAGGAAGGCCAGTGCGAAAACTTGGAACCCATGTGCTGCGGCCATGCGGTCCAACTCTTCTCCAATTGCACTCACCAGCACCGGGTGCCAAAATCTGGAGATGGCAAGCGGGGTCTGCTTTTTCTCGCGCAGCCAATCCAGCATAGTGATGTCGTCCATATCTTTACGGCTTTTGTGCTCAAGAGTAATCGCAAGCATGGCCCGTGCAATGGCCAGCTTATCGGCGATTCCAAGAAACTTCAATCCAAGGAACGAACCAGTGAAATGAAATGGTGCAGGAAGTATTCCGGCTTTTAGAAACGACACACGGCCACCAGGCTCAATCAGTGGAAATGCTCTATAGAACTTAATCTTTTCCGCAACTCCCATGCGTTCGTAGAAGTCAATCAGACTGGTGCAGCAGCGCATGAGGATGTGCTGGCAGTTGTCGATTGCTTCCCCATCCTGCATGGGAAATGACGTAGCGCGTCCGCCAGGGAAGGGCCGCATTTCAAAGACGCGAACATTGCGGCCTGCTTCTCCTAAGCGAACTGCCGCAGCCAAACCAGCCAAGCCACCGCCAATGATGATGACAGAATCAGCCATAAGCTAAGGGTTCCAATAGCCTTGAAGATGGCCCACTAAATATGCGGCCAATGCACCAATTGTCGGGAAAGCAAACAGGCACAGAGCCAGTCGGATGAAAAGGGGAAGACCAACAGCGCGGAAGGCAATCCAAGCTTGCGTACCGAAAACCATGACTGCTGCAAAAAGGAACCCAACACCGCCATGAGTGCACCAAGGGCAATGTTTAGGGCCCGTATGAATGTTGCAGAAGCGGTCCATTGCTTTCCAAATGGATTGGCAACCACACCCGTAAATCCAACCGCAAAAATCAATGAGAAACACACCAGTGAATAGCGCCGCAACGCCGAACACAACTGCGCGTTTCCACAGGGGTATCATTTGCGATGCCCTTTGCGGTGACCATAGATACGCACCATGTTTTCGATCATCTTCAACCCTGCTCCGCCGTCCAAACTGAGTAACGATTCCGGATGAAACTGAACAGCTTCAATTGGAAGTGTCTTGTGGCGGACTCCCATGATGACGCCATCTTCCGTGCGGGCCGTCACTTCCAAAACGTCTGGAAATGTTTCGGGATTGGCAAATAGAGAATGATAGCGGCCCACGCGAACCAGTTGTGGCAAGCCTTCAAAAACTCCGGCGTTGGTATGATGCACAACCGATGGCTTGCCGTGCATTGGATATCCCAACACGCCCAGCGTTCCACCAAAAGCTTCCACGATTCCTTGCAATCCGAGGCAGACGCCGAACGTGGGGATGTTGTTTTCCGCTGCAAAGCGTGCCAATTGCGGGACACCGAAATCCTCAGGACGTCCAGGGCCAGGGGACAGCAAAATGATGTCGGGGGCAATTTGCAAAATCAATTCAGCCGGAATGCCCCAACGATACGAAATCACTTCCGCACCAGTTTGGCGGGCATAATCGGCTAGTGTTTGGATAAAGCAATCGTCGTTATCAACCAGCAGCATTTTTACGCCGTGGCCCACTTTTGCGGTAACTGCGCTCGCTGGCTTTTTCTTGACCTTGCCCATCTCCAACGCTCGCAAAAATCCAGTGGCCTTCAAGTGGCACTCAGCATCTTCACTGGCTGGATCGGAATCGTAGAGTAGAGTTGCTCCGGCGGGATAGGACGCCATCCCATCTTTCATGTGCACGGTGCGGATTAAGATTCCGGTGTTCAAATCCCCATTCAGGGACAGCATCCCAATCGCCCCCCCATACCAGCCGCGCGCATCTTTTTCCAAATTTTCGATTGCCTGGGCCGCAGCCTTTTTCGGTGCGCCAATCACGGTGACAGCCCACATGTGCGATAGAAACGCGTCAATGGAATCGAACCCGTCGCGCAGGATTCCTTCCACATGATCGACAGTGTGAAACAACCCGGCGTAGGCTTCAATCAACCTGCGCCCGATTACTTTCACGCTGCCAGGCTCACACACGCGAGACTTGTCGTTGCGGTCCACGTCGGTACACATGGTCAGCTCGGATTCATCTTTGGTGGAGTTTAAAAGATTGCGAATGTTCTCATGATCGGCCAGCGGGTCACCCGTGCGTCGTGCCGTGCCGGAGATGGGGCAGCTTTCCACGCGCTTGCCTTCCACACGAATGAACATTTCCGGTGACGCGCCGATTAATTGTTCATCCCCTAACTGCAGTAAGAACTCATAAGGAGAAGGACTGGCTTTTTGGATGCGGTCGAAAAGCTTCGATGGAGAATCGGCGTATGGTGTGGAGAATGTTTGCCGTAGAATCACTTCATAGTAATCACCGCGCCGTGCACCTTCGCGCACAGTTTCCACGCCCGCCATGTATTCTTCTGGAGTGTGGTTGCTTGAAACTGGCCGGGGTGGCAACGGAGGGGACGACGCAATCTCCGTGCCGGTCCGTGCAAGGCCCACGGTTGAAAATCCTTGGGATTCAAAATCGTATTCGTACCGTTCAATCACTTCCCGTTTGCGATCCATGTAATAAATGTCGTCGGCGAGGAAAAGGTGGAGATCTTTGCGTTCTCCACGAGGAAGCTTTAACTCGATAGGGTCAAATTGGAACAACAGATCGTAACCGAAGGATCCGGTAAGGCCGAGTCGTCCATCGAGTGGATTGCTGAATTCGGCGACGAAGGCTCGCAGTATCGAAAAAACTGAAGGTTGTTTGGAGCGTTCCTCTTCAGGGAACAGCTTGGGCAACGGCAGCAGTGTGCCTGTTATGATCTGCCCTTGATGATGCAGGGATTCCCAGTGTGGGTGCTTTTCAAGAAACGGCAGCAGCATATTCAACAGCATTTCCCCGCGCGGATTCAGCGCGCGGAATTCCATGTGGCGAGCCTGCGCAACTATTTCAAGGGGTGGCTTTGTGCTTGCGATATCCCAGCGTGAATACCTGCCCGGAAATTCATAACCGGAGGATAGGTAGAAGCCGCGGAACTTGTCGAGGTCGGTTGCCAGGTGCTTCAAACCTTTCTTGAAGTTGACTTTGGAAACGCTCCTAATGACACGTATCCCGCTGGGAGTTTCGTAGCGGAGTTGACGCATGGGATGCTCTTGGGAACTTTCAGGATAGCAGAAGGGCGGTTGCGGCCATTGAGCAACGAGCCCCAAGGACCACGGAAATCGAACAAGATGTACAATCACGATGTACAACCACGATGTACAATCACGATGTACAATCACGATGATGAACCTTAAACTTTTGCTTGAAAGCGGCTTAATAACTGGAAGGGGTGGAGAATGAATAAAGGATTTGAGATTCGTTGCTATGACTACGTCAATCATCCCTATGCGACGGTTCGCGATGCGTTAGTAAAGGATCCGCTGGCTGTTTTCCAATCGGCGACCAAGGCTGCTTCTTCCAGGGCTAAAACGATTGCCTCGGAACTACGCATGGATATTGGCGGGATCGGGATTGAAACCAGCATCAATATTACAGTCAAGAGCATTGAAGAAACTGCAGCCGAAGCGATGTCACCTGCGGTCACTCGTTTGCAAATAGAATGGGAGGCCACTACAGCACCACAACTATTCCCGCTGATGCGGGCAGAGCTAATGGTATATCCCTTGACAGCTACCGAAACGCAGTTGGATTTCCTTGGCTTCTACGAACCGCCGTTGGGCGCGTTAGGAAAAGCTGTGAATGCAATTGGCGGGCACCGCATTGCTGACGTTTCAGTTCATCGTTTTGTAAGTGATGTGGCTGGATTCCTTCGCCAGGCCATTCCATAGTTGCGACCAAGTCGAAGCGTGTTGACTAGGTTAGTCTAGTCTGATAGTCTTCGACTGTGAAAATGAATATCTACGAGGCAAAGACCAAGCTGTCCCAACTGATTGAGCGAGCCATGTCTGGCGAGGAAGTCATCATTGCAAAGGCAGGAAAACCGATGGTGAAATTGGTCCGTGTGGACTTGCCCAGCAAACGCACCCTGGGTGCTGCATCAGGAATGATCCAGTATTCAGAAAATTGGGATGCCCCAATGAGCAGCGAAGAGCTCGACACTTTCATTGGCAGTTGAAGAGCCTTGAAACTGCTATTAGATACTCATGTAATTCTTTGGGCGATAGACAGGCCGAGACTACTTTCGCCTAAAGTTCGAAGGGCGTTAATGGATGAAGGTAACGAGCTCAAAGTAAGTGTTGTGTCGCTATGGGAAATTGAGTTGAAGGTCCAGGCTGGAAAACTTAAGTTTCCAGGTGGGCCAGATTTCCTGCAGGACAATCTCCGCAAGCTTGGGATCCAAAACTACTTGCCCTTGTTCGCACAACATCTGCACCAGCTCACTAGTCTGCCGCCTGTCCACAAAGATCCGTTCGATCGCATGCTGGTTTCTCAGGCGATAGTTGAGGGCCTGACTTTTGTAAGTAAAGACGAAGTTATGTCCAAATATCCCACAAAAGTATTTTGGTAGCGGGTTTCTACCTGGCCGAAGGATGAACCTTTAAGTACTCCTCGTAAATATCCTTGAAGTCTTCAATTTCCCCGCTACCATCGAAGCGCCAGATCCGTGTCGCAACTTCGTCAATCAGATCTTCGTCATGAGTAACCAGGAACACTGTGCCCTCATACTTTTGAAGGGCAATATTGAGAGCATTGATCGCTTCCAGATCCAGGTGGTTGGTTGGTTCGTCGAACACCAGCACGTTGGGCTTCTGCAGCATCAACTTACACATAATCAACCGAGCAGCTTCACCACCCGACAGCGCTTCCGTAGGTTTAATGCCTTCCTCGCCGCTGAACAACATCTGGCCCAGCAGTCCGCGAATGTCTTCTTGTGCTAGCAGCGGATCCCATTGGTAAAGCCATTCAAATGCAGTCATGCCGCCTTGAATGGAGTTGCGATGATCCTGCGCGAAATAACCTACTGTAACTTCGTGGCCCCAATCTAATTGACCAGCATCCCGTGAAGTGTCAGTCTCACTTACTCCGGGAGCCTTGTCCAGAATGGCCTTAAGCAGCGTAGTTTTACCAACACCGTTGCGGCCAATCAATGCAATTTTGTCGCCTCGTTGCACGTTGGCTTCAAAGTTTTTGATGACCTTGTGATCTCCATAAGCTTTTGAAACCCCGTTAAAAGCCAGCGCAGTACGCCCAGATGGCCGGTTCATCTGGAATCGAATAAAAGGGCGCGCGATGTTGGACCGTGCTAAATCCGAAGTTTGCAGCCGCTCTACTTCCTTCTTACGGGAAGTCACCTGGCTGGAACGAGTACCGGCGGAAAAGCGGGCGATGAATTCGCTGAGCTGGGCAATTTTCTTTTCCCGTTGCAGGTTGCCCGATTCGACTTGCGAACGAACCTGAGTCTTACGCAGCACCATGTCGTCATAGCCGCCAGGGTAGGTGATGATGGTTTGATAATCGATGTCTGCAATGTGCGTACAGACATTATTCAGAAAATGCCTATCGTGCGAAATCACAATGAGGGTGCCTTCGTAATGAATCAGGAAATCTTCCAACCAGTGAATGGATTCCAAATCCAAGTAGTTTGTTGGTTCGTCCAGGAACAATGCACCAGGATGACCGAACAAAGCTTGTGCCAGCAGGACGCGCACCTTGTGTCCGCCTTGCAGCTCGCTCATCATACGTTCGTGGAACTCAATGGGAACGTCCAACCCATCCAGCAAAACAGCGGCATCGCTTTCGGCAGTGTAGCCATCTTCATCGCCAACAATGCCTTCCAGTTCGCCCAGACGCATGCCATCTTCGTCGGTCATTTCTGGTTTGGAGTATATTTGTTCGCGCTCTTCGAGGGCAGCCCAAAGGCCTTTATTGCCCATGATCACTGTGTCGATTACCCTAAAAGCATCAAACTCCGACTGGTTCTGGCGCAGCACGCCGAACTTCTTGGGACGCACAACTGAGCCCTTGTGCGGTTCCAATTCGTTGGTCAACAACTTCATGAAAGTGGACTTGCCGGAACCGTTAGGCCCTGTCAAGCCATAGCGGCGATTGTCCAGGAATGAGGTTGACACGTCTTCAAACAGAATTTTGGCGCCGTAGCGCATGGTTACATTGCTTACTGATATCACGGGGAACTCTTAGTTTACCGTGGATGGGGGCGGGAATGTATTTTTGAAATTCACTTTACCCAATTTCTCAGTCGTCAAGCGGAAAAGTGAAGTCCTAAATTGTATATTAGTAGATATGAGGCTTATGGCTGGTTCCCTGAATCCGAAGCGGCTCCTGATTGTTTTGGCTATCTCCGCATGTTACTCGCAACAACTTCCAGATGGTCCCGGCAAAGCGGAAACCACCAAGCTGTGCAGCCAGTGTCACGAACTCTCCCGATCCGTTTCTGTACGTCAGGACAAAGCGGGTTGGCAAATTACCATGACTAAGATGGCTACGCTTGGCATGAAGGGTTCGGAAACGGATTTACAAACCGTTTTTGATTATCTGGCATCTCACTATCAGGCGGATGAAGTGCCCAAGTTGAACATCAACACGGCCGAAGCCATTGACATTGAAAGTGCTCTTGGCGTCCGCCGTTCCCAGGCTGCTGCCATCATCAGCCACCGGGAAAAACATGGCCCCTTCAAATCCATCGATGATCTGAAAAAAGTGCCTGGCCTGGACCCTGCTAAAATTGAATCGAAAAAGGATCGATTCACTTTCTAATCACTATGATCTCCCTTAAACAGTGCTTGTGCCTTGGCGTTACAACGGCACTGCTGTTTTCCTGCGGACGCTCCAGCAAACCAAATGGAACTGCGGTTCGCATTGAAGCTCCGCTTGGCCTTCCTCGAGCTGAAACACCTTCCGACAATCCACCAACCGTGGAAACCGTTGCACTGGGCCGAAAGCTCTTCTACGAAACCAAGCTTTCAGCGGACGGTTCAGTGGCTTGTGCCAGTTGTCATGATCCGGCTGCGGGATTTGCTGATCCTCGTCGCGTATCGGTAGGAGTTGGCGGCAAACTGGGCACGCGCAACGCGCCCACCATTTTGAATGCTGCCTATTCGCCCGTGCAATTTTGGGATGGGCGCGCCAAAACTTTAGAAGAACAAGCAGGTGGTCCCATCGAAAATCCGGTTGAAATGAACATGCCTCACGATGCTTGTGTGGCCAAACTCGGTTCTAATTCCACCTATGTCAAATTGTTTGAAGCTGCTTTTGGACCTGGGCCAATCAGCATGGAAATGGTGGGAAAAGCTATCGCCAGTTTTGAACGGACATTGCTTAGCGGCAACTCCCCATTTGATCGTTATTTTTTCGGTGGTGATCTTAAGGCGATCAGTCCAGCTGCTATCCGTGGTCTGGAGATTTTCAATAATGCAAAGAAAGGAAATTGCTCCGTATGCCACAAGATTGGCGAGCAAAACGCTCCTTTCACAGACGGAAAATTCCATAACATTGGCGTTGGAATTGGCACAGACGGAGAGCTGACCGACCTTGGCAGATACGAGCAAACAAAAGATGAACGGGACAAGGGTGCGTTCAAAACTCCCACACTCCGCAACATTACCCAAACCGGCCCATACATGCACGATGGTAAGCAGGCGACGCTGAAAGAGGTGGTTGATTTCTATGTCGGCGGTGGCACATCGAACCAGTATCTTGATAAGGAAATTAAGGAGCTGAAACTCAGCGGCCAAGAACGTGCTGACTTAGTGGCCTTCATGGAAACACTTACTGGGGAAATGCCGGCTAACTCCGGGCCGCCTAAATGAAAAGTATATTTCTGCTGCCCTTCCTCTTTCTAAGCGCTTGCAGTACCCAGCAGAAACAGAAGCCTGTGGCGGAATCCGCCGCAGAAGTTGTCTATACAAAAGTTGATTCCACCACTGCCGGCGTGATTTCTGGAACCGTTCTGTTCAAGGGCAAAGCTCCCCAGCGGACCAAAGTGGATATGGAAGAAGATCCACAATGCGCCAAACTTCACAAGCAACCGGTTTATCAGGATTCCATCGCAGTAAACAACAAAGGGAATTTGGGCAACGTATTTGTCTACATTAAGCACGGCTTGGAAGGAAAACATTTCCAGCCTTCTGCCGCGCCCGTCACCATGGTTCAGAAAGGCTGTGGATTTGAACCAAGAGTTTTGGGCACTCAAACAGGACAAGGCTACCAAGTGATAAACTCCGATCCGGTGACTCACAATATTCATCCACGCCCGAAAAATAACCGGGAATGGAATCAAAGTCAGGCTGCGGGGGCTGAACCGTTGTTACGTCGATTCTCGCATCCCGAGGTGATGATCCGTGTGAAGTGCAATGTTCATTCCTGGATGAAAGCCTGGATTGGAGTTGTAGAAAGTCCCTATTTTGCGGTGACTGGGGCTGATGGAAGTTTTGAATTGAAAAACGTTCCACCAGGAAAGTATACGATTGAAGCTTGGCAGGAAGAGTTGGGCACCCAGGAACAAGAATTGATTGTGGAACCGTCAGGTAAACCAACACTGCTATTTACCTTCAAGGGAGATTGATTTATGGATAGTTCGAAACGCGTCTGGCCGCTTGTGTGTCTTGTAGCGTGCCTTGCCGGCTGCGCTTCAGTGCCCCCGGCCGTGCTTAGTCCAACGGGTTACAACATCTACGTGAGCAACGAAACCTCGGGCGATATAAGCGTGATTGATTCCAACACGTTTGAGGTTACTGCAAAAATCCACCTTGGCAAACGACCACGTGGTATCCATGCCAGCCCGGATGGACAGACAATTTATGTAGCCTTGAGTGGCACTCCGCCATCGCCTCCAGGAGTGGACGAAAGCACTTTGCCTCCGTCTGATAAATCAGCGGATGGAATTGGTGTTTTCGATGTGAAATCCGGCAAATTAGTAAAGGTGATTCACGGTGGATCCGATCCTGAAAATTTTGACATCAGCCACGACGGTAAAACGTTGTTTATCAGCAATGAAGATGTTGCCGGTGTGAGCTTCCTGGATATAACCACCGAAAAAATCACTCACACCGTTAAGACTGGCGAGGAGCCGGAGGGAGTCCAACTGACCCCCGACGGCAAACAGGTTTACGTAACTTCTGAAGCGGAATCCACAGTTGGGGTGGTGGATGTTGCAACTGCAAAATTGTTGAAGAAGATCAAAGTGGGTCATCGCCCAAGAACTGTGGCGTTCATGCCTTCGGGTGCAAAGGCTTACGTCAACGCTGAGAATGATGGCACTGTGGCGTTGGTGGATACAGTGACACAGGAAGTCATCAAAACCATTCCCATTGGGGAGGCAGGCGTGATTAAGCCCATGGGCGTGCTGCTGTCGCCGGACGCCTCGAAGCTTTACGTCACCACTGGTCGAGGGCACAAAGTATTCATGGTGGATACAGCATTGAACGAAGTCAAATCGTGGGTTGAGGTTGGCGGAAGGCCCTGGGGTTTGGCGCTTTCCCCGGATGGCAAAATGCTGTTCACAGCGAATGGCCCGGCTAATGATATATCCGTAGTGGATTTGGCCACAATGACGCTTTTACGCAAGATCAAATGTGATGGAAGCCCCTGGGGAGTTGTTACGCTACTGAAGTAAGTACCTTTGTAGCTTGCGGGGTTTTTGGGGTTCAGGTAAACTCGTAATTGAGTGTAGTAGCAGAAAGCCACCCTAGCTCAGTTGGTAGAGCATCTCATTCGTAATGAGAGGGTCGTCAGTTCGATTCTGACGGGTGGCTCCAGTTTCAAACGAAAAATGGTCCGAACTCACCAAGGTAAGTTCGGACCATTGATTTTTTAGCGGATTAAGTGAAGCAGCGACTTGGCTGCATGTGGAACTCTACGCTCCGCGTCGGCTGGATCGCACCCTGGCTGCAAGCAGAGCACCGCCGAGAACGAATGTAGACCATGTCGCCGGTTCGGGGACAGAAGAAGATCCTGAGGATGCCAAAACTACACTACCAGTCTTCGACGACCTACTTGTGTTCGTCCGAGGACTTATAGCTTCACCTGGCCCACCGAAGTCAAAACAACCGGTGGTCTGGACGCAGTAGAACTGGGAACTCGGGCTCTGAAACAATGCGTACTGAGTCCCCCCCGCACTGAAATTAAAGATCAAATCTGAAGCCGTCGCGCTCAGGGCTGTGCCGACAACTGTCCGCCCCGAATTGCTGCCACTAAGCGGACCCAGCAGAGTGAACGCGTCAGTGCCATCGGTCATGGCGATCGTCCAGTTAAGAATAGCGCTGCTAGTCAGTACGCCGATTGTTCCGTTGGTTGTGATAGACAGGTTAACTGTCCCTATTCCGACGGCGCGCGAGGCCGTGTATACGATATCCGCCTGAGCGGCCGCTGTAGCACCAAAGCAGATGCCAGTATGTGAGTGAGTTGCATGTATTTCCTCCGAGGTTTGAGTTTCTAGCGCTAGTATGGCTAGCGTAGTTTATTAAAATAATGTATTACAAGTTGAGCGATCCTGTTGATCACGTAAGTGTTGACACACTGAAGGTGAGCAGGTTTCCAACGAAATTAGGGCCTGCGCCAAAACGCCTTCGGAAGAATGTCGCTCGTACCCCCCAGCGCGAGAGACTCTCTAACTAGACACATTGAAACAGGCCCAATTGAGTTACAACAGATGGCACTTTAGAATGGCTCTGGTATGCGGCGGCTAAAACATTCGCCGTACCCCCCAGCGCGACAAACGTTCTTGCCGCCGCAAACCGGAACCACTCATTGCACCATCTCACCTTCGACGGGTCTCCATTGTTGTGTACCTGGAGATCTTTATGAAAAATCTAATTGACCTTCCTATATTTAAAGAATGGTTCCGGTATGCGGCACCAGAACATTCGCCGTACCCCCCAGCGCGGCAAACGCTCATGCCGCCGCAAACGGGAACCACTCAATCAGGAAGTTTTAGAAGTTTGGAATGGTTCCGGTATGCGGCGGCGAAAAGCACTCACCGAACCCCCCAGCGCAGCAAATACTCTTGCCACCGCAAACTGGAACCACTCCTATCATAATCTTGAATGGGCTGGCTCGGCACATCAAAGAAACAATCCCCGAACCCCCCAGCGCAGGGACCACTCCTACAACATGCCAGAAGCCAACCCAACTTAACCCTTTCGCACCCGGCGGACACACTTTTATAACTCGGTGTCAGATATTCTACCAATGGATCAGGGATTCTACAGCCGAAGCATCATGCTTCAGCAAACTCGATTGCCTTCATCTGCGTACTCTGCGAGTCGCGGATTTCTGAAGGTGGAAAATTGATTTGGATAAGAACAGCAAAGAGAAGTCCCAACCCAATTCCAATCGGAAGGCACACTTCAAACCAACTGGATTCACTTAAGATGAGACTCGATTTCTTTGCCATTTTCTCTTTTTGCACACTTGACTCTTACGCATATATCTATTGCAAGTAGCGTGCCAAACTCCTGCCAGATCCCGGCGTGAAGCAGCCTTTTATGAATAAACCTTTACATAGTCCTGGCCGGTCTTTTCTGTAACCCCAATGTTTTCAATCTATTTTCGCCTGCGGGGGAGTTTAGCTCCCAATATTTCATCCGGTTGGTCTGCACTAGACTTGCTTTGGTCCCCAATGAATTTTCCCACTGAATTACACGATAAGGCCGCGCCTTTTCTACCCGGAAGGTCGTTTTTACCTTCCCCCCAATCTCCACGTCCAATCGTTCAGTTTCAAACGATCCTGCAGGAACAATTGTTGTCGTTGTCTCCACCGACCGCTTCAAAGTAGCCTTCGTCCAATACCCAGGCCCTTGCGCGTGGCGAGCCGTTTCCAACGCTGAAAACAGGTCAACAGTTTTCGATTCCCCTGGCTTCAACGCCGGCCTTGCCATCCCACGAGCCCACAACAACAACCCATCCTCACTCACTCCATCTTCAATTGGGTCGATGGTCTTTTCCTGATCCCCCTCACCATCGAAATAAGAATGGCTGGTAAGGCGGACCACTGGAGTGTCGAAAAGTGCTTGTTTATAAATATGCCCGCACCATTCCTGGCTGGAAAAACTCACTTTGATTGGGGAGCCCGCCATAATTCCACCTGCCGTTTGCGTATTCACGAAAGTGGAAAGCATCAGGTTGTAATCGTAGATGCCGGTTTGGAAGTCCTCCACCAGATTCAGCTTCATCACTGGAATCTCGTCCTGCTTGGGGTGCTTGCCAGGGTCGGACTTCACCCGGACTGCGTTGGAAAAGGTCTCCGTAACAAAGATCGCAACGGCAGTTCCGGTGCGTGGAGCGTTGTATTTTGACCGTTGCAGGTCATAGCTGGAAAGCTCCGCCGAACCATCACCCCAAGTCTTCCAAAAAGCTTCGTCAAACTTCGGAGAATCCGAAGCGCGCAATTTTCCTTTGAATTCAGTGGTTTTTTCCGGCGAGCAAGCGCCTAGCAACAGTAGAAAGGCAACATGACCTTGTTTCATCACAGATTCCTTATTTTCCAGAGTATTTGGCGCAACATACCTGATAGGTAAAGCGCGTCAGCACTGCTCAAGCCCATTCGCCGGACCACTTGTCGCGCCTTTAGGATGCTCGATTCCGTGGTTGGATCTTTAAAAAATCCACTTTCGAGAGAAGCTTCAGTCATTAGGTTCCCCACGCGATCCAATTCTTCCGCCAATGCAGGCTTTTTGGGGTCCTTGGCCGCACTGCTTGCGGCACTGTCACGGATCAGTTCATATAACGTCACAGCCACAGCCTGGCCCAGGTTCATGGAACGGTGCTCGCTTCGCGACGGAATACCCATGGTTAGGTGGCAATAACTGAGGTGTTCATTGGATAGGCCAAATTTTTCCGAACCAAATAAAATGGCAATAGGTCCATTGTGCGGCAGGATCGTCTCCGCAACAGCACGTTCCAAACGTTCATGGGGAATGGCCAATTCGCGATTGGAGCCCGATGTGGTTCCAGCCACCAAAGTGCAATCGGCAACCGCTTCACCTACGGTTGCGAATTCCCGGGCATCGCGCAAAATGGCTTCGGCATTCACGGCAGATTTCGCCTCTTCCAACGCAACTCTGTAAGGATCCACCAAGCGCATTTCAAGGAAACCGAAGTTGGATAGAGCTCTGGCAGCAGCTCCAATATTTAGTGGGTTGCGAGGCTCAACCAGGACTATGCGGACGTCAGATTGGTTAATCAATTCGCTTATTGAGCCTTGGCCACTTCAACGGCAAATGTATAGGTTGGCCCAAACATGTTGGAGCGAAACACAACCCATTTTTGATCGGGCGTGAAGCTCACATTGGGCTCCAGACGATAGTTGTGTTTGGCCATGTTCACCAGCTTCTCAGCCCGTAAAACTCCTGGCTTCACAAAGCTCTTGTCTTCAATTCCGCGATTCGGCAGCAATTCCGGGCGGAAAAGATAGATCCATTGACCATTCTTGGCGCGAGCCACTTGGCCAGGGTCGCCTCCATCGCCAGTGATTAGTTTGCCGTCGGGGGTCACATTGAAATGGATAGACCATTCGTCGCGCGCCAGGCTGTATTGGGTTCGTTCCCCGGTTTCCACGTTATATCCGGCCAGCCAGAAAACTTCTCCGCGAGGAGTTTGCAGATCGTACCAGATGGTTTTCCCATCATGGCTCCAGAATTCATGCCCATAGATTTCCATCGCCATGGTTCTTGTATGTATCTTCTTAATGCCCGAGCCGTCCGTCCGGATGGTCCAGATGCGGTCGATTTTATGCCACGGCCCTTCATGGCAGAACATCAGCAGAGTAGGATCAGTGGGTGAGAATTCCAAGTGATTCAACCAATCAGTGGCCCGGTGAATTACTTTCGTCTCGCCGGTTTTCATGTTGATGGTGAACATCGCCATGGGAAGCTTGGCTGCTAGCCGGTCTTCCATCATTTGACCCTTGTTGCGAGGCTGATCTAATGTCTGAGGCGGAGATGTTTGCGTTTGGGCTTGAGGACGAGGTTGATTGTAATCCTGACCGTTGCCTTCAATATAGGTTCCAGCCATCAGCGTTTCGTCAGCATTTACGGTGGCTATGGAACCACGCGGAGGAAGCTTACCGATCTCCCTGGTTTCACCTGTATCCACATTGGCCGCGTGCACCGATCCATTACTGGTGTAAAAAAGGCTATTGGTTTTATGGCCAGTTACAATCACACGGACGCGGCCTTTCACCACAGACTTGGTTTCCTGTGTCTTCAGGTTAAGGACTGAAATGCCATCGGGAGTGGTGTAGACCATCTTCAGACCATCGGCCGTGTAGCCATTCTGATTGAAATAAAGGCTGGCGGAATTCGGTTCGTTAGTAAGGCGGATTACGCGGTGCCCGGTATCGGGATCAATCCAGGATTTGGGTGGCTCATCGGTGGCCAGAAGAACAAGGGGAAATAGAGCGATAAGCGAGTGCTTCTTCATATTGCCCACTATAATATTGAAACTTGGTGCAGTGCTTGAAAAAGTTTGTTTGTAGCAAGCGCAGGCCGCTGCAAGACCCAGGTTCCATTTGTCATAAAAAACTTTTGCGTGATTTCTCCTTTGCTATCACTATGGGGGCCAGTTAGCGCAAAGGCCGATTCGGCGCGGCGAAATGCAGTTGAGAAACAAAAGGAAGTTTGTTCGCCGAAGCGAGTCCGTTTTGCGCTTGTTTCATAGTAGAGCCCGGTGTCTCATCGGGAGCTACTAATTTCTTATTGAAGGAGAAGAAGAATCATGGCTAAGAAAGTAACAAAGGCTGCAAAGATTGAATCCTACCTGGCGCACGCAAGCGTTAAGACAAACGCTTCCGCTGCTGCTATCCAATCGGCCTGTAAAATTGAGGCTCGATTTCAAGGAGGGCTTACACCTAGTGCTGCTACCTGTTCCCATGGCTTTCTCGCCGCGCCGACTGATGCAACTTTTATCCTAGAAACTGCAGTTGACTGTCTCGAAGATCCGGGTATCGCGAGCCAAACGGGGACATGGTTCCCTGGCCTGAAGCAACGGAACTCTGAATGAAATCCTATAGAGCTCTCTAGGCGTAGCGGCCCTGGGTACCGTGTCCCCTCTGGCGACCTTTTTTACGCACTTCAGTCTCACCCTTTAGGTGATGCTATTGCGCTGATTCTATGACGGCAAGTTCAATTATTTTAAGCCATTTGGTTGGTACTGTTAACAACTCAACTGCTGTTTTTAGGTTATCAGTCACACATCAAATAAAACTATTATTGTTGAACCATTCCAACCATTTAGCCTTTTCGACACCCAAGAAAGTTACCACCCTACTGCTATTCTGTATTCAGAGAGATAAGTTCCGGCCGGAATGCTCTTGTCCAATAAAGCCCTCCTGTCAACGCGGGAGGCACTTGGGTCGATCCAAGTCGCAGTAAGAACAATCAGTAGAGCCGCTAACATGGAAAACCTGCGTTACTTACTTGGCTGGAGAGCTGAGTAAGTGAGCTTGTAAATCAAGCACAACTGCTGGGCGGCAGTTGCAACGGGAGAAGTGAAGGCGGCTCTACGAATTGTTGAGTTGGAGTTTTGAAAAAGAGAGCCACTTCGCGAGGCCGTAGTGTCTCCCAACAATCGTCGGCACCCAAAGTGTCATTTAGTGCCAACATTCAGATTGCACTGAAGGTGTTTTAGCCAACAATGGAAACAACAATGATTTGTTGTTTCTTATTTATTATCAATACATGAACGGGGACAAAAAATATGGCTATCAACGACGTCATTCCAAACTCGTGGATGAAGTACGACATCTCCGCTGTCGCAAAAGATCTGATCGAGGCAAAAGCAAACATCCTCGCCTTGACCACCACTCCGTTTCAAAGAAATTGGGTAGAAGGTCTGCAAGCGATTCAACTGAAGCGAGAAGTGGCGGGCACGTCCAGAATCGAAGGTGCGGACTTCACAGAAGGGGAACTGGAAGTGGCCCTTCGCCAAAATGCTATTCCTGAGGAGCTAAAGACTCGATCCCAACGCCAGGCTCATTCCGCTGTAACCACCTATCGTTGGATTGAATCACTTCCAGACGATCGTCCCATCGATGCTGCCCTGATTAAGGAGGTGCATAGGAGAATTGTTACAAATTGCGACGATGACCACTGCGCTCCAGGTGTTATTCGTGTGGCTGACTGCAAAGTAATATTCGGCATTCCTTGACGGCAATGGCAGAACCGCCAGGGCACTGGAAGCCCTCATGCTTCAGCGCGCAGACGTCACAGACCGAGCATTCATCGCAATGTCTAATTTAATTTCTACTACGATGAAAAAGATACTTATCTTAGAACTCTTGGCCAAGTCCGTCAGAAGAATCACGATTTGACTCCGTTTCTAATATTTGGTTTGCGCGGAATCACTTTGCAATCGGGAAGACTCTATTCCGAAATCAAAAGAAACATGCAGGTAGCGCTCTTCAGAAACATGATGTACGAACTGTTCAACAGATTGGACTCTCCAAGAAAGAGAGTCATCAAGGAACGGCAAATCGAGCTTCTTAAATTTCTCCTTGAAGTGGAGACAATGGATTGGCACGACCTTCGTCGCAAGATGGAGCCCTACTATGCCAAAGTTACCAACTTCCAACGCACAATCGTTCGCGACGTGGGTGGACTTATTGATCTGGGAGCGGTTGCAGTCAACGAGACTTCCAAGGGCAAGTATTCCATGTCTGCCCGTCTTCAATGGCCGCAAGAGATTACGGAAAGTGATTTCTTTAGGAAAGTGCATATGCTCCCAAAAGGGAAAACACACAGTTTTCTCCGGTAACTAAACCACCTTCAAACTAGCTAAAATAGAACTGTCATGACCATTGAAGAACTTGAAAGAGCCTACGGAACGCTTCGCCAGCAGGGCATCGCTGTGCGGAGCTATCTTTGACGCACCCGCTAAAAAACTCGATCTAGCCAAAACCGAAGACGCCATCAGTAACCCCGCATTCTGGAATAACTCCGAACTTAGCCAGAAAACCATGCAGGAGCGCAAGCGCCTGGAAGTCGCCATCACCCAGGAAGCTAAAGTCGCCAGCATGACCGAAGACCTCGACACTTTGTTTGAACTCGGCAAGGAAGGCGAAGACGTAACTGCCGATATTGAACGCGACCTGAAACCGTACACCGCTTTCCTGGAACAACTCGAAACTGGAATGCTGCTTTCCGAAGATAATGACCGGCTCCCCGCCATTCTCAATATCCACCCCGGCGCAGGCGGCACCGAAAGTCAGGATTGGGCCGAAATGTTAATGCGCATGTACGTCCGCTGGGCCGAACGCAATAACTTCCCCTGCAATGTTACTGACTTACTCCCTGGTGATGGCGCAGGTATCAAATCAGCCACCCTGGAAATTGAAGGCGAAAATGTCTACGGCCTTTTGAACTCCGAAATCGGCGTGCATCGCCTGGTCCGCATTTCTCCATTCGATTCCGCCGCACGCCGCCACACTTCCTTCGCCTCAGTCTTCGTCCTTCCATTGATTGACGACGACGTGAAAATTGAAATCAAAATTGAAGATATCCGCATCGATGTTTTCCGCGCTTCCGGCGCTGGCGGCCAACACGTCAATCGAACCGAATCCGCAGTCCGTTTCACCCACCTTCCAACCGGCATTGTTGTCCAATGTCAGAACGAAAGGTCGCAACACAAGAACCGCGCCACTGCCATGAAACAGTTGCGTGCCCGGCTCTACGAACATGAAATGGATAAGAAGCGCGCTGCCGATCGCAAGTTGGAAGATACCAAGATGGGTATTAATTTCGGCAGCCAGATTCGCAGCTATGTGCTGGCCCCCTATCGCATGATTAAGGATCACCGCACCAAGCTTTCCATTGGCGATGTGGACCGCGTGCTCGATGGCGAAATCGGCGAACTCCAGCACGCCTTTCTGGTTTTCCGCAAGACTGGCAAAACTGCTGGTGATGGTAAGGATGACCTCGACTTATAAACAAGCCGCCGACCTCCTGCGCGCCGGTCGCCTGGTGGCCTTCCCCACCGAAACGGTCTACGGCCTGGGTGCTAACGCCCTTGATCGCGATGCCGTTCTGCGCATCTATGCCGCCAAAGGCCGTCCCTCAACCAGTCCCCTCATTGTCCATGTAAGTGATGTTGCCATGGCCCGCAAGTTGGCCGCCGAATGGCCTGAATCCGCCAGTAAATTGGCCGCTGCCTTCTGGCCCGGTCCACTGACAATCGTCGTTAGAAAAACCGCCGCAGTTCCTGACGAAGTTACCGCCGGGCTCAACACCGTGGGCCTCCGCGTACCGGCTCATCCCGTAGCATTGGCGATATTGCTGGAAGCCGGAATCCCAATTGCCGCACCCAGCGCAAACCGATTCACCGAACTTTCCCCCACGCGTGCCGAACATGTACGCCAAAGCCTGGGCGATCGTGTCGACCTCATCATCGATGGCGGACCCTGCACCGTGGGCATTGAATCTACTGTCGTCTCCGTTGCAGGCGAAGTTCCAATTCTGCTCCGCCTAGGCATGATTTCTCAAGCCCAACTGGAGGCAGTCATCGGTCCAATCGCATCGCTTGAAACTCTGGAACCCGGCACACCCCATCCAGCCCCAGGACTCCATGCCAAACATTACAGCCCACGAACACCAATGAAAATTGGGATCCCAGACACCAGCAACTGCGCCTACTTGTGGCACACCGAACAGCGTCCAGCGGACCACAGCCTGCGTCTTCCGCTCAATCCTTCCGGTTATGCCGAGCAGTTCTATGAGTCGCTGCACCAATTGGATTCAATCGGCGTACCTGTAATTTACGTTGAACCATTGCCCCCGAGTGAAGCCTGGGCCGCCATTCAAGACCGCTTACATCGCGCGGCTTCTTAAGTGAAATAAAATCGTCATCCAGTTGTGGTAACATCCACCCAATGACTACTCAAGAAATCGCCGACCAATTAATTTCGCTCTGCAGGCAGGGCAAAAACCTGGAAGCAATCAACACCCTTTACTCCGCCGATATCGTCAGCGTGGAAGCTGCCGCGCCACCCGATGGCTCCCGCGAAACGAAAGGTTTGCCCGCAGTACTCGGCAAGTCGGAATGGTGGGTATCCAACCACGAAATCCATTCCGCAAATGTGGAAGGGCCCTTAGTCACAGGTAACCATTTTTGCGTCAAATTCACTTACGAAGTAACTTTCAAACCTACCGCGAAACGCTTCGTTATGACGGAACTGGCTGTTTATCAAGCGGCAGATGGAAAAATCGTTCGCGAAGAATTTTTCTATTCCATGTAACACGGTACCCGGGCCGCTCCGCAGCATTTTCCAATTGAAGAATGATCCTGAAACCGAAAAGTGATTCCAATACAAGATGATCCTGAAAAGGCGGGAGGCGAAGAGGGCTGGAATGTCTC
>JAYTTF010000111.1:0-25228 GCA_043745195.1 Bryobacterales bacterium | reverse complement strand
GTGGCGATGAATTCGCAGTCCACGGAAGTTGGGACGCACTTATCTCCCTGGCTCGCGAAATTGATCGGCTCTTTGAACGCTTCACTTCCGAAACATTGGCAGACTTTCCTGGCCCTGAAGCCAAGACCATTACCATGGCCCTAGCCTTGGGCCGACAAGGGGAATCGCTGGGCGAAGTCTATCGCGAAGCCGGCCGTAAACTCGATGCCGCCAAAGCCATGGGCAAAGGTCGGTTCCAATTGTTTGGCCGCTCCGTGGAATGGAAAGAATTAATTGAAGCTTCAGCACTGGCTGGCCGCATGACCAAAATCGTTAGCGATTACGGTTGTTCCTCCGCGTTTCTCGATGAGTTGGCTGGCTTCTATCGTGAGAGCCTGCTGGAAGAAGCTGGCGGCGCCGTTGTAATGCGTAAGAAGGAAAAACGTTTCGACAGACCTTGGCGATTTTATCGCCGCTTGAATTCAGTTTTGGAACCAGCCCGTGCCATGAATCCGCAACGTATGCGCGAATTTGAACGCCGTAAAACAAGTTTGATTGAAGAATTAATTTCCCGGGGATCCGCTGGACGCCGTCTAAGACCCTCAGGCCGCGTTGCCCTTGAATGGGCCCGCCTGACCGTTGAAACGTCGAACTAGCAAGGAAAGGAGAAACTATGGAAGAGGAAACTCAAACCAGCGGCACGCCCGCACCTGAATCGGCTCCAGTGGCCGAAACGGTGGCGGCAGCAGTGGAGCCCATCGCTCCTGTCGCGGAATCATCCGCCGTGAAAGAGGCAGCACCTGCGTCCGCGCCACAAGTAAAGCGGGAACCACGACCCGATAGAGGCCCGCGGCCTCCTCGAGAAAATCAACCGCCCAGGCAAGGTCAACCGCAAGGGCAAGCCAATCGCCCTCCCCGAGAAAATCGCCCGCCTCAGGCAGGCGCTGCATCCAGTGGTGGCCGACCCGAACGTGGCGACCGTCCTCCTCATCAAGGAGGCGATCGGCCCGACCGCAGTGGTGGCGATCGTGATCGTGGCCGCTTCGAACAACGCCGTCCCGATTTCGGCTTCAATGTCGATATTGAATTGGAAAAACTAGTGGCCGATAGCTTGTACCTGGACAATCAGGCCCACATCGTAGCTGGCCGCATGCGCGACTTGGACTCCGCAACCAAAAGCCATCTTCGGCGTTTCTACAACGCAGTCCGCCGCGCCTGCCGCACGCCTGAAGCGGAGCGTCAACACGAATTTGTGATGTTGCGTGCACGCTTGGCCTACACAATTGCGCGCCATTCACTGCGCAGTCTGGACAGCCTGGAGAAGCTGCTGTTGCAAGTCACACGCAAGAACGACGCCAAGGGTTACGAACGGTTCAAGGACCTGTTTGAAGCCATCATCGCCTATAACGAATAAGGAAATCAGCATGAGCGCACATACCGCCCAAACACGGCTGCAACTAGTCGGCAAATTAATTCTGGAAGCCAACATTGAATGCCTCACCGGTCTGCACATCGGTGCCGGTAAAGGATCTCTTGAAATCGGCGGCGCAGATAATCCCGTCGTTAAAGATGCCTTCGGCCGCCCTTACATTCCCGGTAGTTCGCTACGCGGAAAATTGCGCAGCCTGCTGGAACAGTCCAGTGGTCTATTGAAACCAGCCGACCTGGTTTATCTATCACGCCGAAAAGGCCAGGAAGTTCGCATCCATCAAAGCAACGAACCAGGTGACGATATCTGCCTGCTATTCGGCCGCAATCCGGGACGCATGGAACGCGTTGAAGGCGAAGCCTTCGATAGCAACACCGCAACACCTGCACGATTGACTGTCTCCGACGCTCCTCTGGACATGGCCAGCATCACGCAACAGATGCGTGAAAATCTGGACGACGAGCTCACCGAAGTGAAGAACGAAAATGCCATTGACCGCATCACTTCGCAAGCCAATCCGCGCACCCTCGAACGCGTCCCAGCCGGCGCCCGCTTCCACTTGCGCGTTGTGCTCGACATTCTCTGTGAAGAGGACAAGGCGCTGGTGGCACGTTTACTGGAAGGTTTGCGATTGCTGGAAGACGACGCCCTGGGTGGTGGCGGTTCCCGTGGCAATGGCCGCATTCGCCTGTCCTCAGCCAAGCTGGTTTGGCGCAGCCGCAGCTACTATGCCAATGGCACTCCGGAAACGGAACTGGCCGCAGGCGCTGATTTGGCCGCTCTGCAACCGCTTACTGCAGGTGAGGATTTTCATTCAAAGCTGAGCGCGTAAAAGTATGAATGCAACCAAAGCCCTGCTGGTCCGCTGGAAGCCCACAGCTCCATGGCGCATCGGGGATGATTCAGGATCGCGCGAAGTTTCCGCCGGTGTGTTGCATAGCGACACTCTGTACGCCGCAGTGTGCTCCGCCATGCAATCCTTCGGTTGGCTCGATGAGTGGCTCGATGCAACGGCGCGCACCCAGGCTCCCGTCGCAGTGTTCACCTCCGCATTTCCCTGGCAGGGAGATCAGATCTATTTCCCCGCCCCACTCCCTTTGTGGCCGCCCAAAGGTGCCGGCCGCCGAGTGCGCTCCGCAACTTTTCTTCCTGTTGGTGTTTTAAGAAATCTGCTTCACGGCCTCCCGATCGAGGAAGCCAAATGGGCCCCCGATTCTGCCAGCGGATGCCTTCTGTTTGCGGATCGCGCCCATCGTGGTGGGCCGTTCCGCCATACTCTCCGCACTCGCGTCAGCATCGATAGACTTTCCAATTTAAATGGACCCGTGAATAAAATTGGCGCAGTGGAGTTCACCGAAAATGCTGGGTTATGGAACGCCGTCAGTTTCAAGGATGAGCAAGCCCGCACTGATTGGCGTGCACGCCTAGTGTCTTGCTTCCGCTACTTGGCCGATACCGGCATCGGCGGAAACCGCTCCTGCGGATGGGGAAAATCAGCAACACCTTCTTTTGATGACCGGCATATTGAATCACTAATATGGCCAGAAGCTCCAGCGCTGGAAGGTCCACGCGCCTGGTGGAGCCTTAGCTTACTGCACCCGGCAACTTCCGATTCCATCGATTGGTCGCGCGGAGGCTACAGGCTTTTAGACCGCGCCGGACGCATCGAAAGTTCCGAACAATGGGGCTCGCAAAAGAAAAAGGTAGCAATGATCTCGGAGGGCTCTGTACTGGTTGCATCAGAAAAACCAATCGGTTCCGCGCCCGACTCTGCCCCCGAAGGATTTCCGCATCCCGTCTACAAAAACGGATTCGCTGTCACCATTGAAATTCCATGGAGGGCCAACGCATGAAATACCGCGTCACAGCCCTAACGCCTTTGCTAGTGAGTAATGGGGAACAGCTTTCGCCCATCGATTACATGGTGTACAAGGATCAGGTAAGCGTTCTCGATCAGAACCGAATCTTCCGCCTGCTAGCTAAGGGGCCACGCCTCGAAGGCTACTTGACGCAACTGCGCCGCGCCGACAAATTGGACTTCGCCAGTTGGGGCGGCTTCGCCCAAAACTTCGCATCACACCGCATTCCCTTTGAGCATGCAAGCGCTGCCCAAGCCTGGGCCGCCACACGTGTGGCCGATCTGTTCATCCCCACATTCAACGCCGGCACACAAGGTCCATACATTCCCGGTAGCGCACTGAAAGGTGCATTGCGAACAGGCTACGTGTTCACCCACGCCAATCCAAACATGTTGGAAAATGCCGCAGCCAGTTTGAATGAGGATCGTCCCAACCTGTGGCGCGTTGCCGATGAAGCCGAACATCGCACAGCGGGCAACGGTCAATCCAGCCGCATGCGCCCCATCATGATGGCCGATTCCTCAGCCGTCTCACGCGAACAATTAAAGGTGTATCTTGTTCGAACGGCAAAGCTCGAAGAGCGTGCCGGCAATTTTGGAGTCAGCTTCAAACCCACTCCAGTATTCGCTGAAATGGCCAGCCCCGGCACTCAATTTGAAGGGATGTTCGGTGGACACAACGAACGATTCAACCAGCCCGAAGTATTGCGCGCGTTGCGTTGGAAGGAGCCGGTCACCATGGAATCCCTCGCCACCTCCGCTAACACATTTGCCGCACAGCTTTTAGAAGCTGAAAAGCTATACGCCGAACGTTCCGGGCTTACTGTGTTGGCCCAAACCGTAGCAGCCTTGTCCAATGAGCTGGCATCCGCCCAAAAGAACTGTTGCCTGCTGCCACTTGGATGGGGCGGCGGATTCCTGTCAAAGGTAGGCTTTGGAAATCCAGAGTCCAGCGATTACCGAAAGCTCCTTCGAGCAATCCCGTTCTACCAGAAAGCCGTTCAAACCGGCCTCCCATTCCCCAAGACCCGCAAGATTGTCCACGTCAACGGCCAACCCGCCGCGCTCCCAGGTTGGGTGAAGCTTGAAATTTTGGGTTAACACTCAATCAACTCCGATACTGCAAGCCAGTGGGGACATGGGTGGCTGGCACAAGCTACAAAACTTCCCTGAAACCAATGCACTGCTCTATGCGAGCTGCTAGTCTCCCGTGTCCCCATTGGTGCCGTAAGGAACGTCAATGATTTTGCGGCTATCGTGTTAGTCGGTTCTTTTCAACTGACGTTTTTAGGATCAACTGGATACTGTAAGCCAGTGGGGACATGTCAAACGGGCCTCCCATTTCCCAAGACCCGCAAGATTGTCCACGTCAACTGCCGCGCTCCCAGGTTGGGTGAAGCTTGAAATCTTGGGGTAACACTCAATCAACTCCGATACTGCAAGCCAGAGGGGACATGATCGGCTGGCACAAGCTACGGCACTCCATGCACCTATCGCATTGCCCCAATGCGAGCAGCCAGCCTTTCGTGTCCCCATTGGTGGTACTTTCTCAGAATTTCAGTTTCACGTTTTCCCGCTTTTTTGTGAGGAAAGCAGTTTCTAAGACCATCAAAAAGTGGCCATCACAACACATGTTCAACTGAATCTGGCCTCTTTTCAAGCGCTTATGAAAACACGCCAGTCTGCGCCTTCAAAACCTGTGAGACTCTTTATTCAGGAAGACAAATTGCTGGCCAGCAACTTCCCAAAATATTGAGTCCTCGAGGCAATTAAATCCTCTGGCGTTCTAAATGGAATCTGAATCACAAACATGGCTGAGCACTGTGAATGTGAGCTGTAAAAAGCAGGCTGCTAGTGGTTACAGCCCGGAAGGTGAAATGAAGAACGCCAGTCGGAATAAACTTTGCGTTTGTCTGTTCGCGATGGCGTAGTGTGATTGTTCGTGGAATCGTCAGCCTTAAGAGTTCAGCCCAAACCAAGATCAGAGGAAACCTTTACCAACCTCCTGTCCAAAGTCCAAAATCGGCAGTTCGACAAAAGTGCAGATGCCAGCAAGTGAACGTCGACCCATCCCAATCCCTTTCCAGACAGCTTGTGCCGTTCCATAAATTCCAGCACCTCATTATGCGAAGCCACTTCAGCCGCTGGTAGTGATTGAAGCATGGATAGGATTGCGCCCCGGTCTTTCAGATTTCCGCAAGCCAATTCACCTATAACAAATGGATGCATCAAAACCAGCCCCTCCGTTAAATTTCCAGACAACTCCGTCCGTCCGTTACGAAAGTGCTCAATCCAGATAGAAGTATCGGCTAACACCACTAAGAGGAACGCCTTCTTGGAACATCCAATAGCTTTGGCTGTGTGCCGCCAAGAGCTGCAAGCCGCTTGCCTGTTTCTCTAGCGATCAGCGCGGCCAGCCCTTCCCTTACCAACGCAGTTTTTTCCTGGATACCGGTCAACTCCCTGGCTCGATCCAACAGCTTATCGTCGATTATCAAAGTAGTACGCATATGCATAAGTATGCATTTTTTATATGCGTGCTACAAGCCCTCACCAAACCATGAACATGTTCAAAAAGAACTTGACTCGCCGCTCGTCTGCCACCATACTGTAATTGAACATGTTCAGATCGACAACGAAAGGCCCTCAATGACCCCTTCTCTCCGGCTACTCATAGCCTCCATCGGTGCGATCTATCTAATAAAGGCCGCCATCCTGATCTTTCGCCGTGGCCCCTATCCGCCAACCGGCTTGGCCTTGTTCCTGTTCGCATGGCCCGGTGTCATTCCCCACTATTTTCAGACGCCCCAACCACCACAACCCATCGATCCCATTTCCTTCCTCAACGCTTGGGCCCGCATGGCATTAGGCACACTCTCAGTCATCCTTCTAGCAGTCTACGCTCCACAACTCCACAACCAATTTCTTGGCCTTGCAGGCACAGCAGCCATCCTGCTGACCATCCACCTCGGCATCTGTGACTTGCTTCCCTGGTTGCACCGCTGGGCGGGCTTTTCTGTGCCCCCTCTCTTCAATCGCCCTTGGGCCGCCACTTCGCTCGCAGATTTCTGGGGCAGACGCTGGAACCTTGCATTTGTCGAAATGAATCAAAGCCTCTTCCTGCGCCCGCTGTATCGCACCTTCGGCAGGCGTCGCGCACGCTTCGCCCTATTCGCCATCTCTGGATTGCTTCATGAACTTGGCCTAAGCTGGACCGCCGGAGCCGGTTGGGGCTTGCCATTAGCCTGCTTCCTGCTCCACGGCATGCTTGTTGAACTGGAACAACACTTCAAAATTGCGAATCGCGTTTGGACCTGGTTCTGGCTTGCCACCACGTTCCCATGGATTTTTCACGAACCATTCCGCCGCACTTTGATCGTGCCTTTCTACTATTGGCTGCATGCAAGCATCATCCAACGCCCCTGGGATTGGTACTTGTCACAAGCACTCTATGCCGCAGCTCTTGGTCACTTGGTCGTTCTCATTGCCAGCTTCCAGGCACCTGCTCGCTTAGGTTGGAAACAGGACATCCCCAAACTCACACCGTTCAATCAGAAAGTCTTCTGGGTCTACGCATCTTACGTTCTGCTCTGCATTGTGAGCTTCGCCATCCTAACCTGGCGCTTGCACGATTCATTCTTAACTGGTGAACCAGCCGCCCGTGGCCTCGCCAGCTTCATCGCCATCTTCTGGACCCTTCGCATACTTCTCGATCTGTTCTATTACGATCATCGCGACTGGCCCAAAGGCAATGCACTATTAGTGGGTCACGCCTTGGTCACCAGCCTATTCTGCTCACTCGCCGCAGTCTATTGGTTCGCCGCATTCGCGCCCCTCGTGAACTCTACTGCTCGATGATAAAATCAGAGTGATGCAATCGAAAACTCTTCTTTCCGAGCTAGCATCTGTCCTGTTGCTGTCCGCAGCCTGCTATTCGCCAACATTTGCTGATACTGAAGAAGCGAATCGGCAGAGGCAAGTAAGATCAAGTAACGCGGGCTTACTGTTAGGCCTGTTCCTCGTAAACACTTGCAGGTAGCGGCAACTCTGGTACATGTTGTCCCGCCCATACGGCCAGGCCGGATTTCGCCCGGCCTGTAACATAGCAATGCAATCGACCAGAAAATGACTGTTCGACGAAACATTTTCCAGCACTCCACCAAAAAGCATGCACCTGCGCTGTTACGCTAAAATTGAATTAGCCCCAAAATACTCATGTCAAAGCTCAACTCCTTCGGTTCATCCGCCACTCTCAGCGTAGGTACACGCTCCTACAAGATCTTCAAGCTTGATGCCATTGAAAAGCATGGACTCGGAAAGTTAAGCCGCATTCCGTACTCCATCCGTGTGCTTCTGGAAAACTTGTTACGCAACGAAGATGGCACCACCGTCAAGAAGAGCGACATTGAATACATCGCTAAATGGGATGTGGCCGGCGCTCCGCAGGAAATCAATTTCCGCCCCGCGCGTGTCCTGCTTCAGGATTTCACCGGCGTCCCATGTGTGGTCGACGTCGCCGCCATGCGCGATGCCCTGGCCGAAATGGGTGCCGACCCAAAGAAGGCCAATCCCCTCATCCCCGTCGACCTTGTGATCGACCACTCCGTTCAAGTCGATAACTTCGGAACCAGCAATGCATTCGAACTGAACTCAATCCTCGAATTCCAACGCAATCGCGAACGCTACGAATTTCTCCGTTGGGGTCAGGGCGCACTTAAGAATTTTCGCGCAGTGCCCCCGGAAACCGGCATCGTACACCAGGTGAATCTTGAATACCTCGCCCCCACCGTTTTCACCACCACTGCTGATGGGGAAACCACAGCATATCCTGACACCGTTGTCGGTACCGATTCCCACACCACCATGATTAACGGTCTTGGCGTAGTCGGTTGGGGCGTCGGCGGCATTGAAGCCGAAGCTTGTATGCTTGGCCAGCCTGTTTCCATGTTGTTGCCACAAGTGGTTGGCTTCAAGCTGATTGGTAAAATGCCCGAAGGCACAACCGCTACTGATCTCGTGTTAACCGTCACTCAGATGCTTCGCAAGAAAGGCGTCGTCGGCAAGTTTGTTGAATTCTTCGGACCCGGCGTTGCTGCACTTGCCTTAGCCGATCGTGCAACCATCGCCAACATGGCCCCTGAATACGGAGCCACCATCGGCTTCTTCCCTGTCGATGGCCAGACACTTGATTACCTCCGCATGACCAACCGTCCAGAAGAGCAGGTCCTCTTGGTGGAAGCCTATTCCAAAGCCCAAGGCCTGTTCCTTGAAGCCGACGCACCAGATCCTGTTTATAACGGTACACTCGAACTCGACCTCGGCACCGTTGTCCCATCCATGGCCGGCCCCAAGCGCCCTCAAGATCGAATCAACCTGCCAGATGTGAAAGCAAATTTCCACACTGCCCTCGGCGGCGAATTGAAGACCCAAGGAAATTTGAAAGATGGTGCAGTGGTTATCGCAGCAATCACATCTTGCACCAATACCTCAAATCCGTCAGTATTGATCGCCGCCGGTCTAGTCGCCAAAAAAGCTGTAGCTAAAGGCCTCACCACTAAACCTTGGGTAAAAACCTCCCTCGCCCCAGGCTCCAAAGTGGTCATTGATTACTTAAACGACGCTGGTTTAATGCAACCCCTCGAGGCCTTGAAATTCCACTTGGTCGGCTACGGCTGCACCACCTGCATTGGCAACTCTGGCCCCTTACCAGACGATGTCTCTGCTGACGTCATAGCCGGAAAACTGAACGTCGCCGCCGTACTCAGCGGCAATCGAAACTTTGAAGGCCGCGTCAATCCGCTAGTTCGTTCCAACTACCTCGCGTCTCCACCTTTAGTCGTTGCTTACGCTCTCGCAGGAACGGTCGATATCGACCTCACCAGCGACTCGCTTGGAAAAGGCACCAATGGTCAAGACGTTTTCCTGAAAGACATCTGGCCCACCGACTTGGAAGTTCAGACCGCCGTCAAAGCCAGCGTGCGTCGTGAAATGTTTGAAAAACAGTACGCCGAAGTCTTCACTGGTGATGCAAACTGGGCCGCCATCAAGGCACCAAAAGGCGACCAATACGTTTGGGACAACGCGTCCACCTATATTAAAAAACCTCCCTACTTTGAAAATATGGCCGACCCGAAATCGCCTATCATCGATCACCTCGGATTGACCGTTCTATGCACTCTGGGCGATTCCGTCACCACCGACCACATTTCCCCAGCCGGCAATATCGCCAAGGATTCGCCAGCTGGAAAGTACCTCCAGGAAATGGGCGTTAAGCCCACGGATTTCAATTCTTATGGTGCACGTCGCGGTAACCATGAAGTCATGGTGCGTGGCACCCTTGCCAACATCCGCCTAAAGAACCTAATGGTCCCTGGCACCGAAGGCACCTGGACTATTCATGTACCCACCGGTGAAAAAATGTGGATCTACGATGCTGCCATGAAGTATCAAACAGCGGGCATAGGCCAACTGATTATCGCTGGCAAGGAATATGGATCCGGCAGTTCGCGCGATTGGGCAGCCAAGGGCGTACGCTTGCTGGGAGTTAAGGCAGTTATCGCCGAAAGTTTCGAGCGCATTCACAGGTCCAATCTGGTTGGTATGGGCGTACTGCCCACGGAATTTGTAGATGGCCAAAATCGCGAAACGCTTGGATTATCTGGTCTGGAAACCTATTCCATCACGGGTGTCTCTTCAGCTGCCCAAACCGGTACTCAAGCCTTAGTAACGGCCACTGCCCCAGACGGTTCCACCAAGACTTTTACCGTAAAGGTCCGGATCGATACCCCGCAAGAAGTTGAGTATTTCCGTTCCGGCGGCATATTGCCTTATGTTTTAAGGCAGTTAGCCACCAGGTAAATTCTTGTTGACATTACCAAGGTACAAAGCTACAATTGTTACACCATGGCATTAAACCTCAAAAACTCCGAAGTAGAAATGCTAGCCCAAGAAGTCGCTGTAATTGCTGGCTCTTCCAAAACCGAGGCCATCCGTCAGGCCCTGCTTGAAAAGAAGCAGCGCTTGCAATTGGGGTTAGCTCGCGATCCCAGAACCAGTGCGCTGCAGTTCCTGCACGATCGCGTTTGGCCTACGCTGCCCCCAAACGCCAGCCGTACACTTAGCCGCCCGGAAGAGGAAGCAATCCTTGGTTATGGCGAAGACGGCGCTCCAATCTAAATGGCGGGCCATGGGGTCATACTCGACACGTCCGCCATTGTTGCAATCATCACCCGGGAATCCACGGCGGATGTGCTGCTCGAAAAGCTCCTCGCCGCCCAGCTTCGTGCCGTACCCACTCCATGTGCCGCTGAGGCGATCATTGTCCTAAACTCAAAATTGGGCCGCGATCCAAGTTCCGTTCTGCTTGAGTTCTATCACGAATTCGACATTGAATTAATTCCCTTCTCCTCCAAGCACCTAAGCTGGTATAGTCACGCCTTCACTCGATATGGCAAGGGTCGGCATCCGGCAGCACTCAACATGGGTGATTGCTTCACCTACGCCATCACCAAGGCTGCTGGACTCCCCTTGCTTTTCACTGGAAACGATTTCTCCCAAACCGACCTCACCGCATCGTAAAATTAAGATCATGATTTCGCGGCGTTGCCTGCTTACCGCTCCGTTCATCCCCGCCGCCCTACTTGCTCAATCCCGCCCCACCAAATTCCAATTAGCCTGCATGACGCTCCCCTATTCCGCCTTCCCCTTGGAACGCGCGCTCACGGGCATTAAAACCAGCGGGTACGATTTTGTAGCTTGGGGCGTGAATCACATTGGCAAACCTCTGCTAGCCATCGATGCCCCAACCTCCGAAGCCAAATCATTATCCACGCGGTGCCGCAATATTGGATTGGAACCGGTGATGATGTTTTCAACCGTCCAATTGGAATCTCCCGGCGCGCTGGAATCTCATCTCCGCCGTCTGGATCAGGCCGCCGCAGCGAAGATTCCATTTCTCCTGACGTTTGGGAAAACCACACCCGGCCAATTGGAAACTTTTGTCCGCAACCTGATCCAAATGGCACCCTACGCACAAAAAGTAGGAGTGACTATCGTCATCAAACAGCATGGTGGCAATACAGCAACTGGTCAGCAATGCGCCAACATTCTTCGTCAAGTGAATCACGAATCGGTGAAGATGTGTTACGACGCAGGGAATGTTCTGGACTACGAAAATAACGATCCCATTCAGGACATCCAAACCTGCTGGCGCGACATCCGGGCATTCAACATCAAGGACCACCGAAACACCCCTAAAGATGAGGATTGTGGTCCGGGCTTCGGCGAAATTGATCACTACAAACTTCTAGCGCCGGTCATGCAAACCGGCCTCACCATACCTTTAACTTTCGAGAACATCTTTGAGCCTCTGGTGCCCCGGCCAACTTCTCCGGAAGCAATAGATGCTCTCGCTCGACGCGCACGCGAGTACATAGGCACCGTCTTGCGCGGATTACAAACCCAAGGAAACGGAATATGAACAGACGACACTTCTTGCTGAGTTCTGCAGCCGCATCGCAGGCCAGTTTTTCGCAATCTCCAAACAATCAAACCGCCACCGCCATTATCGGCGTCGGCAATAGGGGCGGTTTCCTTTTAAGCAGCATTGTGGCCCTACCCAATGCGCGGGTGGTTGCCATTTGCGATAACAAACCCGATCGTCTGGACAAGGCAGCTACTGTAGCTGCAAAGTCCAACCCCGCCACAACCACCGATTGGCGAAAAATTATTGAACGCAAAGATGTCGATGCAGTTTTCATCGCCACTCCGCCATACCTTCATGCTGAAATGGCGATCGCAGCCCTAAAAGCGGGCAAGCATGTCTATTGCGAAAAGCCCGTAGGTACAACTCCGGCCGCAATTCGCGAACTCCTCGCCGCAGCCAGGCAAAGCAGGAAAGTCTTTCATGCCGGCCAACAAATGCGCTCCCAAATTCAATTGGGTGCCGCCATTAAGCAGATTCATGAAGGTGTCATCGGCGACATTCTATTCGTCAAAGCGCAACGCCACGCCTCCGCTGATTTGGACTACGCCGGACCATCCGGTGACTGGTATTTCGACTTCAAGAAATCCGGTGGCTACTTGGTTGAACAATCGGTGCACAACCTGGACGCCTGCAATTGGGCTATCGGTCAACATCCGATTCGCGCCGCAGGCTTTGGTGGAACAAATCTGTATAAAAACAAGCCCCAGGGCCGCGACATCATGGACCATCAAAGCATCACCTACGACTATGCCAACGGCGTGAAAATGTCTTTCACTCAGATGGTTTTCCATCCGCGTAAAATGCCTGCTAACAACCAAATCATCAATGTCTACGGCAGCAAAGGTTCGGTGGAACTCATGAACTCCGCAACCTTCTACTCGCTGGACGGCACCCAACAGTCGATTCTCTCCCCGAAAGTCGAAGAGAAAAACGATGCTCATATCGTGGGTTTTTACGATTGCATCCAGAATGGAACCAAGTCCAATGCGGATGTCACCATCGGGGCAACTGCTGCGCTCACGGCGATTTTAGGGAACGAAGTCTGCCTCCAAGGCAAGGTTCTGCAATGGAGCGATTTAGGAGTTGAGGTTTGAAATAAATTTCCAGTTTGAAGGGATGTACAACTAAATGCATTTCGTCATTATCGGAAATGGAGTAGCCGGCATCACTGCAGCACTAACGTTGAGGGAACGCGATCGTGCCGCACAAATCACGCTCATCAGCGGAGAAAGTGATTACTTCTTTTCCCGCACAGCATTGATGTACGCCTTCATGGATCGAATGACGCTGCGCGATCTGGAACCCATGGAACGGAAAGCATACGATGCTCAGCGCATTGAGCGGGTTCGCGGCTGGGTGAGGGACATGGATGCACACTCCAAAACCCTCACGCTTGACTCCGGCAAAACCCTACAGTACGACGCCCTGCTATTGGCCACCGGTTCTCGCGCCAATCAACTTGCTGTCCCAGGCGCTGCCGATGTCAAAGAAGGCATGGTGAATTTTGTCACCCTTCAGGATTTGGAACAATGCGAAAAGTACACGCGCCTAGGCGGAAAGGCTGTTGTAGTCGGCGGAGGCCTCATTGGAATTGAACTGGTGGAATGCCTGGTTCATCACGGTATGAAAGTCGATTTCCTGGTCCGCGATCCCTGGTATTGGCCAGCCGCACTGGATATAGAAGAGGCCTCAATGGTCACTGCGCATTTGCGCCATCATGGCGTCAATGTGCTGCTGGAAGAATCAGTGGCAGAAATCAAAACGGGGGGGGCCGGCAAAGTAGAAGCCATCATAGTGAAATCAGGCAAGCGTTACGATCTGGAGTTGCTTGGCGTCGCCGTTGGAGTTCATCCGTCCATTGAATGGCTCGCCACCACCAAAACTGCACCCAAAGCGAATCGGGGAATTTTGGTGGATTCCGCATTTCGCACTTCCCTCCCCCAAGTCTGGGCTGCCGGCGATTGTGCTGAACTTGAAGCAACCGGCACTGTGGAACAAATCTGGTACACTGCCAAACGTCATGGCGAGCTAGCCGCCAAATCGATGCTCGGCGACAAAATCGATTACCATCCTCCGATTTTCTACAACAGCTCCAAATTCTTTGAAATCGAATTCACGACCACCGGCCGGATGGGACCTGAGAATTTTTATCATCGCTTTGAAGGAAAGGAATGCAGCATCCGCATCAGTTGGGAAAATTCAGCAGTGACTGGATTCAACATGCTGGGCTCGCGTTGGAATCACGAATTTTTTGAACGTTGGATCACCGAACGCCGCACTCCGGAATACGTTATGGAACACTTGGCAGAAGCGCAATTCGACGTCGAATTCGGAACCCTGCCCCTCAATTTCAAATTTCAACGAGGCAGCAAATGATTCGCCAAACTACCTACGACCGCTTCGCACACGACATCACCAATCGCGGAATTTCTGCCTGGATTTTGGCGGCACTGCTCACCGGATTTTACCTTGCCCTCTACTTCACGGAATGGCTTACGCCCATCGCAACCAGCATTGGCTTAGATGGAAAATGGACGCTCTATGGGCTCATTTATACAATTGCCGTGGTAGCAGGCGGCCTCTTTGTCATTCGGCGTTACAAGCACAATCGCTATCAGGTAATTAGGACTTGCGTAGTGATGTTCGTCCAATCTGTTCTTGCCTTCGCGCTGCCGCAATTCCTGAAAGCCATTCATCAGCCGGAATATTATTTCTCCTACTTCTGGCCGCTGAAACTCGATTACCTCACGCCCAACACAATTTTCAAATATCCTCTTCCCATCATTCTGTTCAGCTTCGCATCCTCACTCCTTCTGGTACCCATTGCCGGAGCCTTCTTCGGCAAACGTTGGTATTGTTCCTGGGTATGCGGATGCGGAGGTTTGGCAAATACCGCAGGGGAGCCTTTCCGTCACCTATCCGACAAGTCAAGCAACGCCTGGAAGTTTGAAAAGGCAACTATCTATGCTGTTTTAGCCATCTGCGTTATTCTGACCGCACTGCTGTTCACCACTTACGCTGTGGGTCCGAAGCATCCGGACCTGGCGGCATTTACTTACAAATTCCAATCGTTCTACGGATTGATTGTCGGCACTCTGTTATCTGGAGTTGTAGGCGTTGGACTGTATCCAATCGGCGGGACACGTATTTGGTGCCGCAATTTTTGTCCTATGGCGGCGCTGTTGGGGTTGGTACAAAAAATCGGCCGCTACCGCATTACTGTAAAAAAGAACATGTGCATTTCCTGTGGACTCTGTTCCAAGTATTGCGAAATGGGAATTGATGTTCGCTCTTACGCACAGTCCAACCAAAGCTTCACTCGCTCATCCTGCGTCGGGTGTGGATTGTGCGCGGAAGTTTGTCCGCGCGGAGTTTTGAAACTGGAAAATGTATCGAAGCAAGCGCCGCAGCAACGGCTGGTTCAAATCACTCTTTAACTGGCGGCGGTGTCACTTCAAGAACCACTGCTGGTTTGGCGGGATCCGCCGCATCTTTTTTCTGATTCCTCCGGAAGCGCGGAGCCTTCACTACTGGCTTAGCACTCACCAGTTCAATCATTACTTTCTGCACAGCATCTTTTTTATCAGGATCAGAAATCAGATACTGATGCTTCCCCGTTGGCGAAGGAACAAACTGCGTAGTGCCATCGTCAAGCACTTTCACCGTGCCCGATGGCGACATCTTAAAGTAGTTTTCTTTGGGACGAATGGCCGCCAAAACAGCAGCCACTCCGGGAGCCGGAGCATCATAGGGCATGGCGCGAAATGCTTTGTACGCATCAACCACAGGATGATCTTGCGTGTAAGCAAAATCACTTTCAATACTCGCCGCAGGGTACCTCAATTGAGCGCCGAGTTCAGCCCCAGCAACTATGATTTGAGTTGGCCATTCAGCGAACAATTCGCGAGCAGCAGCAATATCAGCTTTGATGTTGAATTCGGCAGGGCCACCGCCGAAGTCGCCCGCAACAATACTTAGTAAGCGAACCTTCTGCGAAATCAAATCCTTCACATCCGGTAGACGAAGAGCCTGCACCAGATTCGTAGCCGGACCCGCCAGAACAACAAGACAGTTCTGATCGTATTGCGATGTAAATGCGTTGCGAATCAGGGCCGACACTTCAGCCGTATCCACTACTTGATGAATTCCGTGGCCATAAACGGGCTTGCCGTCTTTATCTTTCTTTTCAAGGGGCACAGTCAGCATCGGCGTTTCGCCTGCCATCCGTCCGTCCGTCGCTAAGCCAACGGGCAAATTACGGCCGACAGCCCCAAAATCACCACTCACCGCACCTGCATAAAAACGGCCAATTGCTTCAGTGAAGGCAGCGGAGTTGACGTTGGACCGGCTAACACTAACGGAGACCACACGGGCTTCGTTCTTTCCGTCAAGCCCATACATCAGCGCTATTGCCAAAACATCATCAATGCGGCTACCCATCGCCGAATCGAAAATAATACCAACAGGCGGCTTGCCTTGAGGAAATTGCATAGTGCGTTCTTAGCTCAGGTTCAGATCAGCAAGACGGCCGGTAGAATCAGCGAAATGATCGACACTAACACCCATACGATCCATCATGGACAAATGCAAGTTCGTGATCGGCGTTTCCCTGCGAACAACCACTCTCTTCCCGGGCTTAATCGTGTTACCACCACGTCCCAACAAAACCGTTGGCAAATCTTCGTGATTATGACGATTACCGTCACATAGGCCAGCACCGTACACAATCATGGAATTGTCCAACAACGACCGGTCGCCTTCCTTGATACTCTTCAGTTTTTCCATCCAACCGGCAAATTGTTTCACGTGGTAAGTATTAATCTGCGTTACTTTTTCCATCAATGCTGGTTCGTTGCGGTGGTGGGTTAGCGGATGATGTCCATCTGGAATGCCCAGTTCCCTATAGGAACGCAAGGACCCTTCGCGAGTCACCATGAAGGTAAACACACGTGTCAGATCGGCCTGCATCGCGATGGTTGTCATATCGGTCATCAGCTTGAAGTGCTCTGCGAAATCGGCCGGCACGCCATAGGGCTTGGGCATGTGAGGATCAATTTGCGCGTTGTCTTTTTCTGCGCGTTCCAACTGACGTTCCACTTCCCGGATGGAAGAAAGATATTCGTCCAGTTTGCGTCTGTCCGTTGGCCCAAGGTTCGATTCCAACTTACGGGTATCGTCAGACACAAAATCCAAAATGCTGCGGCGGAACTTGTTGCGGCGGGCTCGTTGTTCCGGCGTCAATCCAGCATCCACACCAAACAACCTTTCAAACAAAGCACGTGGATCCAAAATTGGCGGAAGGGGCTGCGTCTCACTGCGCCAAGCTAAATTGTTTGTGTAAGCGCATGAATAGCCGGAATCGCAATCACCAGCCTGACGTGCATCATCCATGCCGAGTTCCAGCGATGGGAAGCGGGTTTGGCTACCAATCTTGTTGGCCACAATTTGATCGCAGGAAATGCCGCAATGAATATCCACGGCAGACTTCTTCACGTGGACTCCGGTGAGGTAAGCTCCAGCACATCGCCCATGGTCGCCAGCACCGTCCAGAAGGGCGCGCCCATTGTTTTGGGTAAGGTTCCCAAACACCGTCATTTCATCTTTGAACTGTTCCAAAGGAGCCATGATCCGCGAAAGCTTTCCCAGCTTTCCTTCATAATCCAGGTTCCAATTACGAACATCCATGCCATTGGGGACGTAGACAAATCCCATTCGCACCGGCGCCTTTCCAGGAAGTTGGCTTGAAGCCATAGCAGGAGCCATTGCATCCATTGCCGGAAGCGCAATTGCAGCGCCCAGGCCGCGCAGGAATGTTCGTCTTGGAAGTACTTTTTTCGTAATCATCGCTGGGCAATCTCCTTGGATTTTACCTGTTTTTCACTGCTAATCAACTCACCTCGCCGCATTTGAAACGGCAAGCTATTCACAATTTCAAGAACCAGACTCTGGAATGGATATCCTGCTGCGGCAATCTTCTGATTGATGTCCTCAACAGTGCGCCGATCATAGCGCTCCAAACCCCGCCCTAATGAGTATGTCAGCATTTTTTCCGTGATGCAGCGGGCAAACTGGGGTACTTCTTCCTTCAACAGCGCTCGCATTTCCGCTGGAGTGGAAAACTGCTTTCCATTCGGGAAGGTGCCGCTTACATCAAGTGCAAAGGTGCCATCCTTGGTTCGCCATTTGCCTAAAGCGTCGTAATTTTCCAGACCGAAACCAAGCACATCCATCCGATTGTGACAGGACGCGCAAACGGGGTTAGTCCGATGCTTTTCCATTTGCTGCCGCAAGGAGCCAGAACTGGCCACTTTGTCTTCATCAAGCGGTGGCACATCCGGTGGCGGAGGTGGCGGCGGAGTACCCAGAATGTTTTGCAAAACGTATTTGCCGCGAATCACAGGAGAAGTTCGGGTTGGATAACTGGAAATAGCCAGAACACTGGCATGGCTCAAGATTCCTCCGCGCTGATCGGTGGTCAACTCCACTTTGCGGAATTCTGGACCATCCACTCCGTCAATCCCATAATGCTTCGCCAATCGTCCATTTAGGAATGTGTACTTGGCATCAATGAATTCCGGCAGCGGCCGATTCTCACGCAGCATATATTCAAAGAACATGCGCGTTTCTGTCTTCATCGCGTCGCGCAGTTCCGGAGTCCAATCCGGGAACTTCTTCGGATCCGGCTTTAAGCTATCCAGATTTCGTACTTCCAACCACTGACCCGCAAAATTATTCGCAAAGGCAGCAGACCGTTCGTCCGCAAGCAGACGCTTCACTTGCGCTTCCAGAACTCCAGGACTGCGTAATTTCCCCGCTTCTGCCAAGCCTCGCAGTTGATCGTCAGGCATGGAACTCCACAGGAAGTAGCTAAGACGAGAAGCTAATTCCAGTTCGGTGAGCTTGTGTACAGTGGTGGCATCGGTGGGGTTTGCATCGCGTTCAACTCGAAACAGGAAGTTAGGTGACACCAACATGGCTTGAATGGCCAGTTGAATTCCCTGCTCCACCGATTGCCCTTCGGCCTTGGCCATACGGACAAATTTCATCAGCCCTGCCGTGTCAGCCTTTGTCACTGGACGTCTATATGCCCTGTGCGCGAGTTCGGAAACAATCTTGTCAACGCAAGCATCGCCTGTCTTGGGGTCGCAGATCAGAATCTTCTTGCGGCTGGCTTTTTCAACTTTGGAAGAATAGGGCCCAAGGAACCAAATCATGTTGGGAAATTTGTTCTTCTTGTCACTGAACGCATCTTTTTCGTCCAGCGTCTTCACGAAGTCGTCATCAATGAAACCTGCACGAAAAACGTGATCGCCTTCCGGAAGATTCAGCTTAAATTCTTCTTCCGAGTACGGATTGAAAGCAACCATCTTGGATGGTCGTGTTTCCACATCCATCATGTGGAGCATCTTTCCGTCCATCCAAAAACCCATCTTCACGGGCTTGGCATCTGTTGCGCGCTCACCTGGCAAACCAATCCGAATTGTATATTCGCCGTCAAAGTCCACGCGGTGAGTGGCTTCCACATTGCTGCGATCCAATCGGCGGATATTCGCGTTTTTGCGGGAGTACTCCGCCAGCAAGGGCTTGGGGAGTGGATCAGCACCAACTGCGCGTGCGGCGATTCGCTCTGCCGCCACCAGGTACTTTTCCATCAGGATGGGAGAAATGGTTAGAACGTCGCCAATGTTGTCGAACCCGTAACCGGAATCATCGGTCGGGAAATCCTTTTCAGCTCGGAAGTCAACGGCCAAAAGGTCGCGGATGGTATTGGTGTACTCATTGCGGTTCAGCCGCTTGGCTGTGACGCGGCCTGGATCCGGCTTAACATTTTTGTCAGCACGGGCAAATTCTTCGTGCAGGAACTTCATCATCGCATCCAGCTTCTCAGCAGGACGCGGCATGCCTTGGGGCGGCATCTCGCCGCTACGGACTTTTTGAATAATCAGTTCCCAGCCTTCGCGCTGGTCAATCATGGAAGTTTTCGTGCCAAAAAGTCCAAGATTGAGTCCGCCGGAAGCCATGCGGTCGTTGTGACAGGGAGCGCAAGTACTAGTAATCACAGGCAGAACAGATTTTTCGAAACCATTGTTCAGGGTAGTAGGAGCCTGTGCGTAGGCTGTCAATACCGGGAGACAGACCCCAAGCATTATGTAGATTTTAATACGCATCATTGACACTACCATTGTAAACGCGAATTCCTATTAAAAGGTTACGGGATAGATAGCGCAAAGGCCGCTTCGGCGCGGCGCAATGCATTTGAAGAAACAATCAGTGGCTTCGCCGAAGCGAGTCCGTTTTGCGCTTGTTTCTCAGAAGCGCAAAGGCCGCTCCGGCGCGGCTCCAATGTTTGGAGAAACTCGTTGATTCTTAAGCCGGAGCGAGTCCGTTTTGCGCGAGTTCCTCAGAAGCGCAAAGGCCGCTCCGGCGCGGCTCCAATATTTGGAAAAACTCGCTAATTCCATTAGCCGGAGCGAGTCCGTTTTGCGCGAGTTTCTCAGAAGAGTGCGAAACTCTGGGCGGGCCTTAAAGCCTGCAAACAGCTTTAACCTTGATTTACCGGCAACTTAGTACCTAAAGTCTTCTAGGGTTCTTACCGATAAACCCTATGAACTCGAAATTTATTGTCTACGGATGGAAGCAGTGGCTCCAACGTGGGCGTTGATATTTCACGACGAAAATGATTGGATTATGATACCGCCTAAGGGACTTTGGTCTCTCAATTTTTCCGATTGGTTAGCCAACAGTGCTGCTTCGGACACTACTTGGTTGTTGCATCAATATTGCAAGCGCATCATCCTGTGGGGATTGATCGGCGCTGGTATCACCTTTGGTGTGATTCATTTTTTACCCGATCAATATATTTCCCGTGCCCAAGTTCGGTTCATTCCACCGCAAGTAGCTGAAAAATATGTCACCCCCAACGTCGCTATGCAAGTGGACCAACGCATCTTCGCATTAACGCAATTGGTAAATAGCCGCCTGACTGGCACCAAAATGATAGAGAGTTTCGGGCTTTACCCGGAGCGCCGAATCCTTTCAACCATTGCCGATCTTGTTCCGCACTTTCAACAAGGCTTGCAAATACACGGTGTTACTACTGGCGAGAACAACACACGAAGTGTTCCCACTATTTTGATTTCCTTCCAGTATTCCGATCCCGCGCAATCGCAAAAAGTAGTGCAGCGGATAGTAGAACTAATTTACGAGGAAAACCGGCGTTACCGTGGGGAACAGTCCATAGGCACAACGGAATTCTTGCAACAAGAAGTGAAGAAGGTTCTGGACCAGTTGACGGAAATGGAAGCCAAACTCGGTTCATTGCCCTCCCCCACTCAAACGGTGACAACTCAATATACATTTGAAGTGGAAGAAATGCACCATGTGGATTCCCGAATGTCCGCTGTGCAGAAAGATCTTCGTGCCACCAACTCGGATAGAACATTTAAGCGTTCAATTATTTCGGCATTGGAAGGTCAAATTTCCACTGTAGATCAGGCACCGCTTTCACAACCGGGAAGCGCACCACCTACGTTAAGCGGCGATCGCGCAAGGGATAACGTTTTAACTTTGCGGGCAAAAGTAGATGAAGCCAGGGCGCGTTATGTGCCTGGTCAGGCCGACCGCGAGTTCGTAGAACAGTCCTTAGCCAAAGCAGAAAGCGCGCTAAGACGGGTAGAAGAACAAGAAGCTAAATTAGCGCGGGAAAGCAGTCGAGAGCAGCTCACAAATCAATTGGTGAGAGCAAAAGCCGAGTTGCAAGCTCTGGAGTTTTCACGATCCGCGCTGATGGCGGAAGAAGCACAACTGAAAAGGCAGATGAATGCACTTCGTGAAAGCCTTGCACCAGCGCCAGATAGCGAAATGGAACGCCTTGTGCTGAACCGCGAATATACCGTATTGAAAGAGCAGTATTCTGAGTTGAATCGGAAACAGCGGGAATCTCAAGTAGCCTCCAACATGGAACGTCGCGGGCAAGGGGAAACTGTGGAATTGATCGAACCTCCAACGCTCCCCGAGTCGGCGGAACAACCGATTGCAGTGGTGAGGTTGGCTTTTGGCGTATTGGGGGGCTTGTCGTTTGGTGCCCTATTGGGACTATTTTCGTTTCTTCGGCATCCCCAAGTTCGGACAGCAAGGCACTTGGCTTTGCTTGGAAACATTCCGTTGCTGGCAGAGTTGCCCCGAGGCCCTGTCCTTTTAACACAAGGTCGGCAAGGCTTTGCCATAGGGGGCCTTCTTAGTGTTCTGCTATCGGTGTTACTTCTCACAAGCAGTTGCAGTTCGCTTTCTGCTGAATCCTTATTGAAGCAGGGGGAACAGCTTGTTGCAAAAGGGGACTATGACAGCGCCATATTGCTTTTCAGGCAAGTGCTGAAACGGCAGCCGAAAAACGGTGAAGCAAATTTTCTTTTGTCCCAAGCCTTGCGCGAGACTGCCCAAACACGACAGGCTCGCGAGCACCTGATCCGCGCTGTGGAACTATTGCCGAACCGCAAAGACGTTCTGGTGAAGTTGGCCGAGCTAACATATCAAACTTATTTTGCAGATCCTGGCAGACCCACTGTACTTTTGCGCGAAGTGGAAGATCAAGCACAACGGCTGATGGAAAAGTGGCCCAGTGCAACGGAGGGTTACCGGCTAAAAACACAAGTTTTGATTGAGCAACGCCGAACTGGTGAAGCCATTGCATTACTTGAAAAAGTCATTGGGAAGGAAACCAAAGATCCAGCATTGGTGGCACAACTTTCAGCAGTTTACTTCCAAGGCAACCAAACTGAAAAAGCAAAACTTCTGTTGACCAATTTGCTCGTCGAAAATAATACTTACGGGCCAGGCTACGATCTTCTTTACCTGCAATTGATGGAGCAAAGAAAAACTGCAGAGGCCCGGAAGGTTCTAGAGTTGAAGGCAGACAAAATGCAGAGCATTGTGGTGGCTCTTCAATTGGCCGCCCATTTGGATGCATCTGGAGACAGGGCCGGCGCTCTGGCGATAGTAAATCAATCCGCATCGAAGTATTCACAACAGGAATTAACCGAGGCTCAGGTTGGAGATTTCTGGCTGCACAGAGGGCTCTTTGAACAGGCACAGCACTGGTTTGAGTTGGGCCAAACCAAGCACCCAGACTCCAGAAACATGTATTCCACCCGCTTAATGGACCTTCAATTAATGAAGAAGAATCCTTTGGCAGCTAAAGGCATTCTTGAATCAGAACTGAAGCTAAATCCAAATGATCCCCTTCTCAATGCGTACCAGGCCGCACTTCAAATAGATTCCGAAATGGAGGGGCAACGCAATGCTGCAAGAGTAAAACTGGAAACCATTCTCAGCAGAATGCCAAACTCTTCGTTTGTTCGACTCCATCTAGGTAGGGCGTACTTAAGGGCTGGCGATTTGGTGAAAGCAGAAAAGCAGTTGGAACGCAGCGTCACGCTGGACCCTAACTATGCTCCAGGTTGGATAGCGCTGGCAGAGTCGGATTTATTGTCAGGCAGGCCTTCCGCCGCCCACGACCGTCTGCAAGCATTGCTGCAACGGACCCCCGGCTATACCCCGGCTTTGATTCTTCAAGCAAAGGCAAGTTTGGCCAGAAAGAGGCCTGCAGAAGCGGAAGTATCTTTGACAAAAATCCTTGAGCAAGACCCAAATGACTTGGAAGCAATCCTGACATTAGCTGGGGCACAAAACAGCCTGCAGAACGACAAAGAGGTTGTTACCTTACTTGACAGAGCTCAAAAACTTGCACCGAAAGACGTGCGTCCGGTTCTGATGAAAGCGCAATGGGACGCAGCCGGAGGAAGAGCCTCAGCAGCCCTGAAAACGCTACAACGATCGAGAGCGACGTTTCCGCACAATTCCGAAATTCGCTCTTTGACAGCAGGGTTGGCGCTGCACAATAGAGACCTTCCATTGGCAATTCAGGAGTACAAGTCATTAATGAATGAGTTTCCCAAGAGCACAGAGTTTCGATTAGGATACGCCAACGCCATTGGACTATCCGGAGACAAACAGCAGGCAGCTGCGGAATACAAAGCTATTCAGCAACAGGGTGGGGACGATGCCAGGGCCTGGCTCAACTATGGGGTATTAATGGCAACGGCCGGTGATTCAGCCCAAGCCAAAACCGCCTACTTGGAAGCCATCAAGCGGGACAAATTCAACGCATATGCTCTAAACAATCTGGCATACCTTATGGCACGCGCGGGGGAAGATCTGCAGACAGCATTGCACTATGCCGAAGACGCCAAGCGATCCATGCCAAAGAGTGTGGAAATACATGACACGCTCACCTACATTTATCTCCGTATGGGGATGAACCGCAATGCTTCTGCGGTGCTCGAAGAAATGATGCAGTGGCTACCAGACCGTGACAAATCGAATACTGAAAGACTGCTTGCGATGATCCGGCGCGGCGAATCGACAAAGGTACGCAGCGAAATGGAACGCTCGGCGGTGAACTAATGGCCATAGACGAAACAACTAAAAAATCTCCAGAATCGTTGGCTCACAGAGCCGTTCAAGACTTGGCGCTGGAAGCCGAAAACAGTGTTGAGCAAATGTTGCGTCTGGTAGATAGACTGCATCGCGCGGAAAGGAAAACTCCTGAACTGGTTCCCGCTGCTTCCGGGACGAACTCCAAGGACGATTTTCAATATGATGCTCTACCCGAAATAACCACTAAGCCAACCTTCGCGCCAAAGCTTGATTGGGAGAAGTGTCTCCAGGTTTTTTCCGTGCTTCATCCCAAGTGCAAGAAAGAATATGTGGAAGTCTTCCGTTTGTTGCGAGCCCGCGTGAGCTTGGCAAAACGAGAGTGGGCCACCGGAAATGTGCCCCTTCAGTTGCTCGCTATCGTCAGCCCAACTTCCAAGAATGGAAAGTCGTTTGTTGCAACAAATTTGGCTGCTGCCCTTGCATTGGGTAGCGACGAAAAGGTATTGATTATCGACTTGAATCCCTTATCCAATGAGATGAGCACTGCTTTAGGGGTCGCCAAGAGTGCGGGTGTCCCCGAAGCTGTCCGCAGTGGGCAATGGGAACCTTCCGTACACCAAGTGGGCGAAACCAATCTGTTTGTAATGCCCGCAGGAAAAGCCAATGAAAACCGCATGGATAGTGTAGATTTTCGTCGGCTGCCTTTACTTCTGGAATCACTCCGCAGTACTTTTGCGTGGATCATTCTGGATGGCCCAGCCTCATCCGATTCCTCCGATGCGGAGTTATTGGCAAACTATGCAGATGCTAATTTGCTGGTAGTGCGCAAGGGAGTTACAGAGTTCAGCGAGGTTGCCCAATTGAAGGAAACGATCCCGGAAGGCCGATTGTTGGGTGCCGTTTTTAACTCTCAATTCGACGAAAAGAAAAAGAGCTGGTTCCGTAGCATTTTCCAATTGAAGAATGATCCTGAAACCGAAAAGTGATTCCAATACAAGATGATCCTGAAAAGGCGGGAGGCGAAGAGGGCTGGAATGTCTCC
>JAYTTF010000110.1:0-6723 GCA_043745195.1 Bryobacterales bacterium | reverse complement strand
AGCAGCAACAACAACAGCAGCAGCAGCGCCCATCTCCTCAACGGGATCGGTTGCGTGACATGGCTGGTGCCAATGAAGTGGATCCTCGTTTGAAGCAGGCGCTGGAACGGTTGGATGCTGCTACCAAGGACATGCAGCGTGCAGGTGATTCCAAGCAGGGCGGGGAAACGGCCCAATCTGCAGCGGATTCCCGGCGCGCAGCAGAACGGCTGAACGAAGCGAAGAATTTGTTAGGTGGAATGCGCGGCCAACAGACCGCTGATAAAGTGCGTGATGTTGCACAGCGGGCCGCACAGCTAGCGGATCAACAGCGCGACTTCACCGAACGCTTGAAACGCGCCTTCCCGAACGCACCAAACGGATCCCCACAGCCCAGCGGAAATCCTGCGCAAAACAATGCGCTTGGCCAGGAGAAAGATCAGATCCAGGAAAAGATGGCCAATCTTGAACGCAATATGCAAGATGCATTGCGCGAATCAAATAATGGCAAGGGCGAAACTGCCAGTAAATTGCGGGATGGCCTAAACTTCATGCACCAGGAGTTGGGCCAAAAGTTGAGTGGTCGTTATTTGCGCGAAGGCTACGGACCCTATGTTCGACCGCAGGAAGAAAGGCTGTCCGCAAATCTCGACAAATTGAAAGAGATGATGCAACAGGCCGAGAAGGCAGCAGCTGGTCAAGGTCGCGGATCATCCTCTGAAAAGGAAAAGGGCTTAGCCGGAGTTGAGAAGCTACGTGAGCAAATGGAACGCATGGCTCAGAACGGCAGAGGACAACAACCGGGTCAAGGACAACAAGGCCAGGGTCAACAGCCTGGACAAGGTCAGGGCCAGGGACAACAGCCTGGACAAGGTCAGGGCCAACAGGCTGGCCAAGGTCAAGGTCAGGGCCAACAGGCTGGCCAAGGTCAAGGACAGGGTCAACAGCCTGGGCAAGGACAAGGACAAGGTCAGGGCCAGGGCCAGGGACAAGGTCAGGGCCAGGGACAAGGCGGCCAGCGAGCAGGTGGTAACAACCAAGGTGGCGGTGGTGGCGGAGCGTTTGGCAATCGTCAACAAGGTCCCGGCGGAGATCGTTTTGGTGGCGATGGCTTCTCTGCTATGAACCGTGGCGACGTCCAATTCAACCCTGGAGCTATCCAAGGTGCATTGCGCGACGGCGCGCGAGACTTGAACGAATTGCGCCGTGCACTTGGTCAAACCAAAGATGGCGAATCCGCTGAGATGACCAAGGAGATTGACCGCATTCTGGAAGAGATCCGCAATATTGATCCCAACCAATTGCGCGGCAATCCTGAATTGCTGGAGAAAATTCGCACTCAGTTCCTCCCAACATTGGAGCATCTTGAATTGTCGTTACGACGGCAGGTGGATGATTCCTCAAAGGGGCAAGTAAGAACACCAGCTTCGGATAAAGTACCTGCAGGATATGCCGAAGCTGTTGCCGATTATTTCCGGAAGCTTAGCCGTAGTAAGTAAGCAAGCTATTCTGAAAAATTTGCGGGAGTCGCGGAACTCTAAAAAGTTCCGCCTCTGTTCACTTGGCTGGAGTGTCCGTTGGCCCTTCATGCCGAAGATGTCTTTGTTACGGTTAAATTAAAAAACATTCCATAGCTTCCGAATTCACTGCTTGACTTAAATCCACCTACACTTTTTAAGGGCTTAGTTGTTTTCCATCAATCGACAACAGCTTGTACTTCGGCGAATATTTTCTGTGGCAATGAAATTCGGAAGTTGAGCACTATACAAAACAGCCTTCTATCGAGCTGCTTTGATCACGGCAGATTGCTGCTGTTTGGAAGGGGCCATCCTGATCTGCTACTCATATTTGGAAAAACTTATATGGTGAAAAGCTACTCTTTGATTGCGTACAACCCCGTCTCACTCCGCAGGTAGATAACTCCGTCCGATACTGCGGGCGTTGCAATAAACGATTGCTCCGGGATAGTATTCGTGGACACAACCTCGAATTTCTCCCCCATTTTCACCACCACCACATCTTCATTTTCAGTCGAAATGTACAAATTTCCGTTGATCCCTACAGGTGAGGATTTCAAACTGTAGGGCTTCGGCAACCTCTGCTGGTGATAATAGGGTTCGCCAGTCTTCGCATTCAAACAACTGATCATCCCGCTATCAGTGACAAAGTAAAGTTTGTTTTCAAACAGAACAGGTGAGGCGGTATAAGAGGTGCCTCGATTCAAGCTCCACAACACTGCATCGGTTCCAGTAAGGTCCCCAGTTTTTCCCAGCTTGATAGCCATCAAATTGGGATCTCGGAATCCGCTCATCACGTAAACAATTCCTCCGCTGGTTACCGGCGCAGGAATCACGTTGCCGCCCAATCCCTTGCACTCCCAAACAATTTTGCCCGTCTCCAAATCATAGGAGCGCACTTTGTTTGTGCCTGTCACCACAAGTTGCTTCTTGCCATCATGTTCAACAACCAATGGTGCTGACCAGCCACTGCTTTCCTCCCGAGCCGCACGCCAAAGTTCTTTGCCGGTAACTTTGTCCAGCACCATTAAATTGCTCTTCCCGCCCTCCTGGTCGAAGTTTAGGATCAATTTGTTTCCGTCAAGAACCGTTGCTGTCCCCTCGCCGAATTGAAGGCGCGTCTTCGCTTCCTGGAAATCGTCCCGCTTCCAGATCAATTTTCCATTTAGCTCGTAGCAATAAACTCCTCGGGAGCCGAACGAGGCCCACAAATGCTTTCCGTCTGTTACGGGGCTGTTCGAGGCGTAGCTTCCGTAGCGCTGATGATAGCCTTCTTTGGGTGTTGCAATCGTAGCCACCTGCTCCCAAATTGTCTTTCCAGTTCGACGATCAATAGCCATCACCGTGAACTTGTGCTCAATACCTGCACTGGCCCCACCACCTGGTCCTCGACCACCCTGTCTGCCAGAATCTGGTGGCTTTTCTGTCTTTTCTTTTGGTGCCGGAATCGCGTTCGTCAGGAATATTTTGTCTCCCCATAGCACCGGCGATGAAAAACCTCTTCCTGGGATGTTTATCTTCCAGGCAACGTTTTTTTGATCGCTCCATTGCACCGGAGCCTTTCCTCGCGCCATGCCGTTATCATCGGGACCACGCCATCGCGGCCAGTCATTCACAGCGGCCATAAGAGGGAATGTAATCAGGAAAAATGGAAAAAGTAATCTTTGAATCAGCATAGGTATTTCAGCGGGACGGTTATTGCAGTCATGGTAGCGTAAGTGAAGGGTGGTTTGTTGTTTGATTTCAAAGAGTTTCGTGAGGGACTATTCCTTTGCCCTGAGTAAGGGATTGTTAAAACTTTCGATTTGAGTCCCCGCGACGTTGTGAAATTGGTATCGATCGGAATCACCGCAACTCGGCGGAAGCGCTCCGTATCGGCATGCAGATCAACAATGGAGTGCGAACGGTTTTTTACCATCACCGTCAGGATTTCCGCATCTGTCTGCACACACTCCTCATATGGGAGATAAATTTCCATTCAGATAATCATCGAATAGTACTCTCCACGCCTCCATGCTGCAATACAAATTGTGCGGCTGATTCATAACTGCGGACATAGTGGAGCAACAACAGCAGGCTAGCCTAATTGATTGGGAAGTTGTAATAAATAATAGAGCCAGTTGGAGTTAACCACAGGGGTACCATTCACTTGAAGGCTATGCAAATTAACCGCTCTCCTTTCCCTCACCGTCAAGAACGCGATGGAGGAAAAAATCCATACCTACTTGCGCTTCAAGTAAAGAAAAAAGGATCAGCAAATAGTAAACATCGTATTTTGTCATCTCCTCCTCTATTTGGTCGAGGGGGCGTGGATAGCCAAGGATAGCCAAGGTTTGGCGTGTCTGTTTTGGCGTCATCAAATAGCGTGTTTCCTCAATCAGATAGAAAGGTTCACTGGGTTGGAATGCAACAATATGCGCAATCGCGAAAACAAACAGAATCACCAAAAGCTGAATCATGCTTCCCCTCCTCTTTTTAAAATCCGCTTCCGAGGCAGTATTCAGCAGTAGTACTTTCGCACTTTGATCAACTTCGATTGGTTGAAACGAAAAAGGCTTCCCGGGCGTACAATCAAGCAGATGGGCTCAGTTTTCAGACCCGTCCGCCGATATGGAGTCCATTAGAGAACGGGAATCGGAGGTCTGCGTGACTATACTTGGAAGCAGAAAGTTCGTAGAAATCAGTGGCGACCGGTTGCTTGAGTTGCCGCCATTGTTGATTCATGCTCACACGGCAATGAAGCGGATGGATCGGGTTGTTGGTATGGCGGAAAAGTTAGTGGAGAACGATTTACTGGTCTCCCCCATGTTGCCCCCGGACGCAGCCATGGAATTGGAGCTTGACCGTCACCGTATGGATTTGGCTATTCAACTTTCAGAACACTATCTGACTTTGAAGTATTGTTGGCAGTGGGGTGACGACGTTCTGGAATGGATTCGCCAATGCGAAACCACCTTTGAAACCAATCCACAATTGCGCCCTCTTTTGCGGCCTGACCTTTGGCCCCATGCGGGCAGATCCAGTTTCGTCACTTTATTGGCGGACAAAGAAATTTCCACCAGGGGAGTTGATCTGGAAAACGCTGTGGGTCTGCGTTTGTCGTTTCGTCACCTGCCGCCGTTTTCCTGCTGTACCGATCAATTTCTTTTTTACCTTAATGGGAAAGTAGCGCACTCGGCTTACGAGGCTTGGACCAATATGGGACCTACGGACGCAGCCTGTCTTCCTCCAGAGCGCTTCCATTTCGATGTAGTTACTATGTAGATTCTATTTTGAATTTAAGGGTTGGGCTGCGGCGAAGCCAAGTAATCCACCATTCTTAGCATGATCGACGAGGGCTCCTGAACGGTCGCGATCGGCTGGCCGTAGATGAATTCGTCCATTCATGTTTATGTGGCACTCGCTTGCAATCCAAGCGGCCCCCCTGAATCCTAAACTTTGTCACTGATTGGATCGAAACGACGAACAAGAATGGCATCCGCTTTCCAAACCCTTCCGGCTCTCGGGCGTCGGGTCAGATTGACTTCCGCCACTCCCGCTCAGTAGACTTAATGCTGAGCGGATGCTACTTGCTAGAGAACTGGTCACTTATTTATCGCGTCATTTAGTCACGCGACTTGCCCCAAGGTTGATTGAGGTTTCAAACCCCGCAGCGGCCATGGAGGTTATCAACAATTTAGTCCTTGAAGAATTAGAAGTCGAGGACAAAATGAATGACGAAGTGCGCGAGATCCTTAGCGAGTATTCCGATTACATGCGCAAAGAAGGCGTCTCTTACCAGGAGATGTTCAAGAAGATCAAGAATCAGATGATTAAAGAGCGCAAAATTGTCAGGGCTGCGGGCCGTGACACCGGGGATTCAATGAAACTATCCCGCGACAAGATCACTGATATTTCTCACAAATTGCTGGAGCGCTTTCGCAAGTCCCGCGAGTTCCGACTGAAGAAAGAGCAAAACGAAATTCGCTTGGAAATCGTCAAAGGCTTCACCGAAATGCTGGTCACCGAGGATAAGGCTGATAAAGCTGCTCGGCTAAAAGTTCGTTCGCAGAAGCGCGATATTCCCGAAGGTAGTGAAGAATTCGATCTGCTTCATAAACGCTACTACTCTGAGGAAATGCGCAAACTCGGCGTTGATTTGGGAAGCCAGTCAGTCCACACTTCTCCTTCCTAGCTTCCCCCAGCTTTTACTTCTTTGGTAGCGGGATCACGGTTACCTTGTTGGCAGCAATCTTTACCATCTGCCGGATTTCTCCGAATAGAGGTGAGGAGATGTAGAGTTCATAGTCACCTGCGGGAATCTGAATTCCGCTGCCCAGGTTGTTCAGTTCGTCTACATATCCCACGAACCTCTTATTCAAATACACAGCGCCCGTATCACCTTGGGTCACTGAGATAAAGGATTCCCCTTCACCTCCACCGAGCCGCAATCTGCCAAATGGCCCTTTCGGTTCCGGCAGACGCTTGGGATGGTAACTAATCTTGGTAGTTTTACCTGGGGTCACCGTAATCTTCGCTGAAAACTCCTCATAGCGAGGATCGCGAAAAGCCACATCGTGTGAACCGGCTTCCACCGAATATTTTTCAGGAACAGTAAATCTGCTGGCCGGCCCAATGTACTTTCCGTCCACAAAAATACCGGCATCTCCTGGCTTTCCGCGTGCTTTGATAAATCCCTGGTCGGCGGCCAGAGAGATTGCAACTGGCAAGGTAACTATCAATAAGAATTGAACACAGTTCTTCATACTCCAAGTCTACTAAACCTGCATTGCAAAGTTGCAGAAGTTCTCGAGACAACACACTACTGCCTCGCGAACCGATAGACGCAAATTCATTCAACTGGCGTTCCTTTTGTCATCTTCTCGGCTGCCACGGCGCCTACACAACAACATCCGTGGCAGCCTGCTTTTGACAGCTCGCATTCACCGCCGCTCAGCGGCGTTTGCGATTCGATTCCATTGGGAACGCCAGAGGAGTAATCACCTCGAGGACTTGATCAATGGGAAGTTGCTGGCCAGCAATTTGTCTTCCTGCATCAAGAGTCTCATAGGTTCTAAAAGCGCAACCCTGCCGAATTTTTGCAAGCGGATGAAAAGAGGGCAGATTGAGTTACTGTTTAAGTTCACACTGTTTAAGTTCTCATCGGCGGTGCGGGGGTGAGAAGTTGAGTGAGGGGGCAAGGCCGAGCCCGCCCGGTGATGAGAACGTGCAGTGAACTAAACGCGTG
>JAYTTF010000109.1:0-69417 GCA_043745195.1 Bryobacterales bacterium | reverse complement strand
ACGGGAGTCCCACCGGCCCTGTGTCGGCGGAGCGCCACAAAAAAGGCAATCCCGATTCGCGCTTGCGACGACGCCCCACATGTCACCGGTGCAGGTGCAAGCGGCAGCATTCAAACTTCGGCCGAATGTCCGGACCACAATGTGTAGGGGGTACCTGAGTCAAGTGCATACCCAGTCTTAGGATAAGCCAATCGGTACAGGCAGGAGGCTTTCGCCGCAGCCTCATGCCTCAAGTGAAGTAGCATAGTTGGAATGCTTCGCTCACTTCTTCTTATCACTCGGCTTGTTCTAATCACTCCTGTTGCCCTTTCCGCGCAAACCGCCACTCTAAACGGCATCGTTGATATTCACGCCCATTCCGACCCAGATTCCGTCCCTCGCTCAATAGACGGGCTCACAATCACGCGCTTAATGGCCTTGAAGGGCTTCGGCGGCGTAGTTCTGAAGAATCACTATGAATCCACCGCAGGACTGGCTTGGCTGGCGTCCCAACAAGCGCCAGGGTTAACCATCTTCGGAGGGATTGCACTCAACCTGACAGTTGGTGGCGTGAATCCCGTAGCGGTTGAGCGCATGACAATGGTGAAAGGCGGCCGCGGCAAGATGGTTTGGATGCCCACCTTCGATGCTGAAAATCAGGTTACATATTCGAAGGAATCGCGCCCCTTCGTTTCCATCGCCAAAGCAGGCAAACTGTTGCCGGAAGTATTGAAGGTGCTCGACCTGATTGCCAAGCACGACCTGGTATTGGCTACAGGACACTCCTCTCCAACTGAAACCCGGCTGCTGCTGACTGCGGCCGTCCAACGGGGCGTGAAACGCATGGTGGTCACTCACCCGGTGATTGCGCCTGTATTGATGAGCGTAGACGATATGAAATGGTGCGCCGGCCAAGGAGCCTACTTGGAATTCGTTTCCAATGCCATCATAGGCAGCCAAACCAACATGACTCCAAAGCAGTTCGTAGATGCCATTCGCTCCGTGGGGACGGACCACGCTATCCTTTCCAGCGACCTTGGACAGGCTTCCAACCCGATCCATACGGAAGGGTGGCTTCAGTTCTTCGGCGTCTTGGAAAAGGAAGGACTTAAAGCTGCGGAAATCGATGCTATGGCGAAGAGGAATCCTGCTTCCTTGTTGGGAATGAAGTAGCAATCAGCACCATTTGCGAATACCCGCATTTGCAGGTAGGCCTGCTACCCGCTTTATACCTATGCAACTACCCTTTTGTTCTCTAGGTATTCCGGTCGAAATACGGTACAAAAGTACTTCGGGTTAACTATCATCAATTGGAAGGAAGCACGGGGCAAAAAACCCCGGCGCCATTTCAAAGTTAGAGCCCATCAAACCGCCAAAAGAGCGGGATAAACACTCCTCAAGGGAGGGAACATGCTAGGAAGTGAGGATGATTTTGTTCGGAGACCCGACGCCTGTGCTGAAGTTGGGTTGGTGTGCCAGAGTTGCAGTTCGGAGGCGGCACGCCAACTTGTACAGGTTAGTCCGGGAATGCGGCCAAGCGGTGCGATTACGTTATACAGGATGATGTTTGATCAGCCATCCTGCCGTAATATGCAAGAGTCTTTTTTATTTTATTATTCCAAGTTCGATACCCAAAGATGCCATGAAGCACCTGTGGGTTAATCGCACCGCTTGAAAAATTTGAAACTCCCGGTAGCTGGGATGCGTACATTTCTTTGAAGAGGAATTTACGCGATGCAGGTTATTGATTCCGCCTCCTACCAGGGCGAACACGATCACGACGTTAGAATGACTCGCAAAGAGCGGGAACTGATGAATTTACTGCAGGAGAACTCCGGACAAGTACTGAGCCGCGATTTCCTTTTGCAGCGCGTATGGGGCTATAGCGCCGGGGTTCGTACTCGAACACTTGACGTTCACATTCAAAGACTTAGACGAAAAATGCGCGATTCCGGTTTGAATGGCGAAATTCAAACCATTTTGCGAGCCGGCTACTGTTGGCAGGGCCTTGCGCAACACTAGTCTCTAAGTTTGAAAATTTCACAATAAATTGAGCATTCGGGTATTGAACCTCCTATTATAACTAGGAGATGGCGCGATATGCGGCGGTAGACATTGGCAGCAATTCCGTTCGGTTGGCCGTGGGCGAATTCACGGGCAAGGACGGAATGAAAATTCTTATTGAAGATAGGCAAGTTACCAGGTTAGGTGAGAGCGTATTCTCAGCTGGAGTAATCAGCAAAGAGGCTATGGCGACTGTGCTGAAAGCCTTGGAGAGGTTCGCCGCCCGCTACAAACCTTTGCATGTTTCGGCAGTGCGAGCAGTAGCCACCAGCGCAGTTCGTGACACCACAAATCAGGAACAGTTTCTACTAAGAGCCTCAAAGACGTTGGGGGTTCCGGTGGAAATCATATCCGGCCTGGAAGAAGCACGTCTTATCCACAACGGTTTGGCTGCCCGCTGGCCTAGCGAACTACGGCGCATGATTGTGGACATCGGCGGCGGCAGCGCGGAGATTATCCATTCCTACCAGGGCAAACTAATCTCAGCGGCATCAAAGCCGCTGGGAGCCGTGCGTTTGACACAGATGTTTTTGAAGCATGATGTACCGCTTCCGGCTGAGTTGGAACGTATGGAAGCTTTCATTGACGAAAAGCTTGGCTCAGTAATGCGCAATAATCGGCCTGTTTTTGAGCAGGCGGTGGGAACTTCCGCTACTGCTGCGGCTGTGGTTTGTGCAACACACAAGATTGTGCGTCTGGAACGGGATGCAGCAGACCGTCAAAAAGCCACAACTGCGCAGATTGGAAGTCTTTACGCCAAGATCTCCAAATTGACGCTTGCCAAGCGTAAGAAAATTCCAGGGATTGGACCTCGCCGGGCGGAAATCATTATCGCTGGAACTGCAGTAATGTACAAAATTCTGAAGGCGTTCAGCGTCGACTCCGTGCAATATTCCACTGCCGGAGTGCGGGACGGCGTTTTGGCTGATTTGGCCGAGCGCCGCGCCGGGGCTGAGTTGACCCGGCTTAACCCCGAACAACGCCTGTCCATTGAAGAATTAGCGAAGCGTTTTGGCGTTGATGTTCCGCATGCCCACAAGGTGGCCGACATTGCACACTCCCTGTTTACCGGGCTGCGGCCGCTGCACGAATTACCCGCCAACGCCGGCAAATTGCTGGAGGCGGCTGCATACCTGCTAGACGTCGGCCACTATGTTTCAGCAATGGGGCATCACAAGCATTCTTATTATGTAGTTGCCAATGCCGATCTGACAGGCTTCACCAATGACGAACGGCAAACCATTGCCCTTCTGTGCCGGTTTCATCGTAAATCCATTCCCGAGACTCGCCATGAAATGTTTGTTTCGCAACCTGAAGTAATTCGGGAAATGGTGTGGCGGCTGATTCCCATTCTGCGGTTGGCTGACGGCTTAGAGCAAAGTCATCACCACCGCGTGGAGAGTGTGGATTGCTCCGTCACCAACAGCAAGGTGACGGTGTTCCTAACAGCCAACGCCAATGCGAATCTGGAACAATGGGCCGGCGAACGGGCGGGCGTATTGTTCGAGCATATCTACGGGCGGAAACTGCAAATAAGCTTATAAACTTAGCCGACTAATTGTAATGGCACCGCTGAAGCAATGATCCACATCACGGCCTGGAGTTCTGGCCCGTGTGGAATAAGCGCCAGAGAAACGGAACTGCTGACCATCGCGTTCAAAGCGCACATCCAAGGCCTCGTTGTCCGGGTCACACGTTACCGACGTGGTAACATCGCCTTCAGTCAAATGGGGAAGATTGACGTTGTAGTAGCCTTTCGCAGGGCAAGATTGTTCCACCAACTGTTGGATTACCGGCAGCGCCATTTCTGCTGCTTTGTTCCAATCGAACGGTAATCCACGGCGCAAGTATTGCGAAATGGCAATAGCCGGTTTGCCCAACAGCGCAGCTTCGCGGGCAGCGGCTACGGTGCCTGACGTGAAAATGTCCGCCCCCAAATTCCCGCCTCGATTAATGCCGGAAAGCACCCAATCCACATCAGGAATCAAGGATGTCAGCGCCACACGTACGCAATCGGCTGGAGTGCCGGAAAGGTGGAATTGCTGGGGCGCGGTTTCAAGAAGATGCAGCGCAACGTCGGTGGTTACGCGATGGCCGGCGTAGGAATGAGGGTCGCGCGGGGCCACTACGAACACATCGCCAACCTCTGCGGCCAGCGACTTCAGAGCTGCAAGACCGGGTGCATCCCAGCCATCATCGTTGGTCACCAGGATTCGTAATCGCGCCATTAGACGTAGATCCCAGGGGCCTCGTGTCCCATGGCCTGCACATATTCAACATACGATCCAGGGTAGATGCGCGGATTGCGATCAGTGCCGGTTTCGCCGCCAAGTTCCAATACGCGCGAACCCAGTCCGCGCAGAAACATGCGATCGTGCGAGACAAAGATCATAGTGCCTTCAAAGTTCTTCAAGGCTTCCACCAACATTTCCTTAGTGGCCAGATCCAGGTGATTGGTGGGTTCGTCCAGCACCAGGAAATTTGGCGGATTGAAAAGCATACGGGCCATTGCCAGGCGCGATTTTTCACCGCCGGAAAGGGCGCGGATTTTCTTATCTACATCCTCGCCGGAAAACTGAAATGCGCCGGCTAGCGAGCGCAGCGAACCAATCGTGTCGTGCGGGAAATCACGCTGCAGTTGCTCGTCTACTGTAAGGTCAGGATTCAGCACATCCGTTGATTGTTGGGCAAAATAACCCATGTTCAAGCTGGCACCAAGGCGCACTGTACCAGCGTCGGGTTCGGTTGCACCGGCAATCATTTTTAGCAATGTGCTCTTGCCTGCACCGTTGCGTCCCATCACAGCCCAACGCTCGCCGCGCCGGATTGTAAGGTTAAAGCCATCGTAAATCACGCGATGCCCATAGCTTTTGTGCAGGTCTTCCATCATCGCCACCTGATCGCCAGAACGGGGAGGCACGCGGAATTCAAACTTCACAACCTGGCGTTTTTTGGGCAATTCAATTTTGTCGATTTTGTCCAGCGCCTTAATGCGGCTCTGCACTTGTGCGGCCTTGGCGGCATGCGTTTTGAAGCGATCAATAAAGCGCTGTTCTTTGGCCAGCATGGCTTGCTGCCGTCCAAAGGCAGCCTGTTGATTGCTGTCGCGAATGGCCCGTTCGCGCTCATAGAAATCGTAATTGCCTGAGTAAGTGATGATTTCCCCGGAATCGATGTCAGCGATCTTCGTCACAATGCGGTTCATGAATTCCCGATCGTGCGAAGTCATCAACAGCGCGCCTGCGTAGGATTTCAGAAAGCCTTCCAGCCAGATGATGGATTCCAGATCAAGGTGATTTGTAGGTTCGTCCATTAGCAAGGCATCGGGTCGGCCCAACAGCACACGGGCCAAGGCCACACGCATTTTCCAACCACCGGAAAGAGCACCTACGTCGCCGTCAATTTGATCGTCTTGAAAGCCAAGGCCATGCAGAACTTCACGGGCATTGGCTTCCAACGTGTAACCACCCAGGTGTTCATACTCTTCCTGAACCTCGCCGAAACGGGCCAGGATTTTGTCCATCTCGCCGGCACGAGTTGGATCTTCCAGGCCTTGCTGCAGTTGCTCCAATTCGTGATGCAGATCTCCAGCGCGACCGCTGCCTGCAATGGCTTCGTCGAGGACTGAGCGGCCAGTCATCTCCTCCACGTCCTGGCGAAAGTAGCCGATTGTGAGTTTCCTGGGGACAGAAACATCCCCATCATCGGCGGTTTCCTCGCCGGTCACCATTCGGAAAAGCGTCGTCTTGCCGGCTCCGTTGGGGCCTACCAGGCCCACCTTATCGCCGGGATTTAATTGAAAGGAAGCATCAACGAAGATTAGTTGTTTTCCATACTGCTTGTTGATGTTTGAGAAAGATATCATCCAACTCCAAGCTAGCAGAGTGGAGTAGGTGAGTTGGGATTCTGCAATCATTTTATTTCCTTGATTTCCCTTTTTCCTGAGGATGTGGCTTGTTTGAGTCGATATGCACTTTGATGGCCGCAATTAATTACGAGCAGCTTCATCTGACAATTAATTCTGAAGTTGACGAGCGCAGAAGCCTTGATGAAAGGTACGATAGAGATGGTTTGGCAAGTCCTACTTTTTTAGAATTTTTCGCGGGCGCCGGGTTGGTACGGGAAGGACTCAAGTCTTCGTGGAATTGTGTTTGGGCTAACGACATCGACGCATCCAAACAGCGAATTTACACAGCGAATTTTGGCAAGCGTGAATTTCAACTGGGTGATATCTCAACTTTTGAAGAAGTTTCAATTCCTTCTGCAGACATGGCTTGGGCTTCGTTCCCTTGTCAAGACTTATCGCTTGCAGGATGGAAACGTGGCATGTCGGCAAAACGAAGCGGAACGTTCTGGGCTTTTTGGCGTTTGATGCGAGACTGCTTCGATTCCGGCAGGCGACCGCCCTTGATTGTTATTGAGAATGTCACCGGGCTTTTATACGGGGACGATTTCACCGGTCTTTGCGAAGCTCTTGCGGCCATTGGCATGAGGTTTGGAGCGATGGTTCTGGATGCGAAATGGTTCCTTCCACATTCTCGCCCTCGGGTTTTTCTGATTGCTATTGATTCGCGGGTGAATTTGGCCGACTTTGCTGAAGAGTTTCCTTGCGGCGCTCATGTCCCAAAGGCACTTCTAGCAGCTCATAAAAAATTATCCGATGCTATCAAGGATGAGTGGATTTGGTGGCGGTTTCGTCCAGCCCTGAGGGTGATTCATAAAGTTGAGAATTTTATTGATACCGAACCGAATGAGGCCGATTGGCATTCTGCTTTAGAAACGAAGCGACTCGTGGCGATGATGAGTGAAGTTAACCGGTCGAAGCTAGAAAACGCAGTGGCCTCGGGAGCGCTTCGAGTTGGATTTCTTTATAGGCGGACGCGAGGGGGCCAACAAAGAGCTGAGGTTCGTTTTGACGGAATTGCAGGATGTCTTCGAACGCCTGGGGGTGGATCGAGCCGACAAACTATCATTGTGGTGGAAGGAAGGAATATTCGTTCGCGTCTGCTATCCGTTCGAGAAGCAGCAAGACTCATGGGGCTTCCTGATACATTTAAGCTGCCAGGCACCTACAATGAAGCCTACAAAGCAATGGGAGACGGAGTGGCTGCAACGGTTGTCTCAGTGCTGGATCAACAATTGTTGACCCCGCTAGTTCATGCAGCCAAGACTTTACGATTTGCGAGCCAGAGCCTGGCGAATCACCCGAGTCCCTCCGATTCACTTCGCACCAGAGTTGAATCTCGCGCAGCTCTCTGGGCAGGTTCGTCCTAATTTGGATCGCTAGAATCCATCAAGCTTCCTCTGCAGTTACCAAGAGAGCAGAATCGATGAAATGCTGGTGATATCGGCTAAGACGATGAAAGTGCGCGGATAGAGACCGGCGCAATTCTGGGCTGTCTTTCACGTTTTGAATGTGGTCTACCAATTGAAAGTAAAACTGGCTTTGGCGCGGAAGACGACGGCTCGGATTGCGTCGAATTTCAATCTCTTCTTCCGGCACAATCTGAATACGCACCATTGCCGGGGAGAGAAATGGAACAGACCCTGGATTCAAAGGAATCGTTCCATTCATTAATCGGCTTTGGGTGTCGAACTGATGAAAGAGAAATCCTTCGAGAGCGTTGATGGTATCTCGATTGTCGCATGGCCAAGCCCACACATAGGAAATTTCCCAAACATCTACTTGCCGATTTGCAATTATGTCGCTGCGAGCGCTCGTTAGGTGACGGCGGACCCTGGAACGGATTCCATCCACCGACTGTCCAACATAAATGGGCACTTCATCCAGATCGCAAAGTGCGTAAACCCCGATCTGTGCGGGAAGCAATGAAGTTTGCTGAGTCCTGTATTGCTGGATCGGCGGTATTGGCATACTCTTGCCTATGAAGAATACCACGTCGGCTGACGATCCAGTTCAGTCCCTATTCGGCTATTTTGGATACCAATGGTCAGCATGAGTAAGAACAAAACTCGCAGGGAAACTTTAAAGCAAATGGCATGGTTTTCCGCAGCCATGGGACTGGACCATGGTTTGCCCGCGCAATCCGGCAAGCCTGACACAGGCGATGCCATGAACGGCTGGACTCCAGATGGGGCATCCAATTTCAAGGCAATTTATCAAGTCCCTGCGCTGAAAGCTGCGTTTCTGTTGTTCCTGAAAAACGTTTACAACCTTTATCCGGAAGACCGTTTCCATAGCCTGATTGAACAGGCTACGAACTCCGTGTACCCAGGAAACGCGGTATCCGCGATCCCGGCTATGGAGGACAACCCAGGCAAAGATAAGAGCGATAGAAAGGGTTGCCTGGGAGGTCAACCAAGCATCCGAGGGTGTTCCCCGGTCAAGAAAGCCCGCCAGTAGCGACACGAATAGGATGAAGGCCACAACTAGGCTTTTCTTGTTTCCCATTCCATTAAGTATCTCCGGTCACCAACTGTTCATTGGGATTGATTTGCCAGAAAATAAATGCGCTTACGAATAACATGAAGGCAAGTGGCTTCAGCGGGTCGTTGTAGTTGCCGAAGTAGGCCACCATGTATCCGAACGTTACTGAAGAAAGAAACGAACCCATCTGGCCGGCCATGTTCATGGAACCGGAAACAGCGCCACCATACTTGCGGCCTACATCCAGACAGATTGCCCAGGCCACCGGCAACATACAATCCATACTGCCGTATCCGAGTGCCAGGCAAATTACTGCGGGCAGTTTGCCGGGAACGAAGGCGGCACTCATCAGGAAGAATCCAGCCATTGCCAGCCCACAGGTTCCCACGATGCAGCGGCCGAATTTCAGGCCGTGCGATTTCACTAAGCGATCACTGAGCCATCCGCCAAAGAAATTACCGCAAGCACCGGCAATGAAGGGCAACGGTGAAAGGTAGCGCATTTCGTTTTCGGTGAAACCTCGGCCTTTCTGTAGATAAGTGTGTAGCCAGGAAAGGTAGAAATAAGAGCCCCAGCAATAGGTATGATACATCAACAGAATGGTCCAGAAATTTCGCTTGCGCAAGACTTGGGCCCAAGGCAAACTGTGATGGTCGCGAGTTGTGCCGGCACCGATTTCATCCATTTCCGCTTTGGTGACGCCTTGCTTTTCGAAAGGATAATCTCTATACCACCAATACCAGACGCAGCACCAGATGAGTCCCAAAATTCCAAAACAGTAGAAAGTTGCTCGCCAGCCGAAGGCGACCTGAATAGGAACGACGATCAGTGGCGTTAAGGCTCCGCCAATGCGGGAGGCCATCCACACGGTGCCAGTAGCGCGGGCACGTTCATGCGTGGGAAACCATTTTGAGATTGCCGAAGCGCTGTTAGGGTAAGCGCCTGCTTCACCAGCTCCAAAGAAAAAGCGAACGGCCAGCAGCACAGCGAAGGTGGAAACGGCTCCGGTAAAAACGGAGAGTGCGCCGCTGATAACGCTAACTGCGCCAGTGAGCGTTGTGAACAACGACCACCATAAAACGATGCGCGTCAGAACTTTGCGAGGTCCATAGCGATCGCCCCATGCGCCGCTAGGAATTTCAAAGGCTGCATAGCTGAGGGTGAACGCGCCAACAACCCAGCCCCAGCCAGTGGGATCGATGCCTAAATCGGCCTGCATGCGCGGACCTGCGACAGAAATACAAACTCGATCAAGGTACGTAATGATCGAAAGGAGAAAGAGTAGGCCAAGGACCCGGTAGCGATAGAGCACCCGGATATTGTATCGAGTTTGGCTGAGCAGTGCGAAAAGGAAAATAGATAGTGAATTGCAAGCAGCATATCCCTTGCAAAGCCCTTAGTAATCCTCCACCACACCTTGCTAGGAATAGGTGCTTTGTCTCAAGAATCGGCCATAACACCGCAAAAAAACAACAATTTCCATTAGAACTTGTATTTTCTTCGTCGATAAACCCCCTAGTGAGCCGGATAGCGAGGCTCAATGAACGGCTAGTTACCGTTTTCAACTTTGATATTTCGACAAGGATATTTATTATGAAGTTCTTTAGTACTCGCCATTCATTGATGTCAGTTTCGAGCGCAAGCAAGCTTCGTACCTGCTTGGGTTTGTTTCTGCTTACGGCTTTCTCGAATACAAGTTACGGCCTTAGTTTAGTTACAACCCCTTCCACGGTGGCACTTACGTGTAATACTGCCAGTGGTCCGGGTGCAGCCGTTTCCATTGTTGTAAAACCTCTTCCAGCTTTAACTGGTGTCAACACCATAGCCGTAACGCTTGGAACGCTTCCTGCAGGCGTGATCGCAGTGACAACGCCAACCATTCAGACATTGAGCATTTCAAACCAAGCAGCAGGTATCACCTATTCGATTAACTACAGGCCCGGTTGTGTGGGAGCCACTGCTACCACAACCCCTGCAACGTTTCGAGTGAATGCTGCAGGTGTGGCAGACGCGACGGTGACTGCCAATCCGACCGTTACTACGGCGGCTAGCGGCTTGGTGGCTTCGCCTTCCACATTGGCAATCAGTTGCGTGAAGAATGGTAGTGTTTACACTCCCGGACCGGCCAGGACAATTTCAGTTTCTTCCGCTGCTGTTGGAGGAACGCCTTTTACTGTTGACACCGTCACCAATCCGGCAGCAGCCTGGTTGACTGTAACGCCGACCACTGGGGGAACCGCAGGAGCAACGGCTTTGACCTTCACTGTTCAAGCGGCGTCGGGGTGTGGAGGATTTACCTCCGGGTCTTCTACCACTACGACAGTGCATCTTCTCAATGCTCCAGCACCTGACCGGAACATTGTAGTTACTTTGCAGGTTGTCCCACCAAGCCCGTTGGTTGTTAGCCCTACTGCGCCAAAGTTGACTTACACTAAGGGGGCTGGAACGGCTGGTTATGTGGACGTAAGTGTTACTTCACTCAGTTCACCTGCTCCATTCTATACGGTGGATACAACTACCCTTCCCATCTGGTTGACGGTGGATGCTACCTCTGGCCGAGTCCCTAAAAGCATTCGTTTCAGTTCAACAATTGTGGCGGATTCATTGGCTCCCGGCACCTATAGCGCCAGTATTGGTTTGAAAGTTTCCGGTTCCGGAGACCTCTCCATTCCTTTCAGCTTGTTGATTACAACGCCCTCGCCGAAATTGAGCGTCGCCGAAGGAACCACTCGTAATATTTCATGGACGGTGGGACAACCTGCGCCAACGCCTGTAATCACAGCGATTTCAAGTGATTCCACAATCGCCTACGTTGTCAATACGGGTGGCACGTTGGCACCTGTAGTCAGCGCCAGCCAAAAGAGCGGCTTGGCCTATAGCTTTGGCACCCAGATTGGAGTGACTTTCGACCCAACCGTGCTTGCCGCATCGCAGCCTGGCGATGTGCTTACCGGTACCGTCACGTTGTCGTGGGGCAGTCCGATTTCAACAACCGTTGTTACTTTTAGTATCACAGTGCAATCTCCTGGTGCCTTATTGACTGGCATATCTCCAGGGAGTCTACCGACAGCTGCTTCGGGCAGAAGCTTCACCGCAGTACTTACGGGAACTGGTTTCATTCCAACAACTGACCTGACAAGACGCACAAAAGTTGGTGTTATCGTTTCCGGTGTCCTGATCGTTAACAACAACATTTCATGGACTGTGGTTAACGAATCGAATATCATTTTGACGTTTACCGTTCCTTCCACGCCGGACATCTATCTACCCTTCTCCCCAACTGGAGCTGGAGGCAATGTCAACCTTGGTGTCTGCAATCCAGTGAACGGGGTTTGTACTGTGCCTACTGGCACAACAATCCTAACCATCGGGAATGGTCCGATCGTTCAAGTTGTAACAAGTTCAGCATCTTTCATACAGGTGAACCCTGGGACAACTCCTAGCGTTGCGCCTTACGATCTGATCAGTGTCTTCGGAACCAATTTTTGTACTTTGGCCGGTGCAGGTTGCGCCAGCAATCAAGTGATGTACGCAACGCCGGATATCGCGCTTATGTATCCTACAACTCTGAGTCAGGATGCAGTGAGCGCCACTCAAAGGGTACTCTCAGTAAAGTTTCAAACACAAGGTTTGACGCCAACTTTCATTGCGAATGCAAATTTGCTTTTCGCCACCAATAATCAGATCAACCTGCTGATTCCTTCCGCATTGACGGCCAGAATTGGCACTACTGTCGATATGGTTGTTTCCTTCGGTTATGGAACGGGTGCCACTTTCTTGGTCAGTCCACCTTTCCCAGTAAGCATTGTGGCAACGAATCCGGGAATCTTCACAGTTGGATCAGACGGGCAAGGTCAAGGAGCCGTTCTATCCGGGATTGACTATTCCTTGATTGGCAGCGGCAATGAATCGGGACTTAGGTCCACTGCATCCGATTCCGATACCGTTCTGATCTATGTAACCGGAATGGGCGCGCCTGACTCGACGGCTCTCAATTCCAGTACTGGCGGCAGCGCATGGTCCGCTGATTGCATCACACCAGCCAGTTATGTCTCATCGCTCAATTCGCAAACCGGGGGATCGCTCACAACAGCCGACGGCTTGATTATTCAGGGCTCTTTATTGAATACAGGACGGCTGAGTCCTTGCATTCTCTCATCCTCCTCGATCGTGCCTTCCGTTACAGTTGGCGGAGTTGCTGGAACCGTATCGTACGCTGGCTGGGTAGATGGTTCCATTGCCGGCCTCTATCAGTTGAATGTGAAACTTCCGGGAAGCACAGCCGGACCATTTACCGACTCAAACGGTGCAACGCTTTCTACAATTACCGCACCAGTTCAGCTACCTGTGGTTGTTACTTCCAACAGCAGGCTAAGTCAGGCAGGGGTTGTGGTTTGGGTTGCACCAAAGTTGAAAGTAGTAGCGCCCACAACTTTGACAGGCACAGTTGGCACTGCATGGTTATCCACTAACAACCTGGTTGTGGCTACGCAAGGTACCTCCCCGTATCGCTTCGCCGTAACTTCGGGATTGTTGCCCTCTAGTCTGTTACTGAATGCGTCAACTGGCGCTATTTCAGGAACCCCGGCGGCCAATACTGCCGGAACATATACCTTGGCGGTAACGGCAACAGATTCGGCCAATGTGCCGGTGAAGGATTCCGTCAAGTTCACAATCACAATTGCTGGTGGCTTGGTCACAACAATGTCCACAGTATCCGCTGCGGTGTTCGGAACAGCCAACGCAAGCCTGACAACTGCCACAGCTACGGGCGGTGTCTTCCCTTACACTTACACCATTACCGCACCATCCACATTGCCAGATGGGATGACCATCGGGGCCTCAACCGGGGTGCTCGGAATTTCGGCGCTCACTCCTGCTGGAACCTACAACGTCACTGTCAGAGCCACCGATTCAACGTCTGGAACGCCTTTAGTAGGCACGGCAACGTTCTCAGTAGTGGTAGCCCTCAATGTGGCGAACACAACTCCAACCAGTGGAACCAATGGTCAGATCAATACCAACCTGACAACAGTTTCCGCAACAGGCGGCACAGGAAGCACCACTTACACTTTGGATGCAACCAGTGCGGCATTAACTTGGCTGACAATTGGCTCAAGCACCGGCATTGTTTCAACAACAAGCGGAGCAGCGGCTGGAACAAGAAGTGTCACTGTTACCGCAACCGGTGGTTCTGCGGCTCCAGGAGCAGCAAGTGCCGGCATCGGAATGGCCACCTTCAACATCACCATTAACTAACTCGGCAAAGAGTTCCAACCGGCGGCGAAGGGTAACCTTCGCCGCCGGTTTTCATTCAGATGGCTTGTTAGCAGCCCAAATCCGACCTGCGAATCTTCATATCCCCAATCGGTCCCAACACTGCTAAAGCAATGTTTTCCTTTTTCAAAAACTGATTGGCAACCGCCATCACACTCTCCGCCGTCACCGATTCAATATTTTCCAGCATTTCATCCATACTGATAAAGCGCTTAAAAAAGATCTCCTGTCGCGCCAAATTGGCCATCCTGCTGGAAGTGGATTCCAACCCCAACATCAAAGACCCCTTCAAGTTATCTTTCGCACGACGGAGTTCTTCCTCAGGCACTAGCTCGGATTTCAAGTTGCGGAATTCAGCCAGAATCAACTCCACCACCTTGGGAACGGAAGCCGCACTGGTGCCCGCATATACGGCCAGACAACCGGAATCGCGGTACATGTTCAGTTCCGAAAATACAGAATACGCCAACCCGCGCTTTTCGCGAATATTCTGGAATAACCGGGCGCTCATGCCGCCTCCAAGAATTGTGCTCAACACGTAGGAATCGAAACGCTTAGCATGAGGCATGCCAAAAGAAGGAACACCCAGAACAATATGGGACTGTTCTAACGACGGCTTATGTTTTAACGAAATTCCTGCACTAGGGGCTGCCTGCTCGGTTGCTGTAAGGCTGCCCTTACGCTTCGATCCGCGGAAGCTGTCATCAACAAGCTTCACAATCTGATCATGCTTCAACTGGCCGGCAGCCGTCACTACGATGTTCTTCGGAGTGTAAACCCGTTCAAAGAAATCCACCAGTTGTTTCTTCGTGAAAGATTTCACGGTTTTCGGATTTCCCAGAATTGGACGTCCCAAGGCCTGCCCTTTCCAAAAGCAGTTGCTGAACATTTCATGGGCCACGTACTCAGGATTGTCGGCATCCATCTTGATCTCTTCAAGAATGACGCTCTTTTCCTTGGCGATATCGTCTTCCCGAAACATGGGGTTCGATACCAGATCAGCCAGCACATCCCATGCACGCCCCACATGTTCATCCAACACTTTGGTGTTGAAGCTAACCAGTTCGCGAGAAGTGAACGCGTCTAAATTGCCGCCAATGGAATCTACTTCACGGGCAATCTTTTCAGCGGAACGAGTAGTGGTTCCCTTAAACAACATGTGTTCAATGAAATGGGAGATGCCGCTATCGCTTTCACTTTCCCGTCGCGATCCCGAGGCAACCCAAATGCCTACCGAAACAGATCTCACGGAAGCGATCCGTTCTGTAATCACCTTCACGCCATTGGGTAGGCGGGTATGCTCCACCATTGCTTTTTTCGTTGCCATTGCCTCCGATTGTATCTAACCTGGGTGCTAAACTTAGTTATTAATGGCGGAAATAGTGGCAAGAACTCATCCCCGGCCCGCCGACACCTTCCTAACGGGTAAGGAGCTTCCAGACATAAGGCAGCTGTTGGGCCCAGACGTATCGGCTTTTCGTGCCAAACAAGTCTACGAAGCTTTGTACCGGCAGAACATCACCAGCCTCTCGGAAGCCACCATGCTTCCTGATTCCCTGCGTGCAGAACTTACCGCCAAAGAAGAGCTTGGGCGTTTGGAAATCGACAACCGCTTTCATTCCGCCGATGGTACAACACGCTACTTACTGAAGCTCCCGCTGGATGGCCGCACCGTGGAAACCGTTCTTATGCCCGAGGAGACGCGCCACACCATTTGCATTTCAACGCAAGTTGGTTGTCCTGTAGATTGCCAGTTTTGCCTTACCGCCGCCATGGGGTTGGAACGGAATTTAACGGCTGGTGAAATTGTGGGTCAGGTTTTGGTGCTGCTCCGCGAACATAACCTTGATCCAAGATCCGAACAACTGAATCTTGTCTTAATGGGCATGGGTGAGCCGCTGCTGAATCTGGATAATGTGCTGAAGGCCATTCGCATCTTAACCGATCAGCGCGGGGTAAGCATGGCAGTTCGCCGCATTGCGATTTCTACTTCTGGAATCATTCCAAAAATTGAAGAGTTGGGCCGTGCCGAGGTGCGCCCAAGGCTGGCCATATCCCTGAACGCCTCAAGTGACCAGCAGCGGCGCGAAATCATGCCCATTACTCGTAAATATCCATTGAAAGACTTGCTGGAAGTGTGCCGTAATTATCCCTTGAAGCCTCGTGAAAAGTTGATGTTTGAATATGTGTTGTTGGGTGGCGTGAATGATACCCAAGCCGATGCACACCGCGTTGTAAAACTGCTGGCAAACATGAAGGCTGTGGTGAATCTGATCGCATTGAATCCCGGCCCTGGGATTCCCTTCAAGACACCGTCCCCAGAAAACGTGAACGCATTTCAGCAGATCATCATGAAGGCCATGCCATGCTTTGTTCGCAAGCCCAGGGGACGCGATATTTATGCTGCCTGTGGACAGTTGAAGCGAACGGTGAATCAGGAACTTGTTTCTATTGTTTAGGGAATTTGTTTATGAGACTACTGTTTCCCATCATTTTGTGCTCATTATTTGTGCAAGCGCAAACGCCGTCAAAAGACAATGATGGTGATAAGCCGGTCAAGATAGAAAAGATCGTCACGGAAGGTACCCGCTTCCAGCACCGTTCCATTCTTGCCTTATCAGGTCTTCGTGCCGGCCAACAGGTGACGGAAGCTGCAGTACGCAAAGCCATAACAAATGCGCTAAATTCCGGTCTTGTCGACAATGTCGATTACACTTATGAATCACTTTCGGAAACCGATTCAGTGATCCTAACCCTGAAACTCCGTGACACTGGTCCGCTACTGCCTGCCTCTATTAAAATTTCTGGCATTGAGGCCGAAGACGCCTGGAAATACTTGCAAGATATTGATCCACTATTTACCAGGGAACTTCCTCGTACCCAAAATGCACTTAGATTGTATTCCAGCTATTTGGAACGATATCTGAAAACCTTGAACCGGGATGAAGCCATTTCCTCAGAGGTGTTGTCTGACTCCAAGGGTAGGATTAGCGGCATCCTTTTTTCTGCCACAAAATACCGGGAAGCGTCCAAGCCAAATTCAAAGAAGAAGCGTTAATCGCGGCCCTCTAACGGCTCTGCGGTTAGCCGTATTGGCCCAAGATCAATCTCCAGTGAATTTGCCTCCAACGGTGCTGGCCCTGGCACAAGCCTGATCTCAATCGTTATGCGGCCAGTGCCTCGACCAGCCTTCGCCAATGCATCTGGCACTGGAAGGTGAAAGGTTCCAGTCTGGTCGGCAGGGTAAATGGAGAATGAGCCCAGTGAAACCCTTCCAGACTTCTGATTGTTCAAAATCACGGTTGCAGAAATGGAGATCGGCATCATTTTCGGATTGCGGATCTTTGTAACCGGAATCTGCAACTGCGCACGACCGGCTCGAAGCACCTTGCCATCAATTGTAATTCGCCCGCTGCTTCGCGTTGGTGTGAGCCTAAGGATGGCCGAGGCCGACAGTTGGCCAGGCGAATCGGCCACCAACAGCAAAGCCAAACCCGACAGCAAACACAAGCGCAGGATCATTACTTAATATTGCTCAAAACCAGCCGCCCAAGGGAAAATTCTCGTACTTTTAGATCCTGCCCAGGGAACGCAACGGGTACCAGAAAAACGTTCAATGCCCCATTCTTCAGCAAGGCACCCTGCTGCTGCATGCGCCGCGCCGCTTCCGATACATCCACCAGGAACTGAAGCTTGTGGTTTTCCCCATGTCCGCCATGTGCGTCTCCAAAGAACGCGAAACTACCAGCATATGCAGGGTTGTTAATATTCAAGTCAGTTGGTGGTTGATTTCCCAGAAAAACCCGGACAAAGAAATCCGGTGATGCAGGCCCGGTAACGCCGTCGACGCTCAGCAACAGCCGCTTCGATCCGCTTGGCTCAAGCATCGATCCCAGGGCCGACGAGTCTACCTTTATGGCGAAGGCTTCGGGCTTACCGACAACAGCACGAGCATCCCTCGCTATTTCGAATCTGTTTTCGAATTCAAGTTTTGAAGGTGCGCCCTGCCGGACCAACTTTGAGATTCTTTCATGCTCGGCCTTCTGCAGCGCCTGCTTGGGAGTGCCCGCCACATCGGCATCGTACCGATAAGAAAGCAGCGGGAGTAGCAGCGAAACTGCCGTTGTCATTTTAGTGGGGTTCCCTTTCGCGTCGAAAAACTCGGAGAATTCCCAGTTCATCCAACTGGTATCGTTCGTGTTCTGATTCCCACGGTAGATGTTCCAATCAACCCAACAAAGCTCAATCATATTGTGATGAGACCAAAAGACTGGATCTCGCGGAGACTGATAGGTACCCATCTCACCGCCAACAAATCCATGCACATAGTTGTGAGGAGTCTGCTCCAGTCGGCCATACCCGCCCCCGGTACCTCCGCGCGGAGCCGTAGATTGAAGGCTTGCGAACATTTGGAAGTTAGTTTCGGCCAGAATGCTTTGCAGCACGGCGGGACCTGTGAGCGAAGCATCGGCCATCGAAGTGGCGGTGGCCCCTCGTGGATTGTAGAGTGGTGTCCCCGAAGGCCAGAATGGTGCCGGGATAGATGGACTCAATCCCCAGTTCCAGTAGGGAAGAGCGAACTTTGGTTTTGAGGTTAACTCTCTGCAAATCTGTTCAAAGAAAGATAAATAGATTCGGTGCCACGGCAGGAAGAACCAGTTCCCGTGCGGGCAAGAGTTTTGATGAATATTGGCTTGGTTGTTCCAATGCCGCGGATCCGTTGCGGGAAGCGCCTTCATTGCGGTGACGGCATTTTTATAAGTTGCAATATCATCAGCGGCTTCTGCTGAAGTGATATTGCGCCGTATAGGTCTATTGGCGATGTCATCCAGGATTTTTTCGCACCCGCCAAAAAAAGCACTTGTTGCGGCGACGAGTAAACCTTTGTTGAAATCGCGGCGAAGTAACTCAGCTATCTTAGACATTGGAACCTCCAGCTATTGGTGTCTGCAGGAATAGTGAAGGTTGGGTTGGTTTCGTTTCAAAGTGTTTACAATATTTTCGTACTATTCCCGTGTCAGGGGCTGGCCTTGACCGTTGCACCACCGCCTCAAATGACCCAACTGAAGCAATGTTAGGACGATTCGCGGTTTGATTCCCGTTGTTGTCATACGATGGCGATCTCTTTTTTAGCCACTTGGTTTCTGATTCAGTATGCGCGCCTTTTCTAGAGAACCCACGGAAACTGAGCGCGGATGAGATTGCCGTCAAGAAGCATATGTGTTAGAAATCCGTTCTACCCCTGACATTGGTATGTGAGCACCGAAGCCGCCCTTGATTTCCCGCAAAGACTGGCCGGGCTGCGCAAGCAGCACAGCCTCACCCAGCAGGACGACCTACGCTTGCAATTCGAGGCCGTGCCGAGATTCGATTCCGAGCAAATGAATGTCGTCCGCAGTTTACTTGAAGAAATGATTCTGAAACACGAGGCCCGCCGCTGGTCAGGCTCGAATGGAGAAAGGAAGTAGGCGATGGAACCAGTTTTTAACAGGATCTTCAACAGGCTCACGCGCTGCTCGATCTGCTGCCGCCAGCAAAGGTCGTGGCTGTTCGCGGATTGCTTGAAGTCATGGTAGATGAAGATGACGAGGAGTTGACTAACGAAGAGCGAGCCGATATTTAGGCCAGCATCGATTCCCTCAACCATGGCCGCATCATTACCATGGAAGTTATCCTAGCCGATTTGGGCCTGACTTTGGCCGATTTCGAGAAGATGGGCGAAGGCGGTTCGCCTCAGATTAGTCTTCAAAGAGTATGATCATACCAGGAGTATGAGATGCTCAGCGTCGAAAGTGTTACGGTAACACTGCCCGATGACCTTATCTAAGGCATTGACCGGCAAGAAAAGAACCGCAGCAAATTCGTGGCCGAAGCTGTGCGTCATGAATTGGATCGTCGTCGTCGGACCGATCTCTTGCGATCACCACGTCTATCAAGGCCACAACGCTTCGGCAAGTTCGAATCCAGGATAGAGGGTAGTAGCGGGAATGCTTGCCTCTGACCTCTGATATGCGACTCTGAATGCAGCATAAGAGGGCATTGACAGGTTCCGCTTATGCGATCTGAGTTTGAGAAGGTTCCTTTGGCGCGCATAGCGGAATCAGAAATCGAGCGGCTAAAAGAATTCAGGGCACTCATGCAATTCGATGAATCAGCCGATTACCGCTAAAAGCAGGAATATTGCTGTTTGGGCGTGGCACTATGCGATTCAACACACTGGAAGCCTTGGCATTTGCATTGTTAAGAGATCGATTGACGGCTGATGAGCTTAAGACTGAACTCAAGGACCTGAGCCCCGAGCAACGGCATAAGCTGTTTCAGCAGCTAGACGAAACCCAAACTATTTTGGTAGCAAAAGGAAAATACCGGTAACAGAATGGAACAAACTACAGCGCAGCCTGACTCGTTCGTGAATTGGTATCAAGTGCTTGGCATTCCGCCCAATGCAAACAACGATGATCTAGTCCGCGTCTACCATTTACTTGCCGCACGATATCATCCGGATAATGTTGAAACAGGGGACCTTGAGCATTTCCTGGAAGTCAAAATGGCCTTTGAAGTTTTGTCTGACGCAGTCAAACGAAAGGAATTTGACCAAGCGGCCGCCGCCCACAGCCAGGAGCCTTTACCCGTATTCCTTACCAAGAATTTTACCGAAGGTGTGCAAAGTGAAAGCAACCGCAGGCTGGGAATTCTTTGCCTTCTGTACAATCAACGAAAGCAGGATTCCATCACTCCTGTGCTTTCCATCTTTCAAATGGAAACTCTAATGTGCATTCCACGAGAACACTTGGACTTCACCGTTTGGTACCTAAAGCAGAAGCGTTACGTTACTCAAAACGATCGCAACAGTTTGAGCATCACCAGCGATGGAATTGATTTTGTTGAGGAGCATCTGCCTCGGGAAGAAACGGTCCGAAAGTTGCTTTTAGGGGACGGCGCGAAGCGGGCTGAAGCAGCTTAATAGCCCATTAAGATACACTCGGCGTATCGCAATGCCCGCAATCACTCGCCGAACTTTTCTTCACAGCATCCCAACTCTGTCCGCGCAAACCATGGTTGGGCAAACAAGAGCAGCGCGCCCCAATATTGTCTTCATCATGTTGGACGATCTTGGTTATGGCGACTTCGGTTGTTACGGTCAGACTAAAATTAAGACTCCGAACACCGACCGCATTGCCACGGAAGGTATGCGCTTCACAAACTGCTATGCCGGCGGAACGGTATGCGCGCCATCGCGATGTGTGCTGATGACAGGCTTGCATAACGGCCACGCGGCGATTCGGGCGAATGCCGGCACGGCTCCAATTGAGGCAAGTGATGTTACTTTGGCCACTAGACTTCAACAAGCAGGGTATCGTACTGGCGGCTTTGGGAAGTGGGGTCTGGGTGACAAGGGAACAACCGGCGATCCAATGAAGCATGGCTTCAATGAGTTTGTGGGTTACTATCATCAGATTCATGCCCACTCTTATTACCCGGAATTTTTGTGGGACAGCGGTAAGCGTTGGGAACTGCCAGGGAACGCCGGAGACAAGAAGCAACAGTATAGTGCGGATCTGATCGCACAGCGCTCTTTCGACTTTATTCGCAAGGCTAACGGCGCACCATTCTTCTTGTATGCCACTTACACGCTGCCCCATGCAAAGTTTGAGCTACCCAGCGACGCACCCTATTCGAAAGAGCCATGGCCGCAGGGCGCCAAGAACTTTGCAGCAATGGTCACCAAAGCGGACAGCCACATTGGTCGCATCATCCAACTACTTACAGAACTGAATCTGGAACGCAACACGGTGGTGTTCGTTACCAGTGATAACGGCGGACCCCAAGGCGGCCGCGAAGACAAAGGCTTTGAATTATTCCGGAGTAATGCTGACTTACGTGGTGAAAAGGGTGGTTTTTACGAAGGTGGCATCCGGGTTCCGATGATTGTTCGCTGGCCAAGTCATGTAAAAGCCGGCTCAACCAGCAATCAGGTTATGGATTTTGCTGACTTACTGCCGACCTTGTTACAGATTGCTGGTGCGTCTCCAGTACAAGGCGTTGACGGAGTTACGTTGGTGCCGACTCTAACGGCGAGAGGAAAGCAACTTCAACGTGAGTATCACTATTGGGAAATCCACACGTGGAACCAGCAGGGCGGATTACGAAAGGGCTCCATGAAGCAAGCGGCACGCGCGGGCGATTGGAAAGCAGTTCGAAATCAAGAAAATGGCCCCTTGGAGCTTTACGATTTATCGAACGATCCGGGCGAGAAAACAGACTTAGTCACCCAATTGCCGACGGTAGTTGCTCGAATGGAACGGATTTTGAAGGAAGCCCATGAGGCACCCCGGCCGCATGCTGGCGGAACTTCGGATTGGGTGAAGTAACGCACCAATGCCTCAATCTTTGGCGGCGGAATCTTTAGCCCGTGGCTCCTCCGCTTCAATCGTCTCTCGCGATTCCGGCGTTGCTCCCTTGTCATCCATCGCCTTAAGCCACGCGTCCAGCTTACTCGAATATTCCTTCACTAACTTACTATGCTTCGGCGACATCGCCAAGTTAATCACTTCATGTGGATCCGCAGCTAAGTCGTAAAACTCAACATCTGGCTTTGTTGCCGCCATGAATTGTTGCTGCACTGCATTTAACTTTCCTTGGGAATGCAAATCCTGAAGCACCGTCAGCGTAGGATACGACGTCTTTATGTACTCATTGAACTGCGTGTAAGGCTTCTCCGGCATGAAGTTCCGAATCAACTTATACTTCGTACTCCGAACAGCACGAATGCGATCCACTGTCATGTCGCACCGATCGCGCGCCGTAAATACAACTTCACGAGGCTTGCTACCAAATAGCGGCTGCCCATCGTATGAATTTGGAACCGTAATACCCGCATAGACAAGCGACTGGGCATTGAAATCCAGAGCAACCACAAGGTCCCTCCGCACCGTCCCTTTCGGTAGCACTCCGGGATAGCGAACAATCAGTGGAATATGGGTCCCGGCGTCATACAACCATTGCTTACCGCGCAACAGGCAGCGGCCATTATCACCAAAGAAGAAGATTACGGTATTGTCCAGCAGCCCGTCTTTTTGCAAATTGTCCAACGTCACGCCCACTTGATAATCCAGCAACTGCACGGCATCGTAATAATTCGCTACTTCATTCCGCACCACTGGATGATCAGGATAATAAGGGGGCAGTGGAACCGTCTTGGGATCCACCAAAACCTTCTGCTTACGCGCAGCCACGAATGCCGGACCCTTGTGAGGTGCCTGAAAATTAATCTGCGCAAAAAACGGCTGATCCTTTTTGCGCTGATTCCAATGAGTCCCGTCGAACGGTTTGCCTGCCGTTTTGAAATTGAAATCGGTCTTCCCTGTTCCGCGCACCCCGGGAGCGATATCAAGAATGTTGGCCGTAAAGTACCCAGCCTCACGCATACGATCCATGATCAAGCGCGAGTCACCAGGCAGTGGATAATCATCCTTACGATGGCTGCGATGATTGTGAGTTCCAGTGGCGATCTGATAACGCCCAACATTGAAGCCCGAACGGCTTGCCGAACAAACAGGGGCCGTTGTGAAGCAATGCGTAAAGCGCACGCCTTCGCTGGCAAGGCGATCAATGTTCGGCGTTTTAACCAGCGTGTCGCCGTAACAACCTAGTTGAGGACCCAGGTCGTCCCCAATGATCCAAAGAATATTAGGCCGCGCCTCAGCCGCTAGCAGCGCAGGAGCTAAGCCTGCTGTTTTTAGAAAACTTCGCCGATTAAGATTCACTGAGAAAATCTTAGCACTCTAGCGGGTGGGCAATAGTTTTTCCAGCCAAGGGTAGAAGTAACGCAGTTCCGATTGGCGCATCACAACTAATTGAGTGGTTGTTTGTTGTGGTTTTGAAATGCCAATGGCAAGCAGCAAACGCCCGTCCGGCAAGCTCCGCACCAACATAGGATAATCCGGCTTGCCAGCCTCCTGAAAAGCGTAAGTATTGGATTCTGCAACAGGGAAAAGGGTATGTACTTTTCGAGGACTCTCGTAATTTCTCGTAAAACTCACCAGGTCGCCAGTTGACTTGCGGAATACAACCAGATGGGAGAATTCTTCGTGATCGCCCTCTCCAATTTGATACTGCCATGAATGAAAATCTTTCCCAAATTCAGCCGTCACTTTTGGAGGCCCAAAAAGTTTCAAGATTTTCTCCCTAGTGTCTGCCAACCAAATATGAGATATTTCGTCTTCTTCAGAAAAAACTGGCGCTGCAAAATGCAGCGCCATTACAAAAGTTAAAATCTTCACCATCGTCATCCGTTTTGATTATTTTCCTGTTGTTTTGGGGAACTTTGCACTCTGAAGAAAATCAACCATCTTATCCGCATCGGTAGTGTCGTTGGATAGAGCGGCTGCCATCTTGAAGAAAATATCTGTCTGATCCATATAGCCCGTGAAGAACAAGGCACCTGGACCTTCGGCTGTTATTGGAACGCTGGAGCCGGTGTGATCTCCAGTGCGGTAGCCAACTGAAAGCCGCCGGATGCCAGCGCCGGAATTGACTGGATACCCATTGGTTGCATCCAATTTATAAGCAGGGGCTCCGAAATAAGTTGAGTAAGAACTGCTTGCCGGGTCTGACGCAACATTGGTGGTTGCCCAGGTTGCAGGGGCTCCGGATGCACCACCATTATTTGACGCTCCCGTACTGGCATTGATAAACGGAAGGCCCGCTCGTGTATTGGAGAACGAATCACCATACACCGTAAAGTCCTGATCGCCAGCCGCCGTCTTGATGGACGTTTTCGTTGACTTGGTACGGTCGAAATATTCAGCATCGGGGCTGTTGGTGACGCCGATGATGCTCATCGATTGGTCGTGGTCAGCAGTAACCACAATCAGAGTATCTTTGGTGGTACGTTTGGAAGCCCAAGACCGTGCAACCCCAATCGCTTTGTCGAACTCAATAGAATCCCAGATCTGCCCAGCGGCCTGATTGGCGTGCGATTGCTTGTCGATGGAAGCAGCCTCAACCATTAGGATGAACGGTGCGCTGCTAAAGCTGGAGCTAAGAATTTCAATAGCTTTTTGCGTCATCAGGTCCAGCATTGGCTGATCGGTGAAAGTACCCAATGCAGCAACCGGTTCTGAAGCCGGACGTTGCATTCGCAGTTTGTCGTAAGCTACGTCCATGTTCACGTCAGCGGCAGTGGTAATGCCGTTGGCTGCGGGAGCCGGAGCGGCACTGCCTTTGAACAGGCCGATGGTTGGCTGACCGAAGGCAAGCGCCCTTAGGTCTGTTGCGTTGGTTACATACCGGAAACCTAATCCTTGAAATTCCCCGATTAAATTGCGTTTGTCGGTTCGCCCTTGAGCGGTGAAAGGATCTGTTCCGCCACCGAGGATGACGTCAAACGCGGGGCGATTCGCTAGCATTGGATTTTCCAGGTACTGTCTGGCGATTTCCAGACGGGCTGCACGGAAGCCCACGTATGAGCCCTCCACAGCGGGGGTTGCGTCTGTAATGGCTGCAGTGGAAACAATTCCTGTGCGGTAATTGTAGCGACGCTTCAGATACTGCCAAAGGTTTTCGATTCGCGGATTATCCGTAATGAAACCAAGGTTAGCTGCATTCTGTTGGCCATTGAAACGCCACTTACAATCGGTCCCATCTCCAATTACATTAATGGCGTTAAGAAAGCTTTTGTTGCCGGTTGCCCATGCAGTGCCGGTGTTGGCAGAATCGGGAACAATGGAGTCCGTTCCGTAGGTCATCGACATGCCACTGACAGGCATTTTGTCCATTTCAAGAAGATTGTCAAAGAAGCCTTCGCGGAAAGAGTTCTTACCGCTTCCATCCACTATTGCGCGGGAAACCAGACGGGCTGCGTCGCGGTAGGCCGTTCCCATTCCATCGCCAATGAATAAAACAATGTTGCGGCGTTGGGCTGCAGCAATACTGAACTCGCGTACCTCAATAGTGCGGCTGGTGGTGAGTGAGGCGGAATCTGCGGACAGGGAAACATTGATGGGAATGTCGCCAGGAACATCAAGAGAAGTCAGGTCGGCACGCAGTACCCAATCGGTTGAGGCGTCGCAATCCAGATCTGCGGCTTTAGGTGCAGCAAATTTTGAGGTAAGGTCAACGCCACCGGCTGTCACCTTCAAACTGGTAATAGTTTTAGCGTTGCGAACTTCCAAAACAAGATCGAACAACTGGCCTTGCAGCATGCGTGTCCGTTCATTCAGTACGATGCGAACGCTTGGCGTACCCGAGCTTTGCGCAACAAGAGGCGCGGCAACGGCAATAGCCGCAATCAACGCGCGAGTATAACTACGAAAGGTCATGTATGTCTCCATGAGAAATTGACTTTAAAAAAGAAGTCCCTCCAAGGATAGGTGTGAAATGTGACGGTTTAACGAACACTTAACGAACTTTTCGTGACAAATGAATCAAAGCTCGCTTCGGTGCCGTATCATGGTTTCTGGAACATGGCAAATATTCTGATGGTGGCCTCTGAAGCCGCTCCTTACGTTAAGACTGGTGGGTTGGCTGATGTGCTTGGATCCTTACCCGCAGCCTTGGCGCGCAAAGGCGAAAAGGTCTCCGTGGTAATCCCTAAATTCCGCAGTGTTAGGGATGAAGGCATGGAAAGGGTTTGGGATTCCTTGCCAGTGAACGTTGGTCCAAACTCGTTTACTGCTGCAATTGATCGCCACCACAGAGAAGGGGTGGATTTCTATTTCGTAGACATCCCATACCTTTTCGATCGCGATGGAATTTACGGTCATTTGGGTAGCGATTATCCAGACAACCACATTCGCTTTGGAGCCCTTAGCATGGCTGCCCTGGGCGTTGCCCGTAACATTGTGCGTCCGAATATTATTCATTGTCATGACTGGCAGTCGGCGCTGGTTCCTGTCTATCTTCGTCAGTATTACCAGAACGATCCACGCCTGCAGAATGTCAAAACTCTTTTTACAATTCACAATCTTGGTTACCAGGGGCGGTTTCAGGATGCCTACCGAATCTTGCGCGAAATGGGTGTGGGGCTTGATGTTTTCAACATCGGTGGATTGGAGTTTTTCGGTGACGTCAATCTACTGAAAGGTGGAATCAATTTTAGCGATTGGCTGTCCACCGTCAGCAAAGCCTACGCGCGGGAGATTCAGACTCCCGAATATGGTTTCGGCCTGGAGGGATTGTTGCAATCCCGCAGCACCCAACTTACAGGCATTGTAAATGGCGTTGATTATAACGAGTGGAGCCCAGAAACAGATACGTCCATTGCCGCCAAGTATAGTGCCGCCAACCTTGCGGGGAAACAGGCTTGCAGGTTGGACTTACTCAGTGAATTTGGATTGCCCGAAGAAATGGCGAACAGGCCAATCCTGGGAATCGTCTCCCGTTTCGCCAGCCAGAAAGGATTCGATCTATTGGCGGAAATCGCCCCCGACCTGTTGGAGCAGGACGTCACCCTGATTGCCCTGGGAACCGGGGAACCCTATTACGAATCCGTATTTCAACAATTGGCCGAAGCCCAGCCGTTGCAAGTGCGGGTGAAGATTGCCTACAACAACCGGCTGGCTCACAAAATTGAAGCCGGGTCCGACATGTTCTTAATGCCAAGCCTTTATGAGCCATGCGGTTTAAATCAGATTTACAGTTTGAAGTACGGGACCCCGCCGGTGGTGCGCGCCACTGGGGGTCTGGATGATACCATCGAAGAGGATACAGGATTCAAATTCCAGGAGTATACCGGTGCCGCGTTGTTGGAAGCGATTGGCCGGGGGCTTAAGGAATGGGCGGATCCGCTTATTTGGCAGGAAAGAATGCGCCGGGGGATGAAGAAGGATTTCTCTTGGAACGTGTCGGCCTCTGAATATGCAACACTTTACCGGCAATTGCTGAGCCAGTGAATCGTTGAGGCACCTTGCAGCATCTGAAGTGACAGAAGACGGAATCGGAGATTTTATGGCTGGTACAAATACAAAGACCTTTACCGAAGCGGCGTTCGACGCGGACGTGCTAAACGCGGAGACCCCGGTATTAGTGGATTTCTGGGCAGAATGGTGCGGTCCTTGCCGCATGCTTGGCCCCACGATTGATGCGGTGGCGGATGATTTCGCCGGCAAAGCAAAGATCGGCAAGTTGAATGTCGATCAGGAAATGGGCATCGCCCAGCGCTACAACATTCGTGGCATCCCGGCATTGCTGCTTTTCAAAGGAGGCAAAGTGGCTGGCCAATTGGTTGGCGCTGTGCCGAAAGAGGAAATTGCGAAGTTGATCAACAGCCACCTGTAAGATTTTGTATGGCCGAAGAGTGAAACCCGCCGCTGCGCCATTTAAAAGTTTGGCATCATCGGCGGGTTTTTATTGTGATAAGTTGCAACACGAAGCCAATCTCCACTAATCTCAGCTTGAGAACTAACAAAGCATAGAAACGGCAATTGCACGATTTAATTCATGAACAACTGCGCGAACTCAACCTGACTTACAACGTTAGAATAGTTCTGGGCGGGCTAGCATCAAAGTGGATTTCGGGGGGCAAGGTTCAGTTACCGGAAAGCCAAACATTGTTCCAGCAGAAGCCCAGGCCATCGGCGATATTCGTGCCCTTACGCCGGAACAGCTTGCCGGAGTGAAAGATAAAATGCATTCCGTTTTGCAAAAAAATCTTCTGAAAACGGCTGCTAAGTTAACCTTCAATAATCCCTATCCACCAATGGCTCCAACACCTGGAAACATTGCACTTCTGGATGTTTTGAATGAGGCCAACCGAACACTGGGTGCTCTGGAAATGGAAGCACTCGATCCAATGCTACGCGGCACTGGAGACATTTCCTTCATCGCCCCATTTGTCGATTCTTTGTCGGGGCTTGGTGCCAACGGCGGCGGCCATGCTGGACAGACTCCCATTGCAAAGCAAGCGCGCTATGCTGCTAATTACGGGCTGATTCAGTAAAGCGCAAAGGGTCCAGCGGCGGGGCCACCAACATACCAGAAACGCCAAAGCTGCATGCCGCTGGCTCCGTTTTGCGCGAGTTCTAACAAAAGAACCAGTTACTCACCCGGATGATACTCGCGTTCTGTATGCCCTGCCAGTTGTGTTCGGTAAAAGTAGACTTCGCGCAAATCGCCCTTCGCGTATCGTTGCCCCTGATCATTGAAGTGGTTCGACGCTGGCGAACCACTCTCGCCACCAGCAGTCACCGCCAATGCTCTTACTCGCTCTCCGAACTCCACAACCGCCACAAAACTGTTTCCGCTGGTCCCGTACCATTTTTTGGTTCCTGTATAAGGGCGTGCGCCGAACGAGGCCAACGAGCCCCAATTGGCAGACGTAAACGCCACCGGAATGCTCGGCCCTGCGTCGTTGAAGGGTTGCACAATGTCCCCCGTCAATCTTTGGAATCGATTGATTTCACCCCAAGCCGTCTTCCAAGTCCCGAAGTCTTTTGCCAGACGCTCCGAAGCCGATGCTAATGCCTGAAGTTTGGCTTGCCCGGCCAAATTTGAAACATACTCCTCCGCTGATAGTCCGGACTGTCGGATCTCATCGCGAAACTTTCGCTGCACCTCCTCTCCCCAAAACACTGCAAGAGAAGTGGCCACAGAATCCACAGACCATCGCAAGTCCCAAGTGCGCAATATGCCAATTTGCTCCGCCAGCTCCGCCTTGTTCGCTTGATCCGCTGGAGCCTGCTCCCATGCCTGAATCAATGCCGGAATCGTTTTCTCAAACCATGGCAAATAGCTATCATAAGCAGCTTTCAGAAGCGACTCAAGCGTGAAGTCTTTGCGATTTTCCAGCACTCTGATGGCATGCAGGCCGCGGGCCGATTCGCGCCCGCTTTCCACGTATCGTGGAAATGTTTCCTGCTTCGGACTGCTCTTGCCTGCGGCTGACCATGGCCAATTATTGGTGTTGTAAAGCCAGCCGCTTGCAGGGTTGAACAAGGTTGGAGTCTCGTTGATGGAATGCAAACCCTTCCAATCGGTCGCCGGATCACTCCCATCCACCGGCTTGGTCCAATCAAACTTTGTTGCACGCTTAGGAATGTAGTTGCCATGGAAATAGGCAATGGACCCATCGGCATCGGCGTAAATAGTATTGTTCGATGAGTTCGCCTTCAGTTCCATTGTTTTCCGGTAATCCTTATAGTTTGTTGCCTTCGTGCGCGAATAAGATTGCATCAACGCCCGCACTGGTTCATTCATTAGTTGAATGCTCACCCACTTGCCTTTTTGCTGACGAATTACCGGTCCGTGGTGCGTGCGGTAAACCGTAAACTTCTTCTCTGAAAGCTTTTGCCCGCTCTTATAAGGCACTGTGATTTCAGTGGCTATCACCGATCGCTCCTTCTTGCCGTGAAGGTAAACATAGCCGTCGCCACGCTTTGTGATAGTCTCCAAATATTCGTCAACCACATCAACGCCACTCGAAGTATGCATCCATCCGGCACGTTGATTGAAGCCTTGATATATGAAGAACTGTCCCCAAGTAACTGCGCCGTATGCATTCAGACCCTCTTCACTTACCATTTGAAGTTCCGATCGGAAGAAGAATGAAGTATGGGGGTTGATCAATAAAAGAGCGTGCCGTCCTATCGTGTTTGCTGGTGCAATGGCGATTCCGTTGGAACCGGAAGGTTCCCTCAGCAGTTCGCCATCAACAACCTTTGCTTGCATCGCTGGACGTTTTCCGTAGAACTCTTCCAATTGCGGAAGATTGATTCGCTCAATGTCCCCACCAATGCTGCCTTCAGTGAAACTGAGTGCCATCCAAGGCTCAAACCGTTGGATCACTCGCGGCTTTGTTCCAGCAGGTTTGGATAAATAGTAATTTAACCCGTCGGCCCAGGCGTCCATCAAATCGCGCAGCCAAGCAGGGCTCGATGCGTACAAGGTCTTCAACTGTTCCGGTTGAATGAACATCTTCATGCGCAAATCCTGATAGATTTTTGACTCGCCCTCCGCCTCTGCCACTCGGCCCATGGACGTGAGGTAGTTCATCTCAATGCGGTTGAAATCATCTTCAGCCTGCGCATAAATCATCCCAAATACAACATCGGCATCTGTTTTGGCATAGATGTGCGCAATGCCCCAATCGTCACGCACGATAGTCACATTTTGGGCACGCTTGGTCCAACGTGCCATCTCTTCGCTGGAGGCAGATTGAGCAGCAAAGCACAACGCACTGGCCACAACTGCCAAACAAAAACGGATAGTCAAATTCAAATTCAAATAACCTCGATACTTAATGTTACTGCCTTCGAGTCAATCTGCTTGTAGCGAACTTATCGGATCCTTTCCCGTAGCCAACCATGCCGGAACAATTGAGGCTATTCCCGCAGTTACAAGAACAAATACGAAGATAGCGGATAACAAAACTGGATCACTAGGAGAGACCAAATACAATAAATCTGCGGCTGCTCGCCCCATCAGCAAAGCTATCGCCACTCCAGCCAATTCACCAAGGGCCACAAACAGCAGCACCTTCCAAATCGCCTCCCGTACAAGCAATCCCCTTCCAGCACCCAGCGCTGTTTTCACTGCAATTTCCTTGGCTCGAACTGCAACCGATTCCCCCACCACGCTATGGATGCCCGCCCCCGCAAGCAGCAGCCCGCCTCCAGCGAATAGCATCATCACAACCAGATTGAATCGATTGCGAGCTGTATCTCGCGAGATTAGTTCTTCCAAAGTAGCAGCACTCGCGATTGCCTGGCCTGGATCGATTTCCCTTAAGGTTCTCCGCACCAGTAACAATAACTCAGCCGAAGCTACACGCCCGCGAATCACCAGGTAATTAGTAGGTGGGTTCGCTTGCCGGAAAGGAACATAAATGTCGTCCCCAGTTTGAACCACGCGGCGGTAACGGGCATTCGCAGCAACTCCAACCACTTTGCGCATCACACCAAACACACTCACTCTATGTCCCAACGCTTGGTGGCCAGCGGCGCGAATCCGCTTTGCCAAAGACTGGCTGATGATCACAACTCTCGGCGATTCCTCGGCATCATGCTCATCAAAATCGCGGCCCTCAACTAGCGCCGTGCCAACCGTCGCGAAGTAATCAGGAGTGACCACCTCGAAATTTGCTTTAGGCAACTGTTTCGGGTCCCGCTGGCCAGCCTCAAATTCAAAGGAATAACTTGTATCCCACCCAATGGAACCCTCCAGCGGACGCAGCAGCACCGCCGCAGCGCTGATCACTTCCGGCGAAGTCCGCAACCGATCCAAAATTTCCGTATAGAATCGACGACGCACGGTAGGGTCCACTTTTGGCCCGCGCAACGCTAAATTGATTGTCAAAGTATGCCGATTTCCAAACCCTGTGTCTGTTCGAAGCATCGCTCTATAGCTGAGGAACAACAACAAGCCCACGGAGAGAATCGCCACTGTGAGTGCAGCTTGCGAAAAGACAAAGATCTTTTGCAAACGGCTACCCGATCTGGAACCAGACCATCGAGTTCCTGCCTCACGAATCACTCCTTCCAGGTTGGAATTGCTCAACAGCAATGCAGGTCCTGTCGTACAAGCTACCGCAGCCAAAAGTGCAACCCCAGTGGCAAAAGCAAGTGCACTCATACTCACTGAAGCAGTTTCAATTCGGGGAATATCCGCGGGAGCCAGCCGGATCAGCAGGCGCAGGATTCCCATGGCCAATGCACTTCCAAGAATGGTGGCGATGGCTGCGGCCAGAAATCCTTCAACCATGAATTGAGTCAGCAGTTGAAAGGTTGAAGCACCAAGCGAAGTTCTGGTGACCACTTCGCGCCGGCGCACCATGGCTCGGGATAGAAACAAGTTACCAGCGCTCACGCATGCCGAAAATAGCAGTAACAAGGACGCTGCCAAAGAAAGGAGTAACTGCTGTTTTGAAGATCCCGTTAAATACTCCGCAATGTTTGTAACCACAGCTCGCTGCGACTTCGGGTATTCCTCTGGATAATCAGCCGCCTGTAACTGGAAAGTTCTCTCCACCGCTGCACGCAGGTTTTCAATCGATGCTCCCGGACGCGTGCGAACAATCGCCTGCATATAGGTCATGCCCCGCCGTGCGTCTTTGCGGATTGGCACAAACAGCTTCGCGCCGTGCGGAAAATCCACTTCCGCTGCCATTACTCCCGCAACAGCGTGGCCAATTCCATTCAAGCGGATCTGACGCCCAACCACTCCCGCATCTGACCCGAAATGATCGCGCCACACACTATTGGAAAGCATCACAACTGGGGCGCTGCCCAGTTCTTCATCCGCCGCTGTAAAATCACGACCTAACACCGGAGTTACTCCTAACACTTTGAAAAAATCGGAAGTTACAGGACAGCTTTCAATTTGAACTGGCTCCGCTTCTCCGGTTTGCAACACACGACCGTTGCCGTATAGCGCCGCAGGAATTAGCGCAATGAAGGCTGCATCCTTAATTCCGGTTTGCAAGTCACGCAATTCAGGGTAAGCCAATTCACCAACAAGATTTGCATTGTTCAATGCGTCGGTCTTCCAAATCATGTGGACGTTTTGCTGATTTGGGAACGGCAACGGGCTCAACACCACCGCCTGTACTAAGGAGAACGTTGTCACGCTGAGGCTGATTCCCAATGCTAGGATCGCTGTCGCTAGTATGTAGGCCGCACCGTGTTGCCGGTAAGATCGAAGCGCGAAGCGCAAATGGCGTCCTATTGTCTCCAGGCTGCCCATCAGACTCATCTCCCGAACTGTTTCTTCAATGCGAAGCGTGCTCCCCAACTTGCGCCGAGCGTATTGCGTCGCCTGCTCAGCAGTATCTCCCGCTTCCATCCGTTCCTGCTTCAACTGTTCAGCATGGAACCGCAATTCCGCGTCAATTGGGTCCTTTCTGAATGGATTCCACACGCCTACGCTGGCCCCATAATGCGAGTAACTGCCAAAACAGAAGCATGCCAGCGCGAACGCTCCACTCCGATCTGCTTGCGTCCCGCCGCTGTGAGTTCATAATAACGAGCCTTACGATTGCTGGGAGAAATTTCCCATTTCGCCTTGATCCAGCCATAGGCCTCCAGCCGACGAAGTGCAGGATACAGTGAGCCGTGGTCCACTTGCAATGCTTCTTCGGAACGCTGCTCAATCGCCTTGGCGATTTCGTAACCATTGGCCTTTGCCCGGGAAAGCACCTGAAGGATAAGCATGTTCAGGGTTCCCTGCAGCAGGTCGGCTTGTTTGGCTGGGCCAAGCATTCTGATAGTTTAGCACTCTACCGGTAGACTATCTACTATACGCGAGATCAGTTCAGTTTTTTAACCCAGATATTGCGCACTGAAACCTTAGTGGTGGCCTCAATCTCAATCCCGAACAAGCCCGGCTGATTATTCGACGAGTTCGGATCATCATCCACCATCACCGCCATCAACTGGCCATTCACGACGTGGATAAATGTGCCGCCGCGCGCGATCACGGTGTACTCGTTCCAGTCGTTCATCTTCACGAAACTATTCAGCGCCTGCCGGTCCCCAATATTGCCCATCAGCTTTTTGCTGCTCATGCCCGAACCTTCCACCACTTGGCCGCGCCATGCCAGAATGCGCATCGGTGTGTTTTCGGAATAAAACTGACCAGTCCAATCGCGCGAACTTGGCCAGAAGTCGGCTTGCGGGCCAGTCATCATCCAATTCAGATTTACCGGCCCAACATTGGCTGTAACGTTATCGGCGATGTTCGCCAGCCACGGCAATCCGGTTTTGCTGCGGTACTGAAATCCGCTGCCGCCTGTTCCTTCCACCTTAATTTCAAACTTCAAAGTAAAGTCCTTGGCGGTAAGGTTTCGATACACAAGGTAACTGTTCCCGCTGGGGTTCTGTGGAGTGGATTCTCCAACAATGGCCCCCGCTTCCACGCGCCAAAACTTAGGATTGCCGTCCCATCCTTTTAGACTGACGCCATCGAAGATGGAGACATACCCTTCGTGTTCGGAAAAGTTCAAAGGATCTGGTTGTGTGAAGCTTGTCCCAGCGAAAGTTCCACCCATGGCTATAAATGCCTCCACCTGATTGGGGGCTAGTTTGTGCGCCGAAGCTTGGATTTTTGCAAAAGCCGAAGCACGCGCATTGGCCATCTTCAACTCAGCCTTCGTCACAGCTTCCACCTTCAACCGGATCGCCTCATCGTTTCGGGTCTCTGCAAAGGTGGCGGTTACGAGCGCCGCTCGGGCAGTGTTCAGGGCACGGGTTAGCGGCATCAATTCAGATGTCATTTGAGTTAGCGCAGTAGTCTGCGGTTGCTTGATATTTGGGACAGTGCCGCGACTGGTTCCGCCCACAACTCCGCCACGGCTGGACTGCATAGCAAGCGCAGCAATTTGATTCGCTGCTAATTTTGAGGAGGAGCTTTGCAGTGTTGCAAAGGCCTTGGATCTGGCGTTTGCCAGTGCCAACTCGGCAGCCCCCAAATCGTCTGCGCCAGCCTGGATCGCCGTACGATTACCAGACTGAGCCAATGATACTGCGGTTAGAGCACTTCGAGCAGTGTTGACTGTCTGCACCTGAAGTGCACAATCGGCTGTCAGCTGCGCTAGCGCCGCAGTTTGCTGTGGCGTGATATCGGGGATGCCTCGGCCCTGTCCAAACATTCCCACGGTGAGGAATGTAGCAAGCAGAAGAGGTTTGTGAAGATGACCAAACATAGATTCCCATCATAGTCCCTTCGCACCATGAACTGAGCGTTCACGGACGCGCAACAAGTTAGGTCAGTTCTGTTTCATCGATGCTCCAACGCTGTCGCCCCTTCTCCGACGTACCCTTCCTGCTTCCGCAGTGACCCGGCAGACGCTGTGGACGCCAGTGATGGTCATCTTTGCATTGGTGATTTTAGTGCCTCTGCTATCGGTTACAACTCCCGATATTGGGGCTTTCGAGGTTTGAGCGGTTGCGATTCTTCCCGCAACCGCTCAGATTTCCGTTTGAGCACTACCTGCACACTGGAAAAGACCGGGTCCCATCTCTGCGATATAATCAAGTTGCTTTGAGCAACCTTTGGAAATTCCTATTGCTGCTGGTCACCCCATGCGCATTGGCGTTACTGGGGGAAGTCCCGCCTAAATTCAAGTTACTCATTGATCAATCCTGCTTGGTGTGCCATTCAAAGACATTGGCCAAAGCCGGACTCGATCTAACTGCGCTTCCATTTGATCTGAAGGACAGCGGCATTCGCAGTCGTTGGATTCGCATTCATGATCGTGTGGAAAAGGGTGAGATGCCACCCAAACCCGCCATCCTTTCGCAGGCACGGCGCGTGGATCCACTGAAACAACTTGCGAATGCGATTCAGAGCGCAGAGCAATTAGACATTGCCGCGCACGGTCGTGGGCCAATGCGTCGGCTGAACCGCGAGGAGTTTGAGCAAAACCTACGTGACGTGTTGCAACTTCCGCATCTCGATATCCGCGACATGCTTCCCGAGGATCGGGAAGAGTATCACGTTAATAAGACCTCCGAACGGCTTGATATGTCCCGTGTGCAGCTTACTGCATATCTGGACGCAGTTGAATCCGCACTTCGCCAAGCCATGGTTACAAGCTCCGAACCTCCGCCAATCACCAGCTACCGAGCGGTTGGTACAAAGTTGTTTTCATCGCCCTCGATGACTGGCGGTCGAGAGTCGATGTTCTTTGCCAAGGACTCCAAATTCTTCAACATCAGCAACGAGACGTTCAATGCCCTACGCAAGAGTGGTGAGCACGATCCTACTGTGGAAATGGTACTTTCGCGATCTGCCGGGTGGCCTTACAGCGCCTATCCACAAGCCTTCGCTGCAAAATTCCCCGGTCAATATCGTGTTCGTTTTTCAGCGCAGGCAGTGTTGCAACAGCCTGGCTTGTCGCTCAAGCCTGCCGTTCGGCCCCAGCCGATGACGTTCCGTTCCCGTAAGCCCTCCAATCAAGATACCGCCGAGGATATCCGCAACACTGGCGGCATCATTGACGTTCAGCCAGGAATCAAAACCTACGAAACCACCGTTCTGTTAAGAGAAGGGCAAACCATTGAATACGGTTTGCTTGGACTGCCTACGCCTCAACCGGACGTGAACAACATCACAGGCAGCTACCGTTTTCCACCGCTACCTGAAGGAGGCGCGCCTGGCGTTGCATTCCAGTGGCTTGAAATCCAAGGCCCGCTTGCTCCCCCAATGTGGCCGCCGCTTTCGCATCGCGTTCTCTTTGATGATTTGGGAGTGAATGCCGAAACGGACCATCCACGCGAACAGGCAAGCCGGTTGCTACGCCGCTTTGTGAATCTCGCCTCACGGAACCCAGTACCACAAGAAGCTATGGCCAAGTTCGAGCAGCTCATTTTCGCCCGGCTGGACAAGAAGGAAACTTTCGCAGACGCAATGTTGGCAGGCTACAAGGCCTTCCTTTGTTCCGGAAATTTTTTATACCTGCAGGAGCCCTTGCATGCTGACGATCACTTTGCCATTGCCTCACGGCTTTCTCATTTCCTTGCCAATACCCGCCCCGATGCTAGCCTGCTGGAATTCGCTCGCACCAAGCGGCTACGAGAGTCGAAGGTGTTGCGCAGCGAAACCGATCGACTCATTGCCAGTGCGGGGTTCGACCGCTTCGTCACCACATTCACTGACTACTGGCTGAGCCTGCGCCATATCCGGCGGGATGATCCGGATATCCGTCTGTACCCTGAATATCGCTTGGATGATTATCTTATCGAATCGATGGCCACGGAAACCCGCGCATTCTTCACGGCTATGGTCCGTGAAAACCTGCCGGTTTCCTCTATCATCACAGCCGATTTCGTATATGCTAATGATCGCCTGACCAAACATTATGGGCTTGAACCCATAACGGGTTCTGCGGTGCGCAAGGTTGCTCTTGGGAAGGGAAGTCCCTACGGGGGGCTGCTGACGCAGGGCGCTATTTTGAAGGTTACGGCTAACGGCACAACCACTTCGCCAGTGCTGCGCGGCGCTTGGATCATGGATCGGCTTCTGGGCCAACCGCCGGCTCCGCCGCCACCGGGAGTGCCTGCTGTTGAGCCGGATATTCGTGGGGCAAAAAACATCCGCGAATTACTTGCGCTACACACAAAATCGGAATCCTGCGCGGGCTGTCACGCAAAGTTCGATCCTGTCGGCCTTGCGCTGGAAGACTTTGATGTCTTGGGCGCAGCGCGCACGCGGTATCGCGGCACTACCGAGGGCGAGCACATTACGGGCATCGATCCGTCCGGCCACGACTTCAACTATACGATCGCAGGACCGGTCGATTCCAGCGGCAAACTCTTGGATGGACGAACCTTCCAGAATATTCGCGAACTCAAGGCGCTGCTTTCTAGCGATAAGCGCGGACTCGCCCGCAATTTGCTGCAACAATTTACTGTTTACTCCACCGGTACGCCGGTGCGCTTTGGAGATCGGCCGGAGATCGAATCCATACTTGACGCCTGCGGGACAAATGGTTATGGGGTTCGCGATTTACTCCACAGGCTGGTTCAAAGCAAAATTTTTCTTGGTCCAAACGATTCTAAATAAAGCAATGGCCACTCCACACATTTCGAAAACCGTTCCGCGACGCCGCTTCCTTCAAAGTATGGGTGTCGCCCTCAAATTGCCGATCCTCGAATGCATGGCTCCGTGGGTCTCGCGCGGCGCCGATGCAAAGCCGCCGATGCGAATGCTGGTGGTTGTCAACAACATCGGCGTGCTGCCAAAGTCTTTTTTCCCTTCGTCCGTGGGACGAGGTTACGAACTGTCGCCATACCTTTCCGCACTCGGCGGCTATCGTGACGATTTCACCGTGTTCAGCGGCCTATCGCATCCTGGGGTTACTGGTGGACACAGTGCGGACAACTGCTTTCTCACTTCGGCTAGAGGCGCGTTCAAGAGTGGGTTTCGAAACAGTATCTCGCTCGATCAATTCGCAGCGGAAAAACTTGGTCCCGTCACCCGCTTTCCCAATCTGAATCTTGGTGTGAATATTGACAAGGCAAACCGCAGTCTTTCCTGGACACGCGATGGAGTGCTTTTGCCCGCAGAAGACAGCGCCCGGGCATTGTTCCAAAAAATGTTCTTGCAGGACGATTCAGCAGCCGTCGAAAAACAACTCCATCGCCTGGAAGAACGCGGCAGCATCCTGGATACCTTGCTGGATGAGACGAAGAGCTTCAGCCGCGGGCTGAATGGAAACGATAAGGCTCGGCTGGATCAATACTTCACTTCTATCCGCGAAGTGGAAGATCGTCTGCAAACCGCGCGGGAATGGGAAGTGCGTCCGAAGCCTCAAGCCACTCAGCCAGCTCCGGAAGAAATTCAGGATAAGAAGTTGTTCTTCGAGAAAATTGAGTTAATGCTAGCGATGGCGCAACTTGCATTTGAGTCCGACTCCACCCGCATTGTCACGTTGATGGTAGATGCGTTCTTAACTCCCGTCTTCAGGTTGGACGGCCAGCGCAACACCACGGAAAGTTATCACGGCTTGAGCCACCATGGGCAGGCAGTGGAGAAAGTGGAACAACTGGAAGAGGCCGACCGTCTGCAGATGCGCGTACTTTCCAAACTGCTGGATGGTCTGGCTGGTAAGAATGAGCGTGGTCATCGATTGCTTGATAGCACAATGGTGTTATACGGCAGCAACATGGGTGACGCAAACATTCACGACAATTCAAACCTGCCCATTCTGCTTGCAGGCGGCGGCTTCAAGCACGGCCAACATATAGCGTTCAGGCGCGATAACAACCTACCCTTATCCAACCTATATGTGACCATGCTGCAGCGAATGGGCGTGGAAGCTGGTGCGTTTGGGTCCAGCACTGGAGTTGTTTCTGAGCTTGGAACAGTATGATGCTGCCCATTCTCATCGCCGTACTCTCCCTAACCTTTCTGCACGCCGCTGAAGAGTGGCCAGTTTACGGGGGCCCCGAGGGTAGGCGCTTTTCCAACTTGAAGCAGATCAACCGGTCGAATGTAAGCAAGCTACAAGTTGCCTGGTCTTACGATACGGCGGACGGCCCTGGGGGCCTGCAAACGAATCCAATTATTGTTGACGGCGTCTTATATGGGAATACACCGAAACACAAGGCCATTGCGCTGAATGCGGCCACTGGAAAGTTGCTTTGGAAGTTTGATTCAGGGATTGAGAGCAGGGGACCCAATCGGGGTCTGACTTACTGGGCTCGGGGCAATGATAAGCGGATTTTTGCATCCGTTCGTAATCACGTGTACGCACTCGACGCACGCACTGGAATTCCAATTCCAACGTTTGGCAAAGATGGTCATATTGATCTACATGAAGATCTTGGACGGGATCCAAAATTGCAATCGGTGGCATTGACTACTCCTGGGGTGATCTATAAAGATTTGCTGATTGTGGGAGGGCGGGTTAGCGAAGGGCTTCCGGCATCACCCGGTGATATTCGTGCCTACGATGTTGTAACTGGCAAGCTTCGATGGTCCTTCCACACACTGCCGCATCCTGGGGAATTTGGGTATGATACATGGCCCAAGGAAGCCTGGACTTATAGTGGTGCCGCCAACAATTGGCCAGGCATGGTGGTGGATGACAAACGTGGGATTGTGTTCGTACCTACCGGATCAGCAGCGGCTGATTTCTATGGTGCAAATCGAACGGGAGACAATCTATTCGCCAACTGCATGATCGCACTGAACGCGGCCACTGGTGAACGAATTTGGCATTTTCAGGCTATCAAGCACGATATTTGGGATCGGGACTTTCCATCGCCTCCAACGTTGGTCACCGTTAAGCAGAATGGAAAAATGGTGGATGCTGTTGCTCAAACCAGTAAGCAGGGGTTCGTCTATTTGTTTAATAGGGAAAATGGAAAGCCATTGTTTCCGATTGAGTATCGCAAGTATCCGGCCAGTCCGGTTCCAGGAGAAGTAGCGGCGGAAACCCAGCCGCTTCCCACGAAGCCTGCCCCCTATGCGCGCCAGAGGTTGACGGAGGATATGCTGACCAACCGGACTCCGGAAGCGCATGCATGGGCGCTGGAACAGTTTCGCAAATTTCGTAGTGAGGGGCAGTTTATCCCCCTGGCCGTTGATCAGGAAACGATTGTGTTTCCAGGTTTTGATGGTGCTGCGGAATGGGGAGGCTCCGCCTTCGATTCGGAAAGCGGCCTATTGTTTGTGAATTCAAATGAAATGGCATGGCGTTCCGCATTGACTGCAGCCAAACCGGAAGCATCGGGACGCCAAGTTTATTTGGCGCAATGCGCCGTTTGCCATCGCGACGACATGACCGGTGCCCCACCGCAAGTTCCCTCACTGAAAGATCTTGGTAGCCGAGCGAAGGTTGCCGACGTGACGGCATTGATTCAGCAAGGAGTGGGCCGGATGCCCGGATTTCCGAAGCTTCCAGCAACTTCGCTGAAAGTGCTGTTGGAGTACGTTATGAGTGGGCAAGACAAGGAACTGGTAAGCGGAGCTCCTTCGCCCATCGATTTGAAGTACCGCTTCACAGGCTACAACAAGTTTTTAGATCCCGATGGATACCCGGCGATTGCGCCACCTTGGGGTACGCTGAACGCTATCAATTTGAACACCGGCGAATATGCCTGGAAAATTCCCTTTGGCGAGTATCCAGAGTTAGCAGCAAAAGGAATGAAGAATACCGGGACCGAGAATTACGGCGGTCCTATCGTAACTGCGGGTGGATTGTTGTTCATCGGCGCAACGAGTTTCGATAAGAAGTTCCGCGCGTTTGACAAGCTCACCGGCAAGCTTCTGTGGGAAACAACGCTGCCATTTTCCGGCAGCGCCACCCCTGCTACCTATGAGGTGAACGGACGGCAGTATGTTGTGATCGCTGCTGGTGGGGGTAAAGCTCGTGGGGCTGAATCTGGTGGGATTTACGTTGCATTCGCTCTGCCCCAAGCGGACAAATAAGAAGTGGATTTCTTTTCTGCAACCAGACCGTCGATTCTTGTGGATGCCACTTCTGCCGACCTTGCCCGCCGCGAGCGAGCCAGATTCCCCATCGTTTATTTGCCTTGCCCGGGCTTCCAGTTCAAGTAAACATTAATAGGAGTAACCTCTGTCTGTGTCTCTTCTACCGGCGTACTGTAGTAAAAAGACTGCCCATCCTTGGAAACGGCGAATCGCCTTGTGGACAAAGCGCTGAAGAATTTCGCTTCAAATAGAACCTTCGGAGCACTTAGTTGAATCGCATCATTTGCTACGGTTACTCCTACAGCCATCATTTTGGGGTTGGCTCCCTGTGCCAGATAGTAAAGTTCACGCCCGTCGCCGCGCCACTTAGGAATCACGCCTCCATGCTGGGAAATCTGCCACTTCCCCTTGCCCGCAGGAAAACTCTGAACAAATATATTACTGTCCAGCCCCAGCGATTCATAAGCGATCCATCGGCCATCGGGGGAAAATTGCGGATTGACAAACGCGGGCTCATCCGGTAGAAACGGTGCCAGGTTGTGCTTTGAATCCAAGGACAATAGCCAAGGGGGTCCGCCATTCCCGCTGTTTTTTTCAAAAGCGAGGAACTGCCCATCCGGAGATATATGCTTGTGGTGCGAAACTACATCGGCCAACAATTCTGATTTGCCTCCGCTGGACGGTACGGATGCAATGGTTTTGCCTTTTGAATAAATCATTGATTTACCGTCGGGCGAATATACTGCTGCCGCACTATCCGCATCGAAAGTCAAACGGGTAGCCACTTTTGTGGCAACATCGATAGTCCAGAGATCAGTACCTTCGGTTTGTTCAGATGGACGATCCGCTGCAAGACGCTTGCCGTCCGGAGACAAGTCCACATGAGCATAGTATCCGGTTTCCGGTCCAAACGACGCCCGGCGGGCTCCGTAACGATCTACCTGAATTAGCAGCCCTCGTTGATTTCTGCCAGAACGATCGTTTATGAACACCCCATTGGCGGAAAGGGACATTGCCAGATCCTGGCGAGGTGAATCCACCGCGAATGGTTGGCCGATCAGTTCAAGACGGCTCGGGTTGAATTCCTGGGCAACAGCCGTTCTGCCACGAATGTAGAAAAGGTATCCTCCCTCATACAGAATCGGCGATGGTTCAACCCGGTTGCCCAAAACAAGGTTGTCGATGGGAAGCCGTTTTGGCGGGGAGCCATCCAACGAGCCGAGGAAGATCCCGTTGTTTCCAGCAACGTTGCTGAATGTCCGATAGAGGAAATGCTTTCCGTCTTCCAACGTGCAAGGGTCGTTATGTTGGGATTCTCCCCTAACCTTGTCTAGTGTCGTCACCGGAGAAAAGTTTCCGCCACTGGCTTGAATCCTTAAAATAGGCCCAGATTTCTGGCCAACCAGTATTGTTCCGTTGGGCCCCCAATTCCCTTTGTCCCCTCTAAATGCAATGGGAACGGTGCCGATGATCTCCGAAGGACCACCTGTAACTTTGATCCGCAACAGTTTTTCATTAGCAAGATATCCAACGGCGGTGCTATCTGGTGAGAAGAAAAAATTCATGACCGCATCCGTATCCGGCAATTGGTAAGACCTGAGTGAATTCAGAGGACGAACCCAAAGGGTTCGATTTGCGATTCCATCCGTTGCGATAAAGACCACATACTGGCCATTCGGCGAGACGCGCACCGCATTTTGGATTATTCCCGCAGTATTTGAAACGATGGAATGGCCAGGTGGCGCTAAAAGTTGGAAGCTGATCGGCTGTTCCGTTGTTGCCGGCTTCCTCATCAGCAGCAGCGCAGCAAATCCTATGGTGGTTAGAAGCAACACCGCTGCAGCAGCTTGCCACCCGCGTGAAGATTTCTGCGGCTGAAGCACGGCTGCTTCAGCCCCATTTTCCATAGCCCAATGCAAAGCACGTTTCAGATCGATTGCTGATTGAAAGCGGCGGTCAGGATCCTTGGCCAAACAAGTTTGCACCACGCGGTTCAGCGGTGGAGTAAGTTTCAGGGGCTCCGGTTCGCGCTCCAGAATCGCTGCTATAACGGAGGCGCTGCTCTGTCCTTCAAATGCGCGCTTGCCGGAAAGCATTTCATACAGCACACACCCGAAAGCAAAGATGTCGCTCCGCTGATCTGCCGGCTTACCTTGTAGCTGTTCGGGAGACATGTATTGCAGCGTGCCAACGATCTGCCCTGTTTTGGTTACCCCTTGAACTTCGGTGGCGTCTAATTCTGTAAGTGGTCCTGTTCGTTTCGCCAATCCAAAATCCAGTAACTTGATGCCTTGCCTGGTTAGTAAGATGTTCGCCGGCTTCAGGTCCCGATGGACGATCCCCTTGCGATGAGCAGCTTCCAAAGCATCCAGAATCTGTCCGGCATACTCTGCGGCTTTCTCCACCGGCATGGGACCGTGGAGGGTTGAGCCTTCAATAAATTCCATCACCAGGTAATTCGGCCCAACATCGTGCAGCGTGCAAATATTGGGATGATTCAACGCCGCTACAGCGTGGGCTTCGCGGCCGAAGCGTTCCGTGAATTGGTCCTTAGATACCTTGATTGCAACAATACGATCCAGCCGTGTATCACGTGCCTTCCACACTTCGCCCATGCCACCTTCGCCGATGGGCGAGAGTAAAGAGTAAGGCCCCAGGTGGTCTCCAGGTGACAAGGTCATGTGCGCCACATTATCTCACCTCCAGCAGGGTGTTGACAGAGATTCAAATTCTCACCGCCGCCCCTGGCACCCGTGTTAGCATCAAGTCTCAAGGATCTTTCGGTTTGCTCGACTTCCTGAAGCTGCCAATTCTATCATTTCAAGACTATTTAGGCTTGGCCGGCAGAGCCACGCAAAATGTGTTCCGCCGCCCTTTCTATGGTCAGGACGTGCTGCTCCAAATGGACACCATTGGCGTCGGCAGCCTGCCCATTACAATTCTGATCGGCTTCTTCAGCGGTGCTGTCATGGCGCTGCAAATGTCACGAGCCTTGGCGCAATATGGCGCTTCCGGCGAAGTGGGAAAAATCACAGCACTCACTCTGGTTCGGGAGTTGGGGCCGGTGCTCACCGCACTTCTCGTGGCTGGCCGGAATGCTTCCGGTATTGCCAGCGAACTGGGCTCCATGAAAGTCACAGAACAGATCGACGCCATGCGAGCGCTGGGCACCGATCCCATCAAAAAGCTGGTAACTCCACGTTTGATCGCACTGTGCGTAATGCTACCCATTCTTACAGTTCTGGCCGATTTCATTGGCCTTTTTGGCGGATACACCATTGGCGTGCCGCTGCTTCGACTCACCACGGCTTCGCAATATTGGACCTCTTCTTATCAGGTTTTGGAATACAACGATCTAGCCCAAGGCCTTCTGAAGCCCTTCATCTTCGCTTACATTATCGCCTCAGTCGGCTGCTTTTTCGGAATGCGGACAACAGGTGGAACGCAGGGTGTTGGTCGCGCAACTACACAGGCAGTTGTGGTGGCCAGTGTCTGGATCTTCGTGATTGACATCTTCATTACCCGAATCTTTGTTTGGATCGCAACTCCGTAATACTCCAATGGCAGACGAAGAAATTCTGCGGTTTGAAAATGTCTCCCTTCAATTTGAAGGCGACGATTCCCCTGCAGTGGATCGCGTATCGTTCCGTCTGGCTGCTGGCGAAACTATCGTTCTTTTTGGCGCAGCCGGATCTGGAAAAACAGTATTATTGAAGCTCGCAGTGGGCTTGTTGCGTGCAGGATCGGGTCGCATATTTATGTTCGGTCGCGAAGTGACTAACTTGAAGGAACAGGAATGGTACCAGATGCGCGCTCAAGCTGGCGTACTGTTTCAGGAAGGAGGCTTGTTTGATTCCATGACAATTGAAGAGAACGTATCCTATCCCCTGCTGAATCAGAAGTCAGGTATAGTGCAGGCCGATGAAGTGCACCGCAGAGTTGAAGAAGTGCTGCAATTCGTAGGGTTGCCGCAAACTCTTCAAAAATTTCCCAGTGAGCTTTCAGGTGGCATGAGGCGTCGCGTAGGCATTGCTCGCGCAACAGTTACTCAGCCTCGATTAGTGCTCTACGATTCGCCTACTGCCGGACTTGATCCAATCACCGCAAACCGTATTATCGCTCTGCTGATCAAGGAACGAGAGTTGCGCAATACCGCCTCTATGATCGTCAGCCACCGGTTCCAGGACGGCCACATGCTTGCAACTTTTCGCTATAACCCGCAAACTGAGAAAGTGCTGGAAGTTCCCCCCGCTGAAAGGCAGCATTTGCATACCCGGTTTTTCGTCATGCGGGCAGGGCGTTTGGTATTTGAAGGTTCCGAGGACGAGTTGTCTGCCTCCACCGATCCATATGTTTCTAAATTCACAATGCAAAGGGCTTGATTAATCAATATGCCTTCAGCCGAAAAAGTAAGTTGGGCCAAGCTTAGAGTAGGAATCACAGGGCTGGTATCCCTGGCATTGCTGGGGTTCCTGGTGTTTCTTCTGACTGGCAACAAGAGCCTGTTTTCAAGCGAAGTAACTGTGTTCACTTATATGGACGATTCGTCGGCCATGACCGAAGGTTCGCCCGTTCGCCTGAACGGTATCGAAGTTGGCAAACTGAAGAAAATTGAACTATCGGGTGAGAATGCACCACAGCGCATTATTCGCGTAACCATGGCGATTGACGAACCAATGCTGAAATCCATTCCGGTGGATTCGCAGGCTTCCGTGGGTGCGGAAAATCTGTTGGGTTCAAAGTTCATGAACATCCGCAAAGGGAAAAGCGCAACTCCAATTGCTGCCGGTGGAGAACTGAAAAGCCTGGATACTCAGGAATTTCAGGATCTGGTGAATGCCGCCTATCCCACGCTGCAATCCATGCAGGGCATTGCCGTACGCATCGACAAAATTGTCGGCTTGGTGGAATCGGGTAAAGGGAGCATTGGAAAACTTCTGGTGGACGACGCCCTTTACCAGCGCACGGTTAGCGTTGTTGCTGAAGTGCAAAAGGCCGTAGCCGATGTGCAGAAAATTACCAAAGTGGTTGCCGAAGGCAAGGGCACAATGGGTAAGCTGCTTTACGACGAAGCCATTTACAATGATCTTCAAAATTCCACCAAAGACGTACGGGCTTCCTTGGTCAAAATGGATAAGATCATGGACGAATTACAACAAGGCAAAGGCACCGCCGGAAAGTTTCTGAAAGATCCTACGTTGTTTGATGAATCGAAAAAAACAATTGTTGAGTTAAAGAAACTGGCTGAGGATTTGAACCAGGGTAAGGGCACAGCGGGTAAGTTGCTGAAAGACGATGAACTCATCAAGAATCTGAACAAGCTGCTTGCGAAGGTTGATTCGACGGTGGAAAAACTCAATGCAGGCCAAGGCACACTGGGCCAGTTGATGGTGAATCCGCAGTTGTTTGAATCGCTCAATGGTACAGCCAGGGAAATGAATGGATTGATGAAGGACTTCCGGGCAAATCCGAAGAAGTTCCTCACCATCCAGTTGAAATTGTTCTAGTGAAGTATCTGGTGACCAATGCCGACGACTTCGGTTTCACGCGGGATGTGAACGAAGGCATTGTCGAAGCACACCGCAATGGAATTCTTACTGCAACAACTTTAATGGCCAATGGCGCGGCCTTCGACCATGCGGTTCAACTTGCGCAACAGACCCCGACGCTGGATATTGGTTGTCACTTGGTCTTAATCGGTGGGCAGTCATTGCTGAATCCTGATCGATGGTTCCCCGCTTCTCCCTTGGAGCTAACGTGGCAAGTCCTTACGGGCCAGATCGCGATTTATGACGAATTAGCCGCGCAAGTAAGCCGCGTCACCGCAAACGGAATCGTACCCACTCATCTGGATACTCACAAACACACCCACTTACTCCCTCCCGTGTTTCGGGCTGTTTGCCAAATCGCGCAGGACTTCCGTATCCCCTGGTTACGACGCCCCATAGATTTCGCTACACCGGTCACTGGCGAATTCAAACAGCGAATGACTGGCAAGTTGATTCGAAGCTTCGCGCCGCGATCAAAGCATAGCGATGTTCGGCATACCGATCATTTCTGGGGCTTCGGCGTCACTGGCCAATTAGATACCGCAGCGTTGGCTTGTGTAATGCAACACATCCCTGAAGGGATCACCGAACTGATGACTCATCCAGGATTTCTAACTGACGAACTGCGTGCCGCTCCAACCCGGTTGAAAGAAAGCCGCATGATAGAGTTAAAGGCACTGACTTCACCAATAGTGAAACAAGCTGTGGCGGTGGCTGGAATCACCTTGGTAAACTACCGTCAGTTGAACCAGGAGGTCCGTTAATGCAACTTGTGCGATTCATTCTTCCCTTGCTTCCCCTCACCAACCTTATGGCGGCAAACACTGCTCCGGAAACACCGAAAGAACCTGTGGTTGAAACTATTCATGGAGTGAAAATCACCGACAATTATCGGTGGCTGGAGGACCAGGATTCTCCGCGAACGCGTGAATGGTTGAAGTCCCAAATGGGTTACACCAAATCGATGTTGGATGGTGTGCCGGGTCGAGCGCGGATTGAAAAGCGCCTTGGGGAATTAATGAAGGTGGACGCTATTGGCATTCCGCACGAAGCAGGTGGCCGTTATTTTTATTCGCGACGGCCTAAGGGTGCCAGTCAGCCAATGCTTTGCATGCGGCAAGGATTGAATGGCAAGGAAGAAGTACTGGTGGATGGGAACAAGTTAGGCAAGGGCAAATCCGCAGTAATGTTCAATATCCGGAACGATGGAAAAATGATCGCCTTCGGCATTCGTCAAGGTGGCGAAGATGAATTGAATGTCAAGTTCCTCGATATGGAGAGTCGTAAGCAACTTGCAGACGATCTGCCCAGGGCCCGCTACTTCGGCATCGCGGTTCCCCAGGATCAAAAAGGATTCTACTATTCAACCATGCTGAAAGAGGGACCGCGAGTTTTTTACCGGGCTTTTGGCGAAACAACAGCAAAGTTAGTTTTCGGAGAAAAGTATGGCAACCAATATGGAATTGGAATAGCTCAGGATGACAGCGGCCGTTATCTGGTGCTTACTGTTTGGTTAGGAGCTTCCGGAGATCATAGTGAAGTCTACTTACTCGATTCAAAGCAGAAGGGCGCACCGAAATTAATTGTGGATGACCTGCCCAATCGCTTCAATGGAGTGATTGGAGGCGACGAGATTTTCTTTGAAACCAACTGGAAGGCGCCCAATGGTCGAGTGGTTGCCGCAAAACTCAATCAGGCGGATCGTACAAAATGGCGCGAAGTGATTCCTGAGGGTAAGTGGCCCATTGAGAATGTACGTCTGATCGGCGGGAACATCAGCGTCACTTACTTGGAAAATGTTGTTTCGAAAATCCGCATTTACACTCCGACCGGCAAGATACTGCGTGAAGCAACATTGCCAGGAATTGGCACCACAAGCGGACTTACAGGCCGTTGGGGAAGCAAAGAAGCGTTCTACCAGTTTCAATCGTTTGCCACACCTTCGCAAATTCAACAGTATCAACTGGCAGACGGCGCAACAAAGCTCTGGGCTCAGCTAGACGTGCCGTTCAATTCCAATGATATGGAAGTGAAGCAAGTTTGGTATCCATCCAAAGACGGCACTAAAATTCCCATGTTTCTTGCCCACAAGAAGGGATTGAAATTGGACGGCACCAACCCCGTTTTCCTGACTGCTTACGGAGGATTTAACCTCAGCATGCAACCGAACTTCAGTGCCTCTGCCGCTTACTGGATTGAAAATGGGGGAGTGTATGCCCTGGCAAATCTGCGAGGCGGCGGAGAGTTTGGCGACGCTTGGCACAAAGCCGGCATGAAAGAGAAAAAGCAAAACGTGTTCGACGATTTTATTGCTGCCGCCGAATGGTTAATCGCCAACAAATACACACGTCCTGAGAAGCTGGCAATTCTTGGTGGTTCTAACGGCGGGTTACTGGTAGGTGCCGTATCTTTGCAGCGTCCGGAACTCTACGGCGCAGTGCTTTGTAATATTCCATTGCTTGATATGGTCCGTTATCACATGTTCAAAATTGCACGCTATTGGGTTCCTGAATACGGGTCGTCGGAAGAGTCCGATCAGTTCCAATTCATCCATAAGTATTCGCCGTACCATAACGTGAAGCAAGACGTAAAATATCCAGCAACCATGTTCATCAGCGGTGATTCCGATACTCGCGTTGACCCCTTGCATGCTCGAAAAATGGCAGCTCTGATGCAATCGCTTCCCGGACAAACCAAGCCCATGTTGCTGCACTACGATACAGAGGGCGGCCATTCCGGCGGCCTGCCCATTGAAAAAGCAGTTACCAATTTGGCGGATAACTTTTTGTTCGTTGAATCACAATTGGGGATTGCCCATTGAGCCTGAATATCCGCCCCGCACAGCGTGAAGATGTCCCCCTGATTTTGCAATTGATCCGTGATCTGGCTGAATATGAAAAGCTATCCCACGAAATGGTAGCCACTGCGGACATGCTGGAAAAATGGCTGTTTGGCGAGCGCGCAGTGGCCGAGGTGTTGATCGCCGAATGGGAAGGAACGCCCCGTGGCTTCGCACTCTTCTTTCACAACTTCAGCACCTTTCTGGGCAAGCCTGGATTCTTCCTGGAAGATCTTTACGTTCAACAGGAGTTTCGCGGTAAGGGCATAGGAAAGAGTCTGTTGTTAAAGTTGGCGCAGCTTGCAGTGGAGCGCGGCTATGGACGCGTGGAATGGAGCGTGCTGGATTGGAACGAACCGTCAATTGGTTTCTACAAAGCCCTAGGCGCTAAGCCGATGGACGAATGGACGGTCTTTCGACTAACCGGCGATGCGCTGGCTCAAGCCGGAGAGCCCAGTTAGGATTCCAGTTCCATGGATTGCCGTTTGCCATAAGTCAGCGATCGCCACAACCACTCAACCGGACCAAAGCGGTAATGGTTCAACCACCAAACACTGAAAGGCATCTGCAATGCGTAGATCACAAAGCAAAGCAGCAGTCCCCAGGCTGGTCCCACCTTGCCATACAATCCGAATCCATAGCTATAAAATAGCGTCGTGGAAATGAGTGTGTGGGTCAGATAGTTAGTAAGTGCCATTCGACCCACGGCAGCCATGGGAGCAAGTGCTCTTCGCCAGAATTCGTATTGCGCCAGCAGCGCGATGCTGGCTCCGTAGAAGGCGGCACTCAGTGGTCTGGAAATGAATTCGTGACTAAGTCCAACCACCGCCTGCTGCCATTCCGGTGAGTTAACAGGCATGATCTGGTCCAGCCAGTGAGTAAGTGCCGACAGCCCTAATCCACCAACCAGCCCAATCCAAAACACACGACGGAAGAAGCCCAGGTTTTCGCTTGGGCGGTCCATCAATCCACTGCGTGCCATCCACAATCCAAACAGGAAATTGGTGAAAAGTTCCATGCCCCAGCCAATTTCCCCAGGGAGTTGACGCCGGTCTTCCTTCAACCGTTCTGCGAATACTTCCTTAATAGAACCAGTGGACATGATCATCTTATTGCGATGCATGTCCTCTCTCATTTTCATGCGGCGCTCAGGACGCTTCGCTTCATTTTCCTTTTTCTTTTGGGCCTCTTTGGTTCGATCAGCCTCAGTCGCAAACCGGTCCTTCACCGTAGAGTAAGTGGAATATCCAATCCAACCGGTTATCGGAAGCATAGCCAGACAGGTTGCAAAAATCAGGACAAACTTCTGCGAACGTTTACGAAATAGGATCAACAGGAAGCCCAGCGTGGCGTAGACGTGCAAAACATCGCCCCACCAAAAGCATGTGAAATGGATTAAGCCAATGCACAACAGAACGCCTAATCTGCGCAAATAGACCTTGGTAAAGTCCTTCGATCCCTTGGCTGTGGCACGCATAATCTGTACGCCGAACCCCATACCAAACAGGAACGAGAACAGGGTATAGAATTTGCCTTGCGCGAATACATTGATAAACCACAGCGCCGCTTGATGATTCCATTCCAACCACCAACCGCTAGCTTTGTTGTTGAAAAACGCCCCGGATGGAGCGTTGAACAGCGGCATATTGATCAGGAAGACACCAAGAATCGCCAGCCCACGGATGATGTCCATTTCCGCGATGCGTGAAGATTTAGCAACCGGCTCTAATGGTGGCGGGTCTGGAGCACGCTCAGGCGGCATGGTTTCCAGCGATTCAAAATTCGGCTGACCTGTAACTTCGTCCATCTTGATTCCTATACTACGCGGCAGTGCAGGAAATGGTTCAAATTAATTGACGTACCAAGGATCCGTATTTGTGTAACTGTGGATCGGCAGCAAGTAGACGCTTCTGGCATCAAATTGTGTGAAGTTTTACCTAACCCCAAACGCAATTACCGAACTTCCCGCTGTAACTGCCACATACTGCTTCCCATTCAACGAGTAACTCACCGGCGGCGAGTTGATAACTCCTCCAGTTTGAAACCGGTAAAGAAGTTTGCCCGTGCGTGCATCGAACGCCTCGAAGTATCCCTCTTTTTCACCCGTGAAAACCAGCCCTCCAGCCGTCGCCAGAACTCCTGCGGATGGGGAACTCACTGTTTCAAATTGCCACTTAATGTCACCGGTAGCAGGGTCGACGGCGATCAACCGCCCGGTAAGTGGCTCCGTTGGAATCGCACCTACCGTTGAGGCTTGATACCAAAGCCCCTCCACAAATTCCTGCTGCGTCTTGTAATACAGGTGGCAACCATCGGTGGTGTTGAAATAGTAAAGTCCCGTTTGCGGACTGTAAGAAGTGGCCTGCCAGTTGTGACCGCCACCCATGCCGGGGCAAGCTTTCGTACCAGCCTCAGAAGGGTCTTGGCCATGAATCAACTTAGGACGTCCATCGGGCCCAATGCCGTCTGCCCATGTCACTTTGGTGTACGCTTTGGCCGTAAGGAACTTGCCGTTGGTGCGGTCCAGCACGTAGTAGTATCCATTTCGATCCGCATGAATCAGCGACTTCACTTTTTGCCCTTTCACCGTGAGGTCCACCAGCACAGGGTCGCCCATGGAATCCCAATCGTGAACGTCGTGCGGTGTGAACTGAAAGTGCCACTTTAACTTCCCTGTATCTGGATCAAGCGCCACCATGGAGCAGGTGTATAAGTTGTCCCCCTTCCGATGGTCACCATTCAAATCGGGACCAGGGTTGCCGGTGCCCCAGTAAGTCAAATTCAATTCAGGATCGTAAGTACCGGTAATCCAATTGGACCCGCCGCCGCGTTTCCAGGAATCGCCGCTCCATGTTTCCCCGTTGGGTTCGCCCTCGCCGGCCACGGTCCAGAAGCGCCACAGCTTCTTTCCTGTCTTCACGTCGAATCCATCAATGAAACCGCGGGTGCCGAACTCCGCTCCAGCAATGCCGATGATCACTTTATCCTTAATAACCAAAGGGGCCACAGTCGCGCTATACCCCTTCTTGTAATCATCGATCACCGTTTCCCAAACCACTTTCCCTGTACGTCGATCAATGGCAAGTATGGTTGCTTCCATGTTCACCTTGATTAGTAAGTCACCGTGCACAGCAAAGCCTCGATTGGGTTGCCCGCAGCAGACGTTGACCCCCTTCGGAACTGGTTGTGAGTAGTGCCATACCTGCTTGCCTGTAAGAGCATCCAAGGCAAACGCATGATTGCCTGGCCCCGTAATGTACATCTGCTTATCGAATACCAGTGGCATCGCTTGCCACTTGCCTGCAATTCCCGACTGGAAAATCCACTCCGGAGCCATACGCGCCACGTTAGTAGTGTTGATCTGTTTCAAATCACTAAAGCGCCAACCTTGCGGATTGCCACCGTAGGAAGTCCAGTCGGATTGCGTGAAAGCCACGCCGGTAAAGGCCAGGGATAGAATCAGATTCTTCATTTCTTATCTCGCAGTGTGCTCATATAAGCCACCAAATCGTCCACTTCTGAATCGGTAAAAAGTTTCCCGTAAGTTGACGGCATCAACGAGCGTGCTTCCCGCTTCATCGATTTCACTTCTTCTTTGTAGAAAGAATAGTAGGCACCCTTCGCGTCCACTAGTTGCGCGGAGAAAGTATCAAAGCCGCGCTGCACTCCAGTGATCTTCTTGCCATCCAAGGTTTCAATCAGGATTGTAAGGAAGCCGGGAGTGAGGTCCTGGTTGACATCCACAATGGATGCTTTCAGATATTCAATGGACCGTTTCCTTCCAGCGAGCGATAGATCCGGTGCCATTGTGCCGCCGCGATTGCCCACCATATGGCAACCGCCGCAACCCCCTTTACCCCAGAAAAGCGTTTCTCCATTTACTGCGGAACCCTTCATGCTAGCGGCTTTCCTTACCGCAAATCGCAGATAGCTGATTACTCGCCAAACATTGTCAGTGCCAAGCTTCTCGCTGTAATCGGGCATCTCCGATCCTTGGACGCCATTCATGATCACGCGGTACAAATCCTGATCTGTGTCGCCGGCACTGAAGATGCCCAGCGTCAAGTCCGGCCCACGGCCGCCTTCAGCTTTAAGTCCATGGCAAGGGGCGCAGTAAATGCGAAAGATTTCGCGTCCCGATTCGATGCCTTTCGCATCACCTAAATATGGGTTTTGGGCGGCGAGTGGCACCATGGCCAGCGCCGCGATCAGTAGCGGTTTCACGTATGGAAGCTTATCAGATTCGTGTCCTGCTAAACAGGGTTAGCGCATTTAGCCATCGCCTCTGCATATCTGCGGATGTCTTTGGGCCAAGGCCGAATCAGTTGCTGAAACCGGCTCATGTTGCCGGCATAAAGGGCGCGCGTGGCCTCTTCGTAGCCGGGGCGGTTGCCGGCCATTGCTGATAAAAAGCGACCCGTGGCGTCCTTCGCCAAGCGGACCTTTTGTTCGCTTGGATCCTTCTTTCGGGCATCATCCACCAACCGCCGAATCGCCGCAGATGCTCCACTTGGCTGTTCTTCAAGCCATTCCCAATGCTGCGGTAGCAGCGAGATTTCCCGCGACACCACTCCGGGTTTAGGACGTCCCGGACCTGCCACCGTCTTCCCAGGAATTGCCGCAGCCAACACTCCTTCCAGCGTTCCCCTAAGTTCAAAATCAACCTGCTTGCCCGTCTCATCATTGAAGATCAAAATAAGTGGACAATCCTTGTGATCGAACTTTTCCTTCACCACTGGAAGCAACTTTTCAAGTGGGCCCGAAGCAATTAAAGACTCGCCGACAAAAGCTGCGTAGGTGGCTGGTCGATCCATGAAATACTATTACCCGGATAATATTATTTCGTCAAGTTTTAAGTATTTGCTGGAAACTCGTCAAGGCCCCAATTGCTTAACATGAACATGCTGCCATGCACTTTTCCAGTTCCCGTGGCGATGGTCAGTTTGCGATCCAGCACATCCTGCCGGAACTGCGGCCTTGCTGAATCCGCTACTGCATTGGCAACCAGAATCCGAACGTCCTGTTCGCTGGCCACTGGATGTTCCGCCAGAAAGGCTTCAATTTTCTCCTGGGCCCTGGCTGAAATGCCACCGTTCTGTACATGGATATCGAACAACAATGCAATGCCCAATTCCGTAGTGAACCCCAACTTTTTTGACGCAGCTAACGCAGGCTTGAAGTAGTTCTTGTTAGACCTTGTGAGCTGTGCTTCCTGCACTTCTGGAAATCCGCCAAATGTATTGAAAGCCGATCTCCACGGCTCTGCCAAGCGTTCCTTACTGGCCCCAAGGCTGATGCTATCGGCAAATATAAGCTGCTTTTTGAAGGGCAGCTGTAGTAACTCAAGCAACTGATCCGTCTTGTTGCCAAAAGCCTGGCGCACAAGCTCCGGATGCTTCTGGTTCATATCCTGAATCAGCGCCCCAAGCTCTCCTCCCTGCAACGTGAACCCGATGATGCCCCAGGTAATTCCCGCACCGTCAAAGTTTCCCTGCGCCAATCGGAAGCCGTGACCCTCAAAGGTTCCCGTCAACTGCAATGCCCGCTGCTCCACATCAGGAACCGGCCGCTGCATTAAAGGCTGCCAGGTATCGGCATCCAGTGCGCCGGTTTGGGCGAGTCCATTATTTTTTTGAAACTTTGTGACCGCCTTGAAAGTATCGCCGCCGTAGACGCCATCCAGGTCGCCACCGGTGAACCCAAGTTGCGATTGCACACTGCGGACGATTTCACCACTTACACCCTTCGCGAAAAATATCCTGGCCATGAATGTTTCTCCTTTTCGATTTACAGTAGCATGCTGTGTCAACTCATCGGTCACGGATCTGGCGTATCTTCGCCAAAGCATTAGGCGAAATGTTTTTCAATTGCTTGTAAGGCCACGGTTTCGATCCCGCTGCAAACGGTTCCAAATATTCAAAGGCAACTCGCATGCAGCGGCCATCCGGTGTTTTGAACTTCCAAAGATTCACGCCCAAGGGCTCCGCCATATTCGCCGCAACAGCCAACGCTTCCAGATTGAAGACGCTATAGCTGAACCCATCCTCTCGGGAAGTTTCCAGCGGTTGCCGGCCATCGGGTTCAATTTGCCAAGCGATTCGTTCTCGTAATGCTTGCGCTCGATTTTTCGCCTGTTGTTTTCGCCCCAGATACAATTCAATAGCCATCGCCTGAGCCGCATACCAGGAGCCATGGTTGTTCTTCGCCTGCTTTTCAGCTAGCCCGATTTCGCTCGATTCAAGCCACTTCAAATATGCGGAAAACCATTCGCGCAGGGGCTTATCATCCGCTTCAACCCACACCTTTTTCTTCTTCAAATCCTTAACCGCTGCGGTGATTTCAATTAACCCGCGCATGGAAATCAACCCAGCGCCGCGCCCCGTGGTCCGTCCCATAATCGCCTGCCCGTATTCCAAATTCGGATTCATTCGGGTTGCTGGATTCACAAACCATTTGTTGATTCTGCGGACGGCGTTACCCGCATACTTCGGTTCGTTTGTGGCGACAAACGCCTCCGTCAAAATATGGATGGCTCGGACTGTGGCTGAAAAGTTTCCGGCATCTCCCTTGTCCACCATCTCCTTATTGGTGTGCCCATCTTTGCGTATATAAGGAAGCCCGTCAGGCTTCGCCGGGTCCGGCCACCAATACGGCGCGTAACTTACAAAGTCATGCTTATCGCTCGAAGGGCCGGCCTGTGCTTTGTCCATTACAGAATAGATAGGCTGCAGCAGCAGTTTGTCTGCTTCAATCGTGGGTGATTGCCCAGCCGCCCATAGCGCACTTACAGCCCAAGTTATAAAAAAGCGCATCACTTACATTTCCATGTACGGAATGGCAGGAACTTTACCCAGTAAGCGAGCATAAACGGCGGTAATGCCGCACTCCTCTCTGCATCCGAATGGGCTTCAATCGTCTTCGCCGCCTCAGCGCATGCCCGTTCCACCCACGCTCGCGCTGCTGTCAACGAAGTTACTGCCCGATCCTCGCCAGCTATTCGCTCATGGTCCAAACCGAACCCATCCGAAGCAAATGCTCCGCGCATAAACCATTCAATGGTCTGGGCAGCATGGGCCATCTGCGCAGCCGCTGTGAACATCCCTTCTTTATGTGCAAAGTTGGAATTCTCTTCAGTCAGCACCCTTGATGACCGCTCCAGGAATTCCTTCATCAATGCAATTTGCCCATATAACATGGGTTTCATCGTAAATCTCTCCTAATCTCAATATTCTAGGCTATTGCTTCAACATGGATTCAAACAGTTGCTCATATTGTTGAGTAACTACATCCCAGCTATACCGTTCACGGACACGTTCCACAGCGGCATGCCGCAATGCAGCCAGTTGTTCGTCACTCATCGCCAGTACATCCTCGATCTTTTCGGCCAAATTGAAGGATTCAAAAGCCACTCCAACCCCCCCTGCCACTTCGCGATTTTCGTCAGTGTCCAGATACAACACCAGCGCTCCTCGCCCCATCGCCTCAATCAACGCCGGATGCGTCCCCCCAACTTCGGTTGCATGAATGTAGGCAAAGCAGTGCGAACCCAACTCCTTATAACCTTGCCCATAAATGGCACCGGGTATGACGATCCTTGAATCCTGAGTATCACGCACCTGCTGAATGTACTCGTCCGCATATGGTGCATCCCCGATAAGTGCCAACTGCCGCTTGGTGTTTACCAGTTCATATGCTTCCCGAACCAGCAGCCCATTGTTTTCCGGCTCCATTCGACTAACATACAGAAAGTATCCACCCTGCTTTAAGCCTAACTGCTGAAGCACTTCAGTAGTCTGCACCTTACCCATTTCAGCGCCGTACGGAATGAATGTTGACATGCGATTGTAAGTATCGCGGTAATACTTTTCAATCGCCGCCGCGTCAGTAACCGTCACGTTAGGCAGGAAAGTAGCTAGCCATTCCGATAGCAGATACCAGAGCTGAGCCAGCTTGTTCCACTTCTTCCGCTTTCGCTCCAGTCCATCCACATTCAAGGCCACCCGCATGCCAACCAGCCTTGGCAGGAAAGTGAAAATGGCGTTAGCAGCATTGCAATAAAGGGCCACATCCACGCGGTGAAAAAGCAGGTGCAATGTGGATAACGCAGTATGGATAATCGTGTCGAAATACTTGTGACGGATAGTGGGAAGGTAAACCAGACGAACACCCAAGTAAGTAGCTTGCGCGTGCTTATTCCTTCCGTAAACAGTTACTTGATGACCATCAGCCACCAACCGCCGCGCCAACTCTTCAGCGAAGGTTTCAAATCCACCGTAGTTGGCCGGGATTCCCCGAGTGCCGAGGATGGCAATGTGCATTTGTAATATTGTAGCGGGATGTTCGTATCTTCTTTGGACGATCAATTATCTTTGATATGATTTGAGCAGTTCGTACCGTAATTTGGGGGTGATCAATGTTGCATCGTCTGATCCTGTTGTCCATAGTGGCGTCCGTCGCCTGCTTTTCACAAGAATTCAGATCCACAATTTCAGGCCGCATTACCGATCCTAGCGGCGCTGCCGTCCCAGGCGTTGCAGTGGTGGCCGTTGAAAAAAATACTGGATCCCGTTCAGAAACTTCAACCGGTGCCGAAGGCGAATATTCCTTGCCTTTCCTGCCTCCAGGCCCTTATACAATTACTGCCGAACGAAGCGGATTCAAAAAGCATTCGCAGGAAGGAATCACTGTAGGTGCAAATCAAAGGTTAAACGTCGATGTCACATTACAAATTGGTAGCCAAATTGAAGCCATCACAGTTACCTCGGACGCCGCCATGTTACAGACCAGCACCGCCTCCGTCGGCCAGGTTATCAGTCAGGATCAAATTTCGGTAATGCCGATGAATGGCCGCACTGCGTTGACGCTTGCCCAACTTTCCTATGGCGTTACCCCGACCTCCGATCCGCGATTCACTCGCCCCTTTGACAACGCCGGACCATCGGGATTTTCCATGGGCGGCGGCCAGGGCCAGTCAAACGAATTGCTGTTAGATGGCTCCCCGGATATGACGCGGAACCGCCGCGTCGCTTACAATCCACCAGTGGATGCTGTGCAGGAAGTGAAGGTGGAAGCCTTCCAGCCAGACGCTGCTTACGGTAACACCGGCGGCGGCACGGTGAATGTGGTTATGAAAGGCGGCACCAACCAGTTGCATGGATCGCTGTATGAATTCCATCAGAACCAGCGGTTGAAGGCCACACCATTCTTCACCAACGCTGCCCGCCAGAAGAAGCCGGTTACCCGCTACAACCAATATGGATTTACGGTTGGTGGACCAGTGATGATTCCGAAAGTGGTCAACGGTAAGAACAAACTATTTTTCTTTTTCGGTTATGAAGCCATCAAGCAGTCCGAAGCAGAACCCACGTTTTCCAGTGTACCCACCGACGCACAACGTGGTGGAGATTTTTCATCCTTACTGGCAGTCAATAGTTCGTATCAAATTTATGATCCCGCTACCGCCGTTGCCCAAGGGGCGCGCATTGCCCGGCAACCCTTCGCTGGTAATCGCATTCCCGCCAACCGCATCAGTTCCATCTCGAAGAACTTCTTCCAATTCCTGCCAGCCCCTAATTTCGCTGGCACTTCCGATGGCACAAACAACTACTTCAACAACGCCGTTCGTGCGGACGACTTTTTCTCTTTCATGGGCCGCTTGGATTACAACGTTTCTGATCGCCACAAGTTCTTCATCTCAGCCCGCAACAATGATCGTGTGGAAAATCGCGGCAACCGTTTTTCCAACATCGCCACTGGCAACCTCCTTTCACGCGTCAACTGGGGTGCCACTTTCGACGATGTGTACACCATCACCCCAACCTTCTTCCTCAACTCACGCGCCAATTGGACAAGGTTTGAGGAAGGTAACACCCGGCCACATGATGGATTCGATTTCACCACGCTCGGCCTGCCCGCTTCCCTGAAGGCAGCTAGCGGCAAGCTGGTAATTCCGCGGATCAATTTTTCCAACTTCACACCCATCGGTGACAGTGGTGGCGATCTTACCCCATTCGATTCCTACCAGATCTTTATTGCCGCAACTAAGATCGTCACCAGGCACACCATTAAGTTCGGAACCGATCTCCGGACCCAGCGCGAAAGCTCTAATAGCTATGGAAACTCTTCAGGTTCCTATACCTTCAACACCAGTTGGACCCGCGGCCCACTGGACAACTCTACATCTGCACCTATTGGTCAGGACTTCGCCTCATTCCTATTGGGATTGCCTGCTGGCGGCGGCTTTGACGTCAACGCAACCCGCACACAAAGCGCAAAATACTACGCCGTGTTTGTGCAGGACGATTATCGCGTCAGAAACAACCTGACTTTCAACATCGGTCTGCGATATGAGAAGGAACTCGGAACTATCGAACGCTGGAATCGCACCGTGCGTGGGTTTAGCTCAAACGCTAAGTTGTCAATCACTGACGCCGCAAAAGCAAATTACAACGCCAGCCCAATCGCCCTGTTGCCAGCAGCACAGTTCAATCCAGTGGGTGGTGTTTTGTTTGCCGATGGCAGCAATCGCAAGGTGTACAATCCACCAAGCAACGCCTTCAGCCCTCGTTTCGGATTTTCATGGTCGCCAAATATGATTGGGACAAAAGCCGTGATTCGCGGCGGCTATGGAGTGTTTTACAGCACCTTCGGAACCACTGGGATTCAGCAACCCGGCTTCAGCCAAACTACTGCATTGGTGGCCACGCTTGATAACTTCCTTACACCTGCCACCACTTTTGCCAATCCCTTTCCAACGGGCATCTTGCGGCCCAACGGCAATAGCAGCGGCGTGAATACGTTCCTGGGTCAAGGCGTGTCTTTCGCAACACCAAACCCTAAACAGCCCATCACGCATCGGTGGAATTTTAATATTCAACGCGAACTGGCAAAGAACCTGCTGCTGGAAATGGGTTATATGGGGTCGCACGTAACTGGATTAGGAGTTGATCGCGGACTCAACTATGTACCGGAGCAATTTTTATCTTCATCTCCAACACGGGATCAGGCAAATATTGACCGCTTAACAGCATTGGTCCCCAATCCTTTGCGCAATCTGATTCCTGGAACCGGATTGAATGGCGCAACTACCAGCACCGAAACTCTGCTCCGCAAGTATCCGCAATTTTCCGGTGATGGCGGCGTTACAGAAGGCGGACAGAGCCTTGGTTATTCCAACTTCCACATGTTTCAGGTGCGCTTGGATAAGCGCTTTACCAACGGGTTCCAATTCCTTACAAACTTCCAATTTTCGAAGTTCATGGAAGCGACGAATCGTTTGTACGCCGCATCCGACGCCCTTCAGTATCGGGTAGCGGGTGAAGACCGCCCCTTCCGGTTTGTCTTCTCCAGCAACTATGCACTGCCTTTCGGCAAAGGCAAAAAGTTTATGGGTAACGTTGGATCCTGGGGCAACCGCTTAGTTGGCGGATGGCAAATGGCGGGAATCCTAAACATGCAATCAGGCGGACCAATCGAGTTCGGCAACGTACTTTATTACGGTGGCGACCTTCAATGGAATGCCCGGAATCTGGCACGCGTATTTGACATCACTCGATTTGAACGAAGCACAACCCTACAACTGGACCGCAATCGCCGGACTTTCCCACAAGCCTTCCCTGCTTACCGTGGAGATAAGATCAATAACATTGATCTGTCTGTTATCAAGTCAGTGGCAATCGTCGAGCGCGTTAACATCCAGATTCGCGGAGAATGTTTCAATCTGTTCAATCATGCGATTTTTAATGGACCTGACGTAAACCCAGTCAACCAGAATTTTGGCCGGATCACCTCGCAATCGAATCTTCCGCGGACAATTCAAGTAGCGCTAAGACTTACTTTTTAGGACGCCGTTCTCTGGCGTTTTAAATCCGATTTTATACTTAGCGCTGGCGATTCGGCTGGATAGCGCCAATTCTCCTGATCCGCAGGGGGCTTGAACTACCATGATCGAGTATATCCCTAGTGCTAGAAGCTGTGATGAAGGAGAGGTACCAGCATGGCGAAGATATTTCATGCGGGCATCGATTGGACAGCTTGCGAACTGATCGAGCAAATTCCGGGGAAAGTTTCGGGACGGCCCATTGTACGCGGCACACGCATCATGCCTGAAGGGATAGTGAATAGCTTCGACATGGGCGAAAGCATTGAGGACATCCATGAAGACTGGCCTTCGCTTTCCATCGACCATATCAAACGCTTGATCGAGTTTGCCCACACCCATCGTGAACAACCCATTCCGTGAAGGTATTGCTTGATGAAAATCTTGCGCATCGGCTGCGGACGAACCTCGGCGGGATTCCGCCGCATTTCACCGAATCTTGACCAAACGTGACACAAAGCCCTAAGCCCCTGGATAAACTTTCCAAGGTCACAATTTGTGACCTTAGAAAACACTTTGATCGGAATCAATCTTTCGGATGGATGAATCCAATTTGCTTTTTCTTGACCGGCGCCGGTGCTAGTAACTTTTGGAGGTTCTCAAACAAGACGCCGATTTGTCGGTCGTGTTGAGCAACTCTCCGGGCCAACTCTTCATTGGTGGCTAGAACCTGGCGGATGCGGACAAAGGTTCGCATGATGCCGATATTGACTTCCACGGCACGTTTGCTACGCAGCATACCGGAAAGCATGGCAACCCCTTGTTCGGTAAAGGCAAGTGGGGCGTACTTGGGATGTGTTCCACGCCCTCTTTTTAAGGTCACAATTTGTGACCTTAAAGCCGACGCTTCATCCGGAGTCAACTGAAACATGAAATCTTCCGGGAGCCGTTCAATATTGCGGCGCACGGCTTGATTAAGGACCTTGGTTTCGACGCCGTACAGCACTGCCAGATCGGCGTCCAACATGATCTTCTGCCCGCGTACGACATAGATACTGGCGGCGATCCGCTCGATGGGGATGATCTCTGATCTTGGAGCGGATTTTGCTTTGGCCATAGGGGCTAGTGTGAAGGTCTGGTGTTTCGGTTGTCAAGTGGGTGCCCGGCCGCAGAACAACGACATCGAAGTATTTTTGACTTGGTGCCAAACGCTCGCCTGCGAACAAAACCTTGCCGGCACGCCATTGCTATCGTGCGCTCTACTTCAGTTGAATGGGACATCCTCACGAAGCATCTGCCCTTGATTATTGCTTCGCTTGATAAAGCTCACCCCGACACTTTTCAGGCAGTCGATTGCGGGACGTTTACCCGCAACAAGGTACTGACCCTCACGCTCGTAAGCATCAATGATTTACGGGTAGCCGTCGTGGTTGTGTCTCATTGCGTCGCAGCTTCAAGTTTATGGCCTGCCAGTATTGCGAATATTGGAACGACAACGGACGTTCCACAACCGGTAAGCTTCGAGACGAAAACGCAACCTCCACCAAAACGTGACAGAAAGCCCCTATATCCGCTAGGCTTGAAAGATAAGCAGGAGACCCAACCATGGAAGTGCAATTTGAACCGGATGTGCAAGCCAAGCTTGAGCAGATGGCCCGCGAGAGCGGCCGCGCCGCTATTGAATTGGTGCGGGACGCGGTCGCCGGTTACCTGGATGAAGTCGCGGGAACGCGTGACATGCTGAATTCCCGTTATGACGACATCAAGAGTGGCAAGGTAAAGCTGATGGATGGCGAGGAAGCTTTCGCCCGGCTGCATGAAAGAATTGAAGCGCGGCGAAATAGCCCCGTATGAGCGGCTACGATCTTCACCCGGCAGCGTTCATCGACATTGACGAGATTGCCGTCTATATCGGCGAAGACAGCCCTGAAGCCGCGCACCGGGTAGTTGATGAGATTTACCGCACAATTCAGAATTTGGTTTCTTTCCCGCAGCGCGGCCACCGAAGACCGGACTTGACCAACCGTCCACTGCGTTTTTCGCGTGTGCGCGATTACCTGATTGCTTACGCGCCCGATGAAAAGCCGCTATGGATCATCGCCGTCATGCACGGACATCGCAGCCCTCGCGTCATGGCCGCGATCTTGCGCGGACGCGAGCAGTAGCCTCCGCCCGTTCGTGCAGAACCCGACCGAAATTGAGAAGTCTGAGGTAATTTCTGGTGATTGAAAAATCAGTTGGGGTGACGGAAACAGAGCGACTTCTCGCCGAATTCTGCGAGCGCTCTTTCTTGAAGTTGTGGAGTTATCCGAATCCGTACAAGAACGACGGCGACGAGTTGTGCGATCTTCTGGCCGTCTTTGGCAACTACGTCTTCATTTTCTTCGACCGAAAAAACGATCTACCTGAAACGCCCGATAAGGATCCGCAGATTCTGTGGGACCGCTGGAAACGAAATGTAATTGACCGACAGATCAAGACCGCTCACGGAGCCGAGCGCTATATCCGTAGCGGGCGCCCCATATTCATTGATGCCAAAGGGACGACACCGTTCCCACTTGTGATCGATCCTCAGGCGGTCATTCACAAGATCATCGTGGCCAATGGGGCGAAGGAGGCCTGCGAAAAGGCATCTAGTAAGAACATCTATGGAAGTCTTGCAATATCCTATTGCGAGACCGCTGGAGGTCCCACACAACCGTTCCACGTAGAGATTGATAGGCGAAACCCGGTCCACATTTTCGACAGCCATAATATGCCAATTATTCTGGCGGAATTGGACACAGTCAGCGATTTCTCCAGCTACCTCGATGAAAAGTTGAGGGCCGTTATGAAGTTCATCAATCTGAGCTTTAGCGAAGAGGACCTACTTGGGCACTATCTCCTAAATTATGACGAAACTCTCAAGCGCCACACCATAGGATCGAGAGGCGAAGAGCACATCAGCTTCTTGATAATCGGCGAAGGAGAGTGGCACGATTTCATCAAGACTGACCTCTACAACAACACCAAGAAAGAAGATAAAATCTCATATTTTTGGGATGAATTAATTCAGCGGACATGCGAGAACAGCCTAAACGGAACGCTTGGCGGAGACGCGAACATTCTACGCGGTGAAAGCGCGATCTTCGAGATGGTCAAAGAGCCCCGTTTTATCCGCAGATATCTTGCCGACAAAATGCTGACCGCAGTTGAACGCTTCCCCGATCATCCGAACCAGCATCGCCAGGTTACGTTTCTTCAATCCTACTTGCCAAACGTTGGTTACATTTTCTCCAGCTAAGGCTACCCGACGCCATTAGAGTGCAGCCTGATTACCGGGAAAAGCGGCGGACGCTCTTGGAGATCGCATGCGGTGCAGCCAAGAACAAGTTCCCGAATCTGATAAAGGTGATCGGCATCGGAATAGATGCCCCGAAGTTCGAGAGAGGCAGGAATGGAGAAGACTTCATTCTTATGCCATGCCAATGCTGGACCGACGAAATGCGCGCGTATTACGAGGCGGAGAACGAGCCCTGGAATTTCTTCGGGACACGGCAGCTCCGGAAGTTCAATGATCGTGCAACTCAGTTCGTGTTGCCAGAGAGCGCCCCAAGATAGCCTGCTCGCGCATCCAAGGTCGGGCGCAACGATCCTTGCCCTTGCGAGTCCGGGAAAAAATTCAAAAAATGCCACGGTTCGTGATGAAGGTTCTAAAGACTGTCCCACAAAGGGTAATTTTTCGGAACAAAAACCGCGACCAAAAAGGATATTGGCAGCGTCCCGATTTGTTGCTCCATAATGCAAGCATGAAATATGGCTATGCCCGAGTCATCACCGGGCCGCCCGCCTCTCGCCAATCACTGCTTACCAATGCAGGGACCCACGCCAACTTATTCATCCGATTCACCCAGCAAATCCCCCAACCGATCAAACCGCCGCTCCCACATCGATCGACGATCGCCAATCCATTTCTCCGCCGCTGAAAGCCCGTAGGGCTCAATGCTGCAAGTTCGAACCCTGCCCAGCTTTTCCGTATTCACCAATCCACTCGCCTCCAATATTTGCAGGTGCTGCACAACCGCAGCCAAAGTAATGTTGAACGGCACCGCCAATTTCGAAACCGAAATTGGCCCCTCGCTCAGCTTCTCAACAATTGCCCTGCGTGTGGCATCGCCGAGTGCCTGAAAGACCAGGTCAATGTCCACTTTTCGCTTCACCATTTTCAGCCTGCCAGCTCTTTTGCTAACTTGTCGAACAGCTTTTCCCAACCACGCTTACGCATTTCAGGACCATCTGCAGCTTCCAGAAATACAGCCTGATGAGTGAAGATCAAGTCGGTCCCTTTTTCCGTTTGGCGCAATTCAACAGTAGCCAACATCACCGACATAGGCTTTTCGCCAAGACTCATGGTGGATGTTGTTACAACGCGTTGATTGGGAACAATGTCCTGATATACACTCACGTTCGTGATCGTCATCCCCTGAATTGGCGTGCCTGGCTTGTAACGATAGCGTGCGCTCTCAATACCTCCAACGCGGAAGTCCATTTCGAACACCTCCACATCGTGGGCCTCGCCTTCTGCAAACCAGCGCCGCTTCTTCACCGGGTCCGCGAAAGCCGCAAATACTTTTTCTGGTGTTGCGGAATAGCTCCGCTCAATAACGAATGTGTTGTGCGTGATAGGCATAATGGTTAAGTACCTACTTAAGTATTTTCTAAGCAGATCACATTGTCAAGCGAATACTTAAGTAATGTCAACCCATAGAACTTCCCGTCCAGTAAAGTTAAAATAAAGACACTATGGCATCCACCATTTGGAAAGGTCACATCACGTTCGGGCTCATTTCCTTGCCCGTGAAAATGATGGCGGCCGCGCGGCCGGAAACTGTTAGCTTCAACCAATTGCATAAACACGATAACTCCCGTGTGAAGCAAGTGCTGTTTTGTATCGCCGAAGATAAACCCGTTCCTCGCAGCGAATTGGTGAAAGGCTTCGAATACGAAAAAGATCGCTACGTCGTTATTGACGACGAAGACATCAAACGCATTCAACCAAAGACTGCAAAGGTAATGGAAATTGTCGAGTTCATTAAAGAAGAAGAACTCGATTCCGTTTACCTTGAATCCTCCTTCTATCTGCATCCCGACGAAGCAGGCGAAAAGGCCTATTCACTGCTGTTCAAAGCCATGCGGGAAACCGGGCACGTGGGTTTAGCAAAAATTTGCATGCACAATCGGGAACACATCGTGGTGCTGCGGCCAGGCAGGCACGGCATGATTCTGCACACCATGTATTATCAGGATGAAGTCCGCGCCCTTGATGAATTTCGTACCGATCTTTCCGCATTGAAGGACAAGGAATTGGACATGGCCAAGCACCTTGTGGAAGCCTTGGCCGCTCCTTTTGAGCCGGAAAAGTACACTGACACTTTCCGCGAAACGTTGAATAAAATGATCACCGCAAAAGTGAATGGGCAGGAAGTTGTAGCGGCTCCGCAGTCGCAGGAAATGGCCCCGGTCATCGACATTATGGCTGCCTTGAAAAACAGTCTGGCTGCATTGAAGAAGCCCCCTGTAGCGGATTCGGTTGATGTTGCTGAACAGGAAAGTAAGCCTAAGCGCCGCCGCGCCGGCGGAATGTAGAAACCGTGACCACGGTTCGCCTGCTTGCTGCAAACGCCAATCAGGATCAGCTCGACGAAGCCGGAAAGTTCCTGCAATCCTGGGTGGGCAAAAGCGAAATAATTGTGCTGGCCCCATCACGCGGAGCCGCCGACGACTTCCTGCGTTCCCATGCGAAAGTTGGCCTAATCGGCGTTCATGGAATGACGCTCAGCCAGCTAGCCGCCGCACTGGCTTCCGCTGAATTGAGCCAGCGTGGTTGTGCACCCATGAGCCGCTTAAGCCAGGAAGCACTGGCCGCCCGCGCAACCTATGAAGTTCGCAAGCAAGGTGGCTTGCGGTATTTTGAACCCGTCGCCGATACTCCTGGATTTGTGCGGGCGCTGGCTTCCACTCTTACCGAACTTCGCATGGATGCCGTCGATGCTGCAGCCCTTCAAAAAGCCGGCTTGCCAGGAGAAGACTTGGCTGCGCTGCTGGCGCACTATGCATCTCAGTTAGCCGAGCAAGCTCTGGCCGATCAGGCAATGGTTTTGGAATTGGCGTTGGCGGCCGCACAGAAGCCGCATCGGTTCTTAGGTCTTCCAGTTCTAATGATCGATGTGCCGCTGCGTCGCGCCAGGGAACAGCAATTAATCGAAGCAGTGGGCAAACGTTCCCCCGCGCTTTTGGCCACTATGCTGCACGCCGATGTTGAAACTCGCAACACGTGCGAAACCAGCTTTACTGTGAAATCAGAACGGATCGGAGAGTCCGCAGAATGCACTTTGGCCCGTGTTCGTCAATATCTATTCGCTTCCCAACTTCCCGAACAACGGCCCTTTGATGAAAGCGTGGAATACTTTTCTGCCCCCGGCGAAGGGCTTGAGTGTGTGGAAATTGCCCGGCGCATTCGTCATTTAGCAGCGCAAGGAATGCGGTTCGATCAGATGGCGATATTACTGCGAGCTCCTGAACGCTATCAACCTTTAGTGGACGAAGCGTTGCGGCGCGCCGGTGCGCCAGCCTATTTCCATCGCGGCACAACTCGTCCAGATGCCGGTGGGCGGGCGTTTCTAGCATTGTTGGCCTGTGCGCTGGAAGGTTTAACGGCAACTCGATTCGCCGAATATTTATCACTCGCGCAAGTGCCTGATCTGGATAACGGAGGCGCGCCTATTGCAAAAGATCTGGGATGGATGCCTTCGCAAGATGAGGTGTTGGCCAGCTTTTCGCAAGCGGGCGAGGCCGTTGCGTTCGAATCAGAAATAGATCCGGCGGCACCCGTAGTCCGTTCGCCCGCAGGTTGGGAGCGGTTGATTGTAGATGCTTCCGTTGTTGGTGGCCGCGAACGTTGGGCGCGCCGTCTGGATGGACTCGATAAAGAATTGCGAATGCAGATCGCCAGCCTTGAGACGGACAACGAAGAGCTACCGCGTCTGGAACGGAAGCTTGCCCAGTTGGAAGGGTTGGCCCATTTTGCATTGCCGTTAATTGACCTGATGGCCGCATTTCCCGCTGCTGCAACTTGGGGCAAATGGGTGGATCAACTCAGCGCGTTGGCAAACAGTTCATTACGTCGTCCAGAATCCGTCCTCGCAATGTTGAGCGAACTGGAACCCATGCGCGAAGTTGGCCCAGTAGCACTGCAGGAAGTGTATGGCGTGCTTGCAGAACGATTGCGCTTTCTACGCACAGAACCACCACGGCGCAGATATGGGGCAGTGTTCGTTGCCACTCCGGAGGAAGCGCGCGGGCGCGAATTCGCGGTGGTGTTCCTGCCCGGTCTGGCTGAAGGGATGTTTCCCAAAAAGGCCATGGAAGACCCACTTCTTCTGGACGTGCATCGGTTGAATTCGGCCCCGCACTTAACAAGGCAGGATGACCGGGTCTCGCGGGAACGATTGCTATTGCATGGCGCGGCAGCGGCGGGTGAACGGTTAGTGATTTCCTATCCGCGTATGGACGCATCGCAAGGGCGTCCGCGGGTGCCGTCCTTCTATGCCTTGGAAGTTTTGCGTGCAGGTGTTGGAAGGTTGCCGGATTT
>JAYTTF010000108.1:0-25325 GCA_043745195.1 Bryobacterales bacterium | reverse complement strand
CATGAGACATTCGTTACGCTGTTCATTGGGTATTTTGGTACTAGCCAACTTCGGGTTTGGCCAAGCCGTTGACAATGATCAATCCCCCAAGATATCTCCAGACCTCGCGCAAATCCTCGCCTCTGATTCAAGGGACGACGTGGATGTAATCGTAACATTTAAGGAACAAGCCAAGAACCGTCGTTCTGAGCGATCCTGGAATGCAAGAAGAGTGAGAGTTAATCACGATCTTCCGCTAATCAATGGCATGGCCATTAGGGTCCCGATTTCGGATGTGGCAGGCATTGCCGCAAGTGCTGATGTTGCATATATCAGCCCTGATCGTGATCTTACGCCAACCTTGAACAAGGGCCGCGCCGCAATCCAACAAGATGTGCAGTGGAATACGTTGGGTTACGACGGTTATGGAGTGAGGGTAGCGGTCATCGATAGCGGAATCAATGAAAACGAGGCCTTTACTGATGGAACAACCTCTCGACTGGTATATCAAAAATCATTCATCCCAGGTGTTCCTAGCACCTTAGATCCCTATGGACATGGAACGCACGTGGCGTCGATCATCGCCGGTGACGGGGAGGGTGCTGACGTTAACGCCGCCAAATACCGTGGAATGGCTCCTTCTGCTGACATCGTAAATCTTCGCGTATTGGATGATAACGGAGCGGGGAAAGATAGTTATGTGATTGCCGCACTTCAGTGGATAACGCAGAATAGGGCTGACAAGAATGCAAATTTGAATATTCGCGTAGTCAACATGTCGCTGGGCCGCCCAGTTTATGAAAGCTACAAGAACGATCCACTTTGTAAGGCAGTAGAAGCTGTATGGCAGGCCGGCATTCTGGTTGTTGTAGCCGCAGGAAACGACGGACGGAACAATCAGGGAAACTCCAACGGTTACGGCACCATCAATTCTCCAGGTAATGATCCATATGTGATTACAGTGGGAGCTTCCAACATGTTCGGAACCGATACTCGCATTGATGATATGCCCACTTCATACAGTTCAAAGGGTCCAAGCATGATTGACCACTTAGTGAAACCCGACATCCTGGCCCCCGGCAACAAGATTTCGGCCCTAGGCAGTGGCAAACTGAAGGCTAACAACCCCGCCAACGTCATAGACCCGGCCAATAGTTACATGCAATTGAGCGGTACAAGCATGGCAACTCCCTTTGTAGCGGGTGCTGCTTTACTGTTACTTGAAAAGAATCCGAAGTATACACCTGATCAGGTGAAATACCTTCTGATGAAGAATGCATGGCGCGGATTTGCAGCAATCTCGGATGTCATCGATGGTACCTCGAAGTTTACAGTCAGAAACGACATTTTTACGGTGGGGGCTGGGTACTTGGATATCAACGCTGCGATAAACGACACATATACTGGCAAATCATCCTCGCAATCTCCAACTGCTGTTTATAACGCCACCACAAAAAAGGTCACGTTGATCTCAGGTGCCAACGTAGTTTGGGGAGAATCTACAACACCATTCAACGTCGTTTGGGGCAACAATGTTGTAGCTGGAACAAACGTAGTTTGGGGCGATAGTGTTGTTTGGGGCAATGCAACACCTGCCGCCAACAATGTTGTCTGGGGCGATAAATCCGTAAATGGCTCGAAAGTTGACGTGACTGGCGAAACCAGCAAGGTGTTGCTGAAGGGCGAATAGCCACTGAGCATCGGCACACATGGAAAACGGCCCGGACTGGATTACCCCAGCCGGGCCGATCTCTATTTCATGATTGGTCTGAAGCTTATAGAGCCAAGTAGCACTTCCGGGCTTCATTGCACTCATATTCATCCACTAGCTTGCTGTCAGGACCCAAACAATTCTGAGTCTTATGGCACCAGAATAGCCGATCGTTGCCGTGTGGAACCTGGGGGTCCCACTCGGCTTCAATGAACATTCCTTTCCACCGCAAGTTGTCGCAGCGATCATCGTCGATAATCGTTAACCCTGCTCTTTCTCGCTTGAATACCGACATAAGCTATACCGGAAGGCCAGCAGCTTTCAGAATGGCGCGCTTCACTGCCACCTTCGCCAATTGAACCTTGTACCCGTTTTCAGAAAGAGGAGTTGCATTGGCCACCGCTGCCTCACCAGCACGTTCCGCCAAAGCTGCGTCAATCTTCTTGCCGGTTAGCATCTGCTCAGCCTGCGATGCGCGCCATGGCGTTGCCGCAACATGACCCATCACAACTGCCGCCGACTTCACCATTCCGCCAGCCATCGTCAAATTGACCGATGCTGTCGTCAATGGCCAGTCTACTGCTTCCCTATGTCGAACTTCGTAGGTTGCGTTCGTACCCGCCGCCGGAATGACAATCTGAGTCAGAATCTCATTGGGCTTCAATGCAATTTCCCGCTCTCCATTCGACTTCGGAGAGACGAAGAAATCACTCATCGAAACTTCACGCTTACCTGAAGCTGAAGCCAAAGTAACCTTTGCCCCCAAAGCCACAAGCGCCGGGCCGAAACTGGATGCACTGACGAACCAAGCAGGTCCACTACCAAAAATGGCGTGGTACTTGTTCTCTCCAGTGGCAATCAGGCTTTTCCCGCTTTCGTCCTGACCCAACAAGCCATGGCCGCCACGGAAATACCAGCATCGGGGACGCTGGCACAAATCACCGCCAACCGTACCCATATTGCGTAGTTGAGGACTGGAAACTTCCATCGCCGCCTGCGCCAGCGATGGGTACATTTGCCGCACCATCGCGTTTGACGCAAGTTCATCCAGAGTCACCGTGGCGCCAATGCGCAACCCGGTGCCGGACTTGGCTATGCCGCCCAGTTCCTTAATGTTCTTGATGTTCACCACCCGCTTGGGGGAATGAATGTATTCCTTCATCAAAGTCAGCAAGTCGGTGCCGCCGGCCAATACATCAGCCTCGCCCCAAGCTGAACCCAGAAGGCCCAGTGCTTCATTCAAAGTTGCCGGATTGGCGTATTCGAAGTTCTGCATTTTATGCGTTCCTCCTGTTGCTGGAAAGAGCAGCTAGCACGCGGTCAGGAGTGAGGGGAACCATTGGAACCCTAACTCCTAAAGCATTTGCAGCAGCATTAGCGATAGCCGCTAAACCACCGATCGCGCACGGCTCACCAAGTCCGATGATGCCGCGCTTGTCGTTTTCTGGAGTAATGTCCATATGAACCACAATTTCGCCGATGTCACCGATACCTGCCAGCTTGTAGAACTCCATATCGGGGTTCAATACTTTGCCGGTTGTCCGGTCCATCACGCGTTCTTCCATCAGCGCCGAACAGATGCTCATGATGCAAGCGCCGTATACCTGACTCGATGCTGTTTTGGGATTGACTACAAGGCCGCAATCCTGAACAGCAACCATTTTCCGCATCCGAACAATACCGGTTTCAACGTCAACTTCCACTTCCGCCATCTGGATGCCGGCTGCGCCTGAAGTATTCAATCCTTCCTTGGCCGCATCCCGCTGAACGTTCTCACCCATTTCTGAGATACGGTCAACACCCAACTTCTGGCACGCTTGTTTCCAACTGATGCCTTTTGCGGGATTGCCCTTCTGTTGGATTTTGTTGTCCACTGCTTCTAATTGATCTGCCGGAACGCTTAAACCGGGTGCCACGCGTTCAAACAACTTCTCCAAAGCATTCACCGCCGCTTTACGAGTTGAGGAACTGACACCACCGATTGTCGTTGAACCGCCGGAAGGACCCGATGCCGGGAAAGCATTGTCGCCCAGCTTCACTTTCACTGCGCTCATTGGCAGACCGAAAGTTTCAGCCGCAACCTGCGTAATACAAGTACGAGTACCGGTTCCGATATCCTGGCTGCCGATTTCCACTTCAATCGATCCGTCTGGATTAATGGTTACCTTGCACTTGGAAGCGTGGCCAGCGCCACCCCAGGTTGCCATTCCCAAACCTACACCACGGCGAATGTTCCCTTTTTCCGTGCCGCGAGGATGCCACTTCTTCTTCCACTCCATCAGCTCAGCCGCTTTCACTAATTGTTTGCGGTAAACTTCCGGGCGCGGAGACATGTCCATGTTCTTGTGGAATAGATCCCAAGGATCCATATTCAACTTCGCCGACAAATCTTCCAGCGCAGAGCAAGTCAGGAAACTTGCTTGAGGATGATTGGGAGCTCGCCATGCTCTTGCCGGTCCTGCGTTTAGTGAGACGGCAGTGTGATTTAAGCGGAAGTTTGCAACTTTTGTAAACACGTAGGGGATAGGGGGCATACCGCCGCCACCCAAACCACCTGATGCCCAGGATTCCGACTGCCAGGCCGTGATCGTGCCATCTTTCGATGCGCCGACTTTGATCTTGGCGAAGGCGCTTGGACGTACGCCGGCAATGGTCAACTCATTTTCGCGATCCAGATAAATCTTCACTGGACGCCCACCGCTAGCCTTTGATAAATGCGCACCTTCCGAACCCCAACGGTCCGAAGGGAACTTGGAGCCAAAGCCACCGCCAACATGGTCCATCTGAACTTTAATGTTGGTTGCAGGCAATTGCATCTGCTTTGCCAAATCGCCGCCAATTGTGGAAACGGCTTGGGTTGATGGCCACAAATTAATTGTCTCGCCCTGCCACTGAACAACATTGCCATGCGGTTCTAAACAGCAGTGCGTAATTACCGGGCAACCATACTCGCCTTCGGATACTGCATCTGCATCCTTGAAAGCTTTGTCTGGATCACCAGTAACCTGTTCACCGGCAGCCTTGGCACGCGACCCGACTTTCGCTAAAAGTTCTTCGCGCACAACGTGAGGCAAAATTTCGTACTCAACTTTAATCGCGCGAATCGCGTCGTTGGCAATTTCTTCACGAATGGCGCTGACAACCGCTATTTCCTGTCCTGCCCATTGCAATTCATCACCGGGGTTTGCGATTGCTCGCACAGCCGTGACGCCTTCCATTGCCTTTGCTGCGGAAAGGTCAATACTCTTCACCTTGGCATGGGCATGGGGGCTGTGGAGGAAGACTCCAAACAATTGCCCAGGCTTGTTCAAATCGGATGAATATTTTGCGCGGCCGCTGGCTTTTACAGCTCCGTCCAGGCGGTCGAAGGGTTTCCCCATCACCGCGCGCTTGTTCATTGGTGGCCAACTATATTCAGGCATTCTTCATGCTCCTTGCTGCTTCGAGGACGGCCTCGCGCATTCCAACGTATGTTCCACAACGGCAGATATTGCCGCTTAAACCTTTTTGAACTTGTTCGCGGGTAGGGTTTGGATTGCGATCCAAGAACGCCTTCGCGGACATCACAAAGCCCGGCGTACAATAGCCGCACTGTTGAGCGTCGTGCTTGATAAATGCAGCCGACACGGGATGCAGTTTCCCTGGCCCACCCAAACTTTCAATGGTGGTGATCTGTTTACCAACAGCATCGATAGCCAGCATGGAACAACCATAAACTGTTTTTCCGTTCACCATCACAGTGCAAGCGCCGCAGGTAGCCCGATCGCAAACGCGCTTAGCACCGGTCATATCCAATTTGTTGCGAAGTGCATCCAGCAACGTCACTCGCGGCTCAACCGCTAATTTAGTTGCCGCGCCATTGATGTTCAAGGTGATGGCTACCTCAGTTGGCCCCATCACTTTTGCCGCAGCTTGTGCAACTGCCTCTTGCGCGCCGATGCTAGTGGCTAAAATACCGCCGCCAACACCAGCCCCGCCTAAAAAGCCTCGGCGCGATACCGCTGCTTTCGTTTGCTTTTCTTTATCCTTTTGGGAACTCAAGCGGATACCATCCTTATTCAGTGTGGTTCACCCGGCCAGACAATCAGTGCACGGGAGATCTGTCTATATATAGCAAAGGTGGAAGCACGTTTGGGAATGACAAGACAAAAAGGCTGGCACCTCCGAAGAAGCCCCAGCCTTATCGTTAATATTATTACTGCCCTACTTAGCGCGCCGTAACATGTTGGACAAAGGATAATGCTGCCAGTTGAGCTAGCTTGTCGGCGGCAATGCGGCCTACGAACAACTTCGCTTGACCTGGTCTTGAGATAATCTCGAAACCCAATTTGCGAAGCTGAGCCATCGATTGTTCGCTGACGTCTGAGAGAAATAGTCGAATTTCAACTTTACCGGTTCCTCCGTTTGCAGCAATCGAACCCAAATCATCAGTCATCTTCTTGGCTGCTTTGTTGGCTTCTTTGGCCGGAGGTAGTGAAAGTGGTAGTTGCCGTATAACTCCCCGTTCTGATATCACGTCACCCCTTCGGCCACCAATAAACGGAGCAGTTGCCATTGGAGAATTTAAGGTATTCACAGTGCGCGACTCTATCCCGAAGCCTTCATGGCGCGTCCCTTCCGGCAATTCCACCGGTACCTGAATCGTTCGCGATCGGCCGCCCTCATTCACCACCCGATCCTCCACAGCTACAAAGGACGTGAACGCCGTCATCAGTTGAAACTCAATCCCAAAATTCGTGATGGCATCCCTATTCGCAGAAGCACCACCAGCTTCTAACGAATCAATTCGACGGCGAGCCCATAGCATTGCCACGGCACTGTTTTCACTTTGCCTTTCCGGGAAATTGACGGGCACAAAGCGCTCAAAATTCTTCCCAGCCATCTTTCCAGTGATCCGCAACTGGCCGCTGGCCCCGCGAGTGTAGCGTCCAGCCAACACAACCGGCTTGGCGCTAAACAGATCCAGCACGCGCATTGGCTCCACGTCTTTCACTGGCAGCCCATTCCATTCCAGCTTTATTCCGGTCAACAACGGATCATGAACTCGTTGGGCAAATCGCTTTGCTGCCAATGCCCCGTCATCACTTAAGTTGACGTACTCCACTTCGCCGCGACCATGTTCAGCCATCTTGTCTAATAGGAAGCGATTTACTGAGGAACCAATGCCGAAGGAAAAAATCCTGGCGTTGGGGTGGCGATCAATCTCAGCCAGAATTTCAGCTTCGTTGCCAACGTAGCCGTCAGTCATGAAACACACCACACGCATGGGTCCTTCACTGGGTGCCCCATCAAGAGCCGCTCGAATGGCTTTCATCATCTCCGTTCCGCCGCTACCGTAGTAACCATTAATAAACCGCTTGGCCTCTGCAATATTTTGGGATGTGGCCGCAACGGGCTTAGGAAACAGGATTCGAGTGTCCCCTGCGAACGTAATCAAATTGAATGTATCGCCGGGATTCAAAGTGTCTAGAGCATACCGCATGGATTCCTTGGCTTTCTCAATTGGGAAGCCGTTCATGGATCCGGAAGTATCCAAAACAAATACCAGTTCCCGAGGAGTGATCTCATTGGCCATAACGCGCGCTGGTGGTTGCAGCACCAAATTGAAGTAGCCAGTTTCACCTGTGCGATGAGTCATCAAAGAATCGCCAATAGTTTTCCCGGCAGTAGACCAAACCAATCGAAAGTCCTTGTTGGGAATTTCATTCTTGCCGCGCAATTGCAAATCGACAACGGTGCCCGACTTTTTCCCAACTTCAATTTCGTGCGTGTTTGAATCCAGCGATTGAATCGGCATGCCGGCATTCAAGTGAACAGCCACCGAAATATCATGGCCAGCCCGGGTGCCTTTCGCGGCGACGTTTGGATTCACACCTCCGTACCGTGGACCCACAACCATGGGAAATACGAATTCATAGCTACCCGAATCATAGGGCAATTGTTCAATGTATTGAATCTCCACCTTAACGCTTGCACCAGGCATGATATTGGCCACCGACTGCGTAAAAATATTGGGGCGCTCCTGATCCAGCAGTCCGGCAATTCTTCCACTTTGCTTAGCATTCTCGTACATCAGCCGAGCTTGCTCACGCGTCTGCACAGTGCCTTTAATAGTTCGATTTCCAATTTTGATATTCATCGAATTCACCGCCGCGCGATGCGGCAGCGGGAAAACGTAGATTGCTTCAATTGTCTCCGCTGTAGGGTTTTGGAACTCCTGAGTCACCCGAACTCGGGCCATGGTTCCACTGATTTCAGCTTTCACGTCTGTGTGCTTCAAAGGGCAGATAGCCTGTTCCCCGCCTTTGTCCACGCGTACCAGCGATCCAGGTTCGGCAAACACCAGCGTTGATGCGAAGAGTGCCGTTGCAAATTTAATCATGTGAATCTCCTTCGTAATGGACATTTCACGTAAAGAATGATCCTTTCACTTCAGAAAACTTTATTTATAGGTAAGTTTGATTTCAAGAGTAACAGGCAGAGTAAACGATCCAGCAGATGCAGGAGCAGCCTGTGCATTTGCATCGCGAAGCCGAGAAACAGTTCTACCTTCTACTGCAAGGTCTGACGATGTGAAACTGATGCGCACAAATGATTCCCCTGTAGGTTTATTCAAGACAATTTCACCGGATGTAGGGATCACGTAAAGTTCCCCAGCCTTGGTTTCCTGAAAAGAAGAAATGCCACTATCCACAATCATGCGGCCTGTTAGAGGTGCCCTAACTGAAATGCGAACGGAATCGCCAAGCTTCAAAATTTCACCAGAGGGTACCGGAACAAAAATGCCGTCGCCGTCTTTGCGCAAAACAGTGAAGGCTGTGGCCGGTGCACTGGCCTTCTTAGCGGCAGGCATTGCAGTTGATGCCTTGAGTTCAGCCACCACAGCCGGTGCGTTGGATGCTGCCACGCCGAAATCAGCTCGCTGAGGCACATCCGGTTTTTCCTGCCGGGATGCCGCTTCTTTGGCTATTTCCATTGGTACTGGGGGCGACGGAGGCGAAGCAGGAGAAACCACCTTTCGTGCTACTTGCTTGTTTGGCGCGGAGGCAACACTCGCCGGTTGTTGCCTATCGGCCATTATCGAAGCCGCTTCTTTTTCTTTCACAGCAATGCGCTGTTCCACCTTGTTCTCTGCTGTCAAAGGTGGTGTTTCAACCGCAACAGGCTGCGTCCGAACCACCATGAATATGACTGCGGATGCAGCGGCCACAGCCAACCCTCCAGCCCAAGCAAACCATCTACTTCGCTTGGGCCGCAATTCTTCTAAAACCCGTTGGCGTGCCCCCGGCAAGATAAGAGCATCGCGGACCGCATCTTCGTGGGCAAGCGCGTCGAACAATTCCTGATCTTCCAACGCGGCGGCAAGAAGTTGCTTTCTTTCTTCCTCAGACAATTGATCCGTAGAATAAAGGGCTGTCAATCGTTCCAACTTTTGTTTATCGAACTTCACTTGACACCTCCTTTTTCCTGATCAGTCATCTTCGCCTGCAGTTCCTTACGGCACCGAGCATCCCACGTATATAAAGTATTGATGTTGTCGGCGCCTAAAAGCTTCTGGATTTCCGGAAATCCCTTCCCTTCCAGTTTCCACCGAAAAATGTTCCGGCAGCGCTCGCCCATTTGTTGCAACGCCGTGGTTAGCCGTTCCAGCCGCCGCTGCCGATCAATCAGAACATCCTGGCACTCCGCAGAATCGGCCAAATCCAACTCTGTTACGTCACGCTGCGTATTTTCCCCTCGTCGAGCGTCTCGATTTCGCCATCCCATCAACTTGAACCGCATGATTTCAAATGCCAGTGGAAGAATTTCCTCGGCAGTGGTGACGTGGCGGTATTTTTCCTCAAGAACCACGAAAACCTCCTGCGCCAGGTCTTCCGACAGATCCCGCCTATAACGGGATGCCGCAAAGCTCGTGATCCTTTCACGAACCTTCAGCAATATTTCATCGCGTGACAAATCTTTCTAAGTATAGTGGGGCTGGCAAGATATAATGCAAAGCGTGACCATTAGCCGCAGAGACATTTTGAAGACCCTGGCCGCCGCCCCAATGGCGTTGCAAGCGCAAACCCCAAAGCAACCGAACATTCTGTTCATCCTTTCTGATGATCATACTGCCGCCTATCTGGGAGCGTACGGTGCTACCTGGATGTCAACTCCAAATATCGATCAGTTCGCCCGCGAAGGAATACGCTTTGAAAAGGCATTTACGGCGGCTCCACAATGTGTCCCGTCCCGAACAGCAATTATGACCGGGCGTTCTCCTGTGGCCGCGCGCATGGGCCGTTTCAGTTCGCCATTGCCCAAAGACGTCGTCACCGCACCTGAAGTGTTGCGAACCAAAGGCTACTATACAGGCGTTTGTGGACGCTATTTTCATCTTGACGGAGTGATTAATCCATCTCCAACCACCGAGCAAGCCTACGAACGCAATCAGATGCGCTCCTGGAAATCCCGCGTCGATTTCATGAACATTTCCTCGCAAGGACCAACCCCGCAGCTACTGGAAGAATTTCTGGGGCAGGTTCCTGCAGGCCGTCCCTGGTTTTTTTGGATTAACTACAACGATCCGCATCACCCCTGGGAAGCCGATGCCGGCAAAGTAGATCCGGCGAAAGTGAAAGTTCCTGTACACCTGCCCGACTTGCCAGGCGTTCGTGAGGATCTGGCGCGATATTGCTCCGAAGTAGAACGGGCCGATCGCTCTTTTGGCGACGCAATGGCAGTGCTGCGCAAAGCAAACCAGGAAGCCAATACTTTGGTTATTTTCATGGGCGACAACGGCATGGCATTCCCGCATGGCAAGGGATCCCTTTACGATCCAGGTTTGAACGTACCCCTGATTGCCCGCTGGCCGGGACACATCAAGCCTGGGGTCACAAAGACTTTGATTTCTGGCGAAGATCTGGGAGCAACTTTCATGGATGCCGGTGGTGCCGAATTACCGAAGGGGGTTTCCGGCCAAAGTTTCTATCAATTGTTGATCGGGGGAAAATACCAGCCTCGTGATTATGTCTTCAGCGCACGGCTGCACCATGGCAATGCTGAATTTGGTCCTGAAACCAAGGCGTCGACGTTCGACCTTTCCCGATCAGTACGAAATAGCCGCTATAAGTTGATCTACAATTTGACGCCTCAAATGGAATACTGGCCTGTGGATAGCGGCCAGGATCCAGGTTGGCAACAGATGTTGGCAGCACACAAGGCTGGCACTTTGAAGGCGCAGCACGAACGCGCCTACTTCCAACGTCCCCGACCTGTTTTGGAATTATATGATCTTGACATTGATCCGGGTGAATTGAACAACGTCGCAGGCAAGGCGGAGTACAAAGACGCGCAATTAACCCTGATGGCCGCTATGCAGGAAAAGCAGATTACCGACTACGACTTCGCACCCCCCGTGCTTAACGAAGCAAAGCCCAGACCAGGGGTAGCAGCTAAGAAAAAGGGACGCTGAGGATCACGCAGGCTGGACATCTGTCTGCTTGAAATCGTTGCCCTTGAAGAGTAGCGGGACAGCCTTTGATTGAGCCAAAGCGTAAGCAAAGCAATCCCCCATATTCAATCGGGCCGGTCGGCCGCGATATTTGGCAAAGGCGGAAAAAGCAATTTGGGTTTCAACCAGAGTTACTGGAACAACAATAATCCCCATGCGCTCCATCCAGTTGGACGATTTAGTAGCCCCAACCGTGCCATGGTGCCCTTGCATGATCACTTGCACTTCCCACCAGTTCACAGGCGATATCCACAAATTGGCCGCGCTGAGTAATTTTTCCTGATAATGCTCGGCTTCAGGTTCATCCAGTAGAATCGCAAGCAAAGCGGAGGCATCCACCGCAAGATTCACTTTGGCAATCCATTTTCGTCGTACAAATCTTCATCTGTAAGCCTTGGCCCCACCACTGGCAGCCGTCTGATTTCGCCCAGCAGTTTGCTTACTTCTTTTCTGCGCTTCGCTAATCTCAGATCGGCCTTTGCGCGCTCGATTTCCAATTGGTGTTTTACAGCAATGCCGATCGCATCTGTGATAGACACTCCTGTCAGCGCCGCAAGGGCACGAACTTCCTCGGTTACTTCGGAACGTTTGATTTGAATTACGGCTGCACTTGGCATGATTCCTAATATAGCATACAATTGGGATGTCATGATAGTGGCTTTGTCATTCCTATGAACTAATCTTGAACACGGAACGATCATGACGCCACTTCAAGTTTCAAGACTGAGTATAGTGAGAATTAGAGATTCCTTTGCGCTATTGGCTTTCCAACCACGTCCCTTCTTTTCATCGTGTCCTTATCATCGAAAGCGGCTCGCGTGATTTGGTGGAGGATCTACTCCCTGGCCTTTACGAAATTTACGGCGAATCCTTGCAGATAGACCTAGTCACCTGCTACGCCGGAACTCCAGTAGCATTGAAGCCCGGAGCACAGGTCTGGCGTGTCAGTGATTTTCCTGGAGCCAAAGGACGCGGCGAACTTCTTCGTCAACTTCGCCAGAAACAATACGATGTGGCCGGCATTCTCTGTTCGGGCGAACCAATCCTGTTTAAGTGGAAATGGTTCCTCGCTTTGGGGCTCCCTTCCAAAATTTTCGCCCTCAACGAAAATGGCGACTACTTCTGGCTGGACCGCGGGCATTGGTCCGTGATCCGTCATTTCATTCTCTTTCGTTTAGGATTGGCTGGTGAAGGTGCGGTGGCAACCATCGGCCGCCTGCTGCTTTTCCCGTTCGCGCTAGCTTATTTGGCCGCCTTTGCGCTAACCGTTCATCTGCGCCGGGCGTTGCGTTGAATTTCCCCTACATCAGTCCTGGAAATGGGGCCCATAAAATAATACATTCACATAACAGGCCAGTACGTCCCCTCCGCCCGTGTATAATTTAATTTCAGCGGTTCGGAAGCCCAGCGTTGGCTAGGGTTCGCGCAGGGCGAATAGTTTGTTGTAGGGTATATCCCGCCTTCAAATTTTCGCTTTCCATCCGCTCAATTTGAGAGTCTAATCCCTACGAATCACCCTGAGGAGATTGATGTCGAACGAACTGCAAAACTTTTTATCGCTCCCCTACGAGGAGCTGGAAGAATTGAACTTGAATGCCAAGGAACATCGGAAAAACCGTGTTGACCCTGGCAAGATTCAAGAAGAGCGGCTTAAGTACCTTACGGACGAAAAGCGCATTAAGGCTGTAACCGTGATGTTCAGCGACCTGGAAGGCCGCATGCACATGCTCGATTACGACAAGAAGTTTCTGGTCAAGAGTTGGGACAACCTCACTTTCGACGGCTCTTCTATCCGCGGCTTTACCGCACAGCGTGAAAGCGATCTGCGCCTAGGCATGGATTGGGGCGCTTTCTACTGGGCTCCATCCGATATTTTCGGGTCGGGCAAAGTCCTGGTATTCGGCGAAGTGATCGACAAAGACGGCTCGCCTTATGGTGCTGACATCCGTGGTGTCCTTAAGGCTTACGCCAATGGACTTTACAAGAAAGAAGGCTATACCCTGAATGCGGCCAATGAAATTGAAGGCTTCCTGTTCAAAGGCAAGGACGCCGAGCGTTGCTACAACGAAACAGGCAAGTTTGAATACGTGAATACCGGTGGGTATTATCATTCGCTTCCTGGTGACCCGCTACGTACTTTCATCGATAAGTCTGCCGAAGTACAGCGTGCTATGGGCTTCGAGAATGAAAAGGATCACCCTGAAGTCGCTCCTTCGCAGTTTGAGATCAACTATTCCTACGGTGAAGTGGTAGCCGCTGCTGACCAAATCCAGTTGTATAAACTGATTTGCCGTCAAGTAGCAACCACCATGGGTCTTACAGCCAGCTTCCTTCCGAAGCCGGTGGTTGGTGTAAATGGAAACGGAATGCACACCAACGTTTCTGTAATGAAGAATGGCAAGAACATGATGTGGGATCCCAAGGGCGAGGAAAAGCTCAGCAAATTCGGCTGGCAATTCATTGATCGTATTCTCACCCATGGCAACGACATTTGCCTGATGCTGAACGCCAGCGTCAACTCGTATCGCCGTCTGGATCCTCACTTTGAAGCCCCTAACCAGATTAAGGCTTCCGCTGTGGATCGTGGTTCCATGGTTCGTGTTCCGATTGGGAACGAAAAGAGCTCGCGTGTGGAGGTTCGTTCGGTTGGGCCTGATGCCAATCCGTATATGGTGCTCTACTCGGTGTTCAAGACCGGCCTCGACGGCGAAACTTCAAAGATCAAAAATCTGCGAAGTGCCGACCGTTACCTGCCTGATAACATCTACACTGCATTGAACAATTTCACGGCCGCAGAGTGGACCACGAAGTTGTTGGGGGAAGATGTAAAGGGACGATACGCTGAATTGAAACAGGCATCCGCTGATCGTTGCGCACGCTTGCTGGGAACAGTCGTAAAGCCTCAGGAAGTACAATACCATCACGAAGTTTATAACCAGTACCTCTGGAATCAATTCTAGAAACCTGGTTACTAATGGAGGAAAAGCCCTGGCCGAAAGGTTAGGGCTTTTCTATTTCTATTGATGCAGCGGCATCATATCCAGCCACCGCTTCTCCAAAATCCAAATTTAACGTTGACTTAATCCGGTAACTTCTTCACGACCCAAGCCCGATCGGGTAAAAATTGCATACCCACATATGCGATTGCGCCCATTCTTTGTACCAGTTACCAAACCTCATAGAAATGGCCCCTCCGTTGCATAGTATTTTCCTTAATCTCCAACTTTCCCTACGCAATAGGGGGCGAAATGAAAGCCCGGATGATTAGCTGTTGAAGAAATTCTTTGACGAAAAGGATGAACCATGGCGAATCTAAACCGCTGGCAAACGGCTGTGCGAAACGTTGTTTTTGCAATGGGTGTGCCGATGCTAGGCTCTGTAATCATGATGTCGGGCTATAGCCCCTGTTCTGAAAATGCGCGAGCTGAACTTTCTTCACCAGACCGCAAATACGTTTTGCGCGTCGGCGAATATGGCTGTGGATCCACCCGCGACCAAACATTTGTAAGCCTTCAACGGGCTTCTTTCCTGCCAAAATGGCTTGCTGGCGGAGAATCCAAAGTCTGGCTGGAAGGACCAATTGATATTTTCCCGCAGTGGCTAAGTGATCGAAGTGTGGTTCTGAAATGCTGGTATTGCGACGAGTCCGTGCTTGCGGAGTTGGGTCAACTTAAAATTGATTCCTTGCAGGCAAAACCGGAAAAATGGTTCTTCGACCGCTAGGACTTTTGCCTTAGTTGAAACCGCCAGCCGCATCCGTCCGTTTGCGGCCGTATAGGAAGTAGATTACTAACCCGATCAGCAGCCACACAAAAAATCGAATCCACGTTTCCGAAGGTAAGCTCAACATAAGTGCCAAACAGCAAAAAGTGCTGATCAACGGAAGCAAAGGAACCCAAGGTACTCGAAATGCGCGTGGCCTATCTGGCTGAGTACGGCGCATTACAATCACGCCGATCGAAGTTAGGACGAATGCAAACAAGGTTCCTATGTTCGACAAGTCTGCCAGGGTGCCAATATCCAACAAGCCTGCCGGAATTCCAACTACCAACCCGGCAACCCAGGTGGACACATGCGGCGTCTTATATTTCGGGTGAACCTTTGAAAAACAATCGGGCAGCAGACGGTCACGCGACATTGCGAACCACACGCGCGCTTGACCGTATTGGAAAACAAGTAGTGAACTTAGCATTCCCACAATGGCTCCAGCACTTACCGCAACATTCAAATGTGTATAACCAATTTGCTTCAGTGCTGTAGCCACAGGGGCCGCATTATTCAGGGTGTGCCAGTCCACAATTCCAGTAAGCACAAGCGCCACTGATGCATAAAGGGTTGCACATAGGAACAACGTCAGCAAAATTCCAATTGGCATGTCGCGTTTCGGGTTCTTGCATTCCTCGGCTGCGGTGGAAACGGAATCAAACCCAATATAGGTGAAAAAGACAATCGCCGCGCCGGACATGATTCCACTGAATCCGTTGGGTGCAAACGGATGCCAGTTTTCCACTTTCACGGCACTGGCTGCGCCGAAGATAAACGCCAGAATCGCCCCAAGCTTGATAACCACCATCAATCCGTTCGCACCCGAACTCTCGCGCGCTCCACGGACAAGCACCCAACTCAACAGCAGCAGGATTAGTAGGGCTGGGAGATTGAAGATGGCTCCAGTGGCTTTACCACCAACCCATGGTGGCGTGGATAACCAAAGCGGTAGGTGAACGCCAAACAGCGCATCCAGAATTGCATTGAAGTAGGCTGAAAATCCAACCGCAACCGCCATGTTGGAAACAGCGTATTCCAAAATCAAGTCCCACCCTATGATCCAGGCAATCAATTCCCCAAGCGTTGCATAGGTGTACGTATATGCGCTTCCAGCGATAGGAATCATTGATGCCAACTCCGCATAGCACAAGGCTGCGAAGCTACATGCGAAGGCGACTAACAGGAAGGAAATAGCAATAGCAGGACCAGCGCCGGGGCGTCCAACTTCGCCAACCGCCGCTGTTCCTGTGAGTGTAAAAATGCCTGAACCAATTACCGCGCCAATGCCTAAAGCCGTTAGGCTCCAAACCCCGAGTGTTTTTTCCAGCCGACGCTCGGCATGCTGCGAACTTGCAAGCAGAGCGTCGATGGATTTAGTGCGGAAAAGGGAGTTCACGCCAATTAGCGTTTTCGCTGGCCCTTGGAAATAATCTTTACTTTCTTCTTCATGGATCCGCGTGCAACGCCGGTTGCACGCTTCGCCTTCGGCGCACACTTCTTACGTGCGGCGCGCTTCAGCTTCTTGCGTTCTAGTGTATCTGTAACGTTCTTAGTGTTCATCCGTCAATCTTTATCCCAGCAAATTTGGCTACTAGCTTCTTCAGTCCGAAACCAGGAAAGCTTATAGTAAGTTTAGCATCTTCCCCGTCCCCTTCTTGCCTCAGTACTACGCCAGATCCATATTTAGCGTGTCTGACCGATTTTCCAACAATGGAACTCTTTCTTGGGGCACTCGCTTGGCGCGCCGCATATTGCGCTGAACCAAGATTTGAAACTGGAGCGACAGGTGCAACCGGCCGCACAACTGGCCTTTGAACCACTTGGGCCTGCGCAACACTCGCATTCGGCAAGTTCGGTGCTTCCCACGGAGGTCTTTGATTTTCTGCCCGAGCTAGCGGCGGCCTGGCTGCTGCTGCTGCAACTGGTTTCGCTGCAGCAGGTTTGGGAATCCGCACAGGCTCTTCCATGTCCGCAAACATCGATTGCTGCCTTGGCAGCGGCGGCGGGGTAGCCACAACAGGCCGTGGAATAGGTTGCGGCAGGGCAGCAGGCGGAGCCTTGGCCGCAACTGGTTCCCGGACGCCCTCAGGCCTGGGCTGCGATGGTGGCCACTGTTTCGGCGTTATTCCACGGTCAGCAAAGAACTGATTGATGTTATCCACCGAATTATACATCTTGCCCGTATATTGAGGCTTTCGCACGGTTTCGCGAACTTCAGAACGCTCAACCGTCAGGTCAAGGCCTGCAAACTCTCTGTCTGAACCAGCACCCAAATGTGTGACTAACGCCTTAGGCAATTCATTCAAAAATCTCGAAGGAATCGTCGGCTCACTTGGCCCCCCGCCAAACTTGCGCCGGTATCTGGCCCAACTCAAAGAAAGTTTCTTTTCAGCGCGGGTCAGCCCAACATAGCAAAGCCGGCGCTCTTCTTCCATCTGCGAGTCATCCTGCAAGGACCGGCTATGAGGAAACAAACCTTCTTCCAGTCCGGCAATGAACACGGCAGGAAATTCCAAACCCTTGGCGTTGTGCATAGTCAATAAGCTAACCTGCGCCGCCTCATCAATGCCATCTGCTTGGGCCACCAATGCCGCGTGATCCAAAAAGTCTGAAATGGTTTCCCCGCGTTCAGTAGCTTCCGCCGCAGCGTTCAGCAATTCATTCAGATTTTCCTTGCGCGTTTCCGATTCTGGAGTTCGCTCTGCATCCAGCATTTTCGTGTAACCGGAACGGTCAAGAATTGTCGCCAGCAACACGTCCAGCGGCGTAGTCGCCACCAGTTCATGCAGTTCCTGCAGCATTTTCGTGAAAGACCCAAGCGACGCTTCTGCGCGCGGCCCCAATTGACGCTCGTCAATCAGTTTACGGATTGCCTTCCAAACACTGATCCCCTGCTCCAGCGCGTATTTTTCCACCTGATCCATAGTGGTCTTGCCTATGCCACGAGCCGGCGTGTTGACGATCCTCTGCAAGGCAATCGTGTCGTCAGGTGTAGACGCTGCTTTCAAGTAGGAAAGTATGTCCTTAACTTCCGCCCTCTGATAAAAACTGATGCCGCCAACCACAATGTATTTGCGATTGTACCGGCGCAACGCTTCCTCAATTTGCCGCGATTGTGAATTGGTCCTGTAAAGAATAGCAACTCGCCACTTCGGCTGTTGATAAAGAATTTTTTCAATGGCGTCGGCAATGTAAAGCGCTTCATTTTCTCCATCCAGCGATTCATAAATGGTGATCTTCTCGCCTTTGCCTTCATCCGTCCAAAGCTTCTTACCTTTCCGCTGTGTGTTATTTTCGACAACCGCCGTAGCTGCTTCCAGAATATTCTGAGTGGACCTGTAATTTTGCTCCAGCCGAATTACTTTCGCACCATGATAATCGTTTTCAAAATCCAGGATGTTACGAATATCCGCCCCGCGCCAACCGTAAATCGATTGATCCTCGTCTCCTACAACCACCAGATTCTGATGGCTGGTGGTCAGCAACCGCATCATTTCGTATTGGCTTCGATTCGTATCCTGATACTCATCAATCATCAGATACTGAATCATTCGGTTATAGGTGTTGCGCAAATTTTCATCATGGCGCAGCAACCGCACCGCTTCGTTCAACAGGTCATCAAAATCCAAGGCGTTTGCTTGGCGCAAGCGAGATTCGTATTGCTCATAAACCACAGCCAAACGCTGCATCTTCTGATCACTAGCCTGTTTGTACCAATCTTGGGGCGTGGTTTGCGAATTCTTCGCATGACTGATCCGCGACAGTGCAGCCCGGTACTTCATGAACGTTTCGTCCAACCCGATGCCTTTGAAAATAGACCGAATCAGCGACAACTGATCGTCATCGTCATAAATATTGAAGGTTCGTGTGAAATTCGGACGAATGTCCGCCAACCGGTCACCGTCCCGCCGCAACATTCGAACTGAAAAGGAATGAAAGGTGGAAACCCGCGGCAGCCTCTGAGGATTCGATTCACCCAGAATCTTTGCCACCCGGCTCCTCATTTCCTCAGACGCCTTGTTAGTGAACGTAACAGCGAGAATCGATTGCGGTGCTACGCCTTGGCTCTGGATTAAATGACCCATACGATGGGTGATCACACGGGTTTTGCCACTACCGGCGCCCGCTAGGATTAGAAGCGGGCCCTGAACGTGTGCTGCCGCTTCCCTTTGTTGGGGGTTAAGACCTTGTAAAAAGTCCATAGAATGAAGGAGATTTCAGTCTAACATAAGGCCTTCCTCAGAGGGGGTGTAAATCTTAACACCCACTTAATAGTTAGCAACAATCCTTCAGTTAAGGTAATTGCCTTAATCTACCCGTACGCCTATAACTAGAGCATGACCTCGAAAGATCCGTTTGATCGTGCACTGGAAGGAAAAACAGTGGAACAGAAATTGCAGTTTTTGTATCATCGCCGACAGGCGCTCGACAATCTGATCCGGTCGTTGGAAGTGGAAGGCCACAGGCAAAGCAGTGAAGGTCAAAGTGCCAAAGAAAGTTCGTTTTGGCCAACTATGGTTGCCTGATTACTCCGCCTTAAAAATCGATGGACGCCAGCAATTCACTCGGCTTCCGGTTAAAAGCCTTACAAATAGCCAACATACTTTCCATGCTTGGCAGATGCGCCCCACGTTCAATGGAACTGATCTGAGAAACACTCAATTTGGTGAAAGCGGCAACGTCTTTCAGCGACCAATCTTTCTCCACACGCAACATCTTAATGCGATGTCCTAAGCGCTCCCGAAGCCTGTCCTGTGCCGCCTTCCCTAAACCAAATGCCGTGATAGCGTTGTTCAAGGTTGTACGCAGTTGCGCCAGCGAAAAGGGCTTGGCCAAATAGTCGAACACTTTCATTTTGAAAGTAGCTCGCATATCCTCAAGCGACGGGTACCCGGTGACGATAATCACGCAGAGTTCCGGCCAACGGGCAAACAACTGCTCCAGTACCTTATCGCCGCGGAATTCACCCATGTTCATGTCCAGCAAAACAATATCGGGCAAACGTTGTTCATTGTGCTGGAACAAATCATCTGGATGTGCAAAAGAGTAGACCTTGTAGCCGCCTTCGGACGTCAACACATCTTCGATGTAGGCACGGAAATCAGGATCATCATCCAGAGCAGCAATTTCCACCAGATCGGTCGATTGTTCAGTTGCAGTTTCTTTCATCAGTACGTTTTATTTGCGGCTAGTCTAGTGCGCCGTTGCTTCCTTCAATTTCTTGCTGGCGGAATCGGCTGCCGATTTCATTTGTATTTCCACCTTATCCCCAATCGCCTTTGCTATTTTTTCTGCCTTGGTCTGCGGCGGAGTTTGCCACTTTCATGTCAATAATTAGAATCTTATAGCCATCTTGATTTTACCGAAAACCAGCCAGCCTTGTATCAGGGAAGAAGTGATGCAGGATGCTTACATAATCCATTCCCTGCCCAGCAAGAGCCGCGGCCCCTTCCTGGCACAAGCCAACGCCATGACCGCGCCCTTTACCTTGTAGCTTTGTTCCTGCCAGACGATAGTTGTTACCCGGTATCGCATCCCACCCCAAACGTCGGCAAATTTCAATTCTTAGATTCTCGCTATTGAGATTCGAGGCCAACCTCTGGGCATCCTCGTTCGTAAGCGTTCGAGTCCACAATTCTGCTGGTGCAGGGCACTTCACCGAATAATAGGGATAAGGCTGATTTGCCATTCCCGTGTCTGCAAGCGATTTCGTATACCCACCACAGTTGGCATGGTGCATCGCTTCCAAAGGACGGCCATCATGGAGCAGAACCAGATCTCGCGTTGCGATCACTTCCTTCAATGCCGCTCCGGTTGATCCCAAGAACTGGCAATGCGTTGTATCGCAGGCATCCACATTTCCGTGGCGTCCTTTCGCTGCAAGGTACCAGGATCTAGCCACCACGCCTAGCGCCTTCAAGGCTTCCGGTTTGGCTAACGGCATCGATTCAGCGCGAACTGCCCAGGACACAGCCGTCTCCAAATCTACAGTAGCGACCACTTCAACACGATTGCCGATGCTGCGCAACGTCACGGCACGATCATAGGTTCGCTTAACTACCCCGGGGATCTCCACTGTAATCGGCTGCGCAGAATCAACGCTAAGGCTACTACTGCTTCCCACCGTGAATCGGACGAGTTCCTGAAACCGCAATTGCCGCGGCTGGGAACCGCTATCACGAACGGTGAGCCTTGCATTTTGAGCGGGCCGCAGGATCACTTCCGTCGGGGCCAGCAGCGATAGAACATTAATTGATATCAGCGCAGCAGCAAGCACAGTTCAGCGAATCCCCCACAACGGCCCTAACACGCTAGCAAGTTTGCCTGCCGTAGCCGCGCCTGTTTGACGGTGGTTGCGAACCAGAATCAATGATCGTGGATTTACTGCCGGGTAGGCCACAAAAGCAAAACCATCTCCCTCATCTTTTTTACACGCGGCGGTACCGGTCTTTACCAATACCCTGCCCTTCAAATGTTTGCCCGTTCCAAGGGTACCGGCCAGCCTCAGCCCTTCAACAATGTCTTTGTCCTGTCGTTGCATCAGCATGGCATAAGCCTTCAGCAATGCAGTTGGCGCAACGCCCAAATCACCGCCGATGCCCATTCGCGCATCCCTCGAAAGCATCGCCGAGGTAGCTGGAATGCCAAAGGAATCCAGCACGACAGCAAACTCGCTGGGATTCAAACGATCAGCCAAACGCCTGAAGTATGTATTGCAGGAAACCGCCATTGCATGAGGAAAATCCAACAGGCCATGGCCTGAACTCCGCCAGCATGTGGAACCATCACAATTCACTTTCGGAAATGGAGCGCCGAATTGCTTTGCGTAAGCAAGTGCAGTGAACGGCTTTATCAGCGAACCAATGGGAACCGGCATGTCAGCATCCAGCCAGGATCGTGATGTGATTTGCCCACTGCCCGTTGCAATCAGAAACGAATCAAAGTTTCGCTTCAGAATGGGAGCAACCGAATCATCCGGCAGTAGAAATAGAAACAGTGCCAGAATCACGGAGCAATCCTGTATGTGACTGTTTCCAGCAAGCGGTCTCCGAGGTCCCGCCGAACCACTGTCGCCGAATCAAAACGGCGTAGAACATTTGAAAGGCTTGTCAGGTTTTCTGAAAAGAGCGCTCCGGGCGTGGGAGCCGAATCAATCATTCGCATCAATTGACTAAATGCGGGCCGTTCTTTCCCATGGCGGAATTGGGCGAAATAAATGGTACTCGCATCCAGTGCTATGGGAGCCGCACCATTGGCGGAGATCACTTCGGCTAAGAGGGGCTCCGAATTAGAAAGTATCACCCTAAAACCAATTTGGGAACCATACAGTGGTAGCAAACCTTCCAGCGCTTGATACGCGCTGTTCCCTGTTCGCCTCTGCTGCCAGAGTAAACCAAGTCGGGAAACGGAGTGCAGCCCTTCCATGCTTTCAACCATCGCCCCCGTCCATTCGTCACCTACCAAGGGCTTGTCAAATTCAATCACAATGGCGGATTCCGTTGTCGTGAAAACTCCATCAGGTCCTGGACGTGTCCCTCCAATGGCCAATGCAGACCTTGGAACATTTCTAGCGAAGAACCGCAACCAACTTTCGCGATTGAAACCAGCACTAGCTTCCTTCAATGGGGCATCGTCGATTCTGGTTTCCAAATCCCCTGAGTCTCCCGATTCAGTAACCCCAGCCTCAGAAGGTGCGCTGTTGTATTGGATCGCAGCTTGCTGCTTTCCGCCTAATAGCCGGTAACCGATCAGCGCCGCCAGTTCCTGCGGATCGGGCGCGGACCACGCTTTGTAGAACCCTGCGTTCTGCGGCATTGCGTTAGTCAAGGAGTTCAGAGGCGCGTTAGTAGCCGCGGTCAGTGGTTCATTACGCAACAAGATTCGCGATTCAGTCCAACTTGCAGCCTGCCGCACCAATCTGGATGCTCCTGCAGAAAATTGCTTTAGTTGGCTGGCATTTTGCTGCACCCAATAAGAACGGAAATGCGGAGTCTTCAGCAGATCCCCCACGTTGAAAACCATGTGCAGTTCACTGTTGCCTTCCGCCGGATTCCAGGCTGCCGAAAACCAGGGCTGCGACCGAAGGCTGCCTGTTGGTGAAGCAAGCTGCGCCAACGTTGCGGCCATCAACGATTCGTCGGTTGTCAGAATTAGCAGATCGCCTTCATTCGCCAAACAAGCCGTTCGACGCGATGGACCATCCGACTTCACGAAATAGTTTTTCCCCGAAGCAGTGCGCGTGGAATAAGTGGTCCGCGCTTGCCAGATTTTCGATTGGGCTAACTTGGCGGAGGGAAGCCGCGATACATAAACGAACTTCATATTGCCAGTATCATAAATGGCAATGGCCGATTGCGCTCCGGCGACGCTGGTAAGAAAATTCCAATCGTTAGCTACACCGCTGGCCTGGGTAAATTCGGTGCTGGCACCGTCCAACCTACCCAATAAACCGGAACGTAGAAAAGCTTCATAGTTGGCGCTACCAAGCCATTCCGTTTTCTCGCGCGAACTAGACCACTCGGAAAGCAACCCTCCAAAATTGGCAGCTTCCACAAATAGAAGCGCTCCTGAGGGCATTTTCTCGGCCAGAGTTGGGACAACCGGAGAAAGCTGTGAATAGCCAATCAACACCGCAACCAGGAAGGCCAAAGCGGACACTACAATGGATCGTCGATTCATGGCTGTTGTGCCTCCATCGCACTCAGCATTTGCTCGGGTTTCAACCGTGGGCGAACTACACGGTTCTGTTCCAAACCAGATGCCACAAGCGGACGGCGAATATCGTTTTGCACCTGAGCCGCCACTTTCGCCTCAGCCAATTGGTGGCCACGAATCCAATCTGGATTTTGCGGCTTGGCTAACGCTAGGGCTTTCTTCCAGAAAGGCAATGCTGGCGCACCGTCCAGCAGTTTGGCAATCGCAGCTAAAGTTGCGGCATCCTGAAGCCCTGCGAACCGATCAGCAAGAGCCGAAGCGAACCGCGAATCGCCCGCAAGTGCTACCGCTTTTGCAAGAAGCAGGTTCAACCGGGGATCCCCAGGTGCAATTGCGGCCGCAGACGTCAGCAGTCTTAGTCGTGCAGCAGGCACTCCTGTTTCAGCGGCGGCGATTCGCAGCGCCAAGGCATAAGGCTGTTCTGCCGAAGTGATGTTGGCAGCGGCAATCTGATCCAATTCCGAACTCGCTGAACTCAGCACTTGCTTCGCATTCTTGCCAAGCCAATCGGCAGCCTCCAGGCGTGTCTGGTAGGTTGCCTCCGTATTTTTAGCGGTCTGAACCAGCCCAACTCCATTCTTCTCCAACTGCGCCAGTTTACGTTTGGCTTCCATATCCCAGGGAACAAAATCAAGGCGCGATTTCAAGAATTGCGCCGCCTCCGGACGGTTCCGGCTAATCAATAAATCAACAGCAAGGGAATACGATTCTGCAGCATCGCTGGAAACCATGGTCATCTTGCGTAGTAGCCTGAGCGCACCTGCAACATCCGATTGTTCAAGCTTTGTGCCTGCCAAATCAAGGTACAAATAGGTGTCCTTGGAACCAGAAGCGAGTGCCTTGGTATATGCGAAATCCAGAACGGTGAGGGCTTCCTTGGCATATCCGGTTCGACGCAACTCAAGTGCGGCATTGCGCATGGATTGCAATTCCGGCAGTTTATTTCCAAACGAACCCAATTTCGCCGGAAGACTCCCCAACGCGGCTGAAATCTGCAGATCAAGAGGAAGCGCCTCTTCAGCACGTCGCTGGTCGTCAGTCCAAGTGTCGAATATCTGCTGAGCTTCCTGTGGCCTCTCACTTTCAAGCAAACGACGCATCAAGGCAACCTGATACCGAGCCACGTCCATTGCCACGGCTTCCTTTTCTGGACCATAGCTTTTTGTTAGTCGCCCTTGCGCTAAGCGAACCGACTCTCGTAACAGTTGTTCGGCCTGAGCACTGGTGAAGATTCTCTCGGCGCTGAAATCGAACAACACTCGTGCTTGATCGTCCTGACCTTGAGTAATGTTGATCAAGGCAGCAGCCAACTGCGGCCCAGTTTGATACAGCTTCAGCAAGGCAGGAAGCATGGGCTGAACCGAGTATGTTCCGTTCCGCTTCATGTTGAGTGCAAGCAACGATTCAATTGGCGCTTTCAGATCAGCCCCAAATCCGGCCTCAATCACAATAGCTAAAAGTTCCGGCAAAGCTTCAATGTTTTGCAAACGCATCGAATCCATCGCAGCCTGAATCAGTTTTAGCGATTCATCTTTCTTTCCCTGCTTAGCAAAAAGTGCAGCTGCCCGGATCTTCGACGTAGTAAGTTGACCGTTCCAAGTAATCGCCCGTTGATAAGAATCCAAAGCCTCCGCTGGCTTACCGTGCGATTGATAGTAGTCC
>JAYTTF010000107.1:0-25545 GCA_043745195.1 Bryobacterales bacterium | reverse complement strand
TCGCATCCCCGAATGGGTTATCCTCGATAGAGCGAAAGCCCCAAAAGTGTAACCTATGTCAATGGACTAAAGTGTTACCCATGTCTCCGACCGCGCAGAGAGACATTTCCCCAGTTGACTGTCGCGAAGATCTGGGTATCGCGAGACAAACGGGGACATGGTTCCCTGGCCTGAAGCAACAGAACTCCGAATGAAATCCTATAGAGCTCCAGGCGTAGCGGCCTGGGTACCGTGTCCCCTTTGGCGACCTTTTTTACGCACTTCAGTCTCAACATTTGGGTGATGCTATTGCGCTGATCCTATGACGGCAATTCCAATTGTTTTAAGCCATTTCGTTGCACTGTTACCAACTCAACTGCCGTTTCTAGGTTAAATGGTACTGCCCACGCGAATCTCAAGAAGAGTTGCACCGTTTGGATCCGCTGGAAAGTAAGCCTGAGGCATTTTTACAAGGCGTTGAAGACGAGGCAAAATCGCCTAACCGTCAGATTAGAAATTATCGGATTTGCGAATTAAGCGCACGGTATAGGGTCGTGTGCGCTCCCACGTCTTTTCCACACGTTTCCCGGTTGAATGTTGCGCAAACGGCTGTCTCTGCGGTCAGCAAAAGAGCTAAGACTTATCGGGCAATCGTCGCTTTGTGGGAAGTTTGATCGAGTTCTTCTCTTTAAGGTGACTTGCTAATTGGAGTTTCGCGAGTATGGCAAGCCGGTTTAGAGATGCTTTCATGTGCCCTTCGCTGCTGGTTGGGATACACCCGTCGTTGTAAAGATAAATCTTGTCTATGTCAGGTGCCCCTATTAAGGAAAGCCCAACCGCTGTTTTAGCGGTTAAACGCTTAAACCTAACGCCGTAGTCTTCTTAACGGACTTCGTTCCGCGATTGAAACCCCAACGGTTTGTAGATGCGATTCAAAATTACAAACCGTCCGTCGTCAAGTTTCTGCAAGTAGTATGGCAAGTGAATTTTGCGAACGTCATCATCCATATAAATTCCTCGAATAACGTGTACCAACTTTCAGCAAATATCATCCGGGAATTTTTGGGGAGTAGACTGTCAGAAGTACACGCCAAAGCAGCTACAGTCGTTAGAATTGTCCGCGCCTCAACGAAACGAAAGCGGGTTTTAAGCCAATGCGATCTGTCGATGCAGAGCCAGTCAACACACTCAAGGGCGTCTCTGCCAAAGTGAGATATCTGTCGCCCGTATAGAGCTTGTTGCGCGTGGTCAGGATACGTTTATGGTGAGATATGAGGTTTCTTCGGCGTTTGCTGGGATTTGGACGTGTGAGGAAAAGCATGGCTGAGTTTTCGAACTCAATCCTCAAGTCCCGCCTCCAAATACCGCCTTCACATCCTTCATCAACAGGTACAAATGAAACTCGTTCAAAGGCGAAGTTACGAACTGAAAATTCTGGTAGAAGCTCTTCGCCGCCTGGTCCTTCGCGTGAGTGACAATCGCCCGACTACCAACCATTTCGGAAGCCTGATAGGCTCTCAAAACAGCATCCTTGAGCAAGCCTCTGCCAAGTCCCTTACCTTTCTCTGAAGTGTCTACTGCCAGCCGCGCCAGAAGTGTAATCGGAACCGGATATTTACCAAGCCCCTGTGCCACGCGTGCCGGGACTTCGTCTCGACTTACTGATCCATTGGCTAGCGTGTAATAGCCAACGATTTTCCCTCCGCGCATTGAGACGTAAGTTCGGGAGGATCGGTTTTGATTGTTTTGAAGCGCAAACTTGCAAAGGAACTCATTGAGCGGTTCCACACCACAGTCGAAAGATTCCGTGTTGTGCTCTTTAGTGATCGGAACTGGGCTACTTGGATTCATCGAAAACGCTTGGCTCAGTCAATAGCTTCCGAAGCGCGGGAAGATCCTTGGGCGGTGCGTCCAGTGCGACGCAGAATTCCTCCCACTTGCCGGGTGAAAGGTAGAAATGAGTCTGGTCGGCCAGGATCTGCTGGGCGGCGCTGAATGCTTGGTCAACCATGAAAGTTGTTATGGTGGTCTGTTTGAGTTCAGCTGCGCGAGCAATAACGTGTTTTTGCAAGGGGCGCATACGCAGTTGGACCTTTGTATCTTTTAGGGCTGCTCCGTTTCGCATGGCGATTCTTCTCCTGCACTGAAGGTATCACGAATGATGGACAATGTCCATACGTTTGACGTCCATTGATTATTCACCTTAATTTCGGAGGTGGACTTCCCGTTCAACCCCTACACCCGGCAGATCAACAAGAATAACTTCCTCTTCCTATAGTGGGGAGTTCCAATACACAACAAGGCGTTTAATGATGGGCGCAAGAAATCCAGCAGCATGATCATCCAAGAGGCTCATCATGTTTAATTGGTCTTTTCCTCCTCGAACCATCAACTTTAAACCTTGGAGTGCTTCGCGGATTCGACTAATACGTTTCTAGTCAACTGGATCACTCTCGGTGCCCCACTTCCGCTTCGCGCCCAAAGCCTCATACAAACAATCGAGCAAATATCGGAGTGGCCGTTCGCTCTCCTGATTGCCCGCAACCATCAATTGGGCTCGTTTTCGTAGGTGATGGTGCCGCTCATCAATGGTTCTCCCACTGAATGGGTGCCGGTTGAAAATGACTTTAATATGAAAAATTGTACAAGCAGGAGCAGGGTTACAGTGGCGGAAGAAATTGCCAGATGCTCTGGGCACACCAACGGGAAGCAAAGTTTGGATGCATATTACGGATACATGGAGAAACTGTTTACACAAAATACTTGACACCTCCCTAGCGCGTGGCAGTTTCCCTTCTCGGTCAGAGTTTAGTCTTATCCCAAAACGCAAGATAGCTACCAAATTTAAGTGGCCTAAAACAAACGCCCATCAGCGCGCTCCCCTGCTCATGCACCCACTCCCGTTAATCCCCACACGCGAGGGCGAGACCCAGGGCCAGATCGTCGCTGCCATTCTTGTTGCGCCCTTACCCCTGCCCACCTCAACCGGCTTTTTTTCGCGCGAAACCGGCCAAAAAATCTATGCAGTCACAAGTCATTCTGCTAGCATTCTAAAGCACTTAACCATAGCGTCCTTTAACCCGTCTGCTATCCTGTAAACGCAATGAGAACAGACGATAAACGCAAAGAAACCTCGCGCCTCAACGCGCTAAAGTCCACCGGCCCCAAAACCCCTGAAGGCAAACGCCGCTCTGCCTTCAACTCCGTCACCCACGGCGCTTACGCCCGCATCCTCATTCTTCCGGGTGAAGAGCTTACCGAATTTGAGGAACTCATCCGTGTCCACCTGGAAACTTGGAAACCCATCAACATGATTGAAGACATCCTGGTAACGGAAATGGCCACCACCCTCTGGCGTCTCCGTCGCCAAGCCCCCGCTGAAACCAGTCTCATCGATATTCAAATCCAACGCATGACATGCAATGAAGTGGAATTCACAAGCTTGAATGCCCACGGAGCCTACGCCATTGCCGTAGCAAGCCTGCAGAGCCAGAGTGACGCCCTATCCCAAATCGCCCGTCAAGGACGCCGCCTACTGCACCAGTATCAGCAGCTTCGCCAGGAAATCCTCACTACCCGTCAACTGTTCCCACCGGTTGCGCCAGACCCACCTAACCTCCAGTCACAGCCAGACATGGATTCTCAAAAGGAACCTGTTGAATCGAACCTAACCGAGATACAACAAACTACAACGCAATCCACCGAAAGTGACACGGTTAAAACGCAGCCTGCTGAAACAAAGACTATTGAAGCAAAGCTAATCGGCTCGATCACGCACCGCCTTCAATTCCCTCGCGAAACCCGCGTTCTCAACCCACACAGCAACTTATACGCTGCCCTCGCCCCCATCGCGCGGCCTGCCCAACCTGCTCCAACCACGGAGATTGAAGCACCCACAAAAGTGCAGAGCGCAGGTTGCGTATAACAAGGCTTTCACCACTGGACAAAGAACTGGTTAGACGATTACTCAAAGCATTCTATGATAATGTGAAGCCGTCTCATGAAAATAATCTTTCTATCCTTGATCCTTACTAGCGCCGCAATGGCGGAGACCATTGAAGCTTTTGACATGAAGTGGGACGTGCCGTTGGCCAGCGAATGGTCCTTTGAGAATGGGGTGCTGAAGATGTTGAAGGCCCGGCCGCAGGAAAAGAATCCACGAAGGCCAGTGCAATTTGCGTTGGCACAAACGGATCCTTATAGTGAAATTGACGTCAACGTGGAAGTGAAACGACATGTGAAGTCGATGATTATTGTGTATGCATGGCAGAAAGAAGGTTACTTCGATTACGCACACTTGAGTGTTGATCTGCCGATGAAACAACCTGTTCACAATGGAATTTTTCATTGCTACGGTGGTGATCGGGTGCGGATCAGCTCACTGGAAGGGGCGAATGCCATGCCGACGGAAGACTGGACACCTGTCCGATTAGTCTACAGCGCAAAAACGGGCAAAGTGCAGGTTTGGGCTTCAGCGCAAGCTTTGCCATCTTTAATTGCTGTCGACATGAGCTTGGGTGCTGGGCGGTTTGGTTTGGGTTCGTTTTTTGAAACTGGAGAGTTTAGAAATTTGAAGGTGAAAGGTGTAGCGAAGAAGTAAGTGACAACCCTTAAGATATTTCAATAAACACAAACTGCATTTCGGCATATAATTCAGAAGCTACCTGTAGGGTAGAAATTACTATCTGAGGAAAAACAAAGATGAAGACTACGCGGATCTTTACCAGTGCATTGACGACACTTGGCATGTTGGTTTTGCCAGGCATCGGAGTATTACATGCAGATGACGATGGGCCAAGAGCTTGCAGGAATTTACCTTCGCAAGCTGCTTTGAAGGCAGCCTTAGTGGCAGCTCGTACCCAGGCAAATGGCGGATTCAATCTGGACATGTGGGGAACCATTGTAAATCGTGATGGCGTGGTTTGCGCCGTTGCCTATACAGGTTCTGATCGTGGACAACAGTGGCCTGGCAGTCGAGTTATCTCTGCCCAAAAAGCCAATACAGCAAATGCTTTCAGCCTGCCCGGCCTGGTGCTTTCAACGGCCAATTTGTACAGTGCGGTTCAACCCGGTGGTAGCCTGTTTGGATTGCAGGAAAGCAACCCGGTAAGTACGGCTGTTGCCTATGGCGGCAATTCCGCTGATTATGGCGAGCCGAACGACCCGATGGTTGGCAACAAAATCGGTGGAGTGAATGTGTTCGGTGGTGGTCTGGCTTTATACAACTCCAGTAAGGTTTTGATTGGCGGCTTGGGAGTCAGCGGCGATTCCTCTTGCGCTGATCACAACATTGCATGGCGTACCCGTCGTAATCTAAGCCTTTCCTTTGTTCCAGGCGGAGTAAGTGGCGACGCTTCCCGTCCGGATAACATTGTGTTTGATATTACCAATGCTCCTGGTTTGGGTATTGGTGTAAGTGCTGGTGGATGGGGTCATCCGGGGTGCAGTGCAGCAGCAACGACAATTGCCGCTGGTCTGCCCGTTAAGCAGTAATCAGTTGGTTTAACTCCCCAGAATTGGGCTTGGCTCCCCCAGAGCCAAGCCCAGTGAAATTGGCATAATAGTATTTTGTTCCCCGAGCTACTCCAGTTGAAACGCCTATCGACCAAGGTGGGTCGCGACCTTACGCTGACCCAAGGTGCCGGGGGTAACACTTCAATCAAAAAAGACGGCGTTCTGTGGGTGAAAGCATCCGGCAAATGGCTGGCGAATGCCGAGCAGGAAGAAATGTTTCTGCCTGTTGATTTACAGCGCGTGCGAAACAGTATCCCTGAAGGTAATAATGATGCCAACGCTGCTACGCCGCTTGATGGCTCGCCATTGAGAGCTTCTATTGAAACTTCTTTCCATGCTTTGTTGCAGCAGAATGTTGTGGTCCATGTCCATTCGGTGAACGCCATTAGCTGGGCTGTGCAGCGGCATGGATGCGAAGCCTTGAAAGAACTCCTTGAAGGGTTGCGTTGGAGTTGGGTTCCCTACGCTCGACCGGGCCTGCCGTTGACGCACCTGATTGCGGAACGAATGACGCGCGATGTGCAAGTTTGGATCTTGGCAAATCATGGCTTGATCGTTACCGGTGCCACGGTTGAACAGGCTGAGAAGTTGTTGGAAGAAATAGAGCAGCGACTTACAATCGTTCCACGTAAGTTGCCTGTAAGTGAAATTGATCTTGCTCCATACTGCGCCGATTGCACTTGGAAATTACCCAAGCACTCTGTGGCCCATCAGTCCGCCCTTACAATAGAACGCGCCAGAGTTGCTGCTAATGGGTCACTCTACCCTGATCAGACAGTTTTTATCGGACCGGCTTGTGCCCAGCTTACCCCTGGCAATGACATTTCCACGGCACTTACCCGCTATCATGAACGGTGGCGAATGGAGGCAAAGGTAGTGGTTGTTGAAGGAGCCGGTTTGTTAGTCCGCACTGGAGCTAGTGAGGGTGCCGAAGCCATGGTGGCCTGTCTCGGCCTGGTGCTGGAACGGGTGGACCCTTTCGCCGATATTGCGTTCCTTGACAACGAAGAAGTGTATGGGTTGATGAATTGGGACGCGGAAAAGTACAGGCAGAGTCTTACTCAAAACTAATTTAGAATGCAGATAATTATTCCTATGTCCGGCTTTGGTGAAAGGTTCCGCAAGGCTGGTTATACTGTTCCCAAACCAATGATCCCTGTGGATGGAAAACCCATTGTTGCTCATGTTGTGGACATGTTCCCTGGGGAATCGGCTTTTCTCTTTATCTGCAATCAGGATCATTTGGATAATCCTGAGTACGCCATTCGCGAAACACTCACCAAGTACTGTCCAACAGGCACAGTGGTAGGAATTCCGCCTCACAAGCTGGGGCCAGTATACGCTGCCTGGTGCGTGGCCGATCTCATTCGGCGGGATGTTCCGGTGGTGTTGAACTACTGCGACTTCACCTGCTATTGGGATTGGGAGGAATTCAAGAAGTTTACTGCCGGAACGGCCTGCGATGGAGCTATTCCCTCCTATCGCTATTTCCATCCTCACTTACTCGGCTCTACTTACTACGCATATCAGCAGGAAGCCGATGGATGGGTTCAGGCAATTCAGGAAAAGCAGCCTTACACCAGCACTCCAATGAATGAATATGCTTCCAGCGGAACTTACTACTTCCGTACCGGGCAGAAAATGCTGGACTATGTGCAAAGAACCATGGAACGGGATGATCTGAAAGTGAACGGCGAATACTACGCAAGTATGGTTTACCGGCCGATGCTGGAAGATGGTCAACGGATCGCAGTGTATGATTTGCAGCATTTCATGCAATGGGGAACTCCGCACGACTTAGCGGAGTATGTGCGATGGTCCAATGTTTTTGCCGCCTTAGTGAATAGTAAGTTTGCGGCGCATGCCGTTACTCCGGGCCCCGGTTCCGTGGTGGTTCCAATGGCGGGTTTGGGGCAACGATTTGCGGATCGAGGTTGGACCACGGTGAAGCCGTTGATACCAGTTTCAGGCAAGCCCATGGTAGTGCAAGCTGCTAGTGACATGCCTGCTGCCGATCAGCATGTGTTCGTTCTGCGGCAGGATCTGCCTGGACTTGCTGAGATTCAAGTTGGTATTTTACAGGCTTTTCCGCACGCCGGGTTTGTGGTTCTTGAGAAGCTTACAGATGGGCAGGCGCGTACGGCGTTAGCTGGTGTGGAGCACGTTGATCCTGAAATGCCCGTGACAATTGGTGCCTGCGATAACGGGATGCTGTATGATCGGACTGCTTATGCAAGGCTGCTTGCAGATGACATAACCGATGTGCTTGTTTGGGTGATGCGTGGTCATCCCGGGGCTATTCGCAACCCACAACAGTATGGTTGGGTGGAGGAAATTGAAGGCTTGGTGAAAGCTGTTTCGGTGAAAGTGCCGCTGGGAAATCCTTTTACTGATCCTTCCATCATTGGTACCTTCACTTTCAAGCGAGCAAGTGACTACACCCGCGCAACGGACAGAATGATTGCACGCGGCGCGCGGGTTAATAACGAATTTTATATCGACATGGCGATCAACGATGCCGTGGCGCTTGGGTTGCGGTGCCGCATTCTGGAAGTGGATCACTACATTGGCTGGGGCACTCCCGATGATCTGCTTACTTTTGAATATTGGCAAAGCTGCTTTGATAAATGGGACACGCATCCCTACAAGTTGGAATTAGATAGCCGCGTGGATCCATCCGCCATTCCCGAACTTCGAGAGAAGTATCGAAAGCGCGTGCCACCCCTACCAGGCCCTCCTGTTGGTGCTGTCTAGGTGTTCGCACTTTCGGCACTTTTCCTATTGTTCATAGGTTATGTAGCAGCGGTTCGTTTTGGCCGTTGCAGTTCCGAAAAGTTTTGGATTTTCATTGCTTCCGCCGTTTTTCAAATTGGTGGCATTGCATTAATTCTTTCGCTGATCCATCAATTGGTTGCTGTGTCGTGGTTTGTTCTTCATGCCTTAGTGGCCGCCGCTGCAGGAATACTTCTAGTTAAAACAAAGCCTCCTGCTTTGCAGTCCGAGACTGTGCCAACTATCGCCCCTTGGAACGGGATGGAATTTGCAATAGCTTTTCTGATAGCTCTGTTTACTCTGTTGACGTTCTTTCTCCAATGCAACACTCCCATTTTTGAAGGCGATGAGAAAATGTATCACGCCTCACGAGTGCTGTATTGGATAACCAACGGAAGCATTTTTCCTTACCCCACGCACAACGATCGGCAAACTGTTTTTCAGTTCGGAAGCGAACTCTTCTTCCTTTGGCCTGTGTTACTCACTCGCTCGGAATCGGTTGCCCGAAGTGTATTTTGGTTAGGCGTGCCTTTAGCGATTGCGGGCCAATGGATGCTCTGCCGTGCTTTGGGTCTGAAGCGAGTGATTGCGCTTGGAACCATCCTTCTTGTGATGACCACACCGATAGTTGCAAATTACGCTCCGATGCTGAAGCCGGAGATGTGGTCCATTGTTTTTTTCTGCGGCCTGCTTTGGTGGACGACGCGCGTTATTCAAAACCAACATGCCGATTGGCGCGATTGGTTTTGGTTGGGCGTCTACTTTGTACTGTGTTTGAGCATTCGTTCCATAGAAATTGTTTTACTTGTCCCGCTTGTTCTCCTGCTATGGACCCGCAGGTCCAAACAAAGCGTCGCGTCATTCGCCGCTGGAATTTGTCTTTGCCTGGTGCTGAGTGCAGCATTTGTCCCATTGGCGTTCAACGTAAGGAACAGCGGCCACCCATTGGGGCCACAAGCAATGCGACAGTTTCATGCCAGCGAATTGAGTATGACCCAGATTCAAACGCACGCCAGCCGCTTCGTACTTAGTCTGGTAGAACTCCCTGAAGTGCCTGGATCCGCTGGCCTCATTTCCTGGAATGGTTTTTTCCGAAACGTAGCGGAGGTAACAGGCGCGAATCGAATGCTGCACGGAGAAAAAAAGACTGGCTGGCCCGGAGCCTTTGAATTCAGTCAGGGCGAAACGGCTCGCAATTTTTCATTGGGTGGTATTTTGTGGCTCGCCGCGTTCGGGTTTTCGCTCCACGCCATCCTCTTCGGAAGAAAACAAATTGCGGAGAGCTTAGCGCCATCGCAGCTTTCCGCTGCGCTGCTGATGGCAACACTTACAACTGCCATTGTTTTCGGTATTCGTTGGATGCAACATTCTGGATTGCCCGAACGCTTCCTGATAACTCCCTACGTTGCAGGAGTCATCATTGCCGCAAGCTTTATAAACAATTGGATTCTACACTCACCCAAGGCGCAAGCCGCAGCCGTATTGCTGCTTGCCTGGGCAGTGTCTCCAAGCCTGCGCCAACTGGAGTTTCGCGCAGGAAGGCTTCAGACCAGTCCAATAACGGTAGCTAAGATGGACGCTCCATTCGCCGAGGCGTTGTTACTGATTCCTGCCCATTCCAAAATCCTGCTGTTTGGAAACCATTTAGCACCTGACTATCCTTTGTTCAGTCCTCGGCAATCGTACGCCAACGAAGTGTTCCCTTGGGGAAAGGAAAAAGTGGATGTGGTGAAATTGCGGAGCGTGATTAAGGAAAAACGAATTACCCATCTCTTGTTTCAGGATTCGTCGGCATTATCGTTTGAATGGGCGCCCTCGCTGGATGTAACTGGCACTTTGCAATGGCTTAGCGGGCAACCTGATCTTCCCTTGCTGTTATCGGCGGACCGGATCCAGCTATTCGCAACAGAGTTTTCAACTTCTGTGAGGGCTACTGATGAACAATTGCGCGTGATCTCGGTTCCGGAAAAAGCTCCGCTTTTAGTAGTGGATAAAGCACTGGAAGCTCGCGTGGGACTGGATGCTGATCGTTTATCGACTCCGTGGCAGATTGAGGATTTAGGCGGAGATGAGCGAGGTTATTTGTGGTTGGGAACAGGCACTCAAGGTGGAATCTCGTTTGGATTGTGGGCCAAACAGAATGAAAGTATCGAATTGAATTTGGACGTGGAACCGGGCCCAAGCCGGAGCGATTCCAAGCGGACGGTGGTAGTGGAAACTGCATTAACTCACCGCGAATTATGCCGGCAGGTTCTTGAAAAACGAGAGATATTTAATTGCAAAGTTGAAATCGATGCAGGTCACAGCGATCTGCGGGTGTTCACCCCAGATGAGCGAACTAACGCGGCGATGCCAAATGGCGATCCGCGTTCCTTGATAGTTGGACTCCATCACGTTGCCATCGTGGCGGGAACTAAATAGGCTCATCCTTGCTCGATAGAGGTTCGAGGATTGCGGCCAATAGTTCTCGAGTTTCGGCCTCACGGTCACGAGCGACTTGTAACTGGAGCCATTTCTGAACTGAAGGACTTATATCATTCATCAGAGTGGTGATTCCATTTAAAACCGAAAATGGGATGCCTGCCTGTTGTAAAGAACCTTTTGCCAATGCGAATGCAAATGGGTCGTTGGTGTCCAGCACAACCACTAACTCCAGGTTAGGTTCCAACGAATCCGGCAGTTCTGGGGCTTGTGTTCCCGGTACAAGGGGAACAAGGCAATCGGAACATTCGGTGAATCCTTCACGATAAGCAATAAGGCATTGCGGACAGTACATGGAAGAACCTCCAGGCTGCACTAACGATACCATGGCTGCGATGTTACTCTGGGAGTATCTTTCAACCATTAGATCAATTCTTGCAAGTGGTCGTCGCCCTGTTAGCGATTTGCGACCCGCCTGGTGCTGTGCCGACTTATCTGGGAATTACCGCAACCATGCCCCCGGAAGCCAGGCGCAAAGCTCCGTTAAGGGCCGCTGTGACGGTAACCATAATTCTTGGAGTTGCCCTGCTTGCGGGGGAAATTCTGCTACGGATGTTCGGCATTTCACTACCTGCTTTTCAGGCCGCTGGAGGCTTGCTGATCTTGCTGATGGGGCTGGAAATGCTGCGCGGCACGCCGACTAAAGTGCAGGACGAATCACAACACGAAGAGGATTCCGAAGATCGGATTCTAGTGCCCTTAGCGATGCCCATGATTGCTGGCCCAGGGGCGATTGCAACGGTGATAACATTTTCTGCAAAAGCGAAATCGTGGGAAGGCAATGCACTTATCGCTGGCGCGATTTTAATTACGGGACTGGTGATTTTCCTGACATTATACTCGGCAGCTTGGGTGCAGAAAAAGATTTCCGCGCGAGGTCAACGCATTTTCCTGCGATTCATGGGGCTGATTCTGGTGGCAGTAGGTGCGCAGTTGTTGCTTTCTGGAATCTATTCTTTCAAGGGTTAGAATCAACCCAGGAATGGTCGGTAAAGATTTACGCCAGGGCGCACCAAATCTTGTATTTCATTCCATAAAAAATGGGTGTACAATCAAGGCAGGAAGGAGTTTTCTATGTCACACTCGACGGCCTCCATCCTCCGCTGGGCAGCACGCTCCACGACGCTGCTAGTTACTGGAGCTTTCTTGCTCCTCCTCTCCGGAGAGATCTTTTCCCCACATTCAGGTCCACCTGTTGCATTTCGAGAATGGGCAGGCATCGGATTACTTTTCGCCGCAATGGCTGGAATGGTATTGGCTTGGCGGCATGAACTTACAGGATCACTACTTACACTTGCGGCACTTACTCTGTTCGTACCTGTAGCTGGAATGCACAATTACGAAGTGGTTCTTGTCATTGGTTTGCCAGGTCTGCTTTATCTCGCAGATTGGTATGTTCATCGGCGAACGCCAATTAGTTGATCGCTAAACGAACCGGGTTCGCCGCTTTGCCCGCAACCGTCAATTGAACCGCCAATTCTGCTGGCCCGGTCAGTCCCGTGGGCAGTTGCACATTCACTTGATCCAATCCGGCGAATTCCCCTTGTGGCCCTGCGAAGTACACCTCAGTTGCTATGCCGCCAACTGTGGCCGTGACCTTCGACAAGTCGCCATGTCCTTTGGCGCCGGTTCCGAACAGCGATAGGATCACTGAGCTACCGTCAGTTGGAACGGTGATTGGAATTGCGACGTAACGGCTTTGGACTTTGTCATAGCGCGCCAGGAACTGACTTTTCTGAGTTCCATCTTTGGCCACATAAATCGCCAAACCAGCGGCCAGTCCGCTTCCATCACCGGTAACCGTGAATAAGCCCGGCTCTACAGCCGATACCATTGCCGGACTGCTATTGAGGGTTATCCCGTCTTTCACCACCCGTATGACCGCTCCTCCAACAGGTACTGCTTCGGGGATTTGCAAATTGATTTGCCCAGTTGAAGTAAAGAACAAGGGCGCATCGTAAACCTTTCCCTTGCCATCAACCAAGGTTACTTTGGATCCGTCCAATCCCGTGCCGAACATACTTACTAGTGATCCACTGGCTAAAGTAATTCCCTTGTAACTGGCTGCTGAAACCGCTATGGGAGACGCCTGCACAAGATCTGAGGTCCGGCTTAAAACTGCACAGCTTTGCGAATCCTGCGGACAGTAAACTTGGAACCCTTCGCAATCGTTTTTCCCGTCATTGATCAACTGCCAAACCATCACGCCCGCACTGGCTTGATCCAGAGCACTGAAGTTCAGCCACGATTGGTAGACATCAGCACGCTTTGGATCAAATGCCCTGCCTAGTGCATTGCTGCATCCGGCAGGACTTTGATTATTTGCCCTCTTTCCATATTCACCGAAGTAGGCCACCTTCCCGGCATCGCGAGCTAATTCTTCGTGGCGGCGAATGTAGATGGCCGAATCATTGCCATCGTTGATGCTCCAACCGGATGGATACAAGTGATAGCTCACCATATCCAGATCGGCGATTTGCACCAAGCGATGATAACTGCACCCTTCCGACCCACCGACGGGGTATCGATTGCTGAGGCCTGGGTACAGTGCGGGGTCATCGTCAAATCCCTCTCCGCCATCGGCCACCAAATGATTGGGATCAATTTTCTTGATAAAAGCCGCCATTTCCGCAGTCCAGCTAAGAAGATCGTTTGCACGGCCCCCTGAGGGATTTCGCAACTCGTTCCCCAATTCCCACGCAAGAATTGCCGGCTCGTCTTTGTACGCCACCCCTGTCACCGTATTCTTCCTTTCAATGATCATTTGGACGTAGTTCTTGTACCAGGTTTTGATGCTTTCATTGCTATAGAAAAGACCCCATTCGCTCTGCACCGGAGTTCGCCCCAAATGCCAACTTACGTACCGTCGAATGCCTCCGTAGGCATCCCAGTTATTCGTTAGTTTCAGAATAAGCCGGATGTTACGCGACTTAGTGAGGGCAATTGACCGATCCAGCGCAACAAGACTGGATTCTGAGTAAACGCCGGGCTGAAGTTGAATCGAAGCTGGGTCGCTTGATTGCACATTGTCGTTGTGAGCGTTGGAGCGCACTACATTCATGCCAAGCGCACTCATCTTATCCAGAGTTTCTTCAACGCCTGCCAAGCGCCCGTAGACGATATCAGCTTGGTTGTAGTAAAGGTTATTACCGTTGAAGCGGAAAGGCCTGCCGCCTAGAGTTAGAACGGATCCAACGCGCCGCACGAATTCACCGGACTTGATAGGGGGCAGCGTTACCGTCCGATCTCGGAAGGAATGGGGAATAGGATTTCCGGGACGCTCGAACTTCCAAGGAGCCTCGGGATCTACTACGCGCTGTGCCATAACAATAGCGGGGATTCCAACTAACAAAGCCGCTCTGGCTAGACTAAACATTATTACTTCACCGCCAAAACCGCATCCACCGGATTACCAGTCCGCCGGCCATCTACTTTGCAAAAACCTGCGCTCAGGCACAGCTCTTCATACTCTCCCAAACTGCGTTCGCGACCTTCCGTGCAGACCATCATATTCAGCGATTGCATGGTTCCGGAAACGGGTTTTGTCTTTTCCTCGTTCAGCAGCTTTTCGGCAATCAACAATCCGCCACCCACAGGCAAAGCGGCCACGATCTTCTTCAGCAGCACGCCCACTTTCTGATCATTCCAATCATGGAGAATTCTCCCCAATGCGTAGAGATCGGCAGGCGGCAATTCGTCGGCAAAGAAGTCCCCAGCGATGAAGCCTACTTTGGTTCCTTCACAATACTTCCGTCCGGCTTCAACAACTTTCGGCAGATCAAGGACCGCAACTTCAAGGTTGGGATACCGCTCTGCTGCGGCCATTGGTAGATGACCGGTGGCACCACCTAAATCCACCATCCTGCTGAAACGGCTTAGGTCGAAAGCGGCCACCACCGATGGCGAAGAAAGAAGCCCGAACCCATGCATCCCCGCAATAAATGTACGAAGCTTTTCATCTGTATTGTAGAAACTGGAAAACAGCGGACCGTCCATTTCAAAAGTCTGCTTCCATCGGTTTGACCCTTCTTTTACTGCGCCTTCTAAGTTAGCCCAAAGCTTCCATAGAACATCGTTTGAATAAACAATGTAACCGGTCATCGTCTGCGGACTATTGCGAGTCAAGTAAGTGGTGGCCTCCAGGGTATTGTTATAAACACCACTTTCCTTTGTAAGTAGACCCAGCCCCACCAGTGCATCCAGCAACTTTTCCAAGTTCGCGATGTCAGCTCCAATTTCAGTGGCTAGTTGGGCAACTGTTGCCGGGCTGACAGCCAACTTATCAAACACTCCCAATTCACAACCGGCGAACATGGTCTTTGATTGCCGGAAGGATTCAATCAGTTCCAACACAATTGCAGGGTTAACAGTAGAACTCACAGTGTCTCCATTACTTTCTAAAATGATCCCAACCTAATGCTTGCAGCGGTTCGCCTTTCCACAGGACCGGGGTTTGCCCGGCTGTAACAATCGTTCCAATTCGAGTCAAAGGCAGACCTTGAAATTCGGCTGGAACACGGGCGCGCCTATTAGCGGTAAACAGCAATTCGTAATCTTCCCCGCCATGCAGGGCCTCGTTCAGAGTAGCACCTGGAAACATCGGCAACAGTCCATCCAGCTTCGCACCTGCGCCGGAGGCCAGCACCATGCGATGTAAGTCACTGGATAGTCCGTCGCTCAAATCCATCAAGGCTGAAGCCAGACGTTTTTCGCGCAAGAACTGCCCAAGCGCAAGGCGGGGCTTGGGGCGCAGATGACGTTTCCAGGCGTTTTCTTTACCAGTGCGCAACCCCAACGCAGAGCCACCAAGTTGCCCACTAACGAAGATACCGTCACCAGGTTTTGCGCCCGAACGAAGCAGCGCTTTACCCTGCGGAACTCCGCCGCAAACAATCACGTCGCAGCTCATTGCGGCAGCCTTGGCTGTATCGCCACCCAATAGCGGAGCACCATGTGCAAGCGCCAAACCTAGAAAGCCAACGTAAAATTTTTCAACCCAAGCCGCATCCGTTTTCGAGGATAGAGCTAAGGACAAAAGCGAGAAGCGGGGCTCGGCACCCATGGCTGCAATGTCGCTTAAGCCGCGCGCCATTGCCTTGTATCCGACATCCTCAGCACTGTGGGTTTCATGAAGAAAGTGCACCCCTTCGTGCATCATATCGGTGGTAAAAACCAGATCTTCCTTCGCACCCTTTGGACGATACACCGCGCAATCATCACCAATGGCAACAATCACGCCACCCGCCGGCGCAGGACCCATCAGCCGTTGCGCCGTTTCAATAATCTTCCGTTCATCCACTATCCTTCGATTGTACGAATTCGTAGGATGGGCACATAATGTTTCATATGGTTCGTTTCCTTTTCTTAACGCTGGCCGCAACCGTGGCCGCCTATTCCCAGACTCGCGCCGAGGCCGAGGCCTTCCTGAAAGATGCTGAAACGAAGTTGCTGAAGGTTGGCAATGAGGCGCAACGTGCATCCTGGATTCAATCCACCTACATTACAGAAGACACCGAAGCGCTGACGGCTGATGCCAATGAGGCCGCCATCAATGTGACTAAACAGTTGGCCCGCAGTGCTGTGCGATTCGATAAGTTGAACCTGCCGCCAGATATAAAACGGAAACTGTACTTGCTGAAAAATGCGCTTACAGTGGCAACGCCTGCGGATGCAAAGGAATCGTCAGAACTGACTAAGCTGATGAGTGGCATGGAAGGCACCTATGGCCGTGGTAAGTACTGCCGCGATAATCCCAAAGACAACGGCAAGTGCCTGGATATTTCGTCCATTGAAACCATTCTGGCGGAAAGCCGCGACCCCAATGAATTGCTGGATGTTTGGAAGGGCTGGCACACCATTGCAAAGCCCATGCGCAAAGATTATCAGCGGTTTGTGGAGCTATCGAACAAGGGTGCGCGCGAGATGGGTTTTAAGGATTCAGGCGCCATGTGGCGCGCCAAGTACGACATGCCTCCCGATGAATTCTCGAAGGAGTTAGATCGTTTGTGGGAACAGGTGCGGCCGCTTTATGTAAGTCTGCATGCCTACGTTCGCAACCGTTTGCGCGATAAATATGGCGCCGACGCAGTGCCTGCCAATGGTCCCTTGCCAGCACATCTGTTGGGCAACTTATGGCAGCAGAGTTGGGAAAACATTGGGGAATTGGTGGCACCTCCCAATGCCGGAACGGGTTACGACTTAACCAAAATATTGAAGGAGCGCAAATTCGACGAACGGGAAATGGTGCGTTATGGTGAGCGATTCTTTACTTCATTGGGCTTTGCACCTCTACCCAAAACTTTCTGGGAACGGTCCCTTTTCAAGAAGCCTTTGGATCGTGATGTGGTTTGCCATGCCAGTGCTTGGGATGTGGATAACGATCAGGATCTACGCATCAAAATGTGTATCCAAATCACGGCAGAGGAGTTCGCCGTGGTTCATCACGAATTGGGTCATAACTTCTATCAGCGCGCTTACAAAGATAAACCCGTACTGTTTCGCGATTCCGCCAATGATGGCTTTCACGAAGCGGTGGGCGATACCATTGCGCTTTCCGTTACTCCTGAATATTTGGTGAAACTTGGATTGCTGGATAAGGCTCCAGATGCTTCGGGCGACATTGGTTTGTTGATGAATAGAGCATTGGAGAAGGTGGCTTTCCTGCCATTCGGCCTGATGATTGATCAATGGCGGTGGAAGGTGTTTTCCGGTGAAATCAAGCCTGCCGACTACAACAAGAGCTGGTGGGAATTGAAGCGGAAGTACCAAGGCGTTGCACCCGTTACGGTGCGAGGCGAAGAAAACTTTGACCCTGCAGCCAAGTATCATGTGGCGGCCAATGTGCCTTACACTCGTTACTTCCTGGCACACATTTTGCAGTTTCAATTTCATCGCGCACTAGCTCGCGCCGCAGGCTGCACTGGACCGCTGCATCGCTGTTCCATCTACGACAACAAAGAAGCAGGCAAGCGGCTGAACGCTATGTTGGAAATGGGTAGCAGTCAACCCTGGCAGGATGCGCTGTTCACGCTGACAGGCAGCCGCAAAATGGATGCTACTGCGATGCTGGAATATTTCGCCCCACTGAAGGCTTGGCTGGATGAACAGAATAAGGGTAAGCCGGTGGGTTGGTAATTATTCTTTATGAACAGAAGACAATTTCTTAGTACAGCATTCGCAGCCGCTGCCCCCGCATCAAAGAATCAGCCGAACGTACTTTTTCTGTCGGTGGACGACATGAACGATTGGGTCGGCTGCCTTGGTGGATACCCAGGAGTAAGTACTCCTAACATTGATAAGCTTGCTAAGCGCGGAGTACTTTTCGCTGATGCACATTGTGCTGCACCGCTCTGCAATCCTTCGCGAACAGCCCTGTTTACAGGCCTGCGGCCATCTACCAGCGGCATCTACAACAACGATCAATATTGGCGTCCGGCCCTGCCCGATGTAGATACCATTCCTGCTTACTTCAAACGGCATGGGTATCATGTCGCTGGTGCTGGAAAGATCCTTCATCATGTGGCAGGATTCAATCCTCCTGATCAGTGGCATGAATTCCAGTTACAGCGATTCGATGATCCATGGTACCGACGTGCCGATTGGTATCCCTGGAATGAGCGCATCGCTGCTCCGAAAGGCCACCCTTATAATGGAATCAAAAACTTTCCAGGGGAGTTTGAATGGGGTGTTTTAGAAAAGCCTGAAGATCAATATGGTGATCAAAAGGTAGTTGCCTTCGCGGAGGAGTTTCTGGGGCGTAAACACACCAAACCATTCTTCCTGGCTGCTGGTATGTGGCATCCGCACATCCCACTTTACTCGCCGCAAAAATATTGGGATCTGTATTCCAACGGAAAGACCCGCATCCCTGAAGCACGCGCTGATGACCTGGATGATATTCCGTCCGTTGGCAAGAAGTTCGCCGCCTTCAGACGGGAGGAATTCGAACAGATTGTGAAGGAGGAGAAGTGGAAAGAATTTGTTCACGCCTATCTGGCAGCCATTTCTTTTGCTGATGCTCTGGTTGGCAGAGTCCTTGATTTGCTTGATAAAAGTGTCTACGCGAAAAATACAATTATCTTCTTCTGGTCCGACAATGGGTGGCATCTGGGTGAGAAGATGCACGTCCATAAGTCTACGCTCTGGCAGCGGTCGACGCATGTTCCTTTGATCATCGCAGGCCCTGGGACTAAGGCCAATGGTGTTACTCGCAAGCAGCCTGTGAACCTGCTGGATCTTTATCCCACTCTGGTTGAAATGTGTAAGTTGCCTGCAAATCCGAAGCTTGAGGGAACAAGCCTTGTCCCATTGCTGAATGACCCGGCATCCAAGCGCGACCCAACTGTTTCCACTTACTTGCCCGGGAATCATGCGGTGGTTAGTGAGCGCTGGCGATACATCCTTTATAGCGATGGTGGTGAGGAACTCTATGATCGGCAGGTTGATCCGAACGAATTCAAGAATCTTGCCGCCGATCCGAAGCTGGCTGAAGTGAAGCGTGACCTGGCAAGATTCGCGCCAAAGACAAGCGCACCTTCCAGGCCACAAGTTACCGACTATATTTTTGACTTCGGTGCCAATACTTACAAGCTGAAGACTGGAAAGTAACTAACTACTTGGCCAGGGCAAGGAAATTCTTGCGGCATTCGTGCTCATGGACCGCATTGCCTACGCGCGCGGCTCAGTTGTTACATGACCGCGCGTGATTTCCCGCAGAGTGCGCGTGCCACATTGCTTCATCACCAAGTCCAGCTCAGTCTGAAGCAGATCAATGGCTGTTTCCACGCCGCGTTGTCCAAAAGCCCCCAACCCCCATAAATAAGGCCTACCAATGCAAACCGCTCGGGCTCCAAGTGCAATCGCCTTGAATACATCGCCACCTCTGCGAATGCCGCCATCCATTAACACTGGGATGCCGGGACCAGATCCAGTCAACACTTCCGAAAGGCAATCGAGCGAGGCGCGTCCACTTTCTTCTGCGCGTCCCCCGTGGTTGGAAACAATGATTCCATCCACTCCCTGCTGGCGGCAGAGCAAAGCGTCTTCGCGAGTGACGATACCTTTGAGCACCAACTTCATGGAAGTAAGTTGACGCAGCCGCTTCACCGCATCCCATGTGAGAGCTGGTGCAAAAAGAGAAATGCCATTCATATCAATGCCAGAAAACATTGGCTTTCTGCGAAAGTATTCGGCTGTTCCTATTGGTCCACTGCCATGACAAGCCCCGCACGGCCGCGCATCCAGGCGTTTGATGCGCACCTCAGTTTCTGTTTTTCGCCCCGCTGGTACATCCACAGTAACCACAAGGATTTTGCACCCAGATGCTTCCACTCGTTTCACCAGCTTTTCAGTCACCGCCCAACTTGACGTGGCATAAAGCTGATACCAGACAGGCGCGCCGTAAGCCTCATTCACTGCTTCAATAGACGATGTTGCGGCAGTGCTGAGTATCTGTCCTGTCTTTCGGGCCGACGCGGCACGAGCCACTGCAATTTCACCATCTTCGTGAAATGCTTTGTTGCTTCCGGTGGGTGACAGCAGCACCGGAGAACTGAATCGCGAACCGAATAGCTCCACGTCGGTTGTGACTTTCGTCACGTCAATCATGCGGCGCGGGCGCAATTGATAGCGCCCGAACGCGTCGCGATTGGCGTTTAGGGTGGAGTCTCCTTCAACACCAGTGGCCAAGTAGCCGAAGTGAGCCGGAGGAACTTTCTTCTGCGCAGCGGCTTCCAAGTCAAAAACATTTACTGCGTCTTCTGGTTTGGTTGGAACAAACTCTTCCGCCAACCCTGCAAATGGACTGGCAGCCAGATACGCAAGGAATCTACGCCGTGCGGCATTCATTGTGTTGAACTACTCCGCACCGGCCAAATGAATGGCGTTGAAAAGCAGTTTGAACGTTCCATGAGGTTGAGCGCGATTCTGAGGGCTGAAACCAAGCAGCACCACACGGCCTTTCCCCAACGTTACTTCTGCCGCTGCAATGCGGTTATGCAGATATTCCGCGCCGCCAATCCAGCCGCTTTCCAGCAATTCACCGGCCGGGTAACGTGCGATCGTTTTTACCACTGCATCGCCCAATGCTGGGGCTGCTTCGAAAGCCACATCGTTGTAGAACACCGCCGAAGCCTGGTCTTTCATTCCAAATGCAACAGGGTGGGTGGGGTCGACAAAGATTTTCAGGATTGAGCCGGGACATGAAAATTGGGCAGGCGTTAACCCTTGCAGCGAATTCTTCAACGGTAATGGGAACTCCTCCACGGGCACAAGCGATGCACTGCCTAGAGTGATTAAAGTTCCGCCCGCGCGCACAAACTCGCGCAGTGCCTTGACGCCTTCGGCGCTAATGCCTCCGCGATACTCCGGGCGTATCCATTCATTCGTCGCACCCTTCAAAATGGAATCCTTCGATTGATCAGCAAATATAATAACGTCGAACTTCGATTTGAGATCGGCCTCTTGCAGATCCTTATTTCGAACCGTGGAGTACGGAAATTCATACTGCTCCAGCAGCCAGCGCGTCCAGCCTTCATCCATGTTTGCTGTATAGGGCATGTAAAGCCCGGCACGCACTGCGCGCAAGCGTCGCGACGAGGCAGGCAGAGCCGTCAACCCTTGCACATCCAGGCCCAGCTTTTCGGAAAACTCTTTCATGGGCACGCTTAAGTTCTCACGGGAATTAGCCACAATGCCGCCGTCGGCAGCCCAACGAACCGTAGCCCCGCTCTTCAACAGCCGGTTCACAGCAATGAATGAATTGTTATTGGAATGGTTGATGGAATAAGCCACCACGTTGCCGCTGCCTGCGTCCATCTTGCCTGCCGGAGCCTGCACAGGAGAGGCCGCTGACAGCCTTGCTTCGAACTTCTGTTTCACTTCAACGGTCTCCACGCCCATCTGCAATGGCAGGGTCCAGCCGGTAACATCGTAAGGCCGTTCCACAGGTCCTGTAGGGCCGCCTGTGCGTTGTGCCGGATAGGTCTGCCGTTCCAACATGTCTTTGGCAAAAGCGCGGAAGGGCTGTGACATTAGAATTACGTGGCTGCCTTCGGGATACGTTTTGCCACCTGCCTGAAAGGCCTCCGTGGCACGATGCACTTCCACACCCAGATCATCGAAAATGCTGAGCAGCTTGGTTGCGGCAGAAGGGTCGTGCTGACGCGCTGGAATGACGAAGGCATAGGGAGCCTCTTTTTCACCAGCCTGAATGCCTCGGCGGTTCATCTCGTAAAAATTGCGGTTCAACATTTGCCTGTTGTCGGCCACTGCTTCCAGCAATGCCCAGGTTGCGGTCAATTCGTAATCCACAATGTTCCGTAGCGTCCAACGGCCACCCATCCAGGGCTTTGGATAAGTGTTGGTGGGAGTAATGTCACGAGGGGCGGGCACTGGCTTGCTAGGATCGCGATCGCGCAGTTGCTCAAAGGTGGGTTCAGGCCCGGTGGCAACACGGCCGGCAACGGCACGTTCCTGATCCACCGGCGCAGCCACGTTTACACTGGCAACTTCGGTGAGCAGGCCAACCATGTTGTGCCACCAAACCTGCATCACAAAACCGCCTTGCCACCAACTGGTATACATAGCATCGTTGATAATGCCGGTGTAGCCTTTGCTGTGCAGTGCGGTGCCCATGCTGTAACCAAGCATGCCGTTTAACTGCCAAATAACGGGATCCACATTGGGGTTAATTGGATTCTTGAACGGTGGAACAAAGATGCGTGGACCAGAATTGCCCATTTGATGTTCATCCAACACCACGGCGGGAAGCCAATCACGATAAGTAAGTTTGTTCAGCAGGCGGCTCTCTTTTTGCGTGTTCTGGAACGCGTCGCGATTGTTATCGTGACCGGTGTACTTGTGATACAGCTCTGGCAGCGGGCTTCTTTCAAAGGGAGTGCCGGCGTTCTTGTTGAACCAATCAGTGACCACCACTTGACCGTCAGGATTGGCAGACGGGACTAATAAGAAGATGACGTTATCCAGAATTTTCTTCACAAGCGGCGAATCTTCCGTTGCCAGGCGATGAATCAGATCCAGAGACATTTGTGTGGAACCGATCTCAGTGGAATGGATGTTCAGCGTGATGAGCAATACAGCCTTTTGCGAGGCGATGAGGCTATCTGCCTCGGCACCTTCCAAGCCACGAGGATAAGCAAGCCGCTTTTGATTGGCTTGATACTTCTTGATGTCCTTCTGCGTTTCAGGAGAAGTGATCGTCATCACCAAATAGGGATGGCCATTTGTGGTTTTCCCTGGTTCTTCCAGTCGGATGCGCGGGGAGGCTTTCTCCGCAAGATGCATGTACTCGACAATTTTGTCCCAACGGACCAGTTTGCCGTCAGCCCCCATAGGGAAACCGGCGAATTGTTCTGGAGTGGGCAGCTTCTGACTGAATAGGAAGGTTGTGATGAGTGAGAGTAAAAAGAAACAGCGCAGCATGAAACGTAGGTTAGCAGTTTCTGCGGGTATAATCGAAATCAAGCTGACTAACTTCCCAACTATCTTGACAACGCTTGCCCTGATTCTGCTTTCGGGATGCGGCGCTGCGCCCACTCCGCAAGAACCGGCAAAGCTGGACATCACTCAAGAGTCCTGGTATGAGCCAACGGTGGATCAAGTCAGGGCCATCAATAAGGAAGCTGTGGCTCTGGTGAAAACCGGCAAGGCGGATCAAGCGGCGGCGCGGATCATGGAAGGTCAACCGCTTGTTAGCCGACTTCTGGCAGCTCCTCAACCAACGTTGGCGGCAATGGAAGCGGCCTCGGATCTGGATCATCTTTATGCCACCATGCTGCTATCCAATCGGCACTATGGTTGGGCCCGGTTGTTTTTTCAGAAAAACCAGACCCGATGGAGTAGTTGGAAAGTGCAGACTTTGGATACAGAACGCCGCAGGCAACAGGCAACCTTGGGAATTGTGGAATGCGATCGGGGAATTGAGAAGTAAGTCAGAGTAAGTGGAAGTGTACTTCAATCCAAGCACTCATTGCTGCGGGGCGGCAGTTTTTCACCCCGGCTTTGAACCGCCATTTCTCAATTGCCTCAAGCGCCCGCTCATCCAGACCAAGCCCTAGGCTCCGCGTCACCTGAGGCTGCTGCACAACACCGAATTCATTGATGATGGCTTTGATCATTACAGCACCCTGGACACGGGCTTTGCGCGCTTCTTCAGTAAATTCAGGCTCCACCTTATAGAGCAAAACAGGACTTATAGTTTGGGCGCACTTACTGCCTCCGCCAACGTTTCTACCAGAATCAGGGCCGAGGCCTTTGTTACCAACCCCCGGGCCCGCCGGACCGCCTTCGCCGTCGCCCAAATAGCCGTCTTTCCCCTTGCCGGGGGAGGGTGGCCCGGGTGATGCCCATGGCGAGCCAAAGTTTGCGAATCTCATCATGGCTGGGTCGGGCTGCGGGAGGTCAAGAGTGGGTTCAATCATCAATACAGAAGTCTCCGGCGGGCGCAGTTGTGGAGGAAGCAAAGGACGCGGTGCGGGTTTTGGAAGGCTTCCTTGCGAGGCAGGAGCGGAAGCTTGTGGGCCGCCGCCTCCGCCACCGGCTTCGACAGTTCTCAAGCGGATTGGCGGAAGTAGCAGCGGTGAGTGAGGCTCAACGAAAACAACAGCGGTGGAAGTTGTGGTGATGGGGATTAGCAGCAGCAGCACCAAAAGGGTAATGTGCAGCGCAATGGAAATTAGTTGCGAAGGCTTCATGGTGGTTGTGCAATGCACGCAGAAACCCAACGGTGTTCGGGAATGCTACAACATTGTTTTCAATAATTTTGCGTTTGGGGGTTGTGAGGATTAGGGCACACTTGTTTTGCTAATTCACAGGCGCAAAGGTTGTTTAACCCAAAGTCGAATTTGCAAAACAAAGCCAATTTGTAAGTTTTTTGCAATCAGGAAAAGCGGGTGATCGGCATTAGGAAGTCGCAGTTGGCGACCGAAGCGGCGGCGGAATTTCAAAACTTCCTATATCAACCTGGCGTCGTTTTAGCGGATCCCGTTGGAGTGATGGCGCGTCTTGAACTGGCAAGGATTTTCGCCCTTTCAGGCAACAAGAGCAAAGTGGAAGCTGCCTATCAGGATGTACTCAAGATCTGGAAAGACGCCGACCCAGCTCTACCTGTCATCAAACAAGCTAGAGCGGAATATGCCAAATTGCGGCAGGAGAAGCAATGACGGAACTGTAGAAAAACCGCAAGAAGCTATTCGCAGTGCTCCCGCTGAAAATCTACCGGGACTCTACCTCCTCGCCCATAAGCACTTCACCGTTCCCACCCCATTCCAAGAAATCTTACCTCATCCCCTCAATAACTTACCTTTCACCCAACCCCAAAACCCTTGACACCACCCGTCACACTGGTTTCAAGGAAACAATATGGCATTCCAAATTACACTCAAATCGCCCAATAGCACCCCACCCACCCCCGAGCGCCTCCGCAACCTCTGCGCCAACCTCGAACTATTTCGCTCCCCCAACCAAACCCCACACATCCGCATCCCCCAAGGCCCACACCGCACACTCGCCATCCCCATCGCTTCCCCCCACTTCACCCAATGGCTTACACTTACCGCACAAGAAAAACTCGCACTTACTCCCACCACAGGCCAAATCCGCAACTTAGTGCATCAACTTACAGCCACCACCAACTTTTCCGACAAACTAACTCTCCCCACTCCCCAACGCTTCCATCGCGACGGCAATACACTTTCCATCGATCTCGGCGAGACCATCATCGCCATCAACAGTAAAGGTTGGACAATCAAGGAAGACCACACCACTGCATGGCTCGCCCCG
>JAYTTF010000106.1:0-25564 GCA_043745195.1 Bryobacterales bacterium | reverse complement strand
AGGGTCTCAATGTTACAAGGAAAACGAAGAACCGTGCTAATAACATTTCCCTTGACAGCGACAGCCGTCTCATGGAAGCCCGCGTGTTTCCCTATTTTCTAATTCCCTCAAACTCCCGCCGCCATCTGTTTCTGCGGTCGCCCTCCCTTCTTCGGAGCTAATGGTCTTCCCAGCATCGATTCCGCCTCTTTGACGAATTCCAATGATCCAACCGGGCGACCAGTGTAAGTTGACGCTCGGACCTTTTGTTCCGCCTCACTGAACGTGTCAGCCTTCAAGTACAAATCCCATTGCTCTTGCGTAAAGCCACCAATCCAAGGCTTCAGTTCAAGCCATGCTGAGGTCGACTCCCCTGTATGGGTTTTGGCACTAGACCATCGAAATTCGGTCGCACACTTCACAAGACCTGCCCTCACAGGATTCCGTTCGACATAGCGCAATGCAGTGAAGAAATGCGCACGATCAAGCATGCACGAAAAAAATCGGTTTTGCCAAAAATGCCCGCTGCGAGCCTTTCGGGCGTTGGCATAACTGGCATAGCGGCCATGTGCTTCGCCAAAGGTGCGTGCCAGCGAATCAGGGTGCTGCGGCGTAATCACCCAATGCACATGATTGGGCATCAAACAATAACCAAGCAGCGCACTGCCGAATCGTTCTGCGTTATGTTTTACAAGGTCAAGATAAACGGCGTAATCTGCATTACTGTAAAACACTTGCTGGCGGTTCACTCCACGTTGAACAAGATGGTGTGGACTACCAGTCAAAACTGCGCGGGCTAATCTCGGCATACACTGAAAGTGGATTTCTTGAGGAAGAATTCTCCTCGAAAAAATAGGGAAACACGCGGGCTGTCCCCAGGTTTTTTACTCGATCACCAACAGCAAATCCTTTGCCTCAACCTGCTGACCCGTCTGCACCAGCTTCTTCGCGATCTTGCCTGACATTGGTGCATAAACCGTGGTCTGCATCTTCATTGCTTCCATGATCAGAAGCTTCGCTCCCTTCTCTACCGGTTGACCCACTTCCACTGCAATCGCAGTAACCGCACCTGGAATAGGAGCACCTACTTGGCCCGCAACTCCTGGGTCCGCTTTGACACGCGCTGGCCCCGTTGGCTTCAAAGACCTATCTACGACATTTGCTTCCCGCGGCTGCCCGTTCAATTCAAAGAACACAGTTCGATACCCATCAGGGTGAGGTTCGCTCACCGTCATGAACTTGATCACCAGCGTTTTGCCCGGCTCAATGTCCACCATAATCTCTTCCCCACGCTCCATTCCATAGAAAAACTGAGGGGTTGGCAGGGCTTCCAAATCACCGTAGCTCTGCAGCGCCTTGGCGAATTTCAAGTACACATCGGGGTACATCAAATAGCTCAGAACATCGGTCCGCGAGGGCTTTCGGCCCAACTTCTTTTCCAGCAGAGCAGTCGCTTCGGCCATGTCCACAGGAGCCAAATAGGCACCCGCCCTACCCTTCTTCGGCTGCTCGCCACGCAAAATGATCTTCGCGATTTTCTTCGGCCAACCACCCTCCGGTTCTCCAAGGGATCCGGTAAACATATCCACCACGGAGTTGGGTAACGTCAATGTGTGATCGGGCCCAAGCTTGGCAAACTCTTTACATGTCATGCCATGGCCCACCAGGAACAGCGCCATGTCACCAACCACTTTGCTCGAAGGGGTCACTTTCACAATGTCGCCGAACAGTTGGTTCACCTCGGCATAAGTCTTTGCGACTTCATTCCACTTCGGGCCTAGACCCATGGATTCGGCCTGTTCTTTCAAATTCGTAAACTGGCCGCCTGGCATTTCATGTTCGTAGACGCTTGCTGTACCTGCCTTCAACCCGCTATCGAATGGCAGATAGTAAGTACGCACCACTTCCCAATAGTCAGAACAAGTATTCAATACACCCAGATCCAACTTGGTGGCACGCGCAGTATTATCCAACGCAGCCACAATGGAATTCAGATTCGGTTGAGAAGTGGTCCCGCTCATCGAAGCTATTGCCGCATCTGCCACGTCAACACCAGCATCGGAGGCTTTTAGAATTGAGGATGCGTTAATACCGCTGGTATCGTGCGTATGGAAATGAATCGGAATGCCGATTTCATCGCGCAGGGTCTTCACCAGTTTATGCGCAGCATACGGTTTGCAAAGCCCGGCCATATCTTTGATGGCAAGAATATGGGCCCCCATGCGCTCCAGTTCCTTGGCCATTTTTACGTAATATTCAAGGGTGTACTTATCGCGCTTCGGATCCAGAATATCGCCGGTGTAGCAAACTGCGGCCTCGCATAACTTGCCGGTCTTGCGCACCGCTTCCATAGGGGCCTTCATGTTAGGCAACCAATTCAGCGAATCGAAAACACGGAAAATATCCATGCCTTCGTCTGCTGCACCTTGAATGAATTCCTTCACCACATTGTCTGGATATGCCGTATAGCCAACTGCATTCGACGCGCGCAACAGCATTTGGAAAAGCACGTTCGGGATGGCTTGCCGTAACAGACGCAGGCGCTGCCAGGGGTCTTCCAACAAGAAGCGCATGCTGACGTCGAACGTGGCACCGCCCCACATTTCCAAACTGTACAGGCCGCTTAAATTGTGTGACACATAATTAGCAATGGCCATCATGTCGTAAGTGCGTGCCCTGGTTGCGAACAAGGATTGATGGGCATCCCGAAATGTTGTATCTGTGATCAACAGCCGCTTTTGATCCCGCGTCCATTGCGCAAATTTCTCAGCACCCATCTGGTCCAGCATTTGTTTGGTTCCAGGAGGTGGCGCTTCCAAACTACGTGGTGGAATAGGGGCTGCTTTGAATACATTCGGCTTTGGTTTGCCCGCTACTTCCGGATTGCCGTTCACAATCACCTCGCCCATGTAGGTCAGCAGGCGGGTCGCCCGATCCTTGCGAGCGGTGAACTTAAACAAGGCAGGGGTCTCGTCAATGAAACTGGTGGTTATCTTGCCAGTCCGAAACTTGTCGTTGTTAACCACGTTTTCCAAAAAAGGAATGTTGGTCTTCACTCCGCGGATACGGAATTCGCGCAGGGCTCTATCCATGCGGTCGCAGGCATCAGGAAAGCGTCGGCCCCAAGTAGAAACTTTCACCAGCAATGAATCGTAGAAAGGAGTGATTACTGCGCCGCCGTAGGCTGAAGCGCCGTCCAAGCGGACGCCAAATCCGGCGGGCGAACGGTAGGTTTGAATCTTTCCGTAATCGGGAACGAAATTGTTTGCCGCATCTTCCGTTGTCACCCGGCATTGCATGGCGAACCCATGCAGCGGGACGTCTGCCTGTTGCGGCAAATCCATTTCCTTCCCATGTAGCGATAAGCCCTGCGCAATTTGAATTTGAGCCCGGACAATGTCGATGCCGGTAATCATCTCCGTCACCGTGTGTTCCACCTGGACGCGCGGATTCACCTCAATGAAAAACCATTCGCCAGAATCGGCATCCACCAGAAATTCAACAGTTCCTGCGTTGTAGTATCCGGCAGTCCTGGCCAAACGAACCGCAGCATCGGCCAGTTCTTTGCGAATGCGTGCATCCAGGTTGACGGCCGGGGCCACTTCCACCACTTTCTGATGACGGCGCTGGACAGAGCAATCGCGCTCATGTAAATGGAGAATATTGCCGTGCTTATCCCCTAAGATTTGAACTTCCACGTGACGTGCGCGTCTAATGTAGCGTTCCAGAAAGCAGCCGCTATTGCCAAATGCAGCGCCTGCTTCGCGGCTGGCTTCGTCGAACTTACCAGCGAAATCTTCTGGCTTTTCCACCACCCGCATCCCACGTCCGCCGCCGCCAAAGGCAGCCTTGATAATTAAAGGAAAGCCGATGCTGGCGGTAAGCTTGCCGGCCTTGGCGGCGTCCGAAATTGGATCCTTGGTGCCGGGAACAACTGGAACTCCGGCTTTTTGGGCCAATGATCGAGCTGCCGTTTTGTCGCCTAATTTTTCCAGCAGGTCAGGACTCGGGCCAATGAAAGTGATGCCGTGTTTTTCACAGGCTCGGGGCAGGGCAGGGTTCTCCGATAGAAAACCGTAGCCAGGGTGGATGGCGTCCACCCCTTTTTCGGCAGCCAGAGCCACAATATTTTCCACATCCAAATAGGCTTGTACCGGTCCCTGGCCTGCGCCAATCAGGTAAGCTTCGTCGGCCTTGAATCGATGCAGGCTAAGCCGGTCCTCCTGGGAGTAGACAGCCACAGTGCGGATGCCTAATTCATTGGTTGCACGCAGGATGCGGATGGCGATTTCGCCGCGATTAAGGGCTAGAAGCTTTTTCATATCATCAAGATTACTTTAAAGAAGTGAACCTAACGGGGTTCGAGTGAGAGGACTAATTTTCAAGCATAGCATGTGTGTTTGAGTTCAAAGCATTATGGAGCCAGCCCAATTGTAGCCTGCTGAAACGGCTCTCCTTCTGTTATATAATCATGCCAAGCCTTAGTGATTTGATAAAGGCAAAATACACATGGAGGATTTGTGAAAACAATTAAATTGGTTTACTTTTTTGCAGGAGCGGCGCTGTTATCCGTTCCGGCTTGGTCATTGCCTTTAGTGCTAAACGCCAGCTTCGAGCAGAACGTTTTAGCCAGCCCCTTTTTTGGAAACGCAGCTACGGTTTCAAATTGGACTTTTGCAGGAGTTGGGGATGGTCCGCATTGGGCTGTTGGATATGTAGATGGTTCTGGCTCGGTGACCGTTGCGGGTGATGGAAATCAATTCGTGACTATGGGTGGCGGTGGCACCGTGGGCACTGGGACTTGGAGTCAGTTGGTCTCTGGATTCACAATTGGTCAAGCTTACCGATTGACTTTTATGTTGGCTAGCGAGACTGGCGCGGATACCAATCAGGTAGTTGCCGCCTCAATTGTGGGAGTTGCATCTCAGAGCTTCGTAGCACCGGTGAGTGGAGCTAACTATTGGCGCAATTGGGGGGCTTTTGGGCTGGATTTCACTGCTCAAAATACCTCGCAAACTGTTCAGTTCACTTCCACGACTGTACGAGACGTAGGATTGGATAACGTTGGAATTAGCGAGACTGGCGGAGTGCCGGAACCTGCATCGTGGGGCCTGATGTCAGTAGGCATCGGGCTTCTCGGACTGCTTCGTCACAGGCGTAACAGTTAATATCTTAATCTCAGACTTGTTTCACACAACTAAGGTGGGCAGTAATTTGCCTGCCTTTTTTCTTTCGAAACTCCAAGCCCACTTTTTAGGGAACGTTTCTCCTTTTCATTCGTACTAGACAATATCCCTTGGAGGTGAACCATGTTCCGAGCCCCTTATTTGCTCGCCGTTTTGCCTGTAATGCTGGTGCTTACAGGTTGTGATGCCGATGAAGCTTTTGCCCACAATCAGGAAAAGCAGGATTTCCACTACAGTAAGCCTCTGGCTTCCGGTGGACGCTTCTCCATTGAGAACCTGAACGGTTCTGTTGATATTTCCGGCTGGGAAAAGAATGAAGTGGACATCTCTGGCACAAAATATGCCAAAACCCGCGAATTGCTGGATGAAGTAAAAATTGATATCCAGATTAATGACGGTGCTGTTAACGTTCGCACCATTGCTCCAACAGATCGGTGGAACTCCAACGCCGGCGCCCGCTACAACATCCGCGTTCCTAACAAGGTTTTAGTTGAATTGGCCGCTTCTACGAATGGCCGCATCCATATTGAGCGCATTGAAGGTGCTGCCCGGATTCGCACTACGAACGGTGGAGTGCGAACTACTGCACTGAAGGGCAACCTGGAAATCACAACTACAAACGGCAATGTCGAAATTGTAGATGTAACCGGTGGCGCAAGGGTTACAACCAGCAACGGCAGTATCAAGGCCGACAACTTGCACGGTGAATTTACCGCCAAGACTTCAAACGGCGGCATTTCGGCGCGCCTTTTCGACGTTCCAACAAATTCTCCCATTCGGGCGACGACTTCAAACGGCGGAGTGGATCTGACGTTGGATAGGGTCAGCAGCGACGTTCGCGCTTCCACCAGCAACGGCCACATCAACGTTCGGCTGCCATCGAATGCAAATGCAAGAGTGGATGCGCACACCAGAAATTCCAGCGTGTCCAGCGAGTTGAACATCAATTCGAGTGGTGACTGGTCAAAAGGCAGTATGGCAGGGACGCTAGGCTCCGGTGGTCCGCACCTCGATCTTTCCACCACCAATGGACCGATTCGTCTTCTAAAAGGATCCTCCATTTAGCCTGAATTCCAAATTTCCAAAACGAAGCCAATTTGCTCGTTTTTTGTAATCAGGAAAAAGCGGATCACGGCATACGATCAACTCAATCTGCCCACTTATCATACTCTTGCAAAACTCGGCAGGCTGCGCTTTCAAAACCAGTGAGACTCTTTATTCAGGAAGACAAATTGCTGGCCAGCAACTTCCCAAAACATTGAGTCCTCGAGGCGATTAATTCCGCTGGCGTTCTAAATGAAATCTGAACCACAGACACGGCTTTGAGCACCGTGAATGTGAGCTTTAACAGCAGGCTGCTAGTGGTTGGCGGTCGAGACGATAAAATAAGGAGCGCCAGTAAGGATGAAATTCACGTTTGACCGTCCGCGATGCCGTGTTGCGTTTGTTCGTCAAGAAACTTTTCGACTTCGGAATTGAGGTTTAGATTTCGCAACGAACGTGCTCCATTCGGGTTTAAGAAGTAAGGGTAACGGCGTGTTACCCAGAAACGTCTGAAAGTAAAGCCTGAACGAGAGGTAGTTCATCAATGCGTTACAAATTTGGGTTTGTTTTCACTATTGCCGTTCTGTGTTTTGGCCAACCTGCAAACGACACTGTTCTTTTCAAGAGCGATGTATCCCTGGTTCGTGTTGATGCCCAGGTGCTGGATGGCTCCAATCATTCTATCGCCAACCTGATTGCCCAGGACTTTGTATTGCGCGACGAAGGCAAAGTCCGGGAAATCCTCAATTTCGCCCGCGAGAACATGGCGCTAGACGTGTTGATGCTAATCGATGTCAGTGGTAGCATGCGGCCGAATGTGGAACGCATTGCCTCCGCTTCCCGCCAAGCGATGGACGTTTTGCGTGAGGAAGATCGGGTAGGGATTATGGTGTTTGACCGCCAAACCCGCATCCGGATGCCTCTGCGCAGGGGTCGAGGCGCGGTGGAGCAGGAATTTCAAACCCTATTGCGTCAGGAAAAGTTCAATGGCGGCACTGACGTAACAAAGGCTTTATTTGACGCCGCTGATTACATGAGTCGCAACGGCCGGAAAGAAGCTCGTAAGACCATCATCATCGTTACTGACGATCAGACCGAATCGATGTTCCAAGTGGATGAATTCGGTGTTGGACGAGCCTTAGCAAGTGCTGATACGGTTTTGAATGCGCTTCTTGCCCCCGATGCAATGGCAAACAGGCGTAACTATCCGCAACAGGACGATACGCGTCAGCGCGGCGGGCAGCGGGGAGGTCAACGCGGTGGAGGTCGAGGCGGAATTATTTGGCCGGGTGGTGGTGGCGGTTACCCAGGAGGTGGCGGCTATCCTGGTGGTGGATCCCCTCGAGGTGGCGGTGGCTATCCAGGTGGCGGTTCCCCAACCAACCGAGGCGGTCCCAAAACCAAATCTGCCGGTTCAGCAGAAATCGCTCATGATTCCGGTGGCGACAGCTTCCCAGTCAGCGATGCCTTTGCGCTGGAAAATACGCTAACCAGAATGCGCCAGCGCTACACATTATTCTTTGTTTCTGCGCCCGATGGAAGATCTGGCCAGGAACGGAACATCAATCTGGAACTAACCGAAGCTATCCAGGCCAAATACCCGAATGCTGTATTGCGCTTCCGGCGGACTTACCGGGCTGCTGCGGGATCGGGCGGAACAACAGAACCAAACTATTCGCCTGTTGAAAGTGGGAGCACGGTAAGCCGTGCAGACCCGGATAGGCCAGTGATGCGGCGCAGACCGATAACGGATGGAACAGGTAGCGGTCCCCGCGGTCCTAATCCAGCGCTCAGCGGACCAAGTACGCCGAAGGCGCAGCCACAGATTCCCAACGAAGATCCTCCACCTCCCATTCCAGCGCCGGCACCTGTCACGGGAGGTTGGCGTAGGGTGGGTGATCCTGTTCCGGAAAAGCAAGAAAACTAAGCACTTATCGCTTTATCAAAAATAGGTGAATCCAAAAATCCCCTTCGCACGTTTACATAAGTGCGGTTACGGGCTTGACAGATGGTTGCAACATTGGCCCCATTGCCGTATATTGAAGAACGTTAGGTAGTCAAGCGTTCCCTTGGGAACGCGATTTGAACTGGGAGGATCCAGAATAATGAATAAAGTAATGTTGGTTTTTTCGATGTTTGCGATGTCCACCTTCGCGGCAAGCTGGGAAGGCGTCATCTCCGACTCGAAATGTGCAAAAGCCCATGCTGGCGAGAAGTTAAACGAAAAGTGCGTTCGTAGCTGCATTAAGGGTGGCTCGGCCGCCGTATTCGTAACCAAAGACGGAACAGTCCTGAAGATTCACAACCCCGATGGTTTGGGTGGCGAAGAGAACCTGGGTGTTCGCGTGAAAGTTGACGGTAAGGTTGACGGCGATTCTCTGCACGTTGACCATGTCACAAAGCTCTAAGCTTTATTCGCATTGAAGCTCTGAAAAATAAGTTCGAGGAAAAAGCGGACACCCATATGGGTGTCCGCTTTTTTATTGAAGCTTTCCTCTAGCGGCCACGGGCCACATCCGCTCTACCCTTTCTCCCCGCACTCCGTAAACCTGTTCGTGTAAATTCATAGCCACGCAAATGTGGTTCGGCAGCACGTTAACCCGGTCTCCCACCTGGAAGCGATCCCGGGCTCCTTTCAATTCCACAATCCCGTGCTCTTCATTCATTCTTGCGAAAAGCGCGTCCTTGGCCTGTACAACAATGCCGCAACCGGGCTCGGCTGATTTATCGGAGCTGAAGGTTTTCGATCCGCCATCAATAATGAACTGGTCCGCAACGCTGGTTGAAACAACCGTTGTCAAAATGGTTGCCGCACAATCTTCCCAGCCGCAGGCACCGCAAAGTATGGTGTTGCGATCGTTGAAAATGTATGTTCCAGGGCGAACTTCATTCATCCCACGCACGGTGTGGGCGTGCCACTCTGTAGGCGTCGATCCACCGCTAACAATCCGAGCCTCCAATCCCGCCGCCTTCAAACCACTCAGCGTTTCTTCAATTGCTTCGGACATCGCAGCCATTTTCTGAGGTCCCCCGGCAGCCCAATCCTTGATATGGCCAGGGTAGAAGGCCAGCCCCTCAAACGTCACTCCGCTAAGATGGCTGATGTCCTGCGCGAGCTGGACCGCAGCGGCACCCGGGGTGACTCCCACGCGATGCAGACCCACATCCATTTCAACCAGCAATCCAATCTGCACATTCCCCGTGAATGCCGCTCCTGCAATGCCCTGGGCAGCTTCCAAGCTGTCAACGGAAATTGTCAACCGGGTTTTCCGGGCAACTTCAACCGCTCTCGCCAATTTGGGCGCTCCAATCATTGGGTAGGCAATCAGCAGTTCTTCAACACCTGATTCCAGCATCACCTCCGCTTCACTGACCTTGGCCACCGTCAAGCCGACGGCCCCCAGCGCAAGCTGACGCGCGCCCAGGGTAGGGATCTTGTGAGTTTTCGTATGAGGACGAAGGCGAAGGCCGTGCTTCTTAGTGTATTCGGCCATGCGGAGCAGATTGCGCTCCATAATGTCCAGGTCGATGACAATCGCTGGAGTGTCGAGTTCAGAAATGTGCATGCGGGATTGTATTATTTTACCGCGAAGGTGATCAGAAACTTCCCTTGCTGCGGATTTTTATAGTACAACTCCAGATCCTTAACCTTGTTCTTGCCCTCAACCGGAAAGTAGAGCAGGCCTTCCACGGTTTCAGTGGTTTCCTTTTCCAGCAGAACGTGTTTTTTCAAGGTGTCCAATAGCGGATTTGCCTTTTCCTTCGATCCATCGGAAACGGTAGCTTCCGCAGAAGCCACTGCTGAGGTATTTCCGACGCCCCCACCTGAACCAGGCATCTGCGAGCCGCGTCCCCCCAAACCACCCCAGGTTGGACCATTGCTCACAGTTCCTGCTCCTCCGCCATTGCTATAGGTTGTGCGGACCATTAATTTCGCAGTGCCGGCAATTTGGCTCGGTTGAAAAGGCTGAACTTTAAGACCAGCCTTGGAATTCATTAGTGAAAAATCGTCCAGCCAAATTTTGATGGCACCTTCTTTGGGAGTGATCTTTACCTTCACGACGATAATCGATCCGCCCATATCATCGCCCAAAAGGGACTTGATTTCCGCGCGATCCACGATCACGGATGCCTCGGCATCCAGCTTTTCATTGCTGCTACGGCCCGGAAGCGGCTTTTTTTCAGCGGCAAATGCTATTGCCACGGTCAGTATGGAAATGATAAGAAATACCCTGCGCATGTCGAAATTATACTCCTACTCGGTTGAAACAGGTTCAAACTTTAGCCCACACTCCCCGATATGGTTTATGTGAATCAGCTCCTGGATAATGCGAACAGTATTTTAGACGCCGCCGAATCCATGCGCGTTGCCGGTCATACGGGGGCTGATTGGAGCATTCTGGTGGGTTCGCAGGGTGCAATTCACATGGTTTCCGGTAGCGATTGGCCCTTGGAGGCCCTTCGTTTCCAACATGGTGCCACCCAAGCCTACCGCGTGAGCCAAAAAGACGACCAGATTCAAGTTGAAGGAAAGGACGGCCAGCGAGACATTATGATTCGCTCACAGGCTCAAAACCACGTTTTGAAGCTGCTACTGCCGGAACGCCGCGATTATCTTCGCACTTGATTCATTTTTTTCGCGACACGAACCCCCTTGCACTTTGTATACTCGAATGGTACCTATTTTTAAGTTCGAGCAAAGGGTGTCGTAGGTTGCACCCAGCCGTCCCTACGCATGGAGGAGTGAATGAGTGTTCAAATTTCGAGTCGCACCGCAGGCGATGTGACTATTGTGGATGTTGCCGGTAAGATTACACTGGGCGAAGGCTCCAGTGCTCTGCGCGACAAAGTGAAAGAACTTTCCGCGTCCGGCATTAAGAAGATGCTTATCAATCTGGGTGACGTCAATTATATTGACAGCTCCGGGATTGGTGAATTGGTAAGCGCGTATACCACCGTTTCCAACTCTGGTGGCGCGTTAAAACTGCTGAACTTGACCAAGCGCGTTCAGGATTTATTGCAGATTACCAAGTTGTATACCGTGTTCGAAGTGTTCGACAGCGAAGATGCTGCACTTAAGAGCTACTAAGACCTCGGGTTGAATCCTTTCAGGGGTGGGCTTCCAGCCTGCCCCTAAAATTCCATGGAAATAGAAAAACTGAAGCGGGAACGCGCGGTTGACGCGGTTTACAAAGTGTTGCGTCAAGCCATTCTAAGCTCGTCCATTAAGCCCGGAGATCGTCTCCACATTGATGAACTTTCGGAAAAGCTTGGCGTGAGCCTAACCCCCGTCCGCAATGCCATTCAACAACTGGCAGCAGAAGGGCTGGTGGAAGTTCGCCCCCGCAGTGGCACTTTCGTTGCTAGCCTGTCTCCCAAAGATATTGAAGAAACTTTTGATATTCGCTGCGCCCTGGAATGCCTTGCTGCTGAACGGGCAGTGGAGCGAGTGACTGCTGCGGATTTGAAGCGGTTGAAATTAGTGATCCAATCGCTGAAGAAACCAGTGCGGACTGAAGAAGACCGTGTGCAGCATGAGAAAGATAATAGTGATCTGCATCTTTCTTTGATGCAAATTTCCGGCAATAGCCGTTTGCTGGAAGTATACAGCAGCCTGAATGCGCACTTGAAAATTGCCCGCATTCACATGGGCTACGATTCAGGACTTTCCCGCTTGAAGGCGGAGCAATCTGAGCATGAAGCCATTTTCGACGCGCTGGAAGCACGCGATTCTGCTAAGTTAACCGATGCCATTAGACGTCACATCACCAGGGCTCGGGATTCGTTGATCGCCAGTTTGAAAGAGTAGTTTTTTAAAAAAACTGGCACCGGCCTCTGAAGTTTTTGGAACTTGATGGAGGAGATCGACCGGTACCAGGTTGGCGAGTAAGACTACCGCGTATGATTTAACATGCGGCAGCGGCCATAGGAACAACATTCTGTTTTTGTAGCTTTTCCGAACGGCGCATAAGGTCAACAATTCTTGGACCAGTCCTTCCGCAAGCACAGGGTTCATCCACCAGTTTTCCGCTAAGCCCGGAAACCAGACGGAAAACGGGTTGATATGGATTGCCGATAAGGCTCACTAAAAGCTCGGCCCGGCTTCCTTCTTCAAAAACGGCAGTTTTCGAGTTGATGTGCAGACCCTGATGCGCTTCACATTCCCAAGCTAAAAGTTCACCGCCGAAGCCGTAAAATTGTTCATGAACTGGAACCTTGAAAACATTCCAAAAAAGGTCGAGGTCCTCTTCTGAGATGGGGCCTTCCAGAAGTCCGGCGAATGCCACAACGGAGTGCCTCAGCTTTGGAATCCATAAGTTTCCCGATTCAATGCCTCGAGCCAAAGCGCGTAATGTATCGAGTGGACCCGCAATGGATTCCGGCTTGATTCGGGCCAGGCGGGGATTCCGGTAGTCGTCAATGCGGTGATAGTTCATGCTGAATCGAAACCCTTCCGCAAGTAGCGCAGTTCGAGGGCGGCTTAGCGAGGGGTGTTGAAAGGTACGTTTGCGTGCGCGTGGAGGTTTCTCGTTGTCGAAACGCGTACTGAATTTAAGGAAATCAACCAATTCCACTTTGGGAAGCCTAGCCAGCCAAGTGGCCGGTTCGCTGAACTCCAATTGGTTTAACATCTCTGCCGAAGCCCTGTAGTGGCGCGTGTTGGCCACAGCGTTCCGAAATGCAGTTCTCAGCTGAATCCGGTTTGCGCAATCATCAGTCGTTTCGCGCGCCACCGCTGAGCGAAACACTAAAGGCAATAGAGTTGTGGCCACAAATAATAGTCGTGGCAGCGGGCAACTGTTCTCCTCAGATAATTCCGTCAAACAAAACTATTCCGAAGGTATTGCGTCTAATTTAAGGGAAGGAGGGAGTTACACTAAAACGATGCAGCTACTTTTTGTTTTATCGGTTCTGGCAGCCGCCCAGCTCGGCGCGCAGAGCATAGGTTACGGAGTTCGCGGTGGCATTCCACTAACTGACAGTTTTGATTTTGTGAAACAGTTTTCGCTGCAAAAGGTGCAAACCTCCCGCTTTACCATTGGGCCAACACTTGAGGTTCGTTTGCCTCTGGGGCTTAGCGTTCAGGTGGACGCGCTGTACAAGCGTCACAAACTGGTGAATGGTACATCAACGGCCGGCAACTGGGAACTTCCCCTGCTGGCTAAATACAAGTTCCCTGGTTTGCTGACCAGGACGTTTGTGGAGGGTGGTGTATCGTTTCAGAGCATTGGAGATATTGCCAAGTTTGCCACCAATCAAGAAGTGGATAAGTCGCGCCGCGGATTTGTTATGGGTGCCGGTGTTGAAGCAAAGCTGATTAAGGTTCGATTGTCGCCGGAGATCCGATGGACTCGCTGGGGTGATGCGAAGTTTCGGGTGACTCCAATTTCTCTCTTGAATGCCAGGTCGCAGTTCGAGGTTCTGGTTGGCTTAACCTTTTAGCTACTTTCCTGACGCATGCTCCACGGCGACATGCTGCACGGCGACATGCGATGCGCTGTAAAATTGATGGGATGAATAGAGTCAATGGCAAGCTCCGGAGCCGCCGCCAGTTCTTGCTCAGCCTGGCACTCGCCCCATCTCCGCAACTTCGTCCGAACGTAGTTTTCATCCTGGTGGATGACCTTCGCTTCGACGAACTGGGTTGCACCGGGCACCCCTTTGCCGCCACACCAGCGGCGGATCGCCTGGCGAGTGAAGGTGCTAATTTCAGGAACGCTTTTGCTACCACGCCGCTTTGTTCTCCTTCACGGTCAGCCTTTCTGACGGGCACCTACAGCCACACCAATGGTATTGTCGACAACGTGGCGCGCGATGTACAGAGTCACCGGCTGGTGACTTGGCCCAGGCTACTCCACGATGCCGGGTATCGCACTGCCTTCCTGGGGAAATGGCACATGGGCAACGACGACTCGCCCAGGCCCGGCTTTGACCGTTGGGTAAGCTTTCGGGGCCAAGGCGAATGCCTAAACCCCGCACTCAATATCGACGGCCGCCAAACCACTTCCACCGGCTACGTCACTGATATCCTGAGCCAGCATGCCGTCGAGTTCATTCAACAGCAGGACTCACGGCCCTTCAGCCTTTACTTGTCCCACAAAGCGATCCATCCCAACGTTCAGCAGAGCAACGATGGTTCCATTGATCCCTCCAAGGCCGACGATCCAGATCAGTTCATTCCCGCTGAGCGCCATCGCCAACTCTACGAAGGCAAGGTTCCGCCGCGGCGGGGTAACTACCTGAAACCGCCCCGGAACAAACCGGCGCTGGAAGATCCTGCTCCCGGCGTGACCCCATTGGGGCCGACGACCGGCACTAGTGACCGCAGCATTCTCGCCCGCATGCGCATGATGAAGGCCGTCGATGAATGCACCGACGCGATTGTTGCGGCGCTGGAGAAGAAGGGCGTCCTTGACGACACCATGATAGTTTTCACTTCGGATCACGGTTACTTCTACGGGGAACACTGCTTAGGTCCGGAACGAAGGCTGGCTTATGAGGAGGCCATCCGAATCCCGCTTTTGGTGCGCTATCCGAAGCGGTTCCGGCCTGGTTCGCAACCGGCGCAAAGCGTGCTGAGCATTGACGTGGCGGCCACAGTGCTGGAACTCGCCGGCTTGACGCCGCCGCGTCCATTTCACGGGCGTCCCCTGTGGTCAAAGAAGCTTCGCGATGCGGTCTTAGTGGAGTACTTCTCGGACCGAGTATTTCCCCGTATCCGCCAGATGGGCTACCAAGCCGTGCGCACCGACCGCTGGAAGTACATCCACTATTTGGATCGCCAAGGCGCGGATGAAGTGTACGATCTGCGGAAGGATCCGTTCGAATTGAACAACTTGATGGGCGATTCCCGCGCCCCGCTGAAGATGCTGAAGGCTCGCTTGCGAGATCTGCTGGCCGAAGCCGCAGGAACTCCGTCACGCAGTTAGGGATTTGCAGGCGGCCGTAAGGTTCACTTTGTTCCGCAGTATAAACTTAACGTTATGAAATCGTGGCTCCTCGCGTTGGTATTTTTCACAGGTCTTCTTAGCCAGCCGCCGCACCTGCGCCTGTCCAACGAAACCGCTGGTTTGGACGAGATCGTTAGGGCCCTGATTCCCGCGTTCGATCATGCTGACATTCTCGCGTTAGGCGAGTGGCACGGGCGGATACCACTGGATTCGAATCTGCGAATCGCCTTGGTTCGTCATCCCGACTTCGCGAAAAAAGTGAAGTCGATCGTGGTGGAATTCGGCAGCACCACGGAACAGACGACACTCGACCGTTACATCGATGGCGAGAACGTATCGAGAGCCCAGTTGGAGCTTGCTCCCCCCAAGGAACGCCGGTTGGGAGTTCAGGTTCCGATAGTCCGTTGCGTGGACTCGCGTTGCAAATGCTGCAGAAGAGCATTTCGCCCTTTGCTGAACGCGGCTCGAAACGAATGGACGCAGCCTCCTTCAGCCAAACTCCTGCCTAACGGCATTGTAGAGCTATTCCCCCGCTTTGCGCAAACGGCCGGTTTTGAAACAACATATTTGCGCGTATTGCGGGTTGCGTGTTCGTTGGGCTGGAGAGTGGGCTTGTTGCTAAAGAACACTATTTAGTCCCTTTTCATTCGGTTGAGCAACTATTTCTTGCGGGTAAATGTGCCGCAATCGACTGTCTGAAAAGTGCCAGGGTGAGCTCTATCAAGCGCGCTAATAATCAAGGGCAGATACTGCCTGAGAATCTCCCATTCAACTGAAGACAGCGCCACAATAGCAATGGCGCGTCCGGCAAGGTTTTGCTCGTAGGCGAGCGTTTGGTCGCCGGTTAGAAATACTTCTATTCCCTGGTTCTCTGCCGTCCGCAAGAGTTCGCCGTTCTTAAGCCCGGCCCATCCCTTATATCTAACAGTGAAGATCTCATGTGCGCCGAGGTTTGTTCGCAGCCGATGCGCAAGATTTTCGTCAAGCAATACCTTCATGGAGTGGGTTGTTCACGATGGGCGTGGGCAAACTCGATCAAGCGCTTGATATGGTTGATGGAAAGCGAAGGCCAGTCTTCATGGATGTCCTCAATACTCTCACCCATGTCGAAGCTATTCACAATCCCCTCAGGCATGATTCGAGTACCGCGCACAATGGGCCGTCCCGAAACCTTCCCCGGAATTTGCTCGATCAGTTCGCAAGCCGTCCAGTCAATGCCCACCTGGGAGTCAACCTTCGCCATGTTCGTACCTCCCCTTCATCATAGCCTTCCCTTCTAGCACGTTTCAGCGGCGTCTTCACGCAGATTGGAAATCCCGAAACTTATCCTTCATAGAACGGCCGCACCAAGGTTGAAACAGAATGGAATTGCGTGCTGCGCTTAAAAGGGTAACACTCGGCCTGACGTCGGCAGCCTTAAGCAAAAGACCGTTCATCAGCTTTTCCCAACCCTGAGCCTTCGCGGTCGTGACGGTATGCTTGGAAAGAGAAGCCATCAACCCGCGCGGGGTTCCGTGATCAAACAGGATGCGCATTGTGAACAGTTGGCCGCAGGGACGACGCATCCCTGAGACTTTGCGCAATAAATTCCAGTACAGCATTGATCTGTTCACGGGTCAAGTCATACTGCTCCATGACTTCTTCCACGCTCAAATCCTCAAGGTTCTCGATGACAGTGGCCACAGGTTGGCGGGTATCCCGAAACACCCAAGCGCCGCTCACTTTCCCGGGGATGCTTTCCACTGCGCGGCATTGTGACCAATCAAGACCTTTCATGTGCCGCCTCTCTTAGCCAGAATAGCCCGAGACTTACGCTTAGTGGAAAGGGCCGCTAGCGACTCACTACCATCTGCTCCAGCCGCACGGGCTGGGAGATTGCACCATTGCCTGCTGAATCCCAGGCTGCGAAGCGGACCCACTTCTTTCCTTCGGCCCGAATGGGAATCTTGAACTGGTGCTTCCCAAAGGGTGCGAGCTCAGTAACGGGAATCACTTGGCGGTCAGTGGTTTTTCCATCGCCCCACACAACTTCGACAAACTCCATGGGGAAGGTCCATTCGATGTCTGCTGCCAGCGTACGTTGCACTCCTGTTCCCTGCAGGCCGAACGATGTGAGCAGAACTTCGCCGGAGGTGACGAACGAGTCTCCGCGCATGAGCGACTTTACCACCGGGCTCACGTCGTCGGAAGATGGAACCCGATCAAGTTTGATGTAGTTGACTGGTGAGGCGGCATAGACGTCGTCGCCGGGAGCCTTGAAGCGCGTTTCGGTAATCGCGATCAGATACTTCAATGGAGCCGGTTTGTCCGCCATCCAATTGCTCATTTCGTCCAGCAGATCGAGGCAGCGGCGGCCACACAGGCGCTGCTCCGATAGATCGAGACCCATACCCCAGCGGAAACCAACACCGTGGTAGTGCGGATCTGCAAAGTAACCTTCTTCCTTTACAGCGTCAGGATAGCCGGTGGAGCCTTTTGTTCGGGGATGCGGCATAGAGATGAGAATATCTTCCTTACGCGCCATCTGAATTAAATCTTCGGCCGAACCGATGTGATAAACCTTGCCGTACTTCTGGTTGTTTTCCACAAACGGTTCCCCGTCTTTCCTTTCCGACCAGTAGACGGGATGAGAGAAGAGCAGGTCTGTATGGCCGCCGAGTGGGCTCCCGTAGATTTCCAGGTTGGGAAGAACAAGGAAGTTTTTGTCCGAGTGGCGCTTGGCCCCTTCGACGGATGTTTCGATCAGTTTCAAAGTATCCACCACGCGGTTTTTGCGGCCGATGAAAATTGAGCTGATTTGGCTGGCGATGGTGATGCCTGTGGCCTTGATAACATCGAGATCGGGAATGTGCGCATCCAGGTTTCCGGCTTGTTCCAAACGTTCACCCAGATCCATGTGATAGTGGTGTGCCATGACTTGATAGCCAGGCAGCGGCTTGAAGCGGTCGCCATGCGTGAAAGCAAGCACACGATTGGCGGTCTCTAAAGAATCCCCAGCTGATGGATAGAAATATCCGGCCATGTGCTGTTCTGAACCGGCGGGCGCACTGTACAAAGCAAAGTTTGGTTGGAAGCGCGCATTCTCTTCCTTCTCCGCCTGGCGGATGCCAAATTCGAAAGTGGTGTTGCTGGACTTGCGGTACCAGTTGTAGCCGAGATTCGTTTCTTCCTCGCGGGCCCAAAAGAAGGTGTGAGGGGGAGGAAATGCCGCGATGGAGCCGCGCTTACCTTGCTGCATCACCAAGAGCCTGTTCGCCGCCTTCAACACAACATTCTGTTGATTGTTGCCGCCACCGAGTTGGTAATCCTGCCAGGCGCCGCCAAGGTCACGCCAGGCGAGTTTGGTTTCGGGCTCGATGGAAAGGCCGGTCCAGCCGGTATCGTACTTATAGGCGACTGAGTCGGCGCTGGTCTTGGCGACGATTTCCTGACGAATTAGATTTGTACCGCGATAGACGGTGAAGCGGAGAAGGCCGGAAAAGACCCCCAACTCAACGCCGGGGAAAGAGACTTCAAGACGTGCACCGTTGGTTTTCACCATGCAGGAATTGACATGAAACTCTGCTGATCCGCGATAGACTTCGGAAGCCAGCCGGGGGAGATCGGGAGGCGGGTTGTTACTCATGCTAGCGCCTTCGGCACGGGTGCCGGGTACGTCAAGCGGAGCATCCCAAAAGGCGTCCCACTTATATTTGTTCTTAACCTCGTCGGTGATTTTTATGCCCAGCCCTAATAGTGGCTCCATCTGCTGTTTGCTCATGCGGCGCTTACCGGAAGTGATGGTATAGCGAGGCACGGCGTCGTTAACCAGGGTGGCCCAACGGCCAGGCTTGGTACGAATTGCCAGTTCGCGAATCACGGGTGCTCCGTTGTCTGTGCCGAATCGCAGCCTGAGTTCCTGACCCGTATCGCCTTCCCAGGTGAGCGTGAGGGCGTCTTGCGCCGCTTCTCCAGAAAGGCCTGGGGCTGCTTTGTAAGCATTCATATCGCAGGACAGCGGTCCGGCAATGACGAAGCCCGCGGCAAGGGCCAGGAACGACAAGGCTCTGATGATAGACATAGAGTGACTCTAGAACCCTACTTTCAAACCAATCTGAATGATGCGCGGGTCCTGCGCGGAAGTCACGGTTCCATAGCGCGGCGAGTTCATCGCCGTTGAAAGGTTCCCCGCATTGGCGTGGTTGATTGCATTGAAGGCCTCGGCCCGGATTTCGGTAAATACGCGCTCAGTCAGTTTCACCTTTCGGGAAAGGCCCAGGGTGACATTGATAATGCCGGGAGCTTGCATGGTGCCGCGTCCTACATTGCCGAATTGGCCGGTGCCGGCGCCAGCAAACGCGGCGGTGTTGTACCAGCGGCTGAAGCTGGGGGATTGAATCGTAGGATCGCCCACCAGGTTGGGGCGGTCTGTGGCGGTGCCTGCCAGCGAATCGGTTGCCCCGGTGGTAACGGTGCTGTACGGACCAGTGTTGAGGCCCAGGATGGCGGAAAATTGGAAGTCGCCAAAGACCTTCTGCGCAGTCCGATTGTTGAACTTGGGACCCGCAGCAAGCGTCGACAAATTGAAAATCTGCCGCCGGTCAGACGGGCAGTTGCCCCGATCACGTCGGGCGATAGTTTGACGTTGATTTGTAAGGTTCATGGTGGACTCGCCCTCATTGATGCAGTGCGACCAAGTGTAGTTCGCCAGAACAGAAAGGCCTGATCCGAAACGGCGCTGGACGGAAAGCAGCAGGCCGTTGTAGTTGGCATTGGCGCCGGGGTCAAGTTCAAGGATGCTGCCGTAGGATGAGCCGGCCGTAGGATTGATGCGGGACAAAATGCGGCGTGAGACGATGTTGCCGGCGGTGGAACAAGCGGCGGTGGTGGTTCCCGTTGTGCAGTTACCGGGAATGTAAGTTGCGGGGTTCGACTCATACCCGGACCAGATATGACTGGTCTTGTTGCCGATGTAGTTAGCAGTGGCAAGCCAGGAGTGGATCTGCTTTTGGAAGCTTACGTTCCATTGCTGCACGCTGGCCAAACGAGCATCGAGTGGGAAATTGATATAGGTGCCGTTCTGAGGAAAGTTAATATTGGCAGGACGAGGATCGGGCACCGGGAACGGATTGCCTCCCGCAACACCTTTCCACGGATCAGCGAGTCCACCAACCGGGTTGTTCAGCGTCACAACCGTGCCCCATGGGGCATTGTTGGGGAACTGCTGGGTCATATACATTAAAGGCTGATCGTAGAGAATGCCATAGGCTGCGCGAATGGTCTGGCGGCCGTCACCGCGAGGATCCCACACGATTCCGAGTCGAGGAGCGAGATTGCCGAGCTTAGCGTTGTTGGCACTGCGGCCCGGGAAGCCTTTGTCGCCGACGAACGTCAGACCGATGGGTGCGTTGGTAAACACCTGGCTGCGACGGCCCGCCGTGTAGTCGTCTAAGGAGAAGTGGCTCACCTGATCACGGTTATGCGTCTGCGGCCAATAAGGTTCCCAGCGGAGACCGTAAGTAACATTTACTCTCCGGGAAACGCGCCAGTTGTCTTGTGCATAAAATCCGGCGTACGGAACATTCCCGCTGATGATCTGGAGGGCTCCTTGGACAAAAGTGTTGGGTCGGCCTATCAGAAAGTCGCCCAGCGAGTGGCCAGTGTTGGTGGCGTTAAATGTGATTTGTCCGTTAGCCCGCAAGCCTGAGTTCCCAAACAAACGGGAGTAGATGAACATGCCGCCAAAGGAGAACTGGTGCGCCCCGTGGATCATATCGATGTCATTGGAAGCCTGCAGTTGGTTGGACACGAACGGAGCTGATGGATTCATTCCGACTACAAAGAAGTTGGTAACAGCAAGGTTTGTGAAATTCGGAACCCCCTCCGTGATATTAATTCCAAGATCGCGCGGACTGAACAGTTTTTCGCTTTGTTGGCGAATAACACGCCCGCGGGCGAAGGTGGCGCGGAAGGAGTTTACGATGTTGGGGCTCGCCACGAAGGTGTCACCCAGGGCGATAGATGTTGCACGGTCATCCAAACCACTGGTCACGGTGGTTAAAGAATTCTTACCATCGTAAAAAGAAGGATTCTGATAGTCAGCCAAGAAGAGTCGCGAGAAGATGGTGTTGCGCGCGGTGTGTTGATAATCCCCACGGGCGAGCACCTGATTCTCCGTGCTCTTAACTGGCGTTCCATACTGAACAAAGCCGCAAGGGTCCGTACTGCGGGGTAGAAACTCCGTTGCCAGCTTTACGGCTGGGGCACTAAAGAGAGCCGGCGAAATCCTGTTGTTCACAAATCCGCCCCTTAACGTGATTGCACGGCCGCCGTTGCAAGCCGCCGAGGCCGCTCCCGTAAAATCACCAGCCAACATGGCTGCGCTGGGCACGAAGGCTTGAGAGACAGCGGGATCGGAGCGGTTCACAGTTCCTTGATAGCCACCAAAGTAGAAGAGTTTGTTCTTGATCACCGGTCCCCCAATGGTGCCGCCAAACTGATTGCGGCGTAAGGTGTCCTGACGGTCGGCGAAGAAGTTCCTCGCGTTGAGCGCCCCATTGCGGAAGAACTCAAACAGGGAGCCGTGGAGATCGTTATTGCCGGATTTGGTGACCGCGTTCACGGCCGCACCGGGATGGACGCCGTAGCGGGCGGGCAGCGCGTTGGTTTCCACTTTGAACTCCTGCATCACATCTGGAAACGGCATGGGCAGGCTGACGTTTGTGAGGGGATCGTTGTGGGTACCGCCGTCGAGCAGATAGTTGGTATAACTTCCCAATCCACCGGCGACGGAGATGGCAACGGCGCTCGGCTGGTTGCGGTTGGTCACGAGGTTGGTGTTCGAGGTATTGGTTCCAGCATCGACGGCAGCGCCGGAGAGCATGATCAACTGTGTGATTTGCCGCCCATTCAAGGGCAAATCGGAAATACGCTTTTGATCAATAACCTGGCCGATGGAGGTGTCGCGAGTTTCGACCATGGTCGCATCGGCGGTAACCTGCACCTGTTCAGATACCGCTCCGACCTTTAGGGTTACGTTGATAACCGGGTTGCTGTTCACCTGCAATACGATCCCTGATTGCACGTAAGCAGAGAACCCTTCCCTACCGACCTGCAGCCGGTACGGACCGACGGCGAGGCCCGGTAAGATATAGTTCCCATCGGGCCCGGTCTGGGTGGTGCGGGTGGCTCCAGTTTCGGTCTGGGTGGCGCGGACTTCGGCCCCTGGAACGGTGGAGCCAGACACATCCTGGACCACACCCGAAATCTGGGAACCTGAGGTGGACTGGGCGGCGAGTGGATGCGCGAACAGAAGCAGCGTGGCTGCGATCAATACTCTTGGATGAACGTGATACATAGAGTTCCCCCGGCTTAAATATTCTGTTAAGTATGGCAAAATTTGTAATCCATTGCCCGCACTCCTCTTCATCCCTTGAAACGGCAGTTGAGAAGAACTGACTAACAAAATAGCGGCAAACTATAGGCTTTCTGTATGTAAACTAAGAAATATTGGCAGCGCGCGCATAGCAAAGCATACTTTCATCGGAAGTTTTGTGGCTTGTGCCAGCCAACCATGTCCCCACTGGCTCGCGATGACCAAATTAACGAAACAAGCAACTTATTACACGCCATCAGCCTCGGGGCCGATTACCGCACGAAATGCGAATTGCTGTTAATGAATCGAAGTCAGTTACCGCGCGAAGTTTCCGCCGGAAAGTAGCTAAAAGAAGAAGCGCATGCGAACGCCGGCGGTGCGCGGTTGGACCACTCGTGTTCCTACGAAGGCAGATTGGAAATTGTACAACGCTGTTTGGTTCCCAATATTGGAGACCTGCAGGTTGATGTCCCAATTTTTGCGCTCGTTCACGAAATGTTCATAGCCCAGAACCACATCCACAATTGTGCGTGGACGAACTCGGGGCGGGTTGCTTTGCAGATTCACGTAAGGCAGCAGATCGAAGTAATCTTTGTCTTTCGCCACGTCAGAAGGATCGGCGAATCCGCTCACTAATCCACTGTCGTGCCGGGCAGAAAGGTTTAAGTAAAACCCGCGCTTGTTTGTGTAATTGGCCACAGTTTGCAGACTCAGTTTTTGATCATGATCGATTACGAAAGGTCCCTGATTCAACAGAGTCACATTGCCATTGCCGATGTAAAGTCCGCCGACAAACGGTGGCGTTGAAATGGCTCTGGAATGGGTTAGAGCAACACTTCCGGAAAATCCTTTTGTGGGTGTTAACACCAAACGAGATTCCACACTGTTCACTCGAATCGCCAGCAGTTGCAGCGGAAATACGATTGGGGTGTTGAAGAAATTGTTAACGTCCTGTTGGTTCTTGGCGTTTTTGTGATAGAAAGACGTGTTTACACTCCACCGGTTCCCCAACGCTTGCTGCAAACCCAATTCATAAAGGTTTTGGCGTTCAGGCCTGATTCTAACAACTTGCCCCCCAATGGACTGTCGCAAATCAGGGGCGACGAGCACGTTCGCCTTGTCGGAATTGGAGAGCAGCAGGTTTTCGTTCTGTGGGGTCTGCAGAAGCCGATTGTAGGAGGCTCGAAAAACTGTTCCTGTTTGCTTCAAATGGTATGAAACTCCCAAGCGCGGTTGCCAAAGGGTTTGGTCCACTTGAAAGCGATAGACGTCGTAGCGCATGCCCAGCGAGACATGGAAGTTTCCCAGCTTGATGGAATCCTGGATGTGTGCGGAATAGAATCCGCCGGTACCTTTTTCGTCGAAACGGAATAGACGGCCACTGCGGGATAAGTCGTATGGCAACAGTGTTGTAATGAAATCTTCGGACTGTGGATTGTTGAATTCGCGATCGGTGATGCCGAACTGGAATCGTTCACTCAGTGGGGTGCGCTGCAGATCCAAACCTGCGCGCAAGTTGTGTCGCCCGCGTACGGTGGCATAGCGGTGGTTTAGGGAAATTGTTGTTAGGCGGCGATTCTGCTGGGCCGTTACTGGGGTGTCGCCGAAGCTGGGTAGCAGTTTCGAATTCGACGTGCGGACGGAATAATTCATTTCATAGGTGGATGTGGCATCTAACGTTCTTACCCAATTGGCTGCAGTTGAAACATCAGCCAGTTCCTGGCGTTGATTCATTCCATTGGCATGCTGGGAGCGGAGGTTGGACAATTGGAATTGCGCCTGGCCAATTAGAAAGTTCACTCGGAAAATGTCTTTGTCGGAAGCCTGGTAATCCAGCCGCAGAAAGCCGCGCGCCGAGTTGCCGCCGTTATGCAAATTATCGAGCGAAACTGCGTCCAGGTATCTGTTGGACTTCATGGTATTCACCAGGCCTGAATATCCAAAACGCTTGCTTTGTCCGGCGAACTGCGTCACTTGTCCCAAGGTCCCAAATTGTGCCCCGCTGATTGCAGTGCTACCCATGAAGTTTCGGTTGGTTCCCAATCCGGACTTGGTATTGACGTTGATCACGGCAGCAGTTTTAGCACCGTATTCGGGGGGAATGTTGCCGGTGAAGATCTCAACCGTTTGCACAATGTTCGGATCCACTGAGTTGGCGAATGCTCCTGTGAGTTGGTCAGTAATAGGCATGCCATCGATAATGAACGACATTTGGGTGTGCGCTCCCCGAGGGTGGATGGCGTTGTTGGCATTTTGCGCAAAGCCCGGGAAAGTTTGCACCACCGCTTCCAATCCACGATTGCCAACAGAAAGGGCCAGCCGCTCAATTTCTTTCTGGTTGATTTGCCCACGGGTGCCGGTGTCTTCCGGCGTGAGCAGTTCCATGGTGTCGGATGCGGACACTACTGTTGAGGTTCGGCTGGTTAGCAGAACCATGGGAATTGTCATGGACTGAGTAGCCCCGTTTGCAAATGAAATGGTCTGTTGAAAACGATTGAACCCGTTGGCCTCAACCGCGATTTCGTAGGAGCGTAGGGGGATGTTGGAAAGGTGAAAAGTGCCGTCTTGTTGGGTTCTTGCGGACTGGTCGAAGCCGGTTAAATTATTGCGAAGCGAAACACGGGCATCGCTGATGGTGGCCCCAGTTTGATCCACCACCGTGCCCCGAATAGCCGACGTGGTTTGCGCCATGCAGGGCAGGGTAAGGAAGAAGGCTAGTGTTAATAAGGAGATACTATAGTTTTCAGACATTGGTTAACTATAGTTAAGTCTATAGTCAAAACTATGCTGAAGTCAAATTTTTCCTGAACCATAGAATCGGCAGTTGTGGAGAACTAAATAAAAAAATAGCCGCGAAATCATCGACTTTCCGTTTTGGAACTAAGAAATAACGGGTCACCCAATGGTGAGACTGAAGTTCTGAAAAATTGTCGCCAGAGGGGACACGAGATGCTGGCAGTGCGCCGGGATAAACCGGCATGTAGTAGGGAATGAAAGAGTCCTACGGGAAAGGAGTAGCAAACCATCCTGGCCTCGAGTTTTGCGGTTGT
>JAYTTF010000105.1:0-25711 GCA_043745195.1 Bryobacterales bacterium | reverse complement strand
CGTTCACCTTCAGGCTGGAATCTTCGTTCATCTTCGAATCGGAAACCACGTTCACATTCCCACTGGAAAGCGTGTTCACATTCGACCGGAATCCACACCCTACTGCGCGGTTGTCTGGTACTGCACGGAAGTTTACGAGGTGTTTTTACCAGCGGTTTAGTTCACTGAGGAGGCGGTGTTTCTTGCTGCGCCTGCGTCCGAAAGATATGTGTGCTTTTTCAAATGTGGACATTGAAGGAAGCGTGCATCAAGGCTCGCGGCCTAGGCATGGCGCTGCCGTTGCGCGAAATTTCCTTTGACTTCACAGCCGCCGAACGCACCGCATCCTTTGGTCCCAATGTTGGCGAAACTGGAAATGATTGGCGTTACTGGAGCGGCAAAGCAACAGGGCGCCATGTGTATGGTGTTGCAGTGCGTTGCGGATGGAAAGCCGTGCTCAAGGTTTTCCCGGTTGCAATGCCCTGGGGGCCAAGCTAGCTAATAGCTCTGGTGGGCGAGACCTTCGCATCAGGCACCGCGCGAATCGAATTTGCCTGTATCCGGATTCGGGCGCATGCCTAATACAAGATAACTTCACACCGCTGTTGGTGCCTTTGTCGATGCGCCAGTCGAAGCTGAGATCGGAATTGCGGTACGAGGTCTTGCTCGATAAAACAGCGCGAGGAGCAGAGGGGATGGAGCAGATTGCCCCATCCTCAATGCGCCAGAAAGCCGAGGGAAATCCGGACTGGATTGAGTTTGCCAGCCGGAGGGACCGAGTTGAGCAAGGACATAAAGGAGTAACCAGGAGTGCATCAAAAATATAACTTTAGCGCAGCCTGCATGATACGCGAATCGCGAGCGCTGGTGATGCGGCCGAAGTTACCATTCTGGAAGGCGCTTACCGGATTGAGGAAGTTGGGTTTGTTGAGTGCATTGAAGACTTCCCAACGGAATTCGAGGCGGCGGCGCTCGGTGAAGTTGAAGGCCTTGAAGGCGCCGAGGTCGAAGTTGATCAGGCCGGGGCCGTAGAGGTAGTTGCGGCTGGATGTGCCAAAGGTACCGACGGCAGGAAGGGCGAAAGCGCTGGTGTCGAAATAGCGCTGGATCATTTCACCACGGGCTTTGCCTCCGTAGATTTCGGGCTGGCGGAGGACATCGGCGCGGTCGCGACCAATGCCAGCCAAACTACGGTCTACGCCAGCGTTGACGCTGAAGGGTAGGCCAGTCTGGAGGGTGGAGATGCCATTAAGTTGCCAGCCGCCGATGAGATATTTCTTGAAGCCTTTGGCACCGCGGCCGAAGGGGAGATCCCAGAGGACCGAATTGACAACGCGGTGGCGGACGTCGAAGTCGCTGGGGCCTTTGTCGAGATTCTGACGGAAGGGATTGGTGGCCTGGTTGCCTGTGCCTGAGTTGCCGTCGTTAGAAGCCAAGTCGAGGCTTTTGGCCCAGACGTAGCTGCCGAGGATGGAAAAGCCTCCGCTTAGACGGCGATTCCAGCTGAGTTGCAGCGAGTGGTAGGTGGAGTTGGCAGTGGACTGGGTGTTGCGGATTTCTCCAAAGCCCTGGTAGATGCGGCGAGCGTCGACGTTGCCCGTGGTGGATTGACCCGCCACGAAGATGGCGGGGTTGATATTCTGCCCGACCATGAATTTGGTGCCCTTGGAGCCGATGTAGGCGAAGGTGAAGACGGTCTTGCCGAGGAGTTCGCGCTGGAGACTGAGGTTCCACTGCTGCATGTAGCCAGAGGTGAAGTCGGAATCGACAGAGTTGTGGGTGACGGGGTTGATGAAGGTGCGGCGGGCGCGGTCGTCAGTGGTCACCGGGGGCGTGTAGTTACGGAGAGTTTGGAGCTGGCCGGGGTTACTTGCGTAAGGGTCACTCAGTTGGACAGTGAAGGTACGGAGACCGAAGGAAAAGGGCTGGTTGATGGAGTTGGTGTTGAGGCCAACCAGACGGAGCGTATCCCAGAAGATACCGTAGCCACCGCGGACGCTGGTCTTGCCATTGCCGAAGGGGTCCCAAGCGAAGCCGAGGCGTGGGGCGGGCTTGAACCAATCGTTGCCGACGATGCCATTGGGGATGCCATTGTCACCAGGGAAGAGTGCGCCGAGCGGGGCACGCGGGTAAATGGTGGATTGCCGGCCCGCACGGAAGGCACCGAGTTCTTCGTTCTTCTCTTTGGCCATGATGAAGGGTTCCCAGCGCAGGCCGAGGTTGAGAGTGAGGCGGCGAGTGACGCGCCAATCGTCCTGGAAGTAAAAGAAGGGAGTCCACTTGTATTGGTAGGCGCGTATTGGCGAGTTCTGGTAAACGTCGTTGGCGGCACCGAGGAAAAAGTCGGCATAGCCGTAGCCCTGGTTGCCGCTACGCTGGCCATTGACAGCGAACTGGGTGTCTTTCTGGAAGAACTCACGACCGTTACGGCGGACCTTGGAGATTTCGCCGCCGAAGGTCACGGTGTGATTGCCCTTGGTGTAAGTCATGTTATCGATGAACTGATAATTCATCATGTAGCTTTGGAAGTTCGTGTCGACGCGAACGCCGAGGCCATTGCTGATGGAGATGGCCCAGTCAGTAGGTACGCCGGGAGGTGAGAGGCTGACGCAGGAGCGGCAGCCGAGGGCAGTCCAGTCGAGAGCGGCATTTGTGGTGAGTGGCGCGCGCACGAAGGTGTTTCTAGCGACGGTGGCTGTGGCACTGTTGATAAGGTTGGGCGAAAAGACGGTGGTGTGATTGAAATTGTAGTTGTAGGTGACCCAATTGTTTTGGGAGTTGAAGAGGAGAAGGCCGGCGTTCTGATTGCGACGGAAGTCGTCGAAAAACATGCGGAAGTTGGTGCGCTGTTTTTCATTGAAGCTATGATCGAACTTGATGGTGATCTGGTCTTCGGCAGTGGGCAGCGAGACGTTGTATGCAAAGATGTTGCCGGTGCGGTTGGGTAGGGGCATGAAAACTCTGGCGAAGTTGGCGGCTACGGGGTCGAGCCTTGAGGGAGGGATGATGTTATTGGGGAATGGAGTGCCCTGCGGGTTGGCAGCACTTACGGTTTCAGGTGGAGCCACACTGACTCGCGTTCCGCGCAGGAAGCTTTGGCTGAAGTCACCGGTTCGCTCAAGAGCCGTGGGCACGATTATCGAGCTTGAGGTGGAGCCGAGGATTTGTCGCGTGCCTTCGTAGGCGAAGAAGAAAAAGCTCTTGTCTTTGCCGTTGTAACGGGGGAGACGGACGGGGCCGCCAATGGTGCCTCCAAATTGATTGCGCCGGAGTGGGTCGACGCCGGAGGCAAAGAAGTTGCGGGTATTGAGCTTGTCGTTGCGGAGGAAGTTGAAGAGGACACCGTGGAACTCGTTGGTGCCGGACTTGGTTACCATATTGATGACAGCACCGGCATTACGGCCATTGACGGCGTTGTAGCCGTTCTGGAGGATGGAGAATTCCTGAAGGGTGTCGGGATTCGGGAAGGCGGCCGGCAGGTTGTTGTACATGTCCATATTAAGGCCGCCATCGAGGGTGTAGGCACTGCTATTGGGGCGGGCCCCGTTTACGCTAAAAACCAAGTTTGTATTGAGGGCGATGCCAGAGGCGGCGGAACCGGTCCCCATCTGGATCGAGCCTGGCAGTAGGGCTTGAAGTGAGAGCGCATTGCGGCCGTTGAGAGGAAGTTCTACCATGCGGCCGGAGTCGACAACTTCCTTGATGGTGCCGCTGAATGTATCCACAGTAGTTACGGTAGAAGAAATTTCAAGAACTTGCAAAACTTCGCCAACCTGCATTGAGAAATCCTGGCGGGCGCGCTGATTGACTTCAATTAGAAGGTTCTTGACTTGAGAGCGCTTGAAGCCTTTAGCTTCGACACTGAGTGAATAAGTGCCGGGGCGGAGGCTGGGGAAAATGTAATCACCGCGTTCATTAGTGTCGGCAGATTCGCGGGCACCCGTAGTGTCTAGAATGGCTATAAGTTTGGCATTAGCAAGGACGGCACCAGAGCCATCACTTACTGTACCGAAAATTGTGGATGTCGCAGTTTGGGCCAAGGAGGCAGAACTCAGTGCGCAGACCAGGAGAAGTATTCTAAGCATGGTTGAGGTTATCACAAGTTGGCTTCGAATCGAAGGGCTCTAATCTCCCGCTTTTGTCGCTCCTTGCGTCACGTGTATCGAATAACTGGATCTCAAAGAAGACTTTCATCCTCTCGCCAACATTCCAATCTGTGCGCCTCGAAAAGTTCCCCGCCGATTACGTTAGTAAAGTTGGATCGAAAGAACTGGCTGGTACCAAATTGCCAGCTAAGGTTGGCGAATCGCTGGGGCAGGAAGCTCTGCGAACACGGCGGAGCAAATGCGAAAAGAGGGCGTTTACTGCGCGAAAGCTCGCTGTGGTGCTTCACAAGCTTTGGACCACGAGGGCGGAGACTGCTCGGGCAGCTTGGCCAAACGGTGCGAAGTGCCGCTAAACGGATGCTGTCAGCATTTTAGTCTTGTGAAGAATACAGCAAGCCCAGCCGATTCCTATGTATGATCTATATTGAGAGCCCGCTCGACAATCTGGTGCCGCGAGAAAAGCAAATGAATCCACAACTGTTAATTTCGCATTACAATTAAAAAAAGGTCTTTTCTCTCCGAGGAGAGAGTTTGAACTGTTTTAGTCCTGTTGCTCTTTACAATTTTTAAACATGGAGTTCCCTATGCGACGCTTTCTGTCCGCTTTGGTCACAATTTTTTGCCTGGCAACGTTGGCTATGGCACAATCCGTAACGTCCGAAATTCTAGGAATCGTAAAAGATCCTACCGGGTCCGCTGTTCCTGGCGCCAAGGTTAGCGTTAAGAAAATCGACACTAACATAAGTCGCGACACGGTTACCGACAATGAGGGTCGTTTCCGCGCATTACTCCTTCAACCCGGTGCCTATCAGGTGATCGTCGAAGCTGCAGGATTCGCAAAGGTAATTCAAGGTCCGGTAACGCTCCTATTGAATGAACGGCCAAGCCTCGATATCACTTTGAAAGTTTCCTCAATATCAGAAACCATTGAAGTCAGCAGCTCCGCCCCACTGGTGAATGTCACCAATGCCGAAGTGGGTGTCAATTTTGAATCCAAACGTATTACTGAAATGCCGCTGTCGGCCAACGGGAATATTCTCGGCATAGCCTTGCAAGTAGCGGGTGTTTCGCAACTTTCCAGTGGCAATAGTACTTTCACCGCCGGTGGAGTTAGCTTCTCCGTAAACGGCATGCGTACCCGTTCCAATAACTTCATGATCGATGGAATGGATTCCAATAACCCATCCGTAACTGGCCTCGTGCAGGAAGTGAACAACCCCGACGCAGTTGCGGAATTCCGTCTCATCACCAATCAATTCCTGCCAGAGTATGGACGAGCCGCCGGCTCGGTTGTCAGCTTGGTCACCAAGAACGGAACGAATGCTTTCCATGGCACCGGCTACTGGGCTTACAACGGAAACGCTTTGAATTCCCGCAGCAATCTCGATAAGCGTACATTTACCAAGGCACCCTTTCGAGTACAAAATCAGGTTGGGGCGACAATAGGCGGACCAATTGTGAAAGACAAAACGTTTTTCTTCTTCTCTGGACTCCGCTGGACAGATAATCGCTTCGCCAGCGGAACAGCCATCACCGGTGCGCCCACCCAGGCCGGCAAAGACATTCTAAAGGCTGCAGCGGGAACGCTTCCCCAAGTGAATGCGGTCTTAACTTTCTTGCCTGCAGCACAACAAGCCACAGCGGCTACTGCCCGTTTTATTCGCAACGGCCAGACTTTTGTAGTTCCGCTGGGTACCTTGAGCGGCGCCGCTCCCAACACCTTCGGAGCATGGCAGTGGACCGGCCGCGGAGATCATCGTTTTAACGATAAACATTCCTTGATGCTTCGTTGGGCCAGCGATACGCGCACAACTGTGGCCGGCCAGGGTGTTCCTCCGGGTTTGACCGCTTCCACCCCTGCCAAAAGAAACTCGGCCTCCGCTGGACTCACCAGCTCTTTGAAATCGAACCTCATCAACGAAATGCGCTTCGGTTTTCAGCGCATCACCTCGGTCACCTCGGCTGCAGACGCGAACGCGGCCACTATCCCATCCATCGAAATTCCAGAGTTTGGCTTGGTCGGCTTTAACGACTCACCCGCGCGAACAGCCATTGGCCTAGCCTTGAATTTGCCGCAGGCACAAGCCCTAACCAACTATCAACTGGTCAACAATATGACTTACATCAAGGGAAGTCATAACATGAAGTTTGGCATCGATTTCCGTCGGCAGGATCAGGCTCAGGAGTTCAACCCAACTCTGCGCGGCCGTCTGGTGTATAACAATTTGCAGGACTTGGTGGATGACGTGGCTCAAACCGCTTCCATCAACAGCTTCCTCCCCGGTGTGCCAAAGGTCCAGTCATATCGTTATCACGACTTCTTTTTCTATGCGCAAGATGAATTCCGCATTAAGCCAAACCTCACTCTCACTTATGGAGTGCGCTACGAATCCCCAGGTAACCCGGCAAACTTCCTAAAAGGGGTCAACGACAAGGTTGTGGCCAATAACAACAATGATGAACGCTATCGTTTCCTACCAGTGCCGCCACGTGACACCAACAATTGGGCACCTCGAGTTGGCTTCAACTGGCGTCCAGCTTCTGGCTCAGGCCCACTTCGCTTCCTCGCTGGCGATGGCAAGCTTGCCGTTCGTGGCGGCTATTCCCGCACTTACGACATCATCTTTAATAATATTTACCTGAACATCTTCAGCGCATTCCCATTCACAGTAGTCAATAATTTCCCAGCACGTTCCCCGGCAGCTTTCCCGCTCATAACCGGAATCGCTTTTGGCGGAGTGCGGCCAGCGGTTGCCAATCCTTCGTTCGTTACTCGCACACAGGTCGATAAGAACTTCCGCGCACCAATAGCCGAACAGTTCTCGTTCAACATTCAACGGCAATTGGTTTCCAACTGGGCCCTCACCACTGGTTGGGTTGCCACCAAGGGAACCGGATTATTCCAATCGGTTGACGGCAATCCAACCATTCAAGGTGCGAATGGAAACGGGACCATTCGCGTCGATCCCACTAAGGGCGTCATCCGGCTGCGCGCCAATGCTGCTTCATCCATTTACCATTCTTTGCAAACCAGCCTGGAACGCCGGTTCTCTGGCAATCTAGCCTTTGCCGCGCACTATACTTGGAGCTCATTCATCGACAACGCCTCGGAAGTTTTCAACCCGTCCGTTGCCGGCGAAGTAGCTGTCTCGCAGGATTCGTTCAATCGCAACCTTGATCGCGGCCGCTCCACATACGACCGTCCCCATCGCTTCTCCGCCAATGCATTGTATGAATTGCCCTGGTTTCGTGATCAGAAAGGTGGCGTTGGCCGCATTCTTGGCGGCTGGCAGGCTGGTGGATTACTCACCTTCCAATCCGGACCTCCATTTTCACCTCTTGCCGGTGCTGATCCTGGATTCCGTTTGAGCGGTATTGACAGCCTGGTGGGAAACGCCATTCGTCCCAATGTGGAAACTTCACTCGCGCTTGGCAGCATGTCATTGCCAGAGATCATGAAGGCAGGTGGCCGGAGTCTGTTTCTGGATGCCAGCGGAAGGTTGACCGTGACCGCTGCCCGTCCCATTGGCAACGCCGGACGTAATATCCTGCGCGCTGATGGCATCAACAATCTGGATCTGGTATTAACCAAGAACATCCGGATGCCTTTTGAAGGACACAAGCTGCAATTCCGGGCAGAGTTCTTCAACCTTACCAATACTCGCGACTACGGCATTCCTAACGCCTTTGTTACCAACCCTGGCTTTGGTTTGGAAGGCAATACAGATGGCGGCAATCGCCGCATCGTTATGATGATTCGCTATTCGTTCTAAAGTCTGGTAGCACTACAACTGTTGCGGCCCGGTGCTCGTCACCGGGCTGTTGCATTTGGTGCATCTTCTGCAAGTTCTCAACCGCACTACCGGTCTCCAATTCAACCGCAGGGTGCAACCGAAGCTCTTCCTGATTTACCCAACTTCTGAGAGCCCGCAATTTGTCAATTGCCCGGCTACGCAGTCTACTAAGGTTTGTGGATCCTGATCATGTTGCGTTTTAGTTCTTTCGGAGTCGATGAGCCAATCATGATCATATTACGGGCCAGCTCTGTTTGGGTCATCTCGAGTACTGCTTGTACGCCATCAGCACCATAAGCCGCCAACCCCCACAGCGCAGGACGCGTGACCAGAACCGCTTGTGCCCCAATAATCAAAGCCTTCAAAATATCAGTTCCACGCCGGAATCCGCCGTCGATCAGCACTGGTACTCTTCCGCCAACAGCATCAACCACAGAAGGAAGAACTGCAAATGGCGAGGGCCCTAACGCCGCACCATAATTCGAAACAACAATTCCATCAACCCCTTGCTTCACAGCGCTTGCGGCGTCTCGCGGATTTCTAATGCCCTTCACGACAATCGGAACATTCAGTCCTTGCCGCATGCGGTCAATCCCAACCCAGTCCAGTTCCTGAGGCGTTCTGGCTGTAATCACAACCACTTTGCATCCCAACTTTACGGCCCTTTGCGCGCGCGCTCTCTCTTGCTCCCATCGAATTCCAGCGAACACCTGCGCCCAAACAGGTCCCTTCGCTTCCTCCATGATTTTTTCAATTGGGTAACTGGTAGAACTGCTGATCACCACAATCGCTTTTGCGGCCGCTGCTCCACGTACCATTGCGAGTTCTCCATCGGAGTGTATCTTCCGCTGCTCCGATGCTGGACCCACCACGATAGGTGCCGGCATACTTTGCCCAAACAATTCCGTTGTCAGGTTCAGCTTGCTTGTATCTACCATTAGTTGAGCGCGAAACGTGCACTGCTCAATATCCGCACGATCGCCCCCAGACACCGTCGAAAATACTTCTGCTGACAACTTCCGCTTTGCCATCAACTCAAACTCGAAGGTGTTTATGATTTCGCCAAGTGGCGTAATCCGTCCCTCTGGTTCGCCGGCCAATTGCTGCCCTTCAAGCCTTGCTCTTGCGGCAGTGGCTGTTCCGAATACCTGCATCGCACGGCGTCGTGTGATTTCCGCAGTCATGTGAAATGAGTCCGAATCAGACTGCGATCAATGGAGGCAATGGTAGGGCAGCCGTTTTGAGCCATCGCAAGTACAAGCTCCTTCTGTAAGATTTCAAGGACCCGCTGAACGCCCTCCGCACCATAAGCGGCCAAGCCCCAGCGCGGTACGCGGCCAAGGCAAACAGCATTCGCGCCAAGAGCAAGAGCCTTCAAAACATCGCTGCCTCGACGAAAGCCGCTATCGATCAACACTGGAACACGACCTCCAACAGCGTCCACAATTTCTGGAAGAACCTCAAGCGTCGAAGGTGAGTAATCCATCGCCCGGCCTCCGTGATTGGAAACCACAATGCCATCCACGCCGTGTTCCACACACATGGATGCAACTTCAGCAGTCAGCACTCCTTTGGCTAACATGGGGACTTTGATCATGGGGCGGATTTGATCGAAATAGCTCCAGGAATACCAGGCACGGTTGTTCAAGACTCGATACGGATTCGGATCTCCCCCCGGTCGAGCGCCTCTACCTGTAATAGGTGCTCGGCCACCAATGTTGCGGTCATGGGAGGCACGCTCATAATAAGAGGATTGTTGATCGATTGTGACAACAATGGCTTGCGCCCCATTCGTCTGAGCTGTATCAAGCAATGCTTTGCTATCGTCCAGGTTTTGCCGTGGATACAGTTGCCACCACAAATTGCCATCCACTTTTGCCTTGATCTTGTCTAATGGCAGGCTGGCGTTGTTACTTACGATCATCGGCGTTTTCGATGCTGCAGCGGCGGCGCGAAATGTGGCTGTCTCGCCTTCGGGATGAAGCTGAGTGTGGCCGGCAGTAGGTGCCACAAGGATCGGAAATGCAAGCTTGTTCCCGAACAATGTCGTGGATGAATCTACCTTACCGGCTTGCTTTCCCCGCGGCAGAAGTTGGACTAAGTCAAACGCGGCGCGATTGCGCCGCAACGTGAATTCCCCTTCCACACCATAGGCTGTGTAATTGTAGGCTAGGCGAGGAAGTTTGGCGAAGGCCACCGGTTCAAAGTCGAAAGCGGTTAATAATTCATCCAATGTGGGAACTCGGCTATGATCGCGAAAGGGGTCCTGCTGCCCCAGCAAAAGTGGCGATGCAGTAAAGTATGCCGTCAAGCCTCGGATTGCATTACGGCGAGTGACGGAACAAGCCCAATTTGCATCTTCGTTTCTCATGTGATGTTCCCTGACAGATTATCACCCTTCCAGTCTGCTTGCCGTATGCTGGTAATTGGTACCCAATTCCAGCCAGCATCGAATCGTAATTGTAGGCGGCGGATTTGCCGGTATGAATGCGGCAAAAATGCTTGGACGGCTTCCGGTTTCCGTTACTCTGATTGATCGCCGCAACTTTCATCTGTTCCAACCTTTGCTCTATCAGGTAGCAAGCGGCGGCCTCTCTCCTGGTGACATCGCTGCACCACTCCGCGATGTCCTTAGCCGCTTTAAGAATGTGCAGGTCTTAATGGCCGAGGTAACAGGTTTCGATCCTGCCAATCGTCGAATTCTGCTACCAAAAGGTGAGCTTCCCTACGACACTCTCATCCTTGCCACTGGTGCCGAAAATTACTATTTCGGCAATGATCATTGGGCTGAATTTGCTCCAGGCCTCAAGACCATTGAAGATGCCACCGAGATTCGCCGCCGAATCCTAACCGCTTTTGAAAAAGCTGAACTCGAAACCGATCCCGAAAAGCGTCGTGCTTGGCTGCGCTTCGTGGTAGTCGGGGCGGGCCCAACAGGTGTGGAACTTGCAGGAGCAATCGGCGAAATCGCACGAGATACGCTGCGCGACGACTTCCGCTCCATCCGCCCCGCTGAAGCGCAGATCCTGTTGCTGGAAGGTGCACGGCACACGCTTCCCTTGTTTGCCGAAGATCTTTCGGAAAAGGCCGAGCGGGCGCTAATCAAGCTTGGTGTACGGGTTCGCACTGGTGTCAAAGTCACGGATGTCGATGCCACCGGCGTTTCCCTTACTGGTGCGTCCGCCACGCCGGAACGCATTGAAGCGCACACTATCATTTGGGCTGCCGGAGTTCGCGCATCGCCGCTGGGCCGGAACTTGGCGAATGCCCTTCAAACACCGACCGATCGCGGGGGCCGCATTAAAGTAACAAGCGGCCTCACCATTGAAGGCCACCCGGAAATTTTCGCTCTTGGCGATCTGGCATGGTTTGAACAGGACGAGGTTTCTCTTCCAGGCCTCTGTCCCGTCGCGATGCAACAAGGCTGGTATGCGGCGAATGCTATTAAGCTTCGGCTGAGCGGCAAAGTCCCACCTCCGTTCCGCTACAACAACAAAGGTGTTATGGCTACCATCGGTCGCGCATCTGCGGTTGCCGATTTGGGGTTCATTCGTTTCGGCGGCCTGTTTGCTTGGCTTGCCTGGCTATTTATTCATCTTATGTACCTGGTTGGATTCCGAAATCGATTCCTTGTGGCAATCCAGTGGGGGTTTCAATATCTAACCTTTAATCGTGGGGCAAGGTTGATTACCGGGAAAGATGAAAGTAAGTAGGCTTATTCTGTGTGCCCGTAATTATGGGTGACAACCGAATGCAATTCTTATTCTCTTCGCATTCAGGTACTTGCAAAATTTACTGGTCGGCGGGAGCACCGCACCACTTAATATCGTAGCCAGGAAGCACTAAATGAAAAAGGGGCCCGAATGCAGTTTCGTTGCATTACAGAAACTGCAAAACAGAGGCCCCAATCGGTATTAATTGCTAAAGTAGTTTTCGTTCAGCTTCACACTGGAAGACTTGCGCATATCTTCAATCGCTTTCTTTAACATCTCAGGCTTGGCCTGTTCTTCCAATTCACCGCGAACTTCTTCCAGCTTTTTGCTCGAGTGCTCATCCACCAGAATAATGTGATGCCCGAAAGGAGATTCTACAGGGTCGCTGATTGTGCCCACAGGCAGGGCAAAAGCTACAGCCTCAAATTGAGGAACCATTTGTCCGCGCGAGAATGCTCCAAGGCTTCCACCGTCGGCGCCTGATCCGGCATCGTCCGATTCCTTTTTGGCCATTTCTGAGAAGTTTTCCTTGGTTAGTTTAGTCTTTACTTCTGTCGCTTTTGCCAGGGATTCTTCCTTACTGAGATCCTTCATCCCTTCGCGCACAGGAACGCGCGAACCAGTGAAGCGGATCAGAATATGGCGCGCTTTCACTTGCTCGTAGCGCGACTTGCCTTCTTCGTAGAGTTTTTGAACGGCGGCTTCGTCAACCTTCAACTTGCCCTGCATTTCGCGCACTAACGCGCCGGCCAGGAAGTTTTCTGTTTGAAAGGCCATTTGGACGGCCGTCTTAGGATCAGCCCCAAGGTTCTGTTTTTTCGCATTCGCCGCCAACATGCGAATGTCCGCATACTGTTCGGCGACTTTTTTCTTGTCAGGACCGTTTGCCTGCTGGCGTACCTGCTCTGGCAAAGTAGACACTAGAAGTTCATACTCGGCTTTGGTGATCTTAAGATCGCCGATTTCGATGATTACATCGTCTGGTTTTACCTCAACCATGGGCTTTGCCGGGGCTGCTGCAGCTTGCTGGGCCGGCGTGGCGGGTTTCACTGCTGCCGGTTTGGGTACGACTACTCCCGGTTTGACGACAGTTGGCTTGGCGGCCGCAGGCTTTGCAGCTGGTGGCTTCGGGGCTGGTGTCTGGCCGAAACTCTGGCCCAAAAAAACGCACGACGCAAACGCGGCGGCAAAAGGAATGGTATTTCTTAGATTCATGCTCTCTTTTAGAATAACCCGACTGGCAGCTTCGCTGGTTGGGCAGAAAGCATCTACTCTAGTAAAAGCATAATGTCAGCGAAAGAAATTCAGAAAAAACCTACTGCTCCAACCTCGGAACGATTGCGCACTTTATGGCCAGACATCTGGGCCATCGTGGAACCACGCAAAGGTTCCCTTGCCTTGGGGCTTCTCCTGATTTTAGTTAGCCGCATATCTGGGCTAGTACTTCCTGCGTCTACACGCTACTTGGTAGACGACGTAATCGGCAAGCGCCGGGACGATCTGTTGGGACCCTTGGTTGCCGCTGTTGTCCTGGCCACCATTATTCAAGGAATCAGTTCCTTCACCTTGACTCAGTTACTATCTAAGGCCGCCCAACGGTTGATCGCCGAGTTGCGCCAAAAAGTTCAATCGCACGTGGCGCGCTTGCCCGTCTCCTATTTCGACACGCACAAAAGCGGCGAATTGGTCTCCCGCATCATGAACGATGTGGAAGGCGTGCGAAACCTGGTTGGCACCGGGTTGGTGGAATTTGTCGGAGGCACCTTAACAGCCCTTCTTGCCTTAGTGGTCCTGCTGAACATCAGCCCACTGCTTACCGGCCTGGCCCTGGCGGTGGTTCTTTCTTTTGGGTTCGTTTTGCAAAAAGCATTTTCTACACTTCGGCCAATTTTCCGCGAACGAGGCAAGATCTTTTCGGAAGTCACTGGGCGCTTAACAGAATCGCTGGGCGGCGTTCGCGTTGTGAAAGGCTATCATGCTGAAAAACGCGAGGAAGCTGTCTTCGCAAAAGGCGTCAAGCGCATTTTGGACAACATCCTAAGTTCACTCACCGGCATGTCGTTAATGAGCCTTTCCGCAACTGTGCTACTGGGTATTGTGGGGGCTTTGGTGATGTTTGTCGGCTCGAAACAGATTTTCAGCGGCCAGATGACCATGGGCGGCTTTGTCACTTTCACTGCATTCCTGGCGACACTCGTTGCCCCGGTATTTCAAATTGTCAGCATCGGCACGCAATTGACTGAGGCCTTGGCCGGCTTGGAACGGACTCGGGAAATTTTGCGTGTGCAGCCTGAAGACGAAGATCCGCGGCGCACGGTGATGCTTGGACCGCTGGAAGGTTCGGTGAAATTCGATCACGTGGATTTTCAATACGAAGAAGGCAAGCCGGTGCTGGAGGACGTCAGCTTTGAATCAAAGTCAGGCACCGTTACCGCGCTGGTGGGCAGTTCAGGATCTGGCAAATCCACAATCATTGGCCTCATCTCAGCGTTTCACAATCCAGGGAAAGGCATGGTCACAGTGGATGGCGTGGATCTCTCTACCGTGAAGCTTTCTTCCTACCGCACCCAGCTTGGCGTAGTGCTCCAGGAATCGTTTCTGTTTGATGGAAGCATTAAGGAAAACATTGCGTTTTCACGCCCCGCTGCAACCGAAGAGCAAATCATGAACGCGTGCCGCATCGCGCGCGTAGACGAGTTCGCCGAAAAGCATGACGAAGGTTACGCAACCATTGTTGGAGAGCGCGGAGTGCGGCTTTCCGGCGGACAACGCCAGCGCGTTTCCATCGCCCGGGCTATTCTTGCGGATCCTCGAATCTTGATTCTAGATGAGGCAACGTCTAGTTTGGATTCGGAATCGGAAGCCATGATCCAGCAAGGCTTGACGCATTTGATGAAAGGCCGCACCACTTTTGTGATTGCCCATCGGTTGTCAACCATCAGGCGGGCGGATCAGATTCTTGTAGTAGAGGGTGGCCGCATTGTTGAGCGCGGGTCGCACGAAGATTTGTATGGTGTGAAGGGCAGGTACTATGATTTATATACTCGTCAACATGGGCTGGAGGCAAATCTGTTTTTATCGCCAGGGGAAGGCGACACCATTCCAGAGCCCTTGGTTATGCCTGTAGTGAAGCAGTAGGGTTAGGATATTTACGGCCCGGGGATTTGCCGGGCCGCGCGGATGGATCGGTTTTAGGTTACAGGCAACTTAGCAGTGTGGCGGGCCACCATCTGCCATCCGTTGCCAGACTTCACCCAAACCATGACGAAATCCAACGGCGTTGAAGTTTTTGCGCCATTGGTCATTCCGTGAACTACCATCTGGCCATGCATCACTGCTGAAGATCCGTAAACCTGCACAGTGGAGCCCGGCTTCAATTCCATATGGGGTTTGCTCTTTGTCAATGCGGCAACGCATTGCGCCTTGTTTTCGACAGTGGTGCCGTTGGAGTGGACATAAATCAATCCATCGCCCAAAAAGGTTTTCATTGCAGCAGCATCGCCATTGTGAGCTGCATCTGAGAACTTCGAGAGTGCTGAACGCACGGCCATTTCATCTGGGCCTTCGGCGGCTAGGGCGAAGGCGGAAATCATTAGGAGCAGGAAACCTGTTTTCATGGTGAACAGTGTATCAAGTATTGGCATGAAATAAATGGCTACAATATTTGCAAGCCCTGTCGATTCCCTACGCAGCTATTCGTCATCAGTGAAAAGGAGGCATATATGCCAAATTACATTCTTCTGCTGCACGAACCAAAGGATTCACACCTGTTTCAAATGAGCCCCGCTGAAATGCAGGTCATCATTTCCAAGTACTCAGCGTGGCGAAACAAGATGGCTGCCGATGGCACCATTCAAGGCGGCAATAAGCTGCAGGATGGAACAGGACGTTCCCTAGTACAAAACGCCGGGAAGCTCACCATCACCGATGGACCCTATCCGGAAACCAAAGAAATCATCGGAGGTTTCTTCGTGTTGAAAGCGGATAGTTTCGACCATGCAGTGGAACTATCAAAGACCTGCCCACACCTTGAGTTCGGGCGAATTGAAATCCGGCAAACTGAGTAACGATGGACGAAGTCCCAGAGTTGGTGGAGCGTTTGTTCCGGCAGCGATCGGGCGAATTGACAGCCGTGCTTACCCGTACATTGGGGGCACGGCATTTCGAATTGGCCGAAGAAGCTGTACAGGAGGCCCTGGGAAAAGCCCTGCAAACTTGGCCTTTCCACGGCATTCCAGAAAATCCAGGGGCTTGGTTATTTCGTTCAGCACGCAACTTTGCATTGGATCAATTGCGCCGCGAACAGTGGATGGTGGAAAATCGCAGCGATGTCTTGCAGCGATTGAATGCCTGCGACCCCTTCCAACCGATGCCGGCCACAGGCGACGATACCTTGGCGATGATGTACCTTTGCTGCCACTCTTCGATTGCTTTGGAATCGAGCGTGGCTCTGACTTTAAAAGCCGTGGGCGGGTTAAGTGTTGCTGAAATTGCCCGTGCGTTTCTGGCTGCGCCGGAAACCGTTGCGCAGCGCATTGTTCGGGCCAAGAAGAAAATCCGCAGTGGAGAAGCATCGTTTACAATTGACCCGGAAGGCACTCACAGCGTCATGGATGTCTTGTACCTGATGTTCAATGAAGGATACAGTTCCACAAGCGGAGATGAGAAGCTCCGCATTGACCTTTGCGATGAGGCTATCCGGCTGGCGCGGCTGTTGCCCCCTAGTCCGGAAGTGCATGCACTATTGGCGCTATTCCTGTTTCAGACAGCACGCCTCTATGATCCATCACGATTAGCCGAGGCCATGTGGCAGTTGAACCAGTCCATTGCTGGGGACAAGTTGACAGTGCTTCATCTGGAAGCTGGTATCGCCGCAGCCCACAGTGCTAACCCTGTGGATTGGCTACACGTGGTTTCGCTCTATGACCAGCTTTACGGGTTGAAGCCCACTCCAGTGGTGGGGTTGAATCGCGGAGTAGCCATCGCGCGGGCTGAATCCCCAGCCGCTGGAATTCGTGCGATTGAGTTGTTGGAAGACGAACCAGCTCTGCAAGGTTACTATCTGCTGCCGGCAACGCTTGCAACTCTATGGTCCGAAAACGGCGATCAAGCACGGGCTCAGGCTTACTTCAAGAAGGCACTGGCATGCGTTATGAATGGCGAGGAGCGTTTGCGTTTTGAGCAAAAACTCAAAACGCAAAACGGAGCCCAAGTTGCAGTCGGCGTGGATCAAACGCCGACGTGAAACCAAGTGGTTGACTTGGCGTGCGATCGTCCCTTCCAGACAGATTGAACGGCCCCGTGATTGGTCCCACTGTATTGTTCACGCTGCCATAGTTCAGATGGTTAAACAAGTTAAATCCCTCTGCCATGAATTCCATGCTCTTCTTGTCACCAAAGAATACTTTCTTTGAAACGCGCATATCAAAGGTGATGAACGAAGGCCCAATGCCAGTGTTTCGTCCTGCAAAAATCGGGCGGTCGGTGGTATTGTGCCGATCGTTATTGATCTCCGTGCCGGATAGCAAATTGAAAGGGCGTGGGCTGTTGTATCGAACGATGGGAGTGAAGAGCAATCCACCCCAGCCCTTCTTACCTGCGCTCTGCAGAATTGCATAGAGAACAACTTTATGCCGTTGGTCGAAGCTGGACAACGCCCGTTCGGCACGTCGGTTCAACTGGTCATTGGGTTGAAAGTCGCTGTTGTAATCCACCGTCTCGTCGATCACTTTGCTGAAGGTATAGTTGAATGCAATTGTGGCGTTCTTGCTGAAGCGCCGCGTAGATTCAATCATCATGCCGTGATAGAACGAATTCGCCGTCGACTCATATACATTGTCCTGAAACAGCAACGGGTTCTTGAAAAATGCCGCGCCTGTGGGGTTCGTAGCAGTTGGGCCCCAATCCCGAATTCCTTTCGCAGGATTCACTGGGGCATCCAAAAGATTATCGTCGTGCGAGGTAGTCAACTTGGCCCCGCGTACAAATACATAGCTGATTCCGAACGAGAAGTTTTTCATAATTTCCCGTTCAATTCCAAAGCTTGCCTGCTGCGCATAGGGATTGGTGTAATCTGCGGATGGACGGAACAGCACTGTCAATGGAGGCCGCGGACCACTCTGGCTCACGTTGATTCCAAATTGCCGCAAGTCTGCCGCAGTAATCGGTTTAAGAGGAGTGGGAATGCCGATGACGCCTTGTAAGCGGAGAGTGCTGAAGATGTTAATAGGGCCGGTTGGAGCGGTGGGTGCGGCAGGATTCAATGTTGTCAAAACCTGTGCGATCTGGCGGAAGCCGCCGATTTCGTTCAAAGCATTTACAACATAGTCAATCTGGAAATCGATGGGGGCATAGAAAAGCCCGTAGCCGCCTCGGACAATCGTCTTGTGATCCTTGAACGGATCCCAGGCGAATCCAGCTCTTGGAGCGAAATTCTTTCTAGCCGTGGGTAGCGGTTCTTTGCGGTTGTCCACTTCGTATCGCACGCCAATATCGAAAGTAAGGTTGGAAGCAACCTTCCAACTATCCTGTATAAATCCGGCGATCAAAGGAATGCTGCGACCTCTAACCAGCCCTTCGCCAAATCCTTGCTGGTAGCTTTGCGCCAAACCTAAATTGAAGGCTTGCAACGCTGTGATGGACGTACTGGCCAAGGCTGGATTTACGAGTGACCCGGGCAGAGCTCCGAAAGTGAAACGTCCGCTCATGAAAGTTTTGGAATCGGTATTAATACTGCGATTCGCAAAGTAGAATCCGGTTTTAATATTGTGCTTGCCCTTGAACCAGCTCAGGTTGTCGACAACATCCAATCGTCGTGAAAGAGTTCGCGATGGCAGAAACCGGTCGCGATTGAATAAGCCGAAGCCGGCAATTTCCAGCGCCGGTCCAAACTTGTCATTCGACTCAGTCCGGAAATCATAGTAGTTGTATTGCAGCCGCAGATCATTCACCAAGGAAGAGGAAAACGTATGCGTCCAACTGCCAAGGGTGGTGGAATCGAAAAAGTCCTGAACGAATCCGCGCGAAAATCCAACCAGTGCTCCGATGCCTTCGTTAGTTTCAAAAATGTTAGAAACGTTCTGGCGGATTGAGAATATGTCTTTGTCGCTCTTGCGGTAATCCAGGCGGATCAAGCCTTTGTGATCGTCGGTTTCAAATGGGAAAATGCCGCTATTGACGCGAAACATTTCCTGCACTGCAGCAGGAGTGCTTAGTACTGGCCGGAGTTGCGCCTGAGCGGCAGCTGGAAGCTGATTTAGAATGGCTTGTTGTGCTGTAGTAGGTCCAAAAATGGAATTGTCGGTAAGCACCGGAACAGTTCGCCGCTCACGTCTTCGCAGCCCTTCGTAGCTCATGAAGTAGAAAAGCTTATCTTTGGTAACTGGTCCGCCAATTGTTGCGCCGTACTGTTGGCGATTGGCATCGGGCTTCACGCGCTTCAACGAAGTACCGTCGTAACTCAGCGCGAATGGATCAGCGGCATCCAAGGTTTGGTGACGGAAGAATCCAAATACTGAACCATGCAGATCGTTTGAGCCGCTCTTGGTGACAATATTCACCACACCTCCGCGAGCTGAACCGTGCTCAGCGGAATAGTTGGTGCGGTTAACTTGAAACTCCTGAACTGCCTCCTGGCTTACTGTTGGGCGCACGCCACCACCAGGATCGTTGGAATCGCCGCCATCGACGTTGACACTATTGCCGCGGCCGTTCGATCCATAAAAAGAGATGCCGCTATCGGGAGTTTGTTTGACGCGGAAACTATTGGCATCGGCCAAACCTTTGGAATCGGCCACGCCGGGGGCGAGTAAAGTAAAGGTCAAATAGTCTCGCCGGTTAATGGGTAAGTTACGGACGGCGGTTTCTTGAATCGTGTTCGATTGCTGGGTACGCTCGGTTTCCACCAACGCAATTTCGCTGGTGACTTCAATCAACTCTGAAGTTTGTCCCAACGCCAATTGAAGGTCTAGTGTGGCCGCCTGGCCGACCGTTATTTCTATGCTCTTTCGCACGGCTGAACTGAAGCCCGTTTTCTCGGCGCGTAATTCGTAGATGCCGGGAGTCACCAGGGGGAATCTGTAAACGCCCTCTCCATCGGTTTGCGTCTCTTGTTTAGAGCCAGTCACTGAACTGGTCAAAATTACCTTGGCAGACGGAATCGCTCCGCCAGAAGGATCGAGTATAGTCCCATTCAAAACTGCTGTCGTCTTTGACTGGCTAAACGCCAGTGCGCTGCAAAGCGCTACCCATAAAAGACCTTTCGTCATGCTGCCCATTGTCGTCACTCCTTAACAACGCCCGTCGATTTCCGTGGCGGATAAATGTTGCAAAGCGGTTAACCGATTCGATTGTAGTCTACAGTTTTCCAAAGCCGTTTACTAGCCTAAAGATCGAAATTTACCACCCTAAGTTATTAGCCCGTGCAAAGATATACTCAAATGGAATGACCAGCCAGCAGTCCGAATCCATTTCCAAAGCACTCGATAACTTTCAAATTGAACTTCCTTCCTGGGGCTTCGCCAATACAGGCACGCGCTTTGGGAAGTTTATTCAATCCGCCGCCGCCACCACACTTGAAGAAAAGTTCAGTGATGCCGGAATGGTCCACCAGTTAACCGGTGCATGCCCAACCGTTGCCCTCCATGTTCTTTGGGACCTACCCGAAGGTGTGGCAAACGTACACCAAGTGCAACTCCTCGCCGCAAAGTATGGCGTTCGCGCTGGTTCAATCAACCCTAACGTTTTTCAGGATCAAATTTATAAGCACGGATCTCTTGGAAACCCCGACGGTGCAATTCGTCAAACGGCGCTGAATCATATTTTGGATAGCGTTGAAATCGGCAAGGGTCTCAACAGCCGCGATGTTTCGCTTTGGTTTGCGGACGGATCGAACTATCCCGGAACGCATAACATCCGCCAACGCCGCCAATGGTTCGCCGAAGGATTAGCGGTCGCGCATACAAAGCTGGCAGCCAATCAGCGGTTGCTAATTGAGTACAAGCCTTTTGAACCAGCCTTCTATCACACTGACATTGCCGATTGGGGTATGGCCTATTTGCTCTCGAAATCCTCCGGCCCAAAAGCCAAAGTGCTGGTTGACACCGGCCATCATTATCAGGCGCAGAACATTGAACAGATTGTTGCATGGCTTCTGGAGGACGGCATGCTGGGTGGCTTTCATTTCAATGACCGCCGATACGCTGATGACGATTTGACGCTGGGTTCCATTGACCCCTATCAAATTTTCCGCATCTTTCACGAAATCAATTTGTATGAATGGGAGCTTGGTGAGCGAGCCGACATCGCCTATATGATTGACCAGAGCCATAATCTTAAAGGCAAAATTGAGGCAATGATTCAAACCGTTTCCACCGCTCAGGAACTGTTTGCTAAAGCATCCTTAGTGGACTTGGAAACACTCAGTGTGCATCAGAAAACGTCCGATTTGATATCAGCTGAAAATTGCCTGAAAGATGCGTTTTCTACTGATGTTCGTCCAGCAATCCGCGAGTGGAGCACTACCCACAAGTTGCCTGCTGATCCGCTAGCCGCGTTTCGGGCCAGCGGATATTTGGAGAAGATAACCGCCGAGCGAGCAGAAAAAAATAGCCGCAATGCTTCCAGTTATGCGTAGTTTATTGACTAACATTTACAAGCAAAAGAAGTAGTTCAGTGGAGTTTGCCACCTCAAGCGACCCTTCTGGTTGAAAAGAAATCCCCGATCCTGCCACTAGATCCCGAACCGCTGCAGACACAATTATCCTTCCCGCACCGGCAAGTTTTTCAATCTTTCGGGTTGTATCCACAGCTGGGCCGCTAACAATGTTGCCCTCCACTTCGCACTCTCCAGTGTGCAGCCCGGCTGAAATTTGAATTCCTAATCTGGATGCGTGATGGGCAATTGCAGTGGCGCACCGAATGGCACGGGCTGGGCCATCAAAAGCGCAAAGGGCCCGGCGGCTACCAAACGAACCAGGAACTCGGGAATTTTCCACAGCCGCCGGAGCTCCGTTTTGCGCGAGTTCCTCAGATGGGATACTCTCACTTTGAGATTACCGGCCCCGCCCGGCGCGACATCGCCACTATTTTGAAACGGAGCATTCGGGAATTTGGAGAGGCGGCGTCTGTTCGTTACAGGGCGCTGATCAGCCAGGCTTTGATTGATATTGAAGCCGATCCAGAACGCCCGGGTTCTAAAGAACGTCCGGAGATCATGATCAAGGGCGCGCGCACCTATCGCCTGGAATTGAGCCGCGGCCGGGTTAGCGGCCCACGCGTAAAGGAGCCCAGACATTTTTTGCTGTATCGCCGCAGATCGGATGGAGTGATTGAAGTGGCTCGTGTCCTTGATGAGGCACGAGATCTTGCGCTGCATCTTCCAACAAGCTACCAGGCACCGCCAGTGAAGTAGTTCGTGAGGCACTTCGACTGATGGAACAAAACGACGAAGTCAGCACCATCCAATTGCAAGAGCTTCGCAGCCGAATGGACAAGGGACTCACCCAGGCCGAACGCGGCGAAGGTATCGACGGCGAAGTGTTCATGCAGGGTCTTCTTGAAGACCTCGATACCCGCGAGTCAAAACGCAAAGCGGGATGAGTGGCTACTCCTCCTACCTGTCGCTCAAGAGGATCTGGCGGAAATCCGAGACTATCTGATCCTCTACAAGCCCGGCACGAACCCTTTGGAGATCATTACGATTGCAAGAGGTAGCCAAGACCTCCCGATAATCCTTAGTCGGCGGAATCTCTGAGGCACTTGCGCTTGCAAGAAGTCTAAACTATCCCTTGATCCATCTCCATTTACATTGTTTTAGTCCCGGTTGTCCATCATGGTCCGAGATCAGTTGGACGAGATCCTTGGTGTTCCAATCTTTCCACTGAGCGCGAGCTTCGTCCGTCGGGCAGCCCAAGGCTTCTGCAACAACAGTGGTGCTTTCGTAATCCCACTCATCGATCCAGTGCGACATCGGGCCGATACCTTCCAAGGACTTGATGCCGAGAGCGATTTTTTCGTGCGTCAATTGAGTCATATTTCTCCAGACCAAAAATAAAGAAGGCCCGGTTTCTCGCTTTTTGAAAGCGATCCGGGCCTTCGGAATCTACGCAGCAATATTAACACAGGCCTTCACCACCCTTATGGGACGTTGTGCCGGGAGGCCGGGAGGGTCCAATTATCGGAATATAAGGTTCGTCTGAGGAACCTGATAGGGAACGGGACCGGTTACCGAAAGACATCTCCGTGTCTCAGTCCTTCCCTCCGTGGCCCGGATCTTTCTCGCTAGGTCAGCCGAGGCGCTAGTACGCACTATTGTATGATTATGGGCTTATGACAGAAGTAACACCGCAGGAAGAACTTTTTTCGCTAGCGCAAAAGCTAAAGGACGCTGCAAGTAACGCTAAAAATGCTGATGTAACTAAGCCCCTTGACGCATTGGAGGGCGCAGCACTGGCGATTGGTCGATCATTCTCCGGCTCGTGGCAGGGGTATCACTCGCGCGTGTATTACTCAGATTTTTCGCCACCGCCACCCGGGGCACACTTTAGCCAAGAGTGGGGATTGACGAATGAATGGGGAGAGTCGGTAGGAAATTGGCGTGAGTGCGACCCCGAAGATGTTAAAGCGCTCATCCTCAAAAAAGCTGGAGAGCCTGACCTCGATATTGCCCAAAAAGCAGCCAAAGCGGCATCGGAAACGTTCGACAGTGCCAAGGCAGAAATAGTTTCCGTGCTTCAGAACGAGATCGAAGAACGCAACGACGCATTCCTTGAAGACTTAAAGACGCAAATCGGAAAGCTTAATCCGCTGTCCTCGTGGGAGATCGCGCAGCGCATTGCCCCGAAAGGAACGTTTATGACCCGCGATACGATTGTCCTCGGACAAGGAGCGCAAGTACCACCCCATCAGGAACTCCTTGGGGTGGTGACGTCTATTCGCCTCATGTTTAGCATTTGCGACGAGGGCAGCGACATTGCGAGAAAAGCGGCATCACATCTAAACCGTAAATCTCGTAAACGAAGAGTCCCTGAAAGAGTGGGATCAAATGTTTTCATTGGCCATGGCAGGTCACCCGCTTGGCGCGACCTCAAAGACTTCGTCCAGGATAGACTCAGATTGCCATGGGACGAATTCAATCGCGTACCAGTCGCCGGCGTCACAAACATCGCCAGACTGTCAGAAATGCTCGATAATGCGGCGATCGCGTTCTTGGTGTTGAGTGCTGAAGATGAAATGGTTGATGGTGAGTTCCAAGCAAGGATGAACGTGATACATGAAGCTGGATTGTTTCAAGGACGACTCGGATTTAGCAGGGCAATCGTCATGCTAGAGGATGGCTGCGAGCAGTTCAGCAATATCGATGGCTTAGGACAGATCCGATTTCCTCGGGAAAAGATCTCTGGGACTTTCGAGGAAGTTCGGCGCGTATTGGAGCGCGAGGGATTGATTGAGCAGAGCTAAAGGCAATCGTCGGAAAATGCTTCCCGTGTTTCTCGAAATGGGTATGCTTCGGGACGAAAATCGCAGCCTGTAATAACAGGAGTTGGACAGTCCCGTTTTGTTGTCCCACTATGGGGGGCATAAAATACGGGCTATCGGTTATTTCTTTGCTACCTTTTCTCGCTCGGATGTTAGCTCAGGTCCTAGGAGGATATCTCGAACCAAGAAAGCAGGAACGACAATAGCTATACCCAGATTGTGGGAGGAGACCGGGATCGCTGCGTTTTGGATAATTTGCAGAGGTCGGCTCTGTTCGTACGTACCTTTCATCACTCCAGCGATGCGGATATCCGGCTCGCCTACAACGAGCGATCCCGGATTTCTATCACTTCCAAAATAAAAAAATACTGGTGAGCCGCTGTTGCCTCCGAATGATTGTGCCTCAATGAGGTAGAGATCGAGCATGAGCTTTCGGCCGTTTTCTTGAATTGGTATCTTTTCCTCGCTTACAAGAGCTACGCGGCCAAAGCGAAAAATTGGTAAGTTCCGTAGGTGCCCGTAAAAAGAAGTAAAGAGGCCAGCAAAAAACACGTCGGTTCCTTCTCCGACTTGAAGCGATTTGAAATCTTCTTTGGTTGTCAACATGCTTAGAGGAAGTGCTGTTGCATCCAACTTGTCTGGAGGCAGTAGAACCGGGATCACTGCAATATCGACATCGACTTCTATTGGATGAGTGAAGACAACCTTTCGTTTCGGGTCGCTTAAAGGTATATCGAGGAACTCAGCATTACCTCCATTACTTGTGTTCAAGCGCAGCCAGATGCGCTTAAAATACTTACCATTTGGACCCTTGAGCACATGCTCAGCGGTTACCAAATATGCCCAACCCTTGCCCTTCTCTTGGTCATTAGAAATGCCAACAAAGAAACACGATCCATTAGGCACCTTCTCACCTTTGTCATTCTCGGCAAAAAGAAAACCAATTGTAGGTTTTAAGTCAGAAGGAACTCTTGCTGCATTCAAGAGACTGCATGCTAACGTTGTCCACAAAAAGGACATCTTCACGATACGGTAGTTTACATTCATGAGCCTAGAGTAGCATCAGGCATCGCCGATATTGGGTATTTATGTAAAATCAGAATTCGATTCTTGGCTGTTTCCAAATCCCATGTCCAATTTGTCGTTGCATCTAATTGCCCGTTACAGTAATTTGTCCTACCCCACCCCATTTCCTCAAAAAACAAGCTCCTCAAAAACACCATTCACGCATATCCAAAATAAAAAATATCCCCGTAAGTCCCACTTACAAAGCACTTACAAACTCCACTCATCCCCATCCGCCCGGCACCAAAAAACAGACTGGTAAACTTCCAATCAGAAAGGCGCATCTGCAAAACGGCCACAAACCGTCGTTTGCCTTATTAACTAGCCGTCGCAAGATATTTGAAAATCGAATAAGTCCACAACATCCACCGGGTCCGGGGATCCGCGTTTCCGCCTACCGCAATTCCCCCACCCGATGCAGCTTCATCAAATTCGTCGTCCCCGCACGCCCAATCGGTTGCCCCGCCACCATCACAATTAAATCGCGAATCTTCATCCAATTCCGGTCCAGCAACATCCTATCCATCTGCGCCAGCATCTCATCCGTCGTGCTCACCATCGGTGCCACAATTGCCCG
>JAYTTF010000104.1:0-6896 GCA_043745195.1 Bryobacterales bacterium | reverse complement strand
GAAAGAGCGCTCACCATTCAGGTGACAGATGGCTTCCACGCAACTGTCGGTGGGTACGGGAGTTGATCTATGGACGGTGCGTCAACTGCCGTTTTTGGATTGATGGCACTACAGTATTTTTGAAACCCTTCCCCAGATTCTCAGCCAAAATGAAGTTCTGCATCTTTAGACCAATTCCTCGCTTGCGATATTTCCATTACCAGAAGTCTTTTCGCACGAAATCGGGCAAACAATCTATGCAGTCCCAACACTTCATCAACTCAATTTACCCTCTTTTCACTAGCTTGCGAAAATCAACCGGCTGCGCTTCAAATGTGGTGTGAGAAACTTTCTACAGGAAGACAAATTGCTGGCCAGCAACTTCCCAAATTATCAAGTCCGCGGATTGATTAACTCTGCTGGCGTTCCGAATTGAATCTAATCGCAAACACGAGAAGAGGAAAAGAGGAACGCCAGTCGAATAAAATTTGCATTTAATCAGTTCGCGAGGCCGTACTGCGCTTGTACGCTCATTTGCCGAAAATCCGTGTTACCAAATCTGCCATTCGATCCACAGTGAAATCGGGTGGTTCATCAACAAACGTCTCTGGCTGAAAACCGTAAGTAACTCCGCAACTTTCAACCCCCGCATTGCGCGCCGTGCGAATATCCACTGCCGAATCGCCAATCATCAATGCTTCTTCTTTGCGCGATCCAGTTTCCGCAAGCAGTGTTTCAATCCCGATAGGATGTGGCTTCTTCTGTTCAAAACTATTTCCACCATAAATCTTCAGGAAGTGGCCCGACAGATTCAACCGTTCAATCATCAATTGGCTGAAGCCCACGGGCTTGTTCGTCAATATAGCCATCGGAAAGCCGCCTGCATGAAAGCGGTCCAGTGATTCTGCAACTCCTGGATAAAGCTGCGTCTCGTCCAGCATATGCTCTCTGTAGTAACCCAGGAAAAATTCCAGCGCCCGGTCCACTTCCTGCTGCGAAGCCTCATCCCCTAAGGCGCTGCGCATCAACGCCGGAGCGCCCCGCCCAATGTAGCTGGCAATTAACGGTTCCGCAAGTGCCGGCAATTGCATAAAGCTGCGCATTGCATTCACGGAATTGATCAGGTCCGTCTTCGAGTCGACCAACGTTCCGTCTAAATCAAAAATCAATAACCCCATCTATTGCCGAACCTTCTCCAGCTTGTGAGTGCCAAGCGTCTTCTGTACGGGATCCCAATAGTCTTTCTTAACTTTGCTGTACGCTTCGGTGAACTTGGTGCGAAGCTCCGCAGGTGCTATGGAACTGATCACTTCCGCAAACCCCATCAAGTAAGGTGCAACTACGGATTCTCCAACAGCCTTCGGCGGATTGCCCGGTGCTAGTGCCGTGAACACCATCAGCACTACCGTAGCTATGACGGCACCGCGAATTCCGCCAAACGCCCCACCGAGTAATTTGTCGAACCAGCTCAACCCCATCCATTTAAAGATCCGTGTCAAACCCATGGAGAGAATGGACCCGGCAATCATCGTCCCAAAGAATACAGCCAGAAAACCAAGTAGGTTTGCCACGGTCTGTGAACTGGTCCATTCGGAAAATAGGGCACCGGCGCTGTTATAGAACCAGAAGGCAAGCACCAAAGCAAGGGCCATTGCTGCCAACCCGATGCCCATGCGAATCATCCCTTTTCGGATGCCGCTGATCAAAGATGACAGAATAATGATTCCCAGAACAACGTCAAGCCAATTCATATTGCCATCCCTGTTAGTTCGCGATATGCGGTCTTGTATTTCTCGCTTGTCAGTAAGGCAATTTCGGCAGGCAGCGGAGGGGCTGGCGGCTTTTTGCTCCACTGAATTCGCTCCAAATAATCGCGGACGAATTGCTTGTCATACGACGGCTGAGCTCCCCCCGGGGAGTAGGTCACTCGAGGCCAATATCGCGATGAATCGGGGGTCAGCACTTCGTCGCCAAGAACCAGCTTGTCGCCGACAAACCCAAATTCAAACTTGGTATCGGCTAAGATAATCCCCTTTGACCAAGCGTATTCCGAAGCTTTGCGATAAATCGCCAATGTCAAATCGCTTAACTGATTCGTGAGTTCCACCCCGATATGAGCCGCCACAGTATCGAAGGAAACATTTTCGTCGTGTCCCGTCTGAGCCTTTGTCGCCGGAGTAAATATAGGTTGGGGCAACTGCTGGCTCTCTTTTAACCCAGCAGGCAGCGCAATGCCGCAAATGGCTCCGGTGCTTTTATAATCTTTCCACCCTGAGCCGGAAATATATCCACGGGCGACGCATTCCACGTCAACCATCTTCGCCCGATGCACAAGCATACTGCGGCCCTCCAGTTGATCGCGGAAGGCTTTCAACTCTTTTGGATATTCGTCCACATTTGCTGTGATCAGATGATTGGGCGTGACGTCTTCCAAATATTTAAACCAGAACAGGGACATTGCTGTGAGCACTTTCCCTTTGTCCGGTATGCCCGTTGGCAGAATATAGTCGAACGCGGAAATACGATCGGTGGCAATGATCAATAACCGATCTGTGCCAACTTCATAAACGTCGCGGACCTTCCCTCGAGCGTGCAAAGGAATTCCAGGTAGATTTGTGCTGGTTAGGACCATCATTTAATGATCCCGCGTCTTGCTTTGCGGGCGCAATATTATTTCTTTTTCTTCTTCTTTGTTTTTGGGGCACTCTCTTCGAATAAGGAGAACTCCAGCTTCCTTTCAGAGCTATTTACCCGCTCAAGAAGAACTGAAACTTCATCCCCGATTTTGAACTCCCGCCGCGTCCGCTGCCCCACAATACGGCGGACCGCTTCCTGATAGAAGTACTTATCTCCTGGAAGGGAATCCATTGCCACTAGCCCCTCGACGAACAACTCTTCCAATTCCACGAAGAAACCGTACTTTGTTGTATTCGTAATCAGTGCGCGGAAGGTTTCGCCCACGTACTGAATCATGAACTTCAGCTTTTTCCATTCAATCAATTCCCGTTCCGCATCAGCAGACCGGCGTTCGGTGAACGATGTATCGTCGGCAATTTCCTTCAATTCCTGATCTGAATATTTCGCGCCCAATAGCAGTCGGTGCACAATCAAATCCGGATAGCGGCGAATAGGGGACGTAAAATGCGTGTAGTGGTCCATTGCTAATGCAAAGTGTCCTTCGTTCGATGCACTGTACCGTGCTTGCCGCAGCGATCGTAACATAAGGTAGTTCAGAATCCGCTCTTCGGGTTTCCCCTCCAATTTCCGAATCAGCTTCTGATAATCCTTTGACGTAATCCCGATATCGGCTTTCACCAGTTCGATGTCTTTCCGAACCTTGCGGCCGTCCCGCTTCTTTTCCACCATTGCGTAGCGAGTAACGGGCAATGCTCCTCTAGTCAACGAATAACCAAAATGGGCTGCAATTTCCTCAAACGCCGCAACGCGCTTGGAATCGGGCAATTCGTGAATTCGATACATGGCGAAAGTAAGCTTCGATTGCAATTCACTGGCTACCGCCTGGTTTGCCGCAAGCATGAATTCTTCAATCAAACGTTGGGAAAATAGCCGGGGCGAACGCAGCACCGAAACCATTTGGCCCGCTTCGTCCAATTCAATAATGGGCTCTGGCAGATCGAAATCGATGGAACCACGTTTCTGCCGGTGTCGGAGTAGCACTTCCGCCAATTCCTTCATCAGGTCGAACCGGCCTATCAACCGGCTGTAACGTTCCCGCTGTTCCGCATCGCCATCGTAGAGTTTCTGGACGTTTGTATATGTCATCCGTTCGGCTGAACGAATCACTCCGCGGTGGAATTGCTGGGCTAGAATATCTCCCTGATGGTCGATCTCCATAATCATCGAAACCACCAACCGATCAACGTGCGGCTTCAACGAGCAGATTTCCGTGGACAGTTCCACCGGCAACATGGGCACTGCACGATCAGGAAAGTAGACGCTGGTACCGCGCATTGCAGCTTCAATATCAAGGGGTGTTTGCGGTTCAACGTAATGGCTGACGTCGGCTATATGCACCTGAAGTTGAAAATTGCCATTGGGCAAAAGTTCGGCATAAATGGCATCGTCGAAGTCGCGGGCGGTTTCACCATCGATAGTTACAATGTCCAAATTGCGGTAATCCACACGGCCTTCGCATTCTTTAGCGGAAACTTCGGTTGGCATGGCGCGCGCCTGAGCTAGCACTTCTTCGGGAAATTGGTGCGGCAGTTGATGCTTGCGGATCATGATTTCTACATCAACTCCGAAATCGTCCTCACCACCAAGAATTTCAATGATTCGGCCAACGGCATCTTCCCCTTGTTCGGGGTATTCCAGTAGTTCCACGTTGACAATCAGCCCGTCCATTTCTTCAAGAGATTTAGGAGTTGCCGCAATCTTGCCAATTCTATCCACCTCTCCAGACTGCGGCGGGATTTCATAGCCGTCTGGAATAAATACCCATTGCTTGATCCGCTCGTCATGCGGCTTCACAAAATTTCCGCGACGACGAATGCGGAATTCACCGACCACTGTCCGGTAAGCCCGTTCTAGAATGCGAACAATTTCCCCATCTGCCTTGCCGTCGCGATCCACCCGACTGACGCGAACCATAACGCGGTCGCCATGCATTGCTTTTGCGGCACTCTGCGAGCCGATGAAAATGTCGCCAACCATGTTCGGAATAGGGACAACAGGTTTCACAAAGCCGAAACCATCGCGATGCATACTCAGCTTACCTACTGAAAATTCCCGCGTACTTTGCGTTGCCATAAACTGGCCGGACCGCATTTCGATCAGCAAGCCCTTGTTCACAAGCCGTTCCAGCGCAGATTCAAGGGCTTCCTTATCCTCGCCGCGAACGCGCAGTTCGCGAGAAAGGTTCTTCAATGTAGTTCGTCCGTGGGGTTCGCGGACAATGTAGTTCGCGATTTCTTCGTCGGTCATGGGAAAGGCTGGTGTGGACAATGCCTTTCCATTATGACGAATAGCGGGTCATAATTTAAGCATGAGGATTGTTTGCTGTGGGTTTTTCCTGGTTGGCATTCTTGGTGCGGCCGATATTGACCAGCTAGCCTTCATGGCGGGTTGTTGGCAAGGGCCTTTTGGAGATCAAGTGAATCAGGAAATGTGGATGCGTCCTGTGGCCGGCACAATGCTTGGCACCGCACGGAATGTGAAGGGGACACGGACTACCTTCACTGAATTTGCCATGATCCATATGGACAATGGTAAATTGGCCATCACCGTTCAATCGGGTTTAACCTCTGACAGAACCACCTTTCCAATGGTGACTTTGAGATCAGGAGAAGTGGTCTTCGAGAATCCTCAGCATGATTTCCCGCAACGAATCCTCTACCGCTCCACCGGCAGGAATGGCCTCTTCGCAAAAATAGACGGAACGATGAAAGGCAAGCCAACGGCTGAAGAATTTCCCATGAAACGAGTTTCCTGCAAATGATGTGGCTTCTTGCAGCGGCAATCACCTTTGCCGATGTGCAGCCCATTTTGGAACGGCATTGCCAGAGTTGCCATCGCAAGGGTGAAGTGGGGCCAATGCCGCTTACCAGTTACAAGGAAGCTCGACCGTGGGCGAAGGCCATTCGGCAAGCGGTAACCACCCGCACTATGCCCCCCTGGTTTGCAGACCCAAGATTTGGCACTTTCAAGAATGATCCGCGATTGAGTGATGCAGAAATTAAAACCATCAATGATTGGGTAGTGGGCGGAGCAGCGCAAGGGCCTCCTGTTCCATCCGCAGTGAAATGGGTTGAAGGTTGGGGAATCTCACCGCCGGACAAAGTGCTTGCGATGAAGGAGCCATTTCCAGTTCCAGCCAAAGGGGATGTGCTGTATCAACACATCGTCCTGGACAACGTTTGCGCCAAGGATTGCTGGGTAACAGCAGCCGAAGTTAGGCCCTCGATTCGCGGCGTGGTCCACCATGCCGTTGTGTACATTCGCGAGCCAGGTTCAGAGTGGTTAACTGAGGCGAAGCCGGGTGTTCCTTTGGGTGCGAAGACTCAAACCATCAGTGATATTTTACTGGTCTATACTCCAGGACAACCTCCATTCCTTGCGCCTGAAGGCACAGGCAAAAAGATTCCAGCAGGATCCAGTTTGGTGCTGCAGATTCATTACACTCCCAATGGGAAAGCTGTGGCCGATACAACCAAGATCGGAATCGTTTTCGCCAAGGAAATTCCCAAGCGCCGGATTTTGACTTTGCAAATGAACAATGGCAAGATTGAAATTCCTCCAGGCGACAGCCGCTACCATATAAGCGTGAATGGTTCGTTTCCCAACGAAGCGATCCTTCTGAATTTGTTCCCACACATGCACCTTCGCGGTACCTCTTTCGTGTATTCCATCGCCGAACGTCCAGGACAATGGGAGACCTTGCTTAACGTCAAACCATATCGATTCAATTGGCAACTTCGATATGAACTGGCCAAGCCTCGATTGCTGCCGAAAGGGACTCAAATCCTGATGACCGCTACATACGACAATTCCGCGAATAATCCTTACAATCCAGATCCGTCGGCGGAGGTGCATTGGGGAGAGCAGAGTTGGGAGGAAATGATGGTGGGGTTCTTTGAAGTGTCGGTACCGGCTGATGTGGATAAGAAGAGTTATTTCATTCGCCAATAACCCTATAAGCGGCAGTTGAGAAAAATTAACTAACAAAAAAGCCGCAAAATCATTGACTTTCCGTGCGGGAATTAAGAAATATTGCATCACCCAAGGGGTGAGCCTGAAGTTTTTAAAAATTGCCGCCAATGGGGACCCGAAAGACTGGCAGTGCGCGTAGGGCAAAGCAACCTTATAGTGTCTCCAAAGGAGAAAGGTTGAGATAAGGGTTTTCCACAGCCGTCGCCGCGGCGGCCTGTGGAAATCTTGTCCTTGAACTGGCGAGGCGC
>JAYTTF010000103.1:0-6901 GCA_043745195.1 Bryobacterales bacterium | reverse complement strand
CTCCTCCTAGTGGTAATCAATCAGCTCAACTTCTTCGGCGTCGCCATCTTCAAACTTGAAAATGATGCGCCAGATAGCCCGGACCGTCACGGCCCAGTAGCCACGCATATCACCCTTGAGCGGGTGCAGATGAAAGCGAAGAAGATCAAGGGCCTGGGGCGTAGTTGCAGAATCCAAAAGCATGAGAATATTTTCGGCTGTATCCACAAAATCTGGCCGGATGGCGCTGCGATCCCCCTTCTCATAGAGCTTTTTTAAACCCTTATGATTGAACCTCTTGATCATTCGTCCACTTTACTCTGACAATTGTCGCTTGTCAAGCATGATATACAACATCTAGGGTGGCTTATGGAACTGCCGGAGCCCTCCGGCCTCTACTTCGCGGTGGCGACGATTTGAAGGGCTTCCCTTTTTATCCCGGAAATCATGCCGCTGAAAACAATTCCGTGGAAAGGGACCACTGCATACCAATAGACTAATCCGAACAATCCGCGTGGTTTGAAAAGCGCAATTTGCTGAAGAGTGCAATGCTGGACGCCAGGTTTGCTGCTGGGTATTTCATCCACAAGGAATTCAAGCAGTGCTTCACCGGGCAATTTCATTTCAGCACGCAGTGCCAATCGATGGTCCCGATCCAGTCCGACTACACGCCAAAAATCCAGAGCCTCGCCATATCCTACTGCCTCAGGGTCCCGGCGTCCACGGCGCAAGCCTGGCCCACCGAATAACATGTCAATCCAGCCTCGAATCACCCAAAGGCTGTCAGCGGCATACCAGCCGTGGCCACCGCCGACGCGGCAAACAGCGCGGAAGACTGCCCATGCCGGAGCATCCACGGTAATCTGACGTGCATCGCGGAAAACAGCTCCGCCTGCCCAATCCGGGTCCCCGGGCATGGGGCCGGCCATAGACCAATTTGTTTCCACATGCCGTTCGGCCATTTTGCAAAGGGCGGCGCGGATTGCTTCGCGTACCGTTAACAGCTGCTGAGCAATGATCTTGGTAATGTGATCTTCACGACAGACGACAGGGTTTTTTAAACCCTCTGCTAAGGGTTTGGCGATTTGATGACTGAGGGGCGTGACGAACTGAATCCAATAGGAACTGAGACGCGGCGTTAGAAACGGAACTGGAATCACCCATCGGCGGGGCAGGCCCATTTCTTCAGCCATGATCACCATGATGTCCTGATAGCACAAAACGTCCGGGCCGCCAATATCGTACACTTTGCCACTTGTTTCGGGCATTGCTAAAGCACCAATGAGATAGCCGATCACATTGCGCACTGCAATTGGCTGGCAAGGAGTGCTTACCCAACGCGGGCAAATCATCACTGGGAGGCGTTCTACAAGGTAGCGGAGAATTTCGAAGGATGCCGACCCTGACCCAATTATCATGGCGGCACGCAGGACTGTAACCGGCACTCCGGTAGAAGCAAGGTCTTCCTCAACGTGTCGCCGGGAGGAAAGGTGCTCGCTAAGATCTGGTCCAGTTTCGCCTAGCCCACCAAGGTATATGATTCGCTCCACTCCGGCGAGTTTTGCCGCTTGCGCGAAAACTCTTGCCAACTCCCGATCCTTCTTAACATATTCCGCCCCTGCGGACGTCATGGAATGGACCAGATAAAACGCAGCCTGGCAGCCTTCCAAGTTGCGGGTTAACGAGTCCACATTGCTTAAATCTGACTGCTGGATTTCAACATTTGCTTCGGTTGCCCATTCCCTCCCCAGCAGTTTGCCAGGTGCTCTTGCCAGACAGCGGACCGAGTATCCGGATTGAAGGAGACCGGGTACGAGTCTCCCTCCGATGTATCCAGATGCTCCGGCTATTGCGATTCTTTGCATAGCATTCACTTTTGAAAAAACTTACTCACTGGCAGCCGCAAACCATGAAGTTCAACGTGCAAGCCCATGCCCGAGGGCAAGTACTTACGAACTGGCCAGAGCGCGGATGAGAAATGGAGAAGGGAGAATATGGTTTGGAAACGGGCCACAAATTGTCCGCCCGTTCCCTTTACTGTAACTTGGTGGCCGTCGTGATGAACGACTAGATCCAAGTCAAGGGCGTGTGGTGGTAGTTGCATCTTTCGTCCGAATTTTCATCACACCGTTTACGCGCCAAGTGGCATGCTGAGCAGTGGCTGATGCCGAACTGGGTACAGATACTTCCAGGTTTTGAAAGTCATAAATGATTTCTGCACCTCGTCCGGTGAGTTGATCAAAAAGGCCGATAGCAAGCTCAGGCCATGTAGTTGTGTCAGTTTGTTTGTGTTCCATAAGGATAACTAAGCAGATGCTTGCAAGACAACGACAGATTTATTTGTTGCTTCCCGTCAAACCGCTGCCAATTCACCGGCCCGCGCCAGCACATAAGGGCCTTCAGGGATAACCGCAATTTTTGCCCCTGCTGGAAGTCCTTCCGTCAATCCGGCAACCGCATCTGCCATTGATCCATACACTGGTCCCCACATGGATTCACGGAAGGATTCCGGTAATCCTGGCACATAGAACAGCAGTTGTTTCGATTGGCACACCAGCGCCAATTTTTCCAGTTGCCACTGATCCACTTCTACTGGTGCTTTTAAAATCGCATCAAGGAATTGTTGATGCGATGGAAAGGCCGAAAGCATTTGGCAAAATTCTTCAGCACCCGCGCCTTCTGAACAAGCTGCTACCAGTAAGATTTTGCCCCCTGGTTTCACCACATGGCTTGCAGCGGTGACTCCCTTCACCGCCTGATAAAACGTCATGTCCAACGGATGTCCGGCCGAAGTGGTTATCACCGCATCAGTCAAACTCTCCAACTGCTCTAAAAGCACTTTGCTGACAAACTTGGTCCCTTCGCGATGCGCCAGTTCCGCATCACCGGCAAAAACCTTGGCTACTCTTCGATCCCTGGTAAGCGAAACATCCACCAAAAAATCGTGCCGTGCCATCCGGGCAATTTCCAGCAGTTCTTTATGCAGAGGGTTGTTTTCGATGGACCCTTCCACCGAACGGGCATCGCGCATGAATTTGGGTGAATGGATTACTTTGATGGTTTCCTGTGCGGCCAAGCCTGGGGCAATCAGCTTGCGTCCACCAGAAAAGCCCAACATCAAGTGCGGTTCAATGAAGCCCAGGGTGATGTGGAGATCCGCCGCCATAAATCGTTCATCGATATGTACAGGGATACCGGAAGCCGTAGTTCCCAGATATCGATGTTCGTGCAAATTCCTGGCGAAGTGGTTCACCACATTTATATGACCGTACAGATCCGGTCCTACAATTTCCCGTATTTCTTCTTCGGTCGCTGGGCGGTGTAGGCCTGTGGCAATCAACACTGTGACGTTGTCTCGGCTGATTCCCGCATCAGCCAGACGACTCAAAACTGGCGGAAGTACTAACCTGTTTGGAGCAGGCCGGGTAATGTCGCAGACGGAAATGGCGGCCGTCTTCTTCCCTTTAGCAAGCCTGGTGAGCGATAAAGTACCAATTGGATGATCGAGAGCATGCTCAATGGCGGCATTCTGATCCTCCAACGCCTCTGCTGATCGAGCTTCTAATACCTGGTACTGGAAGCCTTCCGGCAGTTCCACTAATAAACCTGTTTTGCCAAATGCTAAATCTACTTGCATAAAAAAACCGTAACACAAATGACCGGGAATACTTTGGCACTCGTCGTGCAATGAAGAATTATAGAAAGGAGGAAACGAACAATATGATCATCGGTGGAATCATCGCAATGTTGTTCATTTTGGGTCTGTTTATGTCCATGATCGCTTCTCCTCCTCATGCGGAAGAAGAAGGACAGGCTGACACAGCAACCGTGACAGAGTGACGCGCATCGTGCCAAAATGGCTCGGTGCATGTCACTCTAACTCTTCTCCTCAGTAGTTTCATGCTGGCGCTTGGCCAGCAACCTCAATACGACATTCTGATTCAAAATGGCCGGATCATCGACGGCACTGGTTCGGGTTGGTTTCTTGGTGACGTCGGAGTGCGTGGAGATTCCATTGTCTACGTTGGCCCCAGCCTCCCTGCCCAAGCCCGAATTGTGATTAAGGCTTCCGGGATGGCCGTTACGCCGGGTTTTATTGATACCCACAGCCATGGCCGACGGGGTATTTTGGACAATTCTGCAGCCGAAAATCAAATCCGCCAGGGCGTCACCACCATCATTGAAGGCCCTGATGGCAGTTCGCCAATTCCATTGGCGCCATTTCTGAAACGGGTTGCCGCCGCGCATAGTACCGTGAACTTCGGCTCCATGGTGGGCCAAGGCAGCATTCGGGAAACTGTAATGGGATTGAAAGATCGCAAGGCCACCGGCGAAGACATAGCCAAAATGAAGGCCCTGGCACGGCAGGGAATGCTGGATGGAGCGTTTGGACTTTCTACCGGATTGTTCTATCTACCCGGCAATTTTTCCACCACTGAGGAAGTTGTAGAGATCGCCAAAGTGGTTGGAGCCATGGGCGGCATTCATACATCACACATGCGCAATGAATCGGCCAATATTTTGGATAGTGTACGGGAGACGATTCGCATTGGCGAGGAGGGGCATTTACCGACGCAAGTGACGCATCACAAAATTATTGGCAAGGCCAATTGGGGATTGAGCAAGGCCACGTTGCAACTGGTGGAAGAGGCTCGGGGCAGGGGAGTGGATGTGACGTTGGATCAGTATCCTTATACGGCTTCGTCGACGGGACTATCGGCACTCTTCCCACAATGGTCGCGGGAAAGCGGTCAGGCGGCTTTTAGAGAGCGGGTGAATGCGCCGGAGCAGCGGGCGCGGATTTTGGCAACGGTGGCGCAGAACATTCGCGAAGACCGCGGAGCTGGAGATCCCAAGAATGTTGTGCTGGCCAGTTGTGGGTTCGATAAGAGTCTGGCTGGGAAGAATCTGGCGGAAGTGACGGCGGCTCAGGGCAGGGAAGTGACGGTTGAAAATGCAGCACTGACGGCGTTGGAATTGCAATTGAAAGGCAACTGCTGGGCCATCTATCATGCCATTGGGGAAGATGATTTAGAGCAAATTTTGCGCTACCCCCATACAATGATTGCATCTGACGGCGGCATTCCAACCTTCGGCGAAGACGTGCCCCATCCACGAAACTATGGGACGTTTGCCAGGGTGCTGGGTCGCTACGTGCGCGAGCGCAAAGTGCTGACGCTGGAAGAAGCGGTGCGCCGAATGACTTCGTTGCCAGCCTCACGATTCCGGATCATGGATCGCGGATTGCTGCGTCCAGGAATGAAAGCGGATATCGCCGTATTTGACCCGGCGACTGTTGCCGATAAGTCAGAATTTGCCAAGCCGCATCAGTATGCCGTTGGATTTTATTCCGTGTTGGTGAATGGCAGAGTTTTGTTGCAGGATCAGAAGATGACCACGGCCAGGCCAGGGCGTGTTTTGTATGGACCAGGGAAGCAGTAAGGAGCAAGCAATCGAATACAGCGAAAAATCCAAAATCTTTTCATTCCCACAGAGCAATGAAATTAGCAATCGGCCAAGATTTTGCAATTATTTTGAAGACTGCTGTCGATCTGCTAGCCTAAGAGGCGTATCGCGATTGCAGCAACTTTCTTTTGACTACATGAGTTCTCCAGCGGTTAAACCTATAGCATTCGGAAGTCTAAAGGAAGTCACACTCCCAGAAGGAGTCGGCGCTTTTCCAAAACTGCGTTACATGGGAAGCAAGTACCGATTGCTTCCCTGGATTCACGGTGTCCTTCGCGAATTTCCGTTTCAGACTGCACTGGATGCCTTTTCAGGGAGTGGATGTGTTTCCTATTTACTGAAGAGGATGGGAAAGCAGGTTTGTAGCAATGATTTCTTGACTTTTGCCCACCAAATCAGTTCAGCCACAATTGAAAATTCGACAGTAAGACTCGAAGCAAGTCACTTGGCCGCACTACTAGTAGCAAACCGCAACCGCAAGAAATTCATTCAACGAACTTTTGATGGTGTATTTTACACGCCTGAGGACTTGCGGTTCCTTGACAACATTTGGGCGAATCTAGAATCGCTCCCCTGCAGTGCGCATCGAGCACTAACCATTGCGGCACTTACTAGGGCTTGCGTTAAAAAACAGCCCCGTGGTGTTTTCACCATAACGGGTAACCTTCAACATTACGATGACGGCAGACGAGACCTTAGACTATCGCTTAAGCAGTTGTTTATTGAATCTGTTGACGCTTACAACGAAGTGATATTCTGCAACGGTCAAGAAAATAGTTCTGTCCGATCCGACATTTTTGAACTAAAGGCTGCTCCTTTTGACTTGGTGTATCTCGATCCCCCATACGTTCCAAGAGCTGATGATAATTGCTACATAAAACGCTATCATTTCGTGGAAGGCTTGGCTTCATACTGGCAGGGAATGGGAACTGAGATCATGGTTGAAACAACTTCTAAGAAGTTAGCAAAACGATTCACTCCCTTCTCCTACAAAAAAACCTCAATTGGCGCATTCACCACATTATTTGAAAGATTCAAGCACAGCACAATTGTTCTTTCGTATTCCTCGAATGGTTACCCCGATCTGCAAACTTTGGTCACACTCCTAAGAAAGAGTAAATCAAAATGTGAAGTATTTGAAAAGCCACACCGGTACCATTTTGGGACTCATCAAGGAGTTTCTCCAGACCGCTCCGCCGTTAGCGAATACCTAATTGTTGGATACTGAATGGATTTCAAAAAACTGTCGCTTGAAAGGGTGAGACTGAAGTACTGAAAAATTGCCGCCAATGGGGACACCGGAGACAGGCAGCTCGCATAGGGCAGCGCATTGATTTCATGGGAAGTTTAGTAGCTCGCTCGCGGTAGGGACGGTCCTCGCGGACCGCCCCCCGCACAGATCCGTACAAGCGGCACTACCGCATACGGCTCCTACCTTGGATATTTGGCGTCAAAA
>JAYTTF010000102.1:0-6977 GCA_043745195.1 Bryobacterales bacterium | reverse complement strand
CGCCGCTTGGTGCGGGTGGGATGGGTGAGGTGTATAAGGCGCGTGACACGCGGCTTGAGCGCTCCGTTGCGGTGAAGGTCCTGCCGGAGCATATCGCTAAGCGGGAAGACCTGCGGGTGCGGTTTGAGCGCGAGGCGCGGGCGGTGGCGTCGCTCAATCATCCGAACATTTGTACGCTGCACGACATCGGCATGCAAGACGGCACCAGCTACATGGTGATGGAGTTGATGGAGGGCGAGACGCTTGCTGCGCGCATTGAGCGTGGGCCGATTCCGCTGGAGCAGGCGCTTGCCTACGCTGCGCAGATTGCCGATGCCCTTGACCGGGCGCATCGCGCCGGAGTCACCCATCGCGACGTGAAGCCCGCCAACATCATGCTGACGCGCGACGGCGTGAAGGTGCTGGATTTCGGCCTCGCCAAGTCGACGGCGGCGCTCGGCCCGAACGACGCGACGATAGTTGCTTCACTTACTACGGAAGGCTCGATAATCGGCACGCCACAGTACATGGCGCCTGAGCAGTTCGAGGGTAAGGAAGCTGATGCGCGGGCTGATATATGGGCCTTTGGCGCCGTGCTCTACGAAATGGTCACTGGGCAGAAAGCGTTCCAAGGCAAGAGCTATGGGAGCCTGGTCGGCTCCATACTTTCCGCAGAGCCAGCGCCGATGGCCGTGGCTCCGTTCACCCCGGCATGGCTCGAACGGCTGGTGCGCCGCTGCCTCGCCAAGGACCCGGAAGACCGCTACTTCTCAATGCACGATGTCGTGCTCGATCTGCGCAACCCACCGCAAGACGCCCCCGCAGCAACAGCAAGACCCAACCGCTGGCCCTGGGTAGCCGCTGCCACAACCGTGCTCGCCATCGCCGCAGTCCTCTTCCCGCTCTGCAAAAGCGGCGAATCTCCATTACCTGCAAAGTTCGATGTGACTCCGCCACCAGAAAGCCGCTTTGCTCCAACGGGCAACAGCGGCGGTTCCGCAATTTCACCCGACGGTCGATCTCTGGCCTATGTGGCCACCGATGCCAAGGGAACATCGCTGCTCTACCTGCGGCCTCTTGACTCCCTGCAAGCCCGCGCGCTTCCCGGAACCGAAAATGCTGGCCGCCCCTTCTGGTCGCCCGACAGCAAGTCTCTAGCCTTTGTCGCCAGGGGCGAACTCAAGCGCATCGATGCGGCCGGTGGCCTTCCCATCACCTTGTCCAACGCTATCGGGCGGGGCGGAACATGGAACCAAGATGGCTTGATTCTGTTTGCCGACCGGGGATTGGGACTAATGCTGATCGCTGCTTCCGGCGGTGGAGCCCCGGCACCAGTAACCAAGATCAATCAAGCTGCCGGTGAAGTGTCTCATTCCTACCCGCAGTTTCTGCCAGGTGGCAAAGACTTTCTTTATCTGGTGCGCCATGGCGATTCAGCGAAGCAAGGCATCCATTGGGGTTCGTTGGACGGAAGGCCACCGGTCCAGATCCTGCAATCAGAGTTCAACGGGCTCTACGATGCCAACTCAGGCCGCTTGCTCTACATCCAGGGAGAAGGCCTACTAACGGCGCGCAAACTGGAGTTGAACCCGCCCCGGCTCAGTGGGGATCCGGCGTTGGTGGCCCACGGCGTTGGTGGCGCCAGCACAAACGGCTATGCGGAATTCTCCATCTCCAGCAATGGAACACTATTTTATGGCCCGGGGACGCTGTATCGAAAGCACCGCTTCGAATGGTGGGACCGAGCTGGGAAACTGCTCGAAGCGGTCGGCCAAGCGGTAGTAGTACCTTTCGTCGAATACAGCCTTTCCCCGGACGGCAGTCGTGTTGCATTCACGGCGGGCCGAAATCCCAGTGACATCTGGGTAATGCCCTTCGCAAGCGGCATTGCCACCCGCCTTACCTTTACTGGCGGCGCCTATGCGCGTTGGTCTCCGGATGGAAAGCACTTTTACTACACCAACGCTGGAAGTATCTACAAAAGAGCGGTCGATGGTTCCGGGGCGGAAGTGTTGCTTGCGAAAGGCAATACTGTAACCAGCGTTTCCCCAGACGGGAAACATCTGCTATATGGGAATGGTGACATTTTCCTGCTTCCGCTGGAAGAAGCAGAGAAAAAGCCGGCGCCATATCTGCAGACGAAGTTCTTTGAAGATGGCGCCGTCTTTTCCCCCGATGGCCGGTGGGTCGCCTATAACTCGGATGAGTCCGGTAGGTTTGAAGTCTACATTCAGGGCTTCCCGGAGCGTCGCGGTAAATGGCAAGTATCGGCGGACGGTGGCCGCTTCCCTCGATGGCGCGCCGATGGAAGGGAGCTGTACTGGACGGGGCTTGACGGAAGGACTGTGATTGCGGCCCCAATCGAACCACAGGATGCGGGAGTCAAAGCGGGACGGCCGGAACTGCTGTTCCGCACTCCGTATACTGCTGGTGTGCTCTCCCGCGACGGCAAGCGTTTTCTGGTACTGGTCCCGGAAGGCGGTGAGCAACCGAATTTGCCGATGGTGGTGGTGGAGCACTGGGCTGCGGGTCTGGGGAAGTGATTAGGTAGAATACATGCTGTGGAGTTCGAATGGGATCCGGATAAGGCACGCGGCAACGGGAGGAAGCATTCGGTCTCTTTCGAAGAAGCCTCAACCGTTTTCGGTGATTGGTTAGGCACAACGGTTCCCGACCCCGATCATTCCTCTTCGCAAGGCCCGATTCATCACCGTTGGAATGTCCAGCCGGAACAGATTGCTGATTGTATCCTATACTGAACGAAACGCCCGGTATCGAATAGTCAGCGCAAGAGAACTGACGCGAAACGAAAAAAAAGCCTATGAAAAAACGCGAAAACACAATTGACGAGCTTCGTCCCGAGTATGATCTGACTACTTTGCTCAAAGGCGGAGTAAGGGGAAAGTATGCCAAACAGTACTCAGAGGGGACGAATTTGGTGCTGCTTGAACCGGAGATTCATAGCGAATTCAAGACCAATCAAGAAGTGAACGACGCTCTACGGCTGGTGATTGAACTACGGAAAATTGGCGGGACCAATCGCCGCTCCCGCTAATCCTATACGATGCTTACACCCGGAGACAAACTCGGCCCCTACGAAATCCTCTTGCCGCTTGGCGCGGGTGGCATGGGTGAGGTTTATAAGGCGCGTGACACGCGACTGGATCGTTCAGTTGCGGTGAAGGTGCTGCCGGAGCATATCGCCAAGCGGGAAGACCTGCGCGCGCGGTTTGAGCGCGAAGCGCGGGCCGTGGCATCGCTCAATCATCCGAATATTTGTACGCTTTTCGACATCGGCGTGCAAGACGGCACCAGTTACATGGTGATGGAGTTGATGGAGGGCGAGACGCTTGCCGCGCGCATCGAGAAGGGGCCGATCCCGCTGGAGCAGGCGCTGTCATTCGCCGTGCAAATTGCCGACGCGCTGGATCGGGCGCATCGCGCCGGGGTCACGCATCGTGATGTGAAACCGGCCAACATCATGCTGACGCGCGATGGGGTCAAGGTGCTGGACTTCGGGCTGGCGAAATCGAATGCGTCGATTGGCCCGAATGACGCGACGCTGGTGAAGGGGCTCACGGGCGAAGGGATGGTGATGGGCACGCCGCAGTACATGGCTCCGGAGCAGTTTGAGGGTCGCGAGGCCGATGCGCGAGCCGATATCTGGGCTTTTGGTGCGGTGCTTTATGAGATGGTCACGGGGCAGAAGGCGTTTCAGGGTAAGAGCTACTCGACGCTGGTAGCGGCGATCCTGGCTGCTGATCCGCCGCCGATGGCGGTGAAACCGTTCACGCCGGGGTGGCTGGAACGCTTAGTGCGGCGGTGCTTGGCGAAGGAGCCGGAGGAGCGCTACTTCTCGATGCACGACATCGTGCTCGACCTCCGCACGCCTCCGCAAGACGCGCCAACGGCGGTAACTAGGCCCAACCGCTGGCCCTGGGCCATCGCCGCACTGGCCAGTTTTCTCGCTATAGCCTCAGTCTCCTTCCTGTTTCGCAAAAGCGCGGAGCCGTCAGTAAAGCTTGACGTGAACCCGCCACCAGGCAGTCGCTTTACCAACATTGGTAACAGCGGGGGATCAGCCATCTCACCCGACGGCCGTACGCTGGCCTACGTGGCAGTCGATGCCAAGGGAATATCGCTACTCTACCTCCGTCCACTGGACTCCTTGCAAGCCAAAGGGCTTCCGGAAACCGAAGATGCCGGGCGGCCCTTCTGGTCTCCCGATAGCAAGTCGCTGGCCTTTGTAGCCGGCGGCAAACTCAAGCGGATTGATGTGGCTGGTGGCGCGCCGACCACGTTGTGCGATACATCCATCGGGCGAGGCGGAACCTGGAACAAGGATGGAGTGATTCTATTTGCCGAGCGCGATGCCGGACTAATGCGAATTGCAGCCTCCGGAAGTGGGGTGCCCGCATCAGTAGCGAAGGTCAATAGCCCCGTGGGAGAACTATTTCATTACTACCCTCAGTTTCTGCCGGGCGGCAAGGACTTTCTCTATTTCATTCGGCACAACGACCTGGCGAAACAAGGCATCTATTGGGGCTCGCTGGATGGAAGGCCGCCAGTTCAAATTCTGCAATCGGAGTTCAATGGGCTCTATGATGCCAACACGGGGCGTCTGATCTACATGCAGGGAGATGGGGTGCTGACTGCCCGCAAGCTGGAGTTGAATCCGCCCCGGCTCACTGGTGAGCCGGTGGTGATAGCCCAAGGTGTAAACGGCGTGACTGCAAATGGCTATGCTCAATTCTCCGTTTCCAGCGACGGAACACTTTTTTACGGCCAGGGAGAAACGAACCGAAAGGCCCGATTCGAGTGGTTGAACCGTGCTGGGAAACGAATCGAATCGGTCGGTCAAGCTGTAGAAGTATCTTTTATCTCCTATAGCCTCTCCCCGGACGGCAGCCGGGTTGCGTTCACGGCAGGCCGAGGAATTAGCGACATCTGGGTCATGCCCTTTGCAAGCGGCATTGCCACCCGACTTACCTTTACCGGCGGCCGATGGCCGCAATGGTCTCCCGATGGTAAGCATATCTATTACATCAATGCGGGAAATATCCACATGCGAACTGCCGATGGTTCGGGTGGGGAAGAGTTGCTTGCGAAAGGGGATATTATAAGCAGCGTTTCTGCCGATGGGAAACATCTGCTATTTGGGGCAACTGATATTTTCATACTCCCGCTGGAGGGAGAGAAGAAGCCGGCTCCCTATCTGCAGACGAAGTTCAATGAAGGTTTCGCCTTCTTTTCCCCCGATGGCCGCTGGGTAGCCTATCAATCGAGTGAGTCCGGAAGGAACGAAGTCTACATCCAGGGGTTCCGGGACCGACGCGGCAAGTGGCAAGTATCGACGGAAGGTGGGGCTCGCCCTCGATGGCGAGCCGATGGAAAAGAGCTGTACTGGGCAGCGAATGACGGAGGCAGTCTAATGGCCGCTCCTATCGAACTGAATGCCGACGGAGTCAAGGCAGGACGGCCGGAACTGCTGTTTCGCGCTCCAAATTATGGCGTACCCACCCGCGACGGCAAGCGATTTTTGGTGATGAGCTCGGAAGGTGTCGAGCAGGCGGATTTACCCATGGTGGTTGTGCAAAACTGGGCCGCAGGTCTGGGAAAGTAGTTGGGCCGACTTGCCAATCGGACAGTTTTGTCCGACACTAAGAAGCGTGAGGGGCAACGATTTTGTACGCCGAATACAGGCTGCTAGGCCATGTACGCGAAATTGTTGTCCGATGGGTGGCGCATCGCGGAAAGGGCAGCCATGGCATTCTCTACTTTGGGACTAAGATGACCACCGTGCGCAATTTGAAGGATGAACTTGATAAACGCGCTTTTCACAAAATGCTTGCTCAACTGGGTTTGAGCAAAGAAGACTTCGAGGTATGAGGCAACGATGCGAACCTTTTCATATCCGGCAAAGTTAGAACGCGGCGAAAAGCCCGGGATTCTGATCGTCACTTTCCGGGACATTCCCGAGGCTATCACACAGGGTCACGGTGAAAAGAACGCCGTCGTGCAAGCGATGGATTGTTTGGAAGAAGCGATCGCGGGCCGGATTGCCGAAGGGTTGGAAATCCCCTTGGCGTCCAAGGCTGCCAAGGGGGAACGGCTAATACCGCTCCCTGCGCCGATGGCGGCGAAAGCAGCGCTCAAGCTTGGCATGATCGAAGCCGGCATCACCAATACGCAGTTGGCGCGCAGAATCGGCTGCGACGAGAAAGAAGTGCGGCGGATGCTGAACCCGCGCCATGCGACCAAACTATCGAGAATCAGGGAAGCGTTGGAAGGGCTCGGGCTGCGGTTGGTGGTGAGTGTTGAGCAGGCTGCCTGAGTAGGGTAACCTGCCATGCATATCACACCCGGAGACAAACTCGGCCCTTATGAAATCCTTTCCCCGCTGGGCGCGGGTGGCATGGGCGAAGTGTATAAGGCTCGCGACACGCGACTGGACCGTACAGTTGCAGTGAAGGTGCTGCCAGAGCATATTGCCGCGCGCGAGGACCTACGCATGCGGTTCGAGCGGGAGGCGCGGGCGGTGGGGTCGCTGAATCATCCTAATATTTGCACGCTGTTTGACGTCGGCCCCAACTATATGGTGATGGAACTGATGGAGGGCGAGACACTTGCCGCGCGCATAGAAAAAGGCCCGATTCCGTTGGAGCAGGCGCTTTCTTACGCGGCGCAGATTGCGGATGCGCTTGATCGCGCTCATCGAGCCGGCGTGACCCATCGCGATGTGAAGCCGGCCAACATTATGCTGACGCGCGACGGCGTGAATGTGCTGGATTTTGGCCTCGCCAAGTCGGCTGCCACCATTGGGCCGAGCGACGCGACGATCGTTGCTTCACTTACTACGGAAGGCTCGATCATTGGCACGCCGCAGTACATGGCTCCGGTGCGGATTCCGGAGTCCCGCGATAATTGTTCCGAGGTCAGCGCGATTGAGCATTCCGAAATGTCGCGATCACGCATTCCGAGGTTCCGCGATAACGTAA
>JAYTTF010000101.1:0-26501 GCA_043745195.1 Bryobacterales bacterium | reverse complement strand
GATACCTGGGGGCGCGCCTTTCGCTACGATTTTCCTCCAGTTCAGTAAGAAAGGTGGTTATCGGAATTGGCCTATCCCTATCTGCATACTATCTGTTCAGGCAATATTTGGCCTAGCAAAAACAGTCCCTTTAGCTTCAACCTCGGCGTTTGCCCAGACCGGCGCACTGGAAGAAATTCGTTAAATACATTTATTGCTAAATCCTAGTGGCGATGCTTCGGTTGCGGCAGGTCCGGTAGTCCGTTCGGCGGCAGCTGATACTGACCTAACCATGCGCGCTGAAATGTGGACTTACTCACGGTCCAGATGCCTATTTGCAGGCGTAGCATTGCAAGGCGCAACTTTGCGCGCTGATGAGGAAGCGAACAAGGCGCTTTACGGAAAAACGATTGCACCGAAAGAAATCGTCGCGGAATCGGCCCCACTTTATTTACACTTTCTCGGGAACGACATAGGGCTTTCGATACTCGCGCGTTAATAGTTTATTGGCGTCAGCATCTTTGAACCGCCAAGTATCCGGATTGAAATCAAGCCGACGTCCTAAACGATAGCTGATGTTTGCCAAGTGACATAGAGCAGCGGAAGTGACGCCGATTTCTACCTCTGCGTTCAGCTTCTTGTAGTCACGATCACGAACGCAGTTCAGGAAGTTTTTCATGTGAAGGCCCGTATCAGAATTGGGGTCCGCCTTTCCTTCAAGAACCTTCTCTCCTTTCTCGCCTTTGAAAACCGTGAAGCCTGAACCGTCAATTGCCATCCAACCATCAGCCCCATAGAACAGATCACCCACCGTGTTTGAACCACGCCGTAATATGCCGCCTTCGTCACCAGTGATCAAGCCGCGTACCTCAAATTCAATCTGCCGTCCATTGCCGTAATCGAAAGCAGCGTGCTGTGTATTGGGAGTTTCCTGATCGTCGTCATAAAGAAATTTTCCTCCTGTGGATACTATCGATTTGGGCAACTTAATATCGCCCATGCCCCAGCGGGCCACATCCATTTGATGGACACCCTGGTTGCCAAGATCGCCGTTGCCGGTATCCCAAAACCAATGCCAGTTATATTTGAACCGATTTTCGGTGAACCGCCGCATTGGCGCAGGACCAAGGAAAAAGTCCCAATCAATGCCCGCAGGTGTGTCTGTTTCCGGTTTCTTCCCAATGGTTGGCCGCCGTTTATAACAAAGTCCCTTCGACGCATAAAGTTCCCCGATTACACCGTCTTTAAGCATCTGCATGGCCTTCTGGTAGTGCGTCATACTGCGGCTTTGCGAACCCACTTGAACCATGCGCTTGTACTTTCGTGCGGCCTCAATCATTTTTTGGCCTTCCCAAATATTGTGGCTGGCCGGCTTTTCGACATAGACATCCTTGCCTGCCTGACACGCCCAAATACAACCCAAGGCATGCCAATGGTTTGGAGTTGCCATGGAAACGGCGTCCACCGTTTTATCCGCAAAAACTTCGCGCATGTCACGATACAGCTTGGGCGCTCTGCCTCCATTGCTGCGTGTTACAAGCGCTGAACCTCTTTCCTGCGCGGCTTGGTTCACGTCCACCAAAGCAACAATATTTGCATCATCCGTAAGCTTGCCGTACTCATTCATATGTGCTGTGCCTCGGCCGCCAAGACCGATAACCGCCATGTTGACGCGCTGGTTGGCACCAAGAATCTTTGAAGACCCAATGGATAGCGCCGCCGAACTCATGACGAAGAATTTTCTGCGAGTAGATTTCATAACTTTTAAGCTCCTATGCCGCTACCACATATTGTAATAACCATCTTTGCGCACAATCTCAACCGGAGTCTGAAACAATTCCGATAGCTTTTCAGGTACCAGTATTTCAGGCTTAGGACCATCGCCAAACAACTGTCCTTGCTTCAACAAAACGATGCGCGAAATTTCGGGAAGGATATCGGGTAAGTGATGCGTCACCAGGATGATGTTCGTGCCTTGTGCTACCACCTTGCGAAGAATATCACGGAGTTCGTGGCAACTGCGGATGTCCAGCGAATTGGTTGGCTCATCGAGCAGCAGAGAACGAGGCTGATGAATGAGCGCGCGGCCAATCATGAACCGGCGACTCTCGCCAGAAGACATCATGTTGATCTGGCGATCAGCGAGATGTTCAATTTCGAGAAGACGGAGCACCTCCTGAGTTCGCACTTCCATTTCTTCCGTAACAATGTGACAGGGCCAAATTCCAATGCTGGAAAAGAATCCAGAGGTGACGATCTCGCGGCCCGGATAGTCCCACCGAGAGCAGGTGGCAAGCATGTCGTTGGTAATAATTCCGAGCTGAGCGCGGAGGTCGAAAACGTTCCACAACTCTTTGCCGAGGATTTTCACACTGGAGGGTTCCCCTATGGGAAACGGATAAACCTCGCGAGTAATAGCTTTGATGAAAGTGGATTTGCCACAACCGTTAGGACCAAGAATAGCCACACTTTCATGGGCACCAATCGACAAGTTGAGCTTGTTCAGAGCAACCACACCTTCACGCTTCACCGTAACGTTACGGCACTCAATCAGGGATACCATGGGTTATTCTTCGCGATTCAGCGCTTTGACGCGGAAGGATGGCTTCAGCTTTTCGGCGGGATCCTGTTCGAATTCCTGTGTGGTTTTTGCTGGATCATAATCGCGCCACAACCAGACCATTTCTTCAGCTAACTCCGCGTGACCACCATTGCGGCTATGCGTACCGTTGCCGAATGTGAAGTGGAAATCGTAACCCTTCATCTTCAGCGAATTCGCCAATGCGATGTTTTGAGCAGGCCAGGAACCATGTTCGTTTTCCAAATCACCGGAGCCATCCTGCATCCAAACGCGAATGTTACGCTTGGGCTGCTTGCGAATGGCGAAAGGAAAAATGTTACCGCCATCGAGCTGCCCGGGCTTCCATTGAATGCTGGTGAAGCTGCCGATGCGGCTGAGCACGCGGCTAAACTCGGCGGGCTTCCACCAAGCAGCGTTGAAGGCGCAAATGCCGCCGGAGGAATCGCCGGCCATGGCTCGACTATAACCGTCCTTCCGGAGATTGTACTTCTTGGCCACCTCGGGCAAGATTTCGTCCAAAGCATAGCGGGAAAAAACGTCGCTGACTGTATCGTATTGAACGCTTCGCAAGCGTTGCGTGCCATGCAGACCTGGGGAAACAAGCACGTGAATGATTACGGGAAGTTTTTTATCGTGAGTCAGGTTGTCGAAAACGATTTGGGCACGCGACGGTTCGTTGCGCGGAACCAGCACTTCGCCATCGGTCCAGAACATGACAGCGGCGGGCTTTGCCGGATCGTATTGAGCTGGGACATAGGTCCAATAATCAGCGACCATGCCGTCGTAAATTTTGCTGGTGTGCTGCATCTTTTCCGATAGTGTGCCTTTAGGAACGCCTGAACGTTCATAGGACAGGGGACCGTAAGCAATCACATCGGTTCGGCCTCCATAAGATTTGCCGTCTTTGATGTAGGTGAAGTTATGCGTGCGACCAGTGGCCAGCTTTGCTACAGAAAACCAAAGCTCTCCGCCGCGGGTCATGGCTTGCGGTGTGCCATCGTCGACGACTAGGGATGGCTGCGACGACGATTCCACAGCGAAAATGAAACTGCCACCTTTAGACAACCAGGCAGTGCCCTTGTTGAGCTCATCAGGCTTCATCACCTTGCGCAGAGCGCTTTCAGCTTGCGGGGAGTTTGATGCTGCTAATTGAAACAATTCGTCGAAATGTGCAACTTGCGCGGAGGCAGCAATGGCTCCGCTTAGAAAAATGGGCAGTAATCTCATCTTTCGAGAGACTACCACATTGGGTCTATCGATTGACGATGTTCACGCGAAATAGCGGCTTCAAGCGCTCTTCTGATTCCTGCTCAAAAGTCTGAGAAGTCTTCGCAGGATCGTAATCGCGCCACAGCCATTGCATTGCTTGCGGTAGTTCAGCCGACCCATGGGCACCATTATGAGTCCCGCGGCCAAAGCTCAAGTGGAAATCGTAGCCCATCATTTTTAGGGAATTTGCCATCTGAATATTTTGGAGCGGCCATGAGCCATGGTTGTTTTCCAAATCATTCCAGCCGTCTTGCAGCCAAGTACGAATGTTGCGTTTCGGCTCTTTGCGAATTTTATTGGGAAAGACATTTCCACCGTCAATAATTCCAGGCTTCCATTGGATGCTGGTGAAGCTGCCGATGCGGCTCAACACACGCGTGAATTCGTCTTGACGATACCAGGCGGCGTTGAAGGCGCAAATGCCACCCGAAGAATTTCCGGCGATAGCGCGGCTATAGCCGTCCTTGCGAAGATTGTATTTCTTGGCCACGTCGGGGATGATTTCTTCCAGGAGAAATCGGGCATAGGTGTCGTTGACCGTATCGTACTCAATACTTCGCCATGCTTTTTCGCCGACCTTGCCAGGCGAGATGAAAATATGGATCATCACGGGAATTTTCCTGTCGTGAGTAAGATTGTCGAAAACAATTTGAGATCGACCGTCGCGCGAAGTTAATCCTTGACCGTCCTGCCAGATCATTAGCGCTGCGGGTTTGGCTACATCGTATTGTGCTGGGACGTAGATCCAATAGTCACTGGCAAGGCCGGGGTAGATTTTGCTGTTGTGGACGATTTTTTCAGAAAGTTTGCCTTGGGGCACTCCTGGACGTTCGTAGGAATCGGGGCCAAATGCTGGAATATCGGATCGGCCGCCAAATTTCTTGCCATCGACTTCATAGTGAAAAGAATGGACTGTGCCTGTTTCGAGGTTCGCTTTTGCGGTCCATAAGCCGTCAGTGCCAAGGACCATTTTGGGTCCTGGAGTTTCGTCTAAGAAAAGGCGGGGCTCGCGTTCCATGCGTACAGCGAATAGGAACTTTTCCTGCTCTGAGGTGAACGCGGTGCCGCTATTCAATTCTGCTGCTTTCAAATTGGAAATGGATTGGGCAGCAAGTGTTGCGGCCAAGCTAAGTGAGACGAGAATAAACCTGGTCAATGAGGTAGTCCTTCAGTTGTTTATCGAAGGCCCCAGTGTTTTGCCCAGAACCTGTCGCACTGGTATTGTATGCCACCGCATAGGTGGAACGGGAGGCCGGTACAATTCCGACCCTGGAGATGAAAGCATTTTGGTCACCCCTATGATTGGGCATGGTAACGCCGGCGCGCTTGGTAATGAAGAAGGAAAGGCCCATCGATTCGCCATCTTCGGCGGGCAGAATGGGACGCCACATTTCCTCTAAGGAGGAACGGCGGAGCAGGCTCGGGCCGTGGCCGACTAGGGAGGACAGATAGCGGGACATGTCCGTCAACGGAGCGTTGAGACCGCTGTTGGACATTGTGACTCCAGTTTCGTAATCAAAGGATCCGGCAAGAAGACGGTTGCGATCCCGATAGTAACTTTGGCAGCGATGCGGTAAGAGTTCAGGCGGGGTCTTATCAAAATAACTCGATTTCATACCGAGGGGTTCGAAAATGTGCTTAGCGATGTACCGGGCAAAGGATAGGCCGCTGACGCGCTCGATGGTCCGACCTAGCAATAGGATGCCGAAGTTCGAGTAACTGAAACGGCTGCCGGGAGTGAAATAGATTTCCGTTTCAGGAAAAGTAGCAACCAACTGGCCCCAGGCTCCTGGAGCAGAAGGGACCCAGGGACGATTATCCCAAGGCCACGTAGCCGGTCGAAAGCCAGAGCTATGACTCAGAAGGTGACGCAGAGTAATTCGCAGGACAGGGCCAAACGGGTTACGGACCATCGTTATTTCAGGACAGTGGCGAAGGACCGGATCATCGAGCCCCAGTGAGCCTTGATCGCGCAATTGCATAATGGCAATGGAAGTGAGCGTCTTGGTGATCGATGCCCAATGAAAGATGCTCTGAGGCGTGACTGGCTGATGCTTTTCTAGATTCTGTTTGCCGAATTGCTCCTCGAAAATCGTCTCCCCTTCGTGGCTTAGAAGAAGACTTGCACCGACAATTCCGTTTCTTTCCACTCCAGATCGGAAGTAGCTTCGCAAGCCCGAATCAAAGGAGCGCGTTGCGGCGGCCAATGGGGAGGCGAGAAGGAAGGAGCGTCGGTTGATCAAGGTGGGGGTACCGTCTCTTTGATTACATCAACGTCTCAGGGGAACGTCAAGCCGACTTCAGTGAGTTAAGAATTGTTTTCTTAAGCCCCAACCCACCGCCAGCCGAAATCGCTTGTGCCAATTGGTCTTTGCCCATTTCGAGGAGAGAGGTCCCAGACGATTCTTCGCCACCTGGTGATCCAGTTTTTGTGAGCGATTCAAGCAGCTGCCCAATCATCAAGGCCTCAAACTGCCCTGCCGCATCCTCAAGTTTTGAATGGCTTTTTGGACCACTAGTTGGTTTGGTATCCGTCCCGCCGATGGCAAGAGACTGATGTCCTATTGATGCGAGTGCCACTAAATAACCTCCAATTCGGCGTCAAGCGCGCCGGCCGCCTTTAGATTTTGAAGAATTGCAATCACGTCTCGTGGAGTCGAGCCGATGGACTTCAATGCACGGACTAGGTCCTCCACTGTCGCTCCTTGCTTCAAAACGATATTCTTGGCCTTATCCTCTTTCACGCCGACGGTTGTTTCTGGAGTAACAACAGTTTGTCCATCAGCCAATGGATTGGGCTGGGAAACATTGAATTGCGTTTGCACTTCAACGCTCAAGTTGCCATGCAGGATGGCGGTAGGTGAAATAGTGACGTCCTTACCAAGGATGATGGTTCCAGTTCGTTCGTTTAACACGACACGCGCCTTCCGGTCGGATTCGATTTGCAGACTCTCCATTTCAGCAATGAACTCCACAGGCTTCGCCAAAAAGAGAGGTGGGGTATCGACTACAACGGTGGCAGAATTTTCAGCTTTTGCGACAAGGGTTCCATCCTGGGAGAACTTTCGGTTGATCGCCTCTGCGACGCGAGCAGAAGTCGTGAAGTCTGCCTGCCGCAACTGCCAGCGAATGCGCGATGTCGCATTAGCCGTTGGTGCAGTCCGTTCGACAATCGCACCCGCCGGAACGCGCCCTGCAGTAGGGTGGTTGACTGTTTGAGAGTTGCCACCTCTTCCGGCAACGAATCCACCGGTTACTACTGCGCCTTGGGCAACAGCGTAGGTTTGACCATCCGCCGCGCGTAAAGCTGTCATTAGTAACTGGCCTCCCTGCAAATTAGTGGCGTCTCCCAAAGTGGATGCAGTGATGTCGATTCGCGTTCCAGGTTGTGCGTAGGCAGGCAAAGTGGCAGTAACGATCACGGAAGCTACGTTCTTCACTTGGAGTGCCGTAGGGTTGACGTTGATCCCCATTCTTTCCAGCATGTTCGTAACACTTTGAGCAGAAAACACGGTCTGTTTCTTGTCGCCGGTACCGGCCAGACCCACCACCAGGCCATAGCCGATAAGTTGGTTGTCTCGAACGCCTTCCAGCGTTGCAATTTCTTTGAGACGAGAAGCACCCTCCAGGATGCTTACCTGAGCAAAAACCGACAAGGCAGCAACGATGAGAACCTGAGACATTAGAATGGCAGTAACCCCATCAATATACGATAGAGAATAAATGGTCTTCGCACCGCATCATTCACTACTCCTTTGCCATTAATTCTGACTTCAAGCAGAGCCAACTTGTCGGAACTAATCTGGTTGCCTGCATTCAGATCTCCTGGACGTATGATTCCTCTCACTTCGACTAGTTGTCTCTCTGCGTTTACCCAAATGTCTTTGACACCCCTTACCGCAAGATTCCCATTACTCATTACGTGCGTCACATATGCGGTAACAGTTGTGGAAATCGATGTAGATCGGCTGGTCTCGCCCGTCCCTTGCAGTTGTGTGCTCCCAGAAAGGTTGGCTAAATTTACATAGGGGCTAGTGGCCGGCAGGATTCCTAACAACGCATTCACACCCTGTTTGCTGCTGCTTTTTCGCGCAGTGTTCGTCGATCCTTTCGAGACGGCAGATGCCTGGTCGTTGACATTAATTGTAATGAGATCATCCAAGCCCCTTCCTCGGCGGTCGCGTGTAAGATCCCCCAACAACCCTCCCGCATGATAAGCGGATCCGGAAGTTGGCGTGGTATCAGTTGTCATACGCGGCATTGCTCCCGATTGTTCCAAATAGGCATCTAGTGCGGACTTCCCACCGAGCAACTTCTGTAATGGCCCGGGGACACGATCTTTCGCGGTTACTTGAACAACAGTTATTCCGCAAAATAGTAGTATTACGAGTTTCAATCCGATGCTCCTTGCTTCAAAGTTTCAACCTTACCAGGCCCGATCACCATGGCCAGAAATTTTTTCTTGCTATTTGGGTTCGAGACAACCACCTTCCCCCCAACACTACCGCCAGTTTCCGCTATGGCTTGGGTGATCAATAACAGCTGCCCCGATCGGACTCGCAGTTCAACCGAATCTCCCTTTTCCACTTCTTGAGCCTGCCGCACGCTGTGCAACAGAATTGCCTCTCCCGATTTGATGGCTCTTCGTACAACTTGCCCCACCAGATCGTCCTTAAATGCAGGAGAGTCAGGACGCCAATCGGATTTCCGTTCGAGCCATCGGAAGTCGTCAGCTCGAATCTTTACTCCAGTTGGCAAATTCCGGACTGCAATGGGAACTTTTTCTGCAATGGATATCCGAACTTCTGCGGTAATTGGGAAGCTTTCCGCTTCGGACCATTGCATCATTCCGCGCCAGCGAACGGTAGCACAGCCCCCATTGACGCAAGCAGGCCGCATACCGTTTGTTGAAAAAAGTAACGTGCCTTGTGGGGACCGTTTAGGATAATAGTTAATTAATTCCAAGCTAGGTCCGCCCACAGGCAGGGCTTTTTCCATCGCTGCAATCACCTGGTTTTGAGTGATCTCGACAGTAAGCAGTTCAACACAGAAACCCATTGGCGATTCGGGTGCCCCGGCCCCGAGTTTTTGAGCCAGCAGAGTAGCAGCTTCCGGCGAAACGAAGCGTCTGGCGAACGGACGCGGTGCTGCCAGAACCTTCAGGGAAGGATCAATGGAACCAAATGCGGGCAACAACTGGGTCAATTGACTGGCTGTTAGCCACTTCCCTGTAACCAGTAGGCAAGGTGGGTCCATCACGGGAACCGCCGCAGAACAAAAACCGATAAAAAGTGCGCAGTGCAATAGAATGGCTTTCATATATTCATCTGTTACCGGGTCATTGTATTGACTTGCTGATACATTTCGTCAGCCGCTTTTACCACTCTCGAATTCGCCTCATATGTCCTTTGAGCCATAATCAGGTGAATAAATTCCTCAACCGTACTCACATTCGATTGCTCCACATAGCCTTGCATCAAGGAACCGACGCCCTCCTGCCCACCTGGATTTCCAACAACGGCTTCGCCCGAGGCATCGGTTGGGGAAAGAAGGTTTCGGCCAATACTGTTCAATCCACCGGGGTTCGCGAAATTGGCGAGTTGGATTTGACCCGCTAATTGGGAGGCTGATTGCCCCACTTGGTTGTAACTCACAGTGCCGTCAAGTCCAATCGTGATCGATTGCGCTTCCGGTGGAATTGTAATTTGAGGCTCTAAAAGGAATCCATCGGAATTCACAATGGATCCATCACGATTTAGCTGAAAATTACCAGCTCTTGTGTAGGCGATTTCTCCAGTCGGTTTCCGGATTTGGAAGAACCCTTTCCCTTCAATCACCATGTCCAACGGATTATCGGTTTGCTGAAAACTGCCTTGCGTAAATATCATTTCAGTAGCAGAAGGCCTCACCCCTAAACCCAATTGCAAACCCACGGGCAAAACCGTTTCCGCTCCCCCAGCAGCACCTGGCTGAATCATGTTTTGGTAAAGCAAATCCTGAAACTGCGTACGCCTCATTTTGAACCCAGTTGTATTGGCGTTCGCTAGATTGTGTGCAATGTTATCCACATTGACCGACTGTGCATTCATGCCGCTGCCCGCGCTAAAAAGTGCTCGTATCATTTGCTGTTTGCTCCTATCCTGTCACTCGAGCAACATCTTCCACTGCCCGGCGATTCATTTCAGTTGAAAGGGATACAGCTTTCTGCAAACTCTCAAACTGACGCATGATGTTGACTAGCCTTACGGCCGATTGTGCGGGCGAGACATTGGCACCCTCGAGGAATCCCTGTCTAAGTTCAACTTCATTGAGGGGTGTTGCGGGGTTACTCCACTTGAAATAATTCAAGCCAGATTTCGACACGCTTTCCTGGTCATTGGTTTCAAACAGCGGGATGCTTGCTATCTGTTGCCCTTTTTGCATCACTGCTCCCGTTCTGGTAATTTCCATAGGTTGTGCCGGGTCAATCTTCAGTTGCGTCCCGTCTGCCTGTATCAAAGGATAACCTTGGATGGTGACGACCGCCCCATCCTTTCTCATTTGAAAATTCCCGTTTCTCGTGTACAGCTTTCCTTGCGGACCTTCAACGCTGAAGAACCCCTTCCCTTCGATCGCAAGATCCAAATTTCTGTCAGTTCGTTCAACGGCCCCCTGAGTAAAATCGACCCAGTGGCGTTGCATATCGGGAACCAAATTGGGACTATTCCAAGGGAAGAGCGGATCGGACTGTGCATCTTCACTGATGTAAGGAGCGAACCTCTCCAAATCTCCCTTGAATCCCGCGGTGTTTGCGTTCGCGAGATTGTTTGCGAGTATATCCAAGGATTCGGCTCTGGAGCGTAAGCCCCCGGCGGCTGCGGTTAGTAGTGGATCCAAATCATCACCTGCAAACCTATAAGCAATCCTCGCACCATTCTGCCAATACCAAAATCAGCGGAGTTGCGGGTCCAATTTGAAACTGCTTGTTCCAAAATAGGCATGATCTTGCCGATTTCGTAAGTCGACGCCAAGTTCCTGACATCCCATCTCAAAGATGCCCTTTGTCTAGAACACCTACGCGTTTGGCATGGCGAATGCAAGTGAATCAGCAACATGATCAACGCACTCCTTCAGCAAGCACCGACCGGAATCCATTTCTGGAATCAGTCGCCTATTCGCATTGAGTCGTTGCTGTCTGCGAGGAAAGTGGATAGCACAAACCCAACTACACTCCGTAGGTCAAAGGATGATCAACCAATTAGGAAACAATTTCGCACAGTCCTGGAAAGTCAAAACAAGGTCGAAAAGGAACAGTCAAGGCGATCCACATCTCAATCGGCAATCCGGGAGCCCACTCATAGAGCCAATCCGGCGAAGAGTTGGACTGGACTGGACACAACGAACATTCCTCCCTCAAGCCGAAATCTAGAACGACCCGCAAGTTATAGAGAATCGAATGCTAAATCGGTGCTCACCGTTCATCCCACTCAACGATTTGGCGCAACCGAACCAGTCGACGAGCGGGATCCAATCGCTGAGTTGAAACAATTTGATGCAATCGCAACGATAGACAACCAACCTCTCGTCATTGTCCCGCCAATTAGCCTACCGACAACCATAACCGAGACTCATTCGCTCGACGGAGACTTATTGGACAAGGTGGCTATACCATCTAGCATCAGTTGCACTCCTAGAGCAGAAACAGACCTTGGAGTATTGGAAGGCATTTCTTCCCACGATCCCACAAGCAAGTCATCAGGGACTGAAGCAGTTGGACAGGGAACTACTACGCCCTTACCTGTTGCCAATGGGTCGCCAAGCTCAAGGCCCTCGGGTCCGCAATCATCGAATGGTTTAGGCGAGGCCGAGCCATTCCAGACGCCATTTTCAAAAGCAGCGTTACTCTTCGCCAACAACCTAGACAGCATATTTCAAGTACGGGTCAATGTGCGTAAACCAGTCGAATCAGCGAGTGACCTGTTCTACCTTCGAAATCATCTTCTGCCGAGTTCTTCGGCCGCATTCTCAAGTCAGAACCCACAAGAGCCGAAACTCCCGGAAAGCTCAATAGAAGCAGATTCCTTGTTAATCAAGCCTGCTCATACGAATCCCTTTTCTCCCGAAATGAATTCGACTGCTACAACCCATCAGGAGTTCCCAGATTTGGAAACCTTGAATGAGAAGTTACAGGAAGGCGGAATAGTAGAGGAGACGACAAAAACAGGACAGGGAACCTTCGAACAAAATCCAGAGTTCGTGGCAGTAGTGAGTAGTTTGAACCAAACGAAACGTAGCTCAAAGGAACCACCTCCTTCCCCGATTGAACCGGTTATCGCGTCTGAGCCACTAAGCAAGCGCAATGTCTCCCAGTTAGTACTGCGAATGGGGGAGGACAAAGAATCGATGGTAGCTGTCCGCCTGAACATGAATGGAGAGGGACTGCGCATGGAGGTTTTGGGCGGAAACGCTGAGTTACGAGACTCTTTGAAAGGAGCACTCCCAAGTCTTGAGAAAACGCTGGAAAGGCAAGCTGGCGAAGGCGGTTGGCGGATCAGAGCAGATTCTCCGTCGTTGGGTACTGAGTCCATACATCAGGCTTCTGCATCCTCTCGACAAGGAGAGACCAATGGCACCCAACAAGAAGATCATCCGAGAAGGAGCAGTCAAGGCGAGCCCCAGCATCGCCGGAAGGACAGCAGGAGAGAGCATTTTACGTTCATTCATGAAACAGGGAATTACAAATGAATATCACCACATTACCTACATCTTCAACAAAGAATGCACTCCAAGTGGCACCGTCAACGAAAAACTCAAACGCCCTTTCAGACAAAACTACTTTTCTTAAACTACTCGTTACGCAGATTAAGAATCAAAATCCATTAAATCCGCAGGATGGGGCAGCGTTTCTGGCACAACTTGCCCAATTTTCCCAAGTGGAACAGCTAGTTGGCATTAGGCAGGCGCTAGACGATATGAAGGCCGCCTCATCAACTACGCCGGCAGTTTCAAAATAGAAATTCAATTCGCAAAAGGACAATTTTCCATGTTCGGATCACTCTCAACAGCACTTTCGGCGCTTTCGGCCCACTCAGCGGCCATAGATGTAGTGGGTAACAATCTTGCCAATCTCAATACAACCGGTTTCAAACAGAATACCGTAGCGTTTTTTGAAATGATGAATTCAGCCGGATTCAATGGTCAAGGCGAATCGCAAGTCGGATTCGGCGTAGGTAGGCCTTTGACGTTTCGCCAATTCAGTCAAGGCTCTGTCCAAAATACCAGTGGGGCCTTGGATGTGGCCATTCAAGGAGACGGGTTCTTAATGGTAAAAAATTCACAGAATGCCACTTTATATACTCGAGGGGGAAATCTTCAAGTTGACAAAAATGGCTTCCTTCTCTCTCCTACTGGAGAACGCATGCAGGGGTGGTTGGAATCGGGCGGCGTTCTTGCAACAACTGGTCCTCCTGGAGACATGACCGTTCCAATTGGTACCCTACGAACGCCCGTCCCGACAAACAGTTTTTCGATGGACCTAAACCTCAACGCAACCGGAACAGCCGGTCCGCCAGCATCAACATTTTCCACTTCACTTGAGATCTTCGATTCGCTTGGAACTTCTCACATAGCAACTGCCAACTTCACCAAGACAACAAACCCGAATGAATGGAGTTACAGTCTTAGCATTCCAAACGGAGACGTTTCAACACCACTGGCCCCGGTCACCGGCACGTTGACTTTCAGCAGTTCAGGGCAATTGATTGTGCCACCCGTCCAGGGTCCATTTCCGGTCCTACCCATTACCGGTCTTGCGAATGGAGCGGCCGATCTGAATCTTAACTGGAACCTGTACAATGGGCAAACTCCTCGGTTAACCCAATATGCCCAACCTTCCGCCGTATCCGCCATCACTCAGGACGGAGCCCCGACAGCGCAACTCACCAGGGTCAACATTGGCGATGGAGGTACGCTCCTCGCCCAATATTCCAATGGTGTTCAAACGATTTTCGGTCAACTCGCCATGGCCACTGTGCGTAATCCTGGGTCACTGATAGCTGTGGGGAACAACAATTTTCAATTAGGCGCCCGTTCTGCTGCTCCAGCAATCGGTACGCCAGACACTGGCGGAAGGGGTTCGCTCATTGGAGGTGCAATTGAAAATTCAAATGTAGACATCGCGCGCGAGTTTACCAACCTTATCATATTGCAAAGGGGCTATCAGGCAAATGCGAAGATCATCACAACAGTTGATGAGTTGAGCCAAGACACCATCAATTTAAAACGATAAGCGAAATCCGCAGTGAACACACTACATAACCCTGCTGAAGAAATCCAGCATTGCGGAGATATTCCAATGGAGATCTGCGTGGACCTGGATCAAGTCGTTATGACTCTTAACCAAGTCCTCCATCTCGAACAGGGAAGCATTATCAAGATGAACCGCTCTGCAGGAGAGAACATCAACATCTCGATTGGCGGGGCCCTGGTTGCCTTTGGTGAAATCGTCATCATCGAAACCGCCATGGGAGTTCGAATTACCGATTTTGATACGGAAGACTAAACATGAACATTCTCAAACGCATCCGTTTCTCACTGCCGCTCAGACAAAACCGTCTTGAAAAACTGGAAACGCTCCAACTTTCGGCAACGCAAAGTCTTCATCTAGTGCGCGTTGACGGGCTAGAATACCTGCTACTAGGCGGGGGTGGACAGCCTGTCATTCTTCCAACCTTCATCAGACCTAATCAATGCCCGAATCTCGTGCAGGAGGGTACTTAATGGTTGTCCTGAAATTTCTTCTTTGGCTGGTTTCTTTGACCAACTTCATAATCTTCGCGGCACCTCAAGCGGCAAGTGCAAAACCTAGCTTGGAATCGGTTGGAGTTCCCATGCAGGTCATCGTGCTATTGACAGCACTGACCTTCTTGCCGGCGGTGATCATGTCTCTGACACCGTTTCTTCGGATCGTCGTCGTATTGCATTTTCTTCGGCAGGCGCTGGGTACACAAACAGTCCCATCCAATCAAGTATTATCGGGCCTATCGCTGTTTCTTACCTGTTTATTAGTACAACCATTGGCCAGCGAAATTTATAGTTCCGCTTGGATCCCATTTGAAAAAAATCAAGTGACTATGGCGGACGCCTTGGAAAAGGCCTCCACCCCGATTCGAGGATACATCTCAAAATTTGTCCGGGAAAAGGACGTTGAACTATTTCTGAAAGCTGCAGCATTGCCAAGCCCAAGAACGAAGGAGGAACTTCCGTTACAAGTACTCGCCCCAGCCTACGTCCTCAGTGAACTAAAAACGTCCTTCCAGATTGGAGCCGTGCTATTTATTCCATTTCTAATTGTCGATGTTGTCGTGGCCTCGCTAACCGTGTCGATAGGCATGGTCCAACTGCCGCCGGTTATGATCTCTGCACCTTTCAAAATTCTGTTGTTCGTACTCGTCGATGGATGGAATCTTGTGATCGGATCCTTATTAACTAGCTTTCGGAATTGAAATAATATGACACCGCATGCCGCCACTGATCTGATACGAACTGCCCTCTGGACCTGCTTTTTTGTGGCAGCCCCTTTGCTCACGATAGGTTTCCTCGTAGGGCTCTTTATGAACTTGATTCAGGTGGCCACTTCCCTACAAGACAGTTCGTTCTCGTTTGTCCCGAAAATCACAGCATTTCTAATTGCCACTGTATTCTGCCTTCCTTGGATGTTCTCAAAACTAGCCACCTACACAATTGCGCTTTTTTCCGACTTTACACCTTTTACCCGATGAACATCTCTTTCCCCATTTCGTTGCTGGCTGACTATCTTCTGCTGCTATTTCGAGCGGCAGGACTTTTTCTGTTTCTGCCACTTCCTGGACTGGCCAATGCTCCAGATTTCCTTCGCATTGCACTCTCCATCTCCGTTGCCTCTGCTTTGTGGACTCGCCTCGGAGTCCGACAGTGGACGGATACGTTGCTCGCTGATTTCCTTCTCTTGGCTATCGCAGAAACGCTATGGGGATTAATTCTTGGATTGCTGGTGAAAGTCCTGGAGGAGTTTGCCTTATTAGGGGCCCAGCAACTTGGGTTCCAGGCAGGCTTTTCCTATGCCTCCACGATCGACCCGTCAAGCAATGCTGATTCCACTGTGTATCAAACACTGCTCAGCCTTTTCAGTGTATTTCTGTTTTTTTCACTTGGAATCCACAGGGTGATCATCTTGAACTTCGTGAATGCGGGAAACCCCTTGCTCGATTCCTGGACCGTAGCGCGGGGGAGTATTCTTGAAAGCCTTTCCCAGGCAATTTCTTGCTCTTTCCGAAATGGCTTAGCCTTTGCAATTCCAATTGTCGCAGCAATGGCCTCGCTTGACGTTTTGGCCGGTCTGCTAGGACGAATGGTCCCACAAATGCAAACAGCTTTACTAACCACACCGGTTAAAATCCTCCTTTCATTTGTCGGGCTGGCAATTGTCTTACCGATCGCCGTCACTCGATATCAGCTCTCGGCACAGACCTCTCTCGGACTCTGGACAGACCTGCTCCAGATCCCCACGAAGTAAATCATGTCAGAAAACCGGACAGAACAACCCACTCCAAAACGAATTCAAGACGCCAGGAAAGAAGGAAATTTTCCCCCTGCAGGTATGGCAATTCCTGCTGTCCAACTGGCCGCCTACATGCTCCTACTTAGTTTCGGCGCCCCAATCGCGGCCATCGAAATGGCCGCCATGCTCAAAGTCTTATTACGAAATGCATTCAACCCATCAGCCCTGTCAGCCCCCTCCGCAATATTACTTCCGATCTTGGCCTCCCAAGCCAAGCTGTTCTTTTTTCCTGCACTTTTTCTCACCGCATTTTCCCTATTGCTCCAACTCACCTTGACCCAATTTGGCTTCTCCGGCGAACGTCTGGCCCCGCAATGGAAGCGCTTGAATCCGATCCCGCGGTTAGCCCAAATGCCTAAGAACGCTGTTGGCTCAGTGGTGGAATCGGCCCTTCTGGTTTCCGCCGCCTGCTACATTGCTTGGGGATTTTACGTGGATCTGTGGGACAGCCACAAGTTGGCAGGAGACAGAACTTTGATAGCAGCGAGTCTTGCCGGGTGGCAAATGATCAATGGCATGCTCTCGAAGGCGGCATGGCTTGCGTTGATTTATGGGTTCGGAAATTTTCTCCGGCAGCGATACGAATGGGCCAACTCCATGAAAATGACTAAGGAGGAAGTGAAGAAGGAACATAAGGAGTCGGAAGGCAACCCCCAGATCAAAATGCGAATTCGCCGGCTGCAAAAAGATTTTCTTCGCCGGCGCATGATGTCTGATGTCACCAGTGCCAGCGCGGTGATCGTAAATCCAACCCATTTTGCTGTTGCGTTGCGTTATGAAGCGGGTTCTGCTGCGGCACCGCGCGTGGTGGCCAAAGGAAAGAACTATATGGCGCTGCGCATCCGCTTGAAGGCGATACAGAATCAAATCCCGATTGTGGAAAATCCTCCATTGGCCCAAGCACTCTATCAAGCGGCGGACATTGGTCAGGAAATTCCTGCCCATCTGTACCGTGCGGTCGCCGAAGTTCTAGCTTACATCTACCGTATTATGAACAACCGGCAGCGGGCCTAGGAATGCACTCGACATAAAATGGCAAAAGACACCCTAGCAATTCCAACCTCACTGGTCCCGTCCATTCCAGGCAAGCAAGGAGGAAAAGAAAGCACACCAGCTTGGCAGGAGATGGTGGTCCCGGTAGCGGTACTGATCATCGTCATCGCGATGATTACTCCGATGCCCTCTTTCTTGCTGGATCTTCTCATTTCAGCAAACATCACTTTGTCGGTGATTGTGTTGCTAGTCTCCATGTACATCGTTCGAGCCGTGGAATTCAGCGTTTTCCCAACAGTTCTCCTGCTGTTGACACTTTTCCGGCTGGCTCTTAACATTTCCAGTTCCCGTTTGATTCTTCTCAATGGAAACCTTGGGGCCTCTGCCGCCGGAGGAGTTATTGAGGCTTTCGGACAGTTCGTGGTGGGCGGGAACTACATTATTGGATTGGTGATCTTCCTTGTCCTGATAGCCATCCAATATGTTGTCATCAACCATGGAGCTGTGCGCATCTCTGAAGTTACGGCTCGCTTCGCTCTCGATGCCCTGCCGGGCAAACAGATGTCAATCGATTCGGATTTGAATGCTGGGTTGATTGATGAAGCAGAAGCGAGACTGCGACGCCGAAAACTTTCAGCCGAAGCGGAATTTTTCGGAGCAATGGATGGTGCCTCGCGCTTCAGCCAGCGTGACGCAGTGGCCAGTATTCTAATCACCAGCATCAATATTGTTGCCGGCTTTCTCATCGGCGTGTTCCAACATGGCATGGAATTACGGCGGGCACTGGAAACCTACACGGTCCTAACCATTGGCGATGGACTGGTTACAGTTATTCCGGCGCTGATGATCTCCATTTCCGGCGGCTTGATCGTCACTAGAGCTGGATCGGAGAGCCGCATTGGAGCCGAATTCCAGGCGCAGATGATGACCAACAGTCAGCCATTATATCTGGCGAGTTGCGTTCTAATTGGCATGGCTGCATTTCCAGGTCTGCCGGGCATTCCGTTTCTGTTTTTAGGGGCCGCCACGGGCTTTGTCGCGTGGCGAATGAAGCCGGATTCGACAGCCGAGGAAATTACTCCTTCCGCTAGCTCGCAAAAAGCCAAGGAATCGGTTGAGACTCTTTTACGGATCGATCCGCTCGCCCTCGAAGTGGGTCTGGGCTTGGTCAAACTAGCGGCAGGCGGAAACGAATCCCAACTGCTGCGACGCATTGCGGGCATTCGAAGGCAGCTTGCAACTGAATTGGGCTATCTCTTGCCTGCTGTCCGGCTGACTGACAATCTTTCCCTGAAAGCGCGCGAATACTCTATTTCGCTCAAGTCTGTCGAGATTGGCCGATTTGAGTTGCCTCCTGGAATGGAACTGGCCATTGCTGCGACTCCCAATTTGCCATCCATCAACGGCATACCAACGAAAGAACCGGCCTTCGGAATTCCAGCCTTTTGGATCAGTCCAGATCAGGTGGAATTTGCCAAAGCCAATGGGTACACGGTGGTCGATACAGTCGGCATCATCGGCACTCACTTGTCAGAGCTGATCCGTCGCCACGCCCACGAACTGCTGACCAGACAGGACACGAAAAACTTCCTTGATCGCGTAGCCGAAGATAACCCCAAAGTGGTCGAGGATTTGGTTCCCAAATTGCTCTCATTAGCCAGTGTGCAGCGTGTATTGCAGAACTTATTAAGAGAGCGCGTTTCAATTCGGGATTCTTCTTCCATTTTGGAAGCATTGAGCGAGGGAGCGGCCATCACAAAAAACGCAGTACTGTTGACAGAATACGTGCGCCAGACAATCCGCAGGCTGCTGATAAAACCATACGCTAACTCGACGGGGGAGATACTTGGGTACTTTCTCGATGCTGGTCTTGAACAAACGCTGGAAGGCGGGATTGATCATAACGAAAATACCTCGGTTCTCAATCTGAATCCAGCCACGGTCCGGGATGTTGCTAACCGGATTGCGCGTGTAGTTGGTCAAGCTGATTCCAATGCAACGATTGTTTGCGGCTCGGCTTGCCGCTTTTTTGTCCGGCAAATCGTCGAGAATTCACTCCCCAATCTTGTAGTACTAGCTCACAGTGAAATTCCATCCGGTGTTAGAGTCCGATCCCTAGGAGTAATTACATAATGCGGCTCCAGCAATACCAAAGCAGTGACGTAGAAATGGCGGTGAGGCAGGCTCGTACCGATCTGGGCGAGGAAGCAATGCTGGTAACCGTTGAACAATCCAATAGCGCCCCCAAGCATGCGCGCTACCGTGTCACCTTCGCCACACAAGTCGGAATGACCAATGCTCTACAACCAGCACCAGAGCCGGCACCCACTACACTACCGGTTCAAAAACAAACAGATTCCAGCTCTCACCAGTGGACCAGCGTACGTTCGGAGTTGACGCAGTTAGCAGAAGAACTAGGACAACCGCTGCAAAAACCTAAAATAGCGAACGCGAGTGTTGTTGCTGTGCGGACAACAATAAGGCCACCGGGCGGCCAATCTACGGCCGTCATCGGTCGTGCTGGTTGCGGGAAGAGCACTGCCATACAGAAGCTGGCCCGCAGAGAGGCGTTGGCTGGCGGACGGGTCGTGGTTGTCCGGGCATTCCAGCCGGAACAGCCACCGGTTCCTGAACTTGTAAAAGCAGGAGTTCTCCAATTCGCGGCCGCATCGCTCCGTGAACTTGAAGCCATCTTCTCCCAGCAGAATACTGCGGATCTCATCTTGGCCGACATCCCATCAATTGTTGCAAATCCGGGTTGGACAGAATCGCAGTCATTTCAACAATGGCTGCTAGCAACAGGCGTAACTGTACATCTCGGCATCAACGCGATTTCGCCGTTCCCACAGTGGTGGGAAGATGCAGTGCAATTCGGTTGGTTTGAGCCGGCTTACCTCCTCTTGAGCCACCTTGAGGAAGTAACAAATTGGGTTGGTCTAGGCCGCGCAATACAAAGCACAGGTCTTGAGTGTTCCTATTTTTCAGCTGGGGCTGCAATCACCAGCCCGATTGAGTTTGCTTGTCAGGATCAGTTTTTCCCGGATAGATACAAATGGGATGAACTCAAAGCCGCTTTAAGCAGATCCGCAACAGCAAACTAATGCGGCTAAATTAGTGTCATCAAGAGATTGGCCCAGGCAGGAAAATGCCAGGCCCCAAGAAGTTTCATCTGCCCGAAAAGGAATCCATGAGCGCACAAGCCGCATCGAAATTGAACACTGATGAGCGGGAACACATGATTCTCGACCACCTACCGCAGGTGCGTCTGATTGCGCGGCGGATCCATGAGCGTCTCCCGGAGAGTGTCAGCCTTGACGATCTCATCTCCACGGGAACGGTTGGCCTGATCTCGGCTATCGATCATTTCGATCCGATACACAACGTAAAACTAAAAACCTATGCCGAATATAAGATCCGGGGAGCTATCCTCGACAGCCTCCGAGGAATGGATTGGGCACCACGCCAGCAGCGCAAGCGAGTAAAGATGATCGAAGCAGCGATAACAACTATTGAGCAGCGCCTCCATCGCTCGCCATCGGAGGAGGAGATCGCCAAGGAATTGGATTTGTCGATGGAGGAATACCATGAGTGGCTTGTCGAAGTTCGCGGGGTGAATCTGGGTAGCCTCGAAGGCTCATCCAACGATGACGACAGTCGCGATTTGCTGAAATTTGTCTCTGACAATGAAGAGCATTGGCCAAGCCGATTATTAGAGAAATCGGAGCTGGAGCGACTGTTAAATGAGGCTATCGAGCGCATGCCGTATGTAGAAAAAACCGTGCTGAGTCTCTATTACCATGAAGAACTAACATTGCGGGAAATTTCCAAAGTCGTGCGGCTGCATGAATCGCGTGTCTCGCAACTAAAGTCCCAAGCCATTTTGAGGCTGCGGTCCTATCTCGAAAAACGATGGCCTATGACTAGAGAGCTGTCGAAAACACCTCTGCGATCGCAATCCGTCTAACCTGCCACTATGTCTTCCGCAGAAGATCTCTTTTCGCATTGGATGAAGCTATTTGGCGAAGCCATCACTGGGATGGCGGGCCAAACGGCAACTCTGTCCGCTCGCCCGCCTGCGGATCAGACCGAATCACTGTCCAATTGGTGGGGGCAGAAGCTCAGTCTCGGCCAGGATGAACTGATTTGGCTTGGATCCTCCCCTGAAAATTCTGCCGAGATCGGGACAATTGCGTTGGCAGGATCTGGTCTTGAGGATCCTTCGCCGGAAGACATCGTAGGAACATTCCGTGAATTGGTCGGTCAAGCTCTTTCGGGATTGTCGATCGAAATCGGAAGGCAGCTCAAAAAGGAGGTTACCTGCGCTGAAGGAAAGTTGTCGGCAAATCCCCCAGCTAACGCGACAGAGGGAGGTCGCACCTTCCAGGTAGAAATTGGCGGCAAGACTTTAACACCTTTTGTTGTCCACTTCTCACTACAACTGATTGGGCTTATCGATCTTTCGCATACCTCCTCGGCAGCGACCACCCCTCCTCGTCCCGCTGCGGCGGCTGCTCCAGAAGGACGAAACGGCATTGATTTATTGCTGGATGTCGAACTTCCGGTCCGAGTGTCTTTTGGAAAGGCTCAATTACAACTCAGAGATGTGCTGAAGCTCACAACCGGTTCCATCGTGGAGCTCAATCGCTCAGTGACCGAGCCGGTGGACATACTTGTAAACAATTGTGTAATCGCTCGTGGAGAGGTAGTAGTTGTCGACGGCAACTACGGCGTTCGCATAAACCAGATCGTAAGCCGACAGGAGAGACTACGCTTTGTAGGTTAGCGGACTAGCCTACCCACTTTAATCGTTAGATAATTAGAAGCAATGTCATTTTCCAATTTGACCCAAAAACTACACTTCCAAATCAGTACGTTTGTTCTCCTCGCAGGAATAATCAGCGCCCAAGAGCATACGCCGCAAAACGAAAAGAACCCGTTCGCCGGCAGCACTGAGGCCGCCGCCGCAGGAGAGAAGCTTTACAAGCAAGCCTGCCAAACTTGCCACGGCGGCAATGGAACTGGTGATCGAGGCCCAGCTTTGGCAACCGGCAAGTTTCCCCACGGAGCCTCCGACGGCCAGATTTTTATTAATATCCGCAACGGCATTGCAGGATCCCAAATGCCCCCGTTCTCGAGATTGAGCACCGAACAGGTATGGCAACTGCTAACTTACATCCGCAGTTTGAATGGAGCCAATGTAAAAGTAAATGAAGTCGTAGAAGGGGATCCCGCAGCGGGACAAACTTTGTTCTTCGGCAAAGCGAATTGCTCGGGTTGCCATGCCATCAATGGCCGCGGCAGTATTATGGCACCTGACCTTTCCACCGCAGGTGCAAACGGTGCACAGACCCTTCGCAATAAAATTCTCAATCCCAACACTTCAACCTCCGGGGAGTTGGATAAGAACTTGGGCGCAACGGTAGTCAAAACGAAAGCAGGCCAAACCATCCGCGGCATGCGTAAAGGGGAAGACACTTTTTCCATTCACCTCGTGGATGCTGTTGGCAAACTGCATCGACTCGATAAACAAGACCTCTCCGATTTTCGTTATGAAGGCAAATCGATGATGCCCAGCTATTCCACCCGTCTGTCTGCCATAGAAATTCAAAATTTAGTTGCCTACTTAAAAGTCAACACCGAGCGTGATCTCTCGAAAACCATTGAAATTCCAGTCCCTGGGGGCCTCACCTATGAACGCATCCGGAACTCAGCAGCAGAGCCTCAAAACTGGCTTACTTATTGGGGCAATTTCCAGGGAACGCACAACACCACGCTATCGGAAATTACGAAAGCCAACGTGAAGCTGCTCCAGGCAAAGTGGTCTGTTCAAATGCCTGGTGACGCTTTGCTGCAGGCAACCCCTTTGGTAATCGACGGTATCCTATATACAACCGCCATGCCTGGAGAAGTATTTGCAATTGATGCAAAGACCGGCATGGTGATTTGGAAGTATGTTCGCAAGCAGAAAGTACTCAACCCCTTTGAGAGCAACCGGGTTAGCCGTGGGGTCGCCGTACTTGGCAATCGTGTTTTCTTCGGGACTCTTGATGCTGCGTTGGTTGCGCTCGATGCCCGCACCGGCCTTCCCATCTGGGAAACTCAAGTTGCCAATACGCTCGAAGGCTACAGCGTAACTGTATCCCCTCTTGCCCTAAAAGACAAAATCATCGCTGGTGTTGCCGGAGGCGAGCACGGTATCCGTGGCTTTCTTGCCGCCTTTGATCCAGTTACAGGCAAGGAACTTTGGCGTTTCAATACCGTTCCGGGCCCCGGCGAATTGGGGAATGATACTTGGGCCGGTGATAGTTGGAAGCGCGGCGGAGCACCTACCTGGCTGACTGGCAGCTATGACGCTGACTCCGACACGCTCTATTGGACCGCCGGCAATCCTGGCCCGGACATGGACGGCGAAATCCGCAAAGGAGATAATCTCTATTCCTGCTCCGTCGTAGCATTAGATGCCACCACCGGCAAACGCAAATGGCATTATCAATTCACCCCGAACGATAGTCACGATTGGGACGCCAATCAGGATCTGGTCCTGGTAGACAAAATGTTCCAGGGCCAGATGCGCAAACTGCTTATTCAAAGCAATCGCAATGGCATGTTCTATGTACTCGACCGAACCAATGGAAAGCTTCTGTTGGGCAAGTCCTACGTTCGGCAAACCTGGAATGCCGGCTTTGAGGCAGATGGTAAACCCAAAGTCATCCCCAATACCGATTCCACTCCTGAAGGCCGCGTTGTTTTCCCAGGCCTTGTTGGCGGAACAAACTGGCAAGCCCCTTCCTATGATCCAAAAACCGGCTGGGAATTCATCGTATACAAAGATGCTGGCCAGAAGTTCATCCGCGAAAAAGTAGAGTATGAGCCGGGCAAAGCCTATTGGGGAGGTCGCGCTGTGCCGGCTTACGATAACGACTCAGCTGGCATCATGGCCATCGATACTGCAACAGGCAAAACGATGTGGGATTACAAAATTGCCAAGGGATCGCTGGCTGCTGGGTTGCTCTCCACATCCACCGGGCTTCTATTTGCTGGTACCAATGAAGGCCACGTAATCGCCTTCGAATCGGCGACCGGAAAACCGTTATGGAAAATGCAAACCGGTGGAACAATTTCCTCTGCGCCAATCAGTTACGCCATTAATGGAAAACAGTATATTGCTGTTCCTTCAGGTGGTGCTTTGCTCAGTTTTGCCTTACCTGATTAAATTGAAATAATGAAAGGCGAAAATCAATCTGCGCGCATCTATAGTTGTATATGTCTGTGCGCAGATTGGGTATTATCCTCGGCGATCAGTTAAATCGCACCTCCAACTTGTTCGACCATCTCGATTCGAAAATCGATTGTATTTGGATGGCCGAGGTGTCAGACGAGTCCACGCACGTTTGGAGTCACAAAGCCCGCACTGCCCTATTTCTCTCGGCTATGCGTCACTTGCGTGACGAGCTATTGGCAGATAATTGGTCTGTTCATTACCGCTCCCTAAACGATCCCAAAAACACTCATGGCCTCGCCAGCGAACTTCGCGCCACATTAGCCAAGGTTCATGCTTCCGAAGTTTACATAGTTGAACCAGGTGACTATCGCGTGAAGCAACAGTTACTCGCCGTTTGCCCTCACCTACAAATTCTCCCGGATCAACATTTTCTTTCCTCCATCAATGATTTCGCCACCCATGCTCAAGGAAGGAAACAGTTGCGGCTCGAATTCTTCTACCGCGAACTTCGCCGACGTCATAACATCTTAATGGACGGTAATCTTCCCGAAGGAGGAGCCTGGAATTTTGATTCGGAGAATCGATCCTCGTTCGCCTCCGCAGGTCCTCCACCGCAGATTGCACCCATATCTTTCCCCCCCGACTCGACCACGCGTGAAGTCTGTACTCAAGTGGAAGCTACCTTTCCAAAACATCCTGGCAACCTCCATAACTTCGATTGGCCCGTCACACCACTGCAAGCCCAAGCCGCCCTCGACGATTTCATTGATCATCGCCTACCTCTGTTTGGAAAATTCCAAGATGCCATGTGGACCAATGAAATCTATCTATTCCATTCCCGTATCTCTGCTGCCCTTAACCTCAAACTGCTAAATCCACGAATTGTGATCGCCGCCGCCGAACAGGCATACCGGAAAGGCAAAGCGCCGCTAGCTGCAGTCGAAGGATTCATCCGGCAAATTCTAGGCTGGCGCGAATACGTTCACGGAATCTACTGGCACTTCATGCCAAAATACGCTGGCACAAACGCCCTTGACGCTCATCAGCCTCTGCCTGAATTTTATTGGACCGCAGAAACCTCCATGAACTGTTTGCAACAAACCATCCGTCAAACCCTCGACTATGGTTATGCTCACCATATTCAAAGACTGATGGTTACCGGGCTGTACTCACTTCTATTGGGCGTAATCCCAAAGCAAATCCACGAATGGTATTTAGCAGTATATGTAGACGCGGTCGAATGGGTTGAATTACCAAACGTTATCGGCATGTCGCAATTCGCCGACGGTGGCATCATGGCGTCCAAGCCCTACGCAGCCACTGGTAAGTATATTCAACGCATGAGCAATTATTGCAAAGGATGCAAGTACGATCCCGGCGAAGCCGTAGGAGAATCAGCCTGCCCTTTCACAACTCTCTATTGGGATTTCCTGCTTCGCAATGAAAAAACGTTGCGAAAAGTCCCGCGTATGGAGTTGCAGTTGAAAAACCTAGCTCGCCTATCAGCACAAAAGCGTGAACTCATTGAGTCTCGCGCCCAACAAATCAAGGAGAACAAACTTGAAGTTTGAAAATCTAACTATCGCCATCATCGGCGCTGCCGGAGCCATTGGTTCCGCAGTTGCGCGACGCATCAAAGCCGAAGGCGGTCGCCCATTGCTGATTGGCCGATCGCTTGAAAGACTAGCAGCTTTGGCAACAGCATTGAATGAGCCAGTCGAAGCCGTTGAAGCCTCAGATTTCGATGCCCTCAATGAAGCATTGAAACGTCACGCACCCATTCATGGCATCGTCAATTGTGCCGGTAGCATCCTGCTGAAACCCGCCCACGCAACCAGTCGTGCCGAATGGGATCAAATCATCGAAACGAATCTCACAAC
>JAYTTF010000100.1:0-71405 GCA_043745195.1 Bryobacterales bacterium | reverse complement strand
GCACCCTGATGCCACGCGGCAAAGGCTTCGCGCAAAGCCTGTATGGCATCGGACATGGGCAATAGCCGCCGCACTTCGGCTTCGGTGATCGTAAGCATGCCTGATCGTACCCGATTGCTAGACTGGGAAGAGTGATAACCCGACCCGAGCCCACCGAATATGCCCCTTACTTTAGCCGCTATGTTGACTTGGTCGCCGGCGACGACTTGTTGGTGACGCTGCCCGCGCAGAGTGCCAAAACCCTCGCCTTTTGGCGCGGCATCACCGAGGAAGAGGCCTGCCTGCGGCCATCCGCCGAGCGCTGGAGTTGGAAGCAGGTGCTGAATCACTTAAACGACACCGAGCGCATCTTCGGCTATCGTGCTTTGCGGTTCGCGCGCGGCGATCAGCAGGAATTACCGGGCTTTGAGCAGGATGACTACGCGCTGAGAGCGGAGGCCGATCGGCTGGCGTGGGCGGATTTGGTGAAAGAGTACGGCGCGGTCCGGCAGGCCTCGCTGGCTTTGTTTCGTAGTTTCCGGCCCGAAGACTACTTACGCAGCGGGGTGGCGAGCGGCAATCGGCTCAGTGCTCGTGCCGCCGCCTACATCGTGGCGGGACATGAATTGCACCATCTGAATATTCTGGGCCGCGACTACTTGTTGTGAGCCGGTGCTTGCCGGTGGTATTCTAAGGGGGTTAGTGGCGCGGGGACGTAGCTCAGTTGGTTAGAGCGCCGGCCTGTCACGTCGGAGGTCGCGGGTTCGAGCCCCGTCGTCCCCGCCATAACTTCACGGATCCGGACAAACTTGAAACTGCTAGGGGGCCCACTGCTCCCTTTCGTTTTTTTCGGAGGCCTTCCGCTATGATGCACGCCATGCAACAACCCAAGATTACTTTAGTGAATATGCCAGAGTATCGTGAACACTATTCCAACAGCGTTCAGATCCGCACCAGCCTGTGGGACTTGTTCCTGCTATTTGGAACGGTGAACCAGACGGCTCCAGATTCGGTGACCATTCACAATTTCGAGGGCATTTACCTTTCGCCCCAGCAGGCGAAAATGCTGATGAATGTGTTATCGCAAAATGTGCAGCAATACGAAGCAACGTTCGGGGAAATTAAATTGGAGCCGCAGCAAATACCTGGCGCTGTTCAGTAGAAGTGTGATCAGTAAATTATTTGGCAGGAATCGGCGGCGCGGCTGGCTCAATGCCCGCAGCCTCCAGGCGGTCCAGTAATTGGAAAACCACTGCTGATTTGGTCAAGCCGCTGCCCAAACGCCGTTCACACCAAATCACTAATTTCAATTCAAGATGCGTTGGCGTCAAACCGGGGTCGGCTAGCACGACGGGTGCCGGATCACTCAGCACTCCTTCCACTGCGGCTGCTGCTTCAAGAGCTAACTTGCGCACCACGTTGTGATCAGCCCTTGACGAAATAATGATGGGAATCTGGACAGCGGTTTTCTCACTTGGCTGATTGAAGTTTACTAACGTACCGGAAGTTATTTTTGAATTGGGAATCACCACGGTGGAGTTGCCAGTGGTCAGCAACCGTGTGGTACGCCAGCCGATGTCCAACACCGTCCCTTCCTCTTCCTGCGAAATGCGGATGAAATCGCCGACAGAAATTGGCGTTTCCACCATGATGTGAATTCCGGCAAAGAAGTTTTCCAGCGTATCTTTCAACGCTAACGCCACAGCCAAACCGCCAACGCCCAAAGCAGTTAGCATGGGGGTAACGTCCATGCCAAAGGCGCGCAACAATGCCACGGTTCCCACGCCAAAAACGAAAACGCGAATTAGCGCGCGCGACATTCCAGCGGTTGCAATCGGCATGTTCTGTCCACGCCCATAAGCCGCCAGCATCTGAATTGCAGCCGAAGCTGCGACCAGAGTCAGACTGACAATGACAAAAGCAGCAATGCTATGGCGAATCCAACTAAGCTGCTGCTCGCTGAAATCGCCAAAGTGTGCCGAAAGCGCCAGTGCCGCCGCAAGGCACCACAACAACGAAGGAGTTTTCAACGCGCGCGCAAGCAACGCTGTTGGAGAGGAAGCGGTATCCGCCTTGCCCTTCAATACTGCAATACACCAACCGCGCAACAACAGCGCCCCGGCAGTGGTTACAGCAATTACGATAGCCGATTGAGTGAAATGATTCATCGTCCGAACCACAATTATGCGTCTTCAAAGGGCTTTGTGTCATCCTAGTTACTTAGGGTCACCTCCAACATTTTATGATTGAGCTTAAAGGAGTGCAGAAGCACTTTGAAGGCAAGAAGCGAGTGACCGCGCTTGCCGGTGTTGATTTGAAAATCGAAAAGGGTGAAATGGTCGCCCTGATTGGTCCATCGGGTTCCGGTAAATCCACGTTGTTGAATTTAATCGGAGGGCTTGACCGGCCCAGTGTCGGCGAAATTCATTTGGACGGCCAGTTGCTTGCCGGCCTGAACGATGATGATTTGACTCGCGCAAGACGAGACAAAATCGGATTCATTTTTCAATTTTTCAATCTGCTGCCAACCCTAAGCTGTGTAGAAAATGTCTCCCTGCCATTGCACTTGCGGAACTGGCCAGCCGCCAAAATCCGAGAGCGAGCCATGGAATTGCTGGGCCTTGTAAACCTTGGCCACCGTCTGGAACACTTGCCGGAAGAACTGTCAGGAGGAGAACGGCAGCGTGTGGCCATAGCCAGAGCTCTTAGTGTCTATCCGCCCGTGCTACTGGCGGATGAACCTACCGGAAACCTTGACTCCGCAACTGGTGTTGAAATTTTGAAGCTGATGCGCGACGTCAACCAGCGACTGGGAGCAACCGTTTTGGTTGTGACTCATGATCGCGGAGTGGCGGAAAGTTGCAGCCGCCAAATTTCCTTGCGCGACGGCTTGATCATTGAGGATCTGCGCCGATGAAACTGCTGCAACTGATCAGTTGGCAATATACACGCAAGCATCTTTTGCGAACCATCCTGACTATGGTGGGGATTGTTCTGGGTGTTGCCGTGTTCGTGGGAATGCATACGGCAAATCAATCTGTGCTGGAGGCGTTTCACAAGACGGTGGATCGTATTGCCGGTGCGACGGAATTACAGATAAGTGCTGGAGAGCCGGGCTTTGCCGAAGAGATTCTGGAAAAGGTGCAGGCCATCCCAGAAGTGCGTGTGGCCGTCCCTGTGATTGAAGCCAGCATTAACCCCAAGCTGAAGACTCCCGGAAATATTCTGGTGCTGGCCGTGGATATGACAGGTGATCGCAGCCTGCGCGATTACGATCTGGATGAAAGTGGAGAGGGTCCCATTGACGATCCTTTGGTATTCCTTGCCCAGCCAGATTCCCTGATGGTGACCCGTGAATTTGCTGCTGCAAATGGTCTTGCTATCAATTCTAAAGTGGCGATGGAGACAATGCAGGGTCCCAAAACATTTACGGTCCGCGGCATTATGAAAAGCGGTGGGCTGACAACTGCGTTCGGCGGCAACCTGGCTGTGATGGATGTGTATGCTGCGCAGAAAGTGTTCGGGCGTGGGCGTCGATTTGATCGGATTGATCTTGCCTTACAAGAAGGCATTGGTGTGGATGTGGGCCGCAAGAAACTGGAGCAAGTTCTGGGCCCTGCTTTTCAAGTGGAAACACCTGCGGCACGCGGAAAGCAGTTTGAATCCATCAGCAGCGTATATGGTATGGTGGCGAACCTCACCAGCATCTTCGCACTTTTCATTGGCATGTTCATCATTTACAACTCTTTTGCGATTGCCGTCACGCAACGCCGCAAAGAGATTGGAATTTTGCGGGCTCTGGGTGCCACTCGCGGACAGATCCAGACTTTGTTCTTCCTGGAAAGCGCCATTCTTGGCTTGCTTGGGTCCATTGCCGGAGTGGTCCTTGGTGTTGGAATCGCGCGGGGCATGGCTAAGGGATTGGGCGATTTTCTTGGAGAAGTATATGGAGTTGCACAGCGTGCGGAAGAGCTATCGGCAGATCCTAAATTGCTAGCCTTTTCACTCGCTCTGGGAATGATCACCAGCTTGATTGCTGCATGGATCCCGGCTCGTAGTGCTGCTCGTGTTGATCCCGTGCAAGCATTGCAGAAGGGCCGCTATCAACAATTGACTACTGGTGAAAATCGCATGCGGGCAATGCTGACGGTGGTGTTTGGAATTCTAGCAATTGGCTTGGCGATGATCGGCGGCGGACCAGCTTTCTTTTATGGTGGGTACCTGGCAGCCATTTGCGCCGCGTTGATGGTTACGCCTTGGGCTGCCGTTTGGGTGGCGAAACTGCTGCGCCCCATTTTGCGTTGGATCCGCCCGGTTGAAGGCGCCTTGGCTGTTGATAGCCTGATCCAATCTCCCCGCCGGACATCAGGGACTGTCGCGGCTTTGATGCTTTCTCTTGCACTGGTCATTTCGCTTGGCGGACTAACTCGCGCCAGTTACGATTCCATGAATGAATGGATGCGCATAGGGTTAAACCCAGACTTGTTCCTATCCCCTTCACAAGCCATCACCGACCGCAGTTACCGCTTTCCTGCTGAAGTTGCGGAGCAGGCAAATCTGATTGAGGGTGTTCGTACGGCCCAAGGCGTGCGCACCGTTCGCGTCAATTTCCATAACGAATTAATCATGATTGTCACCGCCGATATTGCCAGCCTCTCCAAAGAAGCAATGCTTCAGATAACCGCTGGGAAGCGTGAGGAAATGTATCCGAAAGTGGCAGCGGGCGAGGGAGTAATTTTGTCTGACAATCTGGCGAATTTACAAAAACTGAAGATGGGCGACATGATCGAACTGGATTCGCCCGAAGGCCCAGTAAAGCTCCCCGTTGTTGGAATTGTGATGGATTATTCCGATCAAAAAGGCACCATTTTATTAGACCGCAAGGTGTACATGGCAAAGTGGCACGACAGCACTTATAATGTGATCCGCATTTACTTGAAGCCTGGCGCAGATGGCGTCAAAGTGCGGCAGGCCTTGTTAGAACGCTTCTCCGGCGAACTGAAAGTTTTTGTGTTTACGAATAAAGATCTTCGCGATTATGTATTGAAAATTACCGACCAATGGTTCGGCCTCACATATATTCAATTAGCCGTGGCCGTGTTGGTTGCAGTTCTTGGTATTGTCAACACGCTGACCGTTTCCATCACAGATCGCCGCCGTGAACTGGGTGTACTGCAAGCAGTGGGCGCGCTACGGAAACAGATCCGCCAGACGGTTTGGTTGGAGGCGATAGCCATTGGGTTGGTTGGGTTGGCATTGGGTTTGGGCTTGGGCGCAATCGCCCTCTATTACAGTTTGGAATTTACTGCACGTGACTTTGCGGGCTTGCGGTTGGAATACAAATATCCTTGGATGATGGCACTGTACCTATTGCCGGTGATTCTTGGAGCCGCTTTTTTGGCGGCCATTGGACCAGCGGAATCGGCGGTACGCGGTTCCCTTGTGGAGGCTCTTGAGTATGAATAGAATCCTGCTTGCAATTAGCTCAATCAGCGCGCTGTGCGCAATCGACGCCCGGCAGATTATTGAAGAATCACAAAAACGCCAACAGAGCCAATCCCAACGCTATGAAGGCGTTTTAGAAGTCACGCAAGCGAACGGAAAGAAATCTTCCAAGCGATGGACCTATGAACGCATTGGCAGCTTTGGAGATTCCAAATCTATCCTTCGATTTGTCGCTCCAGCCGAAGTGAAGGGCGTTGCTTTATTGGTTTTGAACCACCCAGACCGAGCGTCCGATCAATGGATGTGGACCCCAGAACTAGCTCGCGACCGGCGCATTGCTTTGCAGGATCGCTCTACGCGATTCTTCGGAACCGATTTCAGTTTTGAAGATTTAGAAGAGCGCGACGTGAACCAGAATGAATACAAGTTGCTGGGCGAAGAAAGCATTGACGGCAAGCAATGCTGGAAGATTGAGTCAAAGCCTAAGCAAACGAAATCTTCCCAATACTCAAAAGTGGTGAGCTGGATTCGCCAGGATTTTTACGTGGCGGCGAAGTTGGAGATGTATTCAAAAACGGAAGTGGTCCGCAAATTGGAATATCGGCGACTGGAAAAAGTGCAGAACATTTGGACACCGCTGGAATTGGAAATGACCGATGCGAAGAAGAATTCCAGAACCTTGCTGAAAACGGAAAAGCTGGAGTACAACACCGTCCTAAAGCCCGACCGATTTACGCTGGACGCATTGCGGCGGGGAGAATGAAGCTTCTAATTCCATGCGCGTTGCTTTGTGCTTTGGCACCGGGTCAGGACTTTCAACAGCGCGGCTATTTTGAAACCAGGCTGTTTGTTTTTCCACAAAAAGCACCAGGAGATAGCGGACGCGCCGTTACGGATGGACTGCTCCGTTACGAGGCTTCCAGGAAGCTGACGCCATGGCTGCGCATTTATGGTGCCTTGGATGCGCGTACCGATTCGCACAGAACAACGGAGCGCGAATTGCGATTTGATTGGCAGGATAGAAGCCTGCTGCGTCCTGCATTGTCGTTGCGGCGTTTCAGCATAGTGGCACATAAAGGTCCCATTACTCTTGAATTCGGAAAGCAGTTTATTCGTTGGGGCAAGACGGATATATTCAACCCAATGGATCGCTTTGCCCCTAAGGATTTCCTGAACGTGGTGGACAGTGATTTTCTGGGCGTTCCTGCCGCGCGTATTTCCATAGAAAAAGGTGCTGATACTTTGGACTTGGTTTGGCAATTACGATTCACACCAAGCCGCGTCCCTTTGCTCAATCAACGCTGGGTCTTATTGCCCGCAGACTTTGTGTTTCGTAACGGAGTGACTGATTTTCCAGGAGGGGGAGCAGGCGGCGTGCGATGGAATCATTTGGGCAAGGGATACGAATACTCTTTGGCTTTTTATGAGGGACATAACACTCTGCCTTTATTCAATGCTTCCAGATCGCCTTTTTCCGGAATCGGAATCAACAAGTACTTCGCACAAATGCGCATGTGGGGAGCTACCACGGCAGTTCCACTCCGCTGGTTTACGGTGAAAGCTGAATCCGGTTACTTCACATCGTCAACCAAAGCCGCCGATGAATACGTGCAATATGTAGTTCAGTTGGAAAGGCAATCCGGCGAATGGTCCTTTGTCGGGGGATATGCAGGAGAGGTTGTAACGAAGCAACGCAATCCTTTCGGGTTTGCCCCAGACCGCGGATTAGCAAAGGCCTTTGTGGGACGCGCGTCATTGACCATCGATCCATATAGAAGCATTGCGTTCGAAGGAGTTGTTCGTCAAAACGGCGATGGAAGCTGGTTAAAGGCGGAATACACTCAAACGCTGAATGAACATTGGAAAGCCGTAGCAGCCTTCAATTGGATTCGCGGCACGGCATCTGATTTTTTAGGACAGTACCGGCTCAATTCGCATGCCCTGCTTGGTCTGCGCTACAGCTTTTAGCGGCAGGATTGTCAGTTCGCCAACAACTTCATTCATTGAGGTTTAGCTAATCTCAATCAATATATTAATATGGGGACAGTCCGCATGTTTCCCTATTTAATTTTTAACCCAAATAACGGCAGTTGAGAAGAAATGACCATCAAAATAGCCGCAAAACTATGGACTATCCGTGCGGTAACTAAGAAATATTGAATCCCCCAACGGGTTCGACTGAAGTAATGAAAAAGTGGCGTCAGTGAGGACACTAGCGGCTTGCAGCCCGCATGAGACAATACAATAATCTTATGGAAGCACTGTAGCTTGTGCCAGCCACTCGTGCCCCCACTGGCTTGCGGTATCCCATCTAGTTCTCAAACAGCCGTTTATCTTAGTTACTCTAAGAATAAGTGAAAACTCAAAAATCAGCTCTTATTTTTGGTGCGCTTGCATTGATGGCGGCAGCTATGATCTACCTGCGTTCAAGCTTCGGCATATTGCGAGTTCTTTCCAGTCCTCCAGCCATTGTGAATGAAATTCAAAAACTCAATGAACTGGTTACTGTAAAATACTCCGTCCAAAAAGTGGTTGGCCTTGAGGAGCAGAAGCTCCCCTTTGGCACAGAGAAGTTACTGCTAATCGTTCAGGCCAAGGTTTTAGGCGGCATCGATTTGCAGCAGATGCGAGACGGGGATGTGATCGCTCAGCCAGAAGGTGGCTTTGTTGTACGCCTTCCGCGCCCTGCGATTCTGCACGTCATCATTGATGAAAAAGAAACCAAAGTCTGGGACCGCCAAGTGACGTGGTGGACTCCGTGGGTGCCTTATAACAATGATCTTGAGCGCAAGGCGCGCTTAACCGCAATCGAGGAAGTGAAGCAATCAGCGTTGAAGATGGGTGTATTGGAAGACGCTCAACGCCAGGCAGAGGCTGTGATCAAGAATTTACTGGAAGCCTTCGGTGTGAAGCAGATCACTTTCCGTTCCACCAGTTAGCCTGCAAATGATAGACTGGACACTTCAGGAAAAAGCATGAACAAGTCCATTTTTCTATTAATGCTGGTGCCCGCTATGTTGCTTGCAGCGGATCAACCCAAAGTGAATCTGCCAGCCCCCTATGCCACTCCAGCATCGAACAACGCGCCGAAATTGGTTGCGCAGCCTGATGGCAAGAAGTTGAATCTGCCGGTAGGATTCAAGTCGGAAGAATTCGCGTCCGGGTTCAAGAAGCCGCGCTACATGATTCAGGCCTCGGGTGGAGCCGTCCTGGTTACCGACGCAATTGCAAAAGGAAGCGTGATTGCAATTCTTCCCGACAAATCGAAAAAAGAATTGTTGAAAGATCTGGATCGCCCTTTTGGCATGACGATCAGGAAAGAGTACCTCTATGTTTCCGAAGCCGAATCCATTAAACGTTACAAGTTCAACGGCAAGACTCTGGAGATTGGCCCTGGCCAGGAAGTAGTTTCGCTGAAGGGTTACAACAAGGCTCATTGGACCCGCACAATGCAGTTCGATAAGAAGGGCGAAAAAATGTATCTATCCATTGGTTCCGGCCATGACAACGAACCTGGTGACCCGCCAGATCGCGCTGCTATCAACGTTTACAATCCAGACGGAACAGGGCACGAAATTTTTGCAGGTGGCCTGCGCAATCCGGTGAGTATTCGATTCAATCCGGAAAGTGGCAAGCTTTGGTCCACAGTACAGGAGCGCAACGATCTGGGTGACGAACTGGTGCCTGACTTTTTCACAGAAGTGAAAAAGGGTGGGTTTTACGGCTGGCCCTACGCCTACATAGGAACGAATGGTGACCCGCGCCACAAGGACAAAGCTCCCGAACTTGTTGCAAAAAGCCTTGCTCCTGATGTTGTTTTACCGGCCCACGCGTCCGTGATGGATTTCATTTTCTACACTGGCAAACAGTTTCCTGCAAAGTATAGTAACGGAGCATTTATAGTTTTCCGTGGATCTTCCAATCGTGCAAAGCGGGTTGGCTATTCCGTCAATTTCATTCCCTTCAAAGCTGGCCGTCCGGTGGGACCTCGTGAAGATTTTGCCACTGGTTGGATGATGGGCGAAAGCGAGAAAGAAGTATGGGGCCGTCCCGTTGGAATTCTTCAAATGGCCGATGGCAGCCTGCTTGTTTCCGAAGACGGGAACAACAAAATTTGGCGCATCAAGTATCAGAAATAGCGGCGCAAAAAGCTTTCACCTATAGCGGGACCTCACCTTTAAGGGCTCGCCGTTCTGGTTGAAAAGCGTCTGGTAGAGGTCTTTCTTGCAGACCATCGGGATGAGCTACGCGAGCCTGAAAGCCTGCAACATTTACTCAATCTCTTTGACATCTTCGCAGAGACTGGGTGGTCCGAAGCATTGCGGCTTATTTGGCGATTGGATGAAGTATTCCGTTGATGCAATTCAACCCCCATCCAAACTTCTTAAACTATTAGCTTAAGGAACAGAAGGCGGCGAAAACTGCGACTCCCACTCAACTCCAGCGCCCAAAAATATGAATGGACAACTGAGATGGCGGTTTGCGGCCTGCCCAAACTTGCACATCATCCCGTGCTCTGCTACAACTCAGCATGGACCAATCCCCGGCAATCCTCAATCCAGACCCCTCACTCTACAACGAAGACCTCGCCCCTGTACCCAATGAAAAGCGCACCTGGGGCGTCTATAACTACACTTCGCTCTGGGTCGCAATGTCGGTTTGCATCCCCACTTACATGCTCGCTTCCGGGTTGATTGCCGGCGGCATGAATTGGTGGCAATCCATCGGCACAATCCTTTTGGGCAACCTCATCGTCCTCATCCCAATGTTGCTAAACGCCCACGCCGGCGCAAAATATGGCATTCCCTTTCCCGTGTTCGTCCGAGCCTCATTCGGTGTTCGAGGTGCAAACGTCCCGGCGGTCCTTCGGGCACTTGTCGCCTGCGGCTGGTTCGGCATTCAAACCTGGATTGGCGGCCAAGCCATCTATTCCATGCTTCAAATATTTTGGCCCGCTTCTGCCCAAATACCAGGAGGAATCTGGATCTGCTTTTTCTCTTTTTGGGCTCTCAACATATTCGTAATCTGGCGCGGGATTGAAACCATCAAGATCCTGGAAGGTATCGGCGCTCCCTTCATGCTGCTTGTCGGACTCCTGCTTTTGTTCTGGATCACGGGAAAAGCAGGAGGTATGGGGCCAGTGCTCAGCGCCCCAAGTAAATTCAAAACCACCAGTGAATTCCTGTCTTTCTTTATTCCCTCCTTAACCGGAATGGTCGGTTTCTGGGCCACCGTCGCATTGAATATTCCTGATTTCACACGTTATGCCAAATCTCAAAAAGCCCAAATGCTGGGGCAAGCGCTTGGCCTGCCAGCCGCCATGGCGCTCTACTCGTTCATCGGCGTTGCGGTCACCTCCGCATCCGCCGTCATCTTCGGCGAACCAATCTGGGACCCAGTAGTTTTGCTCGGCAAATTTAACCAACCCACGATTGCCTTTATCGCACTCGTTGCCCTTCTGGTAGCCACGCTCAACACCAACGTTGCCGCCAACGTAGTGTCGCCTTCCAACGATTTTTCCAACCTCAAGCCCAGCCTCATTTCGTTCCGCACCGGTGGTTTGATCACCGGCGTACTCGGCATCGCGATGATGCCCTGGAAGCTGATGACCGATTTCAGTTCCTATATTTTCGGATGGCTGGTCGGCTATTCCGGCCTGCTTGGCCCCATTGCCGGTATCATGATCTTCGACTACTTTCTGGTGCGCAACCGCAGCTTGAATGTGGCCGATCTGTACCGCCGCGGCGGCGAATATGAGTACTCAAATGGTGTCAACTATAAAGCCATGATCGCCCTTGTCATCGGCATCACAATTGCCCTCATCGGCTTGGTCATTTCAGATTTGCGGTGGCTGTATGACTATGCCTGGTTCGTGGGCTTCCTCGTTTCCGGCCTCATCTACTGGGGCCTTATGAGAAAGTAACTGGACAATCACGATAAACTGTAGGAACTAAGAACTTCCCCAAGGTGATGCATCGGCCTCGTAGTGTCCGATGCCTTGTAATACCTTATAAGCGCAAAGGCCGCTTCGGCGCTTCGCCGAAGCGAGTCCGTTTTGCGCTTAAATCTAAAAAGAGGAGACGCTATTGCAACAGACTGTTACCCCCGGGCAGGCGCTGGCCGAACAAGTTCCACCACTTTCCTCCCATGAAGCCATCGTTGAAGCGAATCGCTGCTTATTCTGTTTCGACGCGCCGTGCACTCACGCATGTCCAACCCACATCGATATTCCGCGTTTCATAAAGAAAATTTCCACCGACAACCTAATCGGTTCCGCCCGCACGATTTTGGATTCGAATCTTTTGGGATCAACTTGCGCCCGCGTCTGCCCGGTGCTGGAACTTTGCGAGGGTGCCTGCGTGCTTGGCGCAGAGCACAAGCCCATCGCCATTGGTCGCTTGCAACGTTACTCAATGGACTATGTTCGCGATAAGTCAATCGATGTTATCCACGCTGGCCCCCCAACAGGAAAGCGCATTGCAGTGGTTGGCGCAGGGCCAGCAGGATTGTCTTGTGCAGGTCAGTTGGCTCGCATGGGCCACTCAGTTACAATTTACGAAAAGAGAATGCTGGCAGGCGGCCTTTCCACTTACGGCATCATCGGCTTGCGTGAGCCGGTGGAGGCCGCGCTGGCTGAAGTGGAAATGATCAAGCGCCTTGGCGTCACCATTGAAACCGGTTTTGAACTCGGCACCAATCTTGAACTGGATCACCTTCGCCGCAATTTTCAGGCAGTGTTTCTCAGCATCGGCTTAGGTGCAACTCCCGCGCTGGGCATTCCCGGCGAAGAGTTGATAATCGATGGGCTGGCGTACATCGAACAGAGCAAGCTCAATCCCGGCGGAATGCACATCGGCCGCAACGTCATCGTCATCGGGGCCGGCAACACTGCCATCGATTGCGCAACAATTGCCAAGCGTCTTGGAGCGGAACGGGTCACCATGGTTTATCGCCGCACAGATCGCCAGATGACCGCCTATCCGCACGAATACGAATTCGTAAAAAGCGAAGGGGTGGAGTTTCGTTTCTTAACGCAACCTCTAGCTGCAACGGCCCAGGGTTTGCTTTGCGGCCAAATGAAACTTGGCGCCCCCGACGCATCCGGCCGCCCAACCCCCGAATTGTTGCCGGACACTAATTTCCTTCTGCCCGCCGATCAAGTGGTGAAAGCCATCGGACAGGAAAAGCCGGCGATCGCCAAAGCTTTGGGCCTTACCACGAACAAAGGATATTTGAAGGTGGATGACAACTTCATGACCAACATCCCCCAAGTCTATAGCGGCGGCGATTGCATTCGCGCTAAAGGCTCGGCCTCCACAGTAATGGCTGTTCAAGATGGCAAGCTTGCAGCCCAGTCCATTCATAGGAGCCTTACTCATGGCTGATCTCACCACGCGCTTTGCCGGAATAAAATCGCCGAATCCGTTCTGGCTTGCCTCGGCTCCACCAAGCAATTCCGGTGCGCAAATCCACAAAGCGTTTGAAGCAGGTTGGGGCGGCGCAGTTTGGAAAACAATCGGCCCCCCGGTCTTAAATGTTTCCAACCGCTACGGAGCTTGGCATTCCGGTAATCAAAAAATGCTGGCCATCAACAACGTTGAGTTGATTTCCGATCGCCCGCTGGAAGTGAATCTCCGTGAAATGGCTGAAGTGAAACGCGCCTGGCCAGACCGCGCAGTGATTGCCTCCGCCATGGTGGAATCAACGCGGGAAGCTTGGCACAAGATCATCCGGCAGATTGAAGATACCGGTGCTGATGGTATTGAGTTGAACTACGGCTGCCCCCACGGTATGAGCGAACGAGGCATGGGCAGCGCCGTTGGCCAAGTGCCGGAATATTGCGAACAAATCACCGGCTGGGTAATGGAAGTATCCAAGCTGCCCGTCATCGTTAAGCTTACGCCCAACATCACCAACATCGTAATGCCCGCTCGCGCAGCAGTGGCCGCCAAGGCGTCTGCTTTGTCGTTGATCAATACAGTGAACTCCATCATCGGCGTTGATCTGGATACGCTCCAGATGACCCCCAACATTGGTGGCAAAGGTGGACACGGCGGATATGCAGGGCCCGCCGTAAAACCCATTGCCTTGAATATGCTTTCCGCGTTGGGGACAGATCCTGTTGTGTCTGGGTCGCGCATTCCCATTTCCGGCATGGGAGGCATTGCCACGTGGAAGGACGCCGCAGAGTTCTTACTGTTGGGCGCAAGCAGCTTGCAGGTTTGCACCGCTGTGATGCACTATGGTTTCCGCATTGTGGAAGATTTGTGCGATGGCCTCTCCAATTGGATGGATTCCAAAGGCATGGCCACGCTGGATGATGTCATCGGGAAAAGTCTCCATCGTGTCTCCGATTTTAAGGACTTCGATCTTTCCTTCCGCGCCGTTGCCCGCATCGATACGGCCAAGTGCATCAAATGTGACATCTGCTATATCGCCTGTAATGATACGGCGCACCAGTGCATCGATTTGATGAGTTTTGATGGGAAATTGGTTGCTCCGCATTCCTATGATGTGTGTTCCAATGGCAAGCAGGCAGCGGTTGCAACGCGGCCTCAGCCTATAGTTCGAGAAGTAGATTGCGTTGGTTGCCGCCTTTGCTACAACGTCTGCCCGGTGGACCATTGCATCGAAATGGTGGAAGTTTCTTCCGGTCGCCAATCGGTCACGTGGGATGATATCTGCAAGACTCAGCCTGCAGTAACTGAAGATTGGGAAAAGATGAAACAGTACAGGGATAAGGCTGGCATCCACATTCACTAGGAGGCGATCATGGCTCTACTCATAAAGAACGGCGAAGTCATCACGGCCGATTCCCGCTTTCATGCAGACATCTACGCTGAAGGGGAAACCATCACGCGCATCGGAAAAAACCTGGAAGCACCCCCTGATGCTGAAGTGATCGATGCCGCCGGCAAGCTGGTGTTCCCCGGCTTCATCGATCCGCATGTCCATATATACCTGCCCTTCATGTCCACCTTCGCCAAGGATACGCATGAAACAGGCAGCATCGCGGCGCTCATTGGCGGCACTACAACATTTATCGAAATGTGCTGCCCGAATCGAAACGAAGACGCGCTGGAAGGGTATCATCTTTGGAAGTCCAAGGCTGAAGGCCACAGTGCCTGCGACTATTCCTTTCACATGTCGGTCACCAAGTTTGGGGACGAGACGGAATCGCAGTTGCGCGAAATTGTGGCCGACGGAATCAGCTCTTTCAAGATTTTTCTTGCCTATCAAAATTTCTTCGGCGTCGAAGATCGTGAAATGTACCTCACTCTGAATCTCGCCAAAAAGCTCGGCGTCATTGTTACCGCACATTGCGAAAATGCTGAACTTGTTGGCAAGCTGCAGCAACGCCTGATTGCGGAAGGCAAAACCGGACCCGAGTGGCACGAACCAAGCCGGCCCGAATCGGTGGAGGCAGAAGGCACAGGCCGCTTCGCTACCTTCCTTGAAAATACCGGAGCAGCCGGCTATGTGGTCCACCTTTCGTGTGAGCCTGCATTGAAGGCCGCCATCGCTGCCAAGTCGCGCGGTGTTCGACTTTTTGTGGAATCCGTTATTCCTCATTTCATGTTGGACAAAACGTATGCCGAACGCAAAGGCGTGGAAGGCATGAAGCACGTCATGTCCCCGCCGCTGCGTGACAAACGGAATCAAAAGGTGTTGTGGAATGCGCTGGCCGCCGGCATGATCGATACGGTGGGCACCGACCATTGCCCCTTCGATACATCGCAAAAGATGCTTGGAAAAGATGCGTTCACAAATATCCCCAATGGCATTCCGGCCATTGAAGATCGCGTGAATCTACTCTACACTTACGGCGTGAAACGCGGCCCACTCGATCTTCATCGTTTTGTGGAAGCGGCCAGTACAAAGGCGGCGAAAATATTTGGGCTCTTCCCGCGCAAGGGAACCATTGCAGTTGGTAGCGATGCCGATCTGGTGGTTTACGATCCTAACTCCAAAAGCATTATCCGCGCTGCCAACCAGCACGTCGCCAACGACTACAACGGGTTTGAAGGCATGGAAATTGAAGGCCGCCCCGTTGCTGTAACTGTGCGCGGCAAGGTGCAAGTACGCGACGGCAAATTCGTCGGCGAACGCAGTCGAGGCCAGTTAATCAAGCGAGAGCCTACGTATTTATGAGCCTCAATCCCAAACGAACCATCGAAGAACTCAAAGAACTTCGCACCCTCACGGCCGACGAAAACGGAGCCCAGCGAGTTGCCTGGACGGACATGTGGCTAAAGGCCCGCGCCTGGTTTGAAGCGAAAACCACAGGCCTCCCCATTGAGCATCATTACGATGCAGCGGGCAACAGTTGGTTCACTCTGCGCGGGGAATCCGAAAAGTGCTTGCTGATTGGCGGCCACATCGATTCGGTGCCGAACGGTGGCTGGCTGGACGGTTGCCTTGATCTTCTCGCCGGTCTCGAAATACTTCGACGTTTCGCAGCGCAATACAATGGCCGACCACCTTTAACAATCTGCGTGGTCGATTGGGCAGACGAGGAAGGTGCCCGCTTTGGCCGCAGCCTTCTTGGTTCAGCAGCCTTCGCCGGCAAACATTCCATCGATGCTGATCGCGGTAGAACCGACAAAGACGGTATTCGCCTGGAAGATGCACTTCGCAGTTGCGGAGTGGAAATCGACCGTTTTTCCGAAGCGGAGCAGGGACAAAAAAACGCCGCAGCCTACATTGAACTGCACATTGAGCAAGGTCCAGTACTGGAAGATTTGGGCCTACCCTTGGGCGTGGTACTTGGCACCAAGGGCGTTGAACGCCACGCCATTACCTTCCATGGCCAGGAAGCGCATTCCGGTTCCACGCCCATGAACGTTCGTCGCGATGCGTTGGCCGCCGCCGCCAAACTAGCTCTTGAAATTCGTACTATCGCCGGCAAGCATCCCGATGCGGTCTGCACTATGGGTAGCGTGAAAACGTTTCCAGGTATCGTGACCGCTGTGGTGGGCCGCTGTGAAACTACTTTAGACCAGCGCGACCTTTCCGCTGATGTGTTGGCGCAGATGTACCGCGAAGCACAAGCCGCAAGCGCCCGCTTCGCCGCTGAAGAAAAATGCACTGTGAATTGGTCGCGAATCTGGAATATTGAACCGGTTCCTTTTCACCCGCAGCTTCTCGATTTTTGCGAACAGGCCGTAAGAGAAACTTCCGGCACATGCCACCGTCTACCTTCCGGTCCGCTCCACGATGCAGCAGAAGTGGCCCGCGCCGGCATCCCATCGGTGATGATGTTCGTCCAGTCTCTGAAGGGTATTAGCCATAACAAAATTGAAGACACTAGCGAAGAGCACCTGGAAATGGCAATCATCGCCCTGGACAAGCTGGCCACAAAAACGGCGCACTGGATCCTGAATCCTTAGGAGGTTTTCTAAGACATTTGCACAGTTTTTTGGCAACTGGGGGGCAGGCCCCCTGGCCTGCGGCCGGACGCCCTCGTCCGGCTGCTCAAGCAAACCGCATTTCCCAAAACTTAGCAATGTTTCCCAGCCCTACACAGGCTGGCGAGGGCGCCAGCCGCAGGCCAGGGGGCCTGCCCTCCAACAAGCATTGATTCTTTCGTTAGTAAGGAATACGATAAAGGCAGTCTTATGCAACGCACATCCCCCGAAATCATTCAGGAAAATCGCGACTACACTCTTTTCTCATGGTCAGTCCAAGGCACTGCAAACCCCATGCATTTGAAGAAAGGGCAGGGCGTCTGGTTTTGGGACGGCGATGATAATCGGTGGCTCGATTTCAGTTCGCAGCTCATCAATTTAAATGCCGGTCATCAACATCCGAAAATCATTGAGGCTATCAAAAAGCAGGTGGACGAACTCTGCTTCGCCGGCCCCAGTTTCGCCACGGAACCACGTGGAGTTCTGGGCAAGAAACTCGCCGAAGTCACTGGCCTTGCCAAGAGTTTTTACACGCTTGGTGGCGCTGAAGCCAACGAAAACGCTATGAAAATAGCCCGGCTGTTCACCGGACGCGACAAGATCATTACGCGATACCGCTCCTATCACGGTGCCACCATGGGAGCGATGACTGCCAGTGGCGATCCACGTCGATGGCCCGTAGAACCAGGTGTTCCCGGCATAGTGCGTGTCTTTGATCCCTATTGCTATCGTTGCCCGTTCGGCCAGAAAGTAGAGACCTGCCATCGCGAATGCGTCAGCCACATTGAAGAAATTATTCAACTGGAGGGACCCAACACAATTGCCGCCATTTTAGTGGAAGGCATCACTGGTTCCAATGGGTTATTAGTGCCCCCTGACGATTACTACCTCAAGCTGCGCACTCTTTGTGACAAGTACGGCATCCTGCTGATTGACGACGAAGTGATGAGTGGTTTTGGCCGTACTGGCAAGTGGCTCGCCACCCAACACTATGGCATTCAACCTGACATTGTTACTTGTGCCAAAGGCCTGACAAGTGGCTACATGCCGCTTGGAGCCGTGGTTGTCTCCGATGCCATTGCTCGCTACTTTGAGACCAATATGCTATGGGGCGGGCTCACCTATAGTGGCCATCCAGTTTCTTGCGCGGCGGCCATTGCTAACTTGAGCATGTACGAAGAAGACCATGTTTTTGAAAACGTGGAAAGGCAAGGTGCGTATCTTGCCTCAGTTTTAGAATCGATGAAGCGCAAACATCCATGCGTGGGTGATGTGCGTTATAAAGGGCTGTTCTCTGTCATTGAACTGGTGAAAGACAAGGTCACCCGCGAACCGCTTGCGCCATATAACGGGTCGAGTCCGGAGATGGCCATGCTGGCCGCGCACCTCAGGAAAAATCACGTTTACGCCTTCAGCCGCTTCAACATGTTGTGGATTTGTCCGCCGTTGATTGTTACTGAAGAGGAACTACGATACGGATTGGATATTGTAGAAAGAGGCCTTGATTTAGTAGATCAGGCGCTGGCTTCCGAACTGGCCACGATTGGTGCGGGGAGATAGAAAATGACAACGGTACAAGAACCAGCAGTCGCTCTACGGAGCGTCAATCATTGGATCGGCGGTAAGCCGTTTCCTTCAAAGTCCGGCAGGTCGTCGGTGGTGTGGAACCCCGCCACTGGCCAACCTCAAGCCAATGTCGATCTGGCTAGCGTTGCAGAAGTGGACCATGCGGTGGCCGTCGCCAAGGAAGCATTCCTGGCATGGCGATCCACACCGCTTTCACGCAGGGCCGAAGTAATGTTTAAGATGCGTGAACTGGTGGATGCCAATCGACGCCGCATTGCTGAACTGCTGACAATGGAGCACGGAAAAACTGTTGCCGATGCAATGGGCGAAGTTGCCCGGGGCCTCGAAAACATCGAGTTCGCTTGCGGAGTTCCTAACCTACTTAAAGGCGGATATTCCGAACAAGTCAGCCGTGGCGTGGACGTATATCAGATCCGCCAACCACTGGGAGTGGTAGCGGGCATCACGCCGTTCAACTTTCCCGCCATGGTACCCATGTGGATGTTTGCCAATGCCATCACCTGCGGAAACGCGTTCATCCTGAAGCCGTCGGAAAAGGATCCAACCGTCACCCTTTATCTGGCTGAGTTGCTGCAACAAGCCGGTCTGCCGGATGGCGTGTTTACTGTTCTTCACGGAGACAAAGTTGCCGTAGACCGGCTGCTGGAACATCCCGATGTGAAAGCCATCAGCTTCGTAGGTTCGACGCCCATCGCCAAGTACGTTTATGAAACCGGCACCCGCCACGGTAAGCGCGTGCAAGCTTTGGGGGGCGCCAAGAATCATATGCTGGTACTGCCCGATGCCGATATTGGCATGGCCGCCGACGCGGCTGTTTCTGCGGCTTACGGCTCTGCCGGGGAACGTTGCATGGCCATCTCGATGGTAGTGGCCGTGGGCAACGTAGCTGACCCGCTGATTGAAGCAATCAAGGAAAGGATGGCGAAAATCAAGGTGGGTCCCGGTATGGAGGAAGGCAACGAGATGGGTCCGTTAATTTCCCGCGAGCATCGCGATAAAGTTGCGTCCTACGTTGCCGGAGCGGAGAAGGAAGGAGCAAAGTTGACCGTCGATGGCCGGAGCGAACCTGCATTTAAAGGCGACGGGTTTTTCCTGGGAACATCATTGATCGACAATGTGAAGCCTGGGATGAAATGTTATGAAGACGAAATTTTCGGCCCAGTGCTTGGCCTTGTGCGCGTGCAGACTTATGAGGAAGCGCTGCGCATGATCAACAACAATCCATTCGGTAACGGGGCAGCGATCTTTACCAGGGACGGCGGCGTTGCCCGTCAATTCCAATTCGATGTGGAGGCTGGCATGGTTGGTGTTAACGTGCCCATCCCGGTGCCAGTCGCCTACTATAGCTTCGGCGGTTGGAAAGCCTCCTTGTTTGGGGATTTGCATATGTATGGACCCGAGGGAGTGCATTTTTATACACGAGCCAAAGTGGTCACAAGCCGCTGGCCTGACCCTAGCACCAGTAAGGTGGAACTGGGCTTCCCGCAAGTACGTTAGCAAATAACTCTTGAATCTTAGAATTGCAAATTCAAACCAAGCTTCAGAAACCTTGGCAAATTGCCCTGCGAAGGATTGAGCCGGCCGAACTGCGCATTGGTTACGTCCACAGACTGGATGCCGGTGAACCATGGACGGTTCAAAGCATTCACCGCTTCAAACTTGAATTGCGCTCTCAATCGTTCGTGGATAGGGAAGTACTTTGAGATGGACGCATCCCAGTTCTTATAGCCCGGAAGCCGGACGTTGGAAAAGCGTAGCGGAAAGTTACGCAGCGTGAAGGGCTCTTGTGTGCCAACGCGCTTGCCGGTGGAATCGTTCCAAAGGCTGGTGTTGAAGTACTGCGCGATGGTCGGGTTATCAAGAGCAGCGCTGCCCGGTGTCGCTTGTGCAGCATTCGGATAATTCAGATTCAGCCCCTTCATATAAGTAATATTTGCATTCAGTTCCCACCCACCAATCAGGAAGTTGCCAACCTTGTTGATGTTCGTTGCAAAGTGCTTGCCTTTGCCGAAGGGCAGTTCAAAGACGCCTGCGAAGTTGAACTTACGGGGAACGTCAATCTGATCGGCGGACTGTTTGACCAGAACGGAATTGTTCGGAGTGGCGACGTTAAAATCCTGAACGTTCTGGAAGCTGATCTGTTCCAGAGTCTTGGCTCCGGTATAGCTTGTCAGGAAGGTAAGACCAGAAGTGAACCGCTTGGAAGCCTTCAATTGGAAACTGTCGTAGCGCTGCCGGCCAATGGGCACATTGCTGATTGTCAACGGCGAATATTGCGGGAAAGTGAACAACAACGTTTGCCGTGTAATCGTGGCGCCATTCAAAGCGGCATTGTTGGGGATCAGTCCACGCATGGGGTTGGGGACTTGTGCGTTGTAATAAGCATTGTCGATTACTCCAGTAGCAGTGCGGCGATTTAACTCGCTGGCTGAAATGTAATTCGCTGTGGAACTTATTGGCAGTTTGCGCGTTTGATTACCCACATACGCAGCTTCAAACAGCACTCCGCCTGGAAGCTCGCGCTGGATATCGAACGAGTATTGATGAGAGTAAGGCAAAGGGCGATTCTGGTAATTTACTCCAATGCCCTGGCCAAGAAAGCTTGCCGCACCTTCGGAATTGCCAACCGCCGGGAGAAGACGGCCACCCACCTGATTAGTAAATGCGTTGGCGAGCGTAACTGCGGGAACCAGGTTGTCCACTGTCACCGTGGCATTGGTGCGCTGGCTGAAGCCCTGGTTGGAACCGGTCGCATCCTGACCAAGGAAGTAAAGGCCATACCCGCCGCGAACAACCCACTTATTGGTTAAGCGATAGGCAAAGCCCACTCGAGGCGCAAAATTGTTACGATCAGGCGCGAAGGATCCACGCGAAGCTCCACCAGTGTTCGCGAAGCGAACTGCGCCCTTTAAGTTGAGGCCGGTAGCCTGCGCTGCGATCGGGCTGGCGGCGTTGAAGTCAAGCGATTGCACCATGCGGTTATAGCGTTCGTAAGCTGGCGATTCATAATCCCATCGCATGCCAAGGTTAAGCGTGAGACGTGAGGAAATTTTGAAGTCATCCTGGAAGAAGCCCGCATAGAAGTAGTGAACAAAGGCAGGGTCAATATTGCGGTCAACGGCAGCTGATGTCGGATAGCCAAGTAAGAAGGTAGCCAACTCGTTTCCCGATGTGGCATCAGCGCGGTTGGAAACAGCCTGCGTCCAGTTCTTTCCAAAATTGTAAGTCCCAGTAGCAGCACCAGGGTTCAAGGTGTTGTCGTTGTAACGGCGCGCCTCAAAGCCAAACTTGAGGAAATGGCGGCCCACAACCTTGTTTAAGTTCGGTTGAATTGTATAGGTATCATTGTTGCCCGCGTTCAGAAGGCTGCCGGGGCCCATTGATTGGTATACACCGTTGAAGTCAAAACGGGGGAAAGCAACACGAGTGAACTGGCTGACAAGGTTGGGATCAAAGCCCAGCAATTTGGGATCGTAGCCGTTGCCATAAGAGCTGCCGCTGGTCTGTTCCCAGCGGTTAAGGCCCAGACGAAGATCAAAGGTTGTGGTGGGTGTAAGCGTGGACGTCCAATTGAAGCCAATCGTGCGGCCATTTCGGATGAGCGGAGCGTTGCCGGTAGGCTCAGCAGGATTCACGTCGCTTGGGTTTTTGATGAAGACCAGTCCGCGGTATTCAGTAAATGGATTCTGGCCATAGCGAAAGTTGGTGTTGTTGCGGGCGTTAATCTGATAATCCAACCGTCCTGACCATTGAAACATGTCGGCGACCCAACGGGAGGGGTAGGGGTAATTGTTCACTTTTGCCGGACCAGTGCCTTCCGATGTTGGCCCCGGATAAAACTTCAATGCGTTTGTGGCGATGGGTGTGATGCGGTTAGCCGGGAGACGATTGCCTGCGAAGGGCTGACGCGTTCCATCAGCGATGGTGGTAAGAGGGTCATATATAAGTACCGCCTGATTCTGGGCGTTGCGCAGAGTGGAGAAATCACCGGTGCGCCATTCCAGGGTGGGAACGGTCACAACGCCAGGATCGGCCGAGCGTTGACGCATCGATTCGTGTGAGATAGTCCAGAAAATCCTGTTGCGGCCATCGAAGATTTTGGGAATATAGACGGGGCCAGACAAGAAGAAGCCATATGAGTTGATGTTATTTGGAGACTTCTTAATACCGCCGGCGTTCAATTCCGTCTGGTTAGCATTCAGCTTGGAGTTCTGAAAATATTCAAACAGGTTGCCGTGCACCTGATTGGTTCCCGACTTTGTAACCATGGTGACGATACCACCGCCGGTGCGGCCGTATTGAGCGTCGTATGTATTGGTTAAGACTTTGAATTCCTGCACAGATTCCATCGTCGGCACGTGAATTACGGTGCGGCTGGAACGGACGTTGCTCATTCCATCAAGCAGCACTTCGTTTTCGCCGCTGCGACCACCGTTAACCGAAAAGCCCGTAGTCCCGGCGATGTCGAAGGAGCGCAAATACCGCCAGCCGCCGGCCTTGAAAACTCCCGGCGCGGCCCAGGCAATTTGGAAAGGATTGCGGCCTTGCGTGGGTAAATTGGCGATCAGTTGATTGTTGATGGCCGTATCGCGGTTAGCCGTTTCCGTTTGAAGTTGGGATATGGAATCGTTGACGGTGATGGAATCAGTGACTGAGCCAATTTGCAGCTGCACGTCAAGCCGTGTTTTGTCGAGGGACTGCAGAACCACGCTTTCACGCACAACACGGCGGAAGCCGTCTTTTTCCACAACCACTTTGTAGGCGGCTGGTTCAAGCAGCGGCGTACTGTAAAGGCCACTTTCGTTCGAAGTACTGACGATGCGCGTGTTTTTGGCAATGTTAGTTACGGTGATTTGCGCCGCAGGGATGGGTGCGCCGGAAGGGTCCGAGATAATTCCTGAAAGGCTGGCGCGAACCTCTTGCCCGGAGAGAGTGGTTGCAGCAAACATGCAGGCGAGTGTAATGGTCAAGAGTGATTTTCTATACATGGAAACTCCAAAGCGAATGCTCCGATAATTAGGACATCGGATTGATGGAGTATATCTTATTTCCAGAAAGCCAGCCAGGGGGACTTTGTACTGGCTGTCACTGAGGAAACGCTTGAATTGGCTGAACAATATTCTGTCGTCACGAAGGCCGTTCCAGTTTGGGACGCATCGGACGCATCGTAAAGTGTAACTTGTCGATTCGATCCCGGCTGGACAGGTGAGGCAACATCAATAGTGTGCTTACCACCACTACCGATTGATAGTTGAAATTTCAATAAAACGCAAATACATTCGGGCAAATGCAGCCAGCGTAATTATCAACGAAAGTGCTGAGCCCACGGTCCATATCTTTTCTTTCCAATCGTTGACAAGTCGGGGCTCACCAGCAACCCAGGCTGTTACGAATCCGCCGATAAGTCCACCCAGGTGAGCGGCGTTATCGATGGGAAAAATACCAATCAACCCCACAACAATTCCGAAAACAGCAGACTCAATGTAGTAGCGCTTAATCGCCTGGCCATGCGAACTGCGGGAGTTGACGCCATAAGCGATCAGCGCGCCTATTAATCCGAACGCTCCTGCGCTGGCGCCCAGCGAGGGTATCACAGGGTTCCAAAACGAGCTAAGCAGAAATCCACTAACAGTTGCCACCGTGAAGACGGTGAACATGCGCTTGGCCCCGATTAGATCTTCCACAAACGCGCCCATATCGAAAATTGCCCAGGCATTCATGGCGATATGCAACAAGTTGGCATGCAAATATCCGGCGGTGATCAAACGCCACCATTCGCCGCCAAGCAAAATCCCGCGTCCATTCTTATACGCTGTTCGGACGAAATCCTGGTTGTCGGAAATGTAAACCGTCAGAAATATAGCTGCGTTCACCAGTAGAAGCAGTGAAGTCACAAACCGGTTGGCGGGCATCAAGCCCCCCATTAGATTGTCTGGAGCCCTTAAATCAATGGCTCTGGAACCCACCTGCGCTTCACAATAAGGGCAAACTTTATCGTCGCTGGTAATCATTGCCCGGCAATTCGGGCACATCCTTCGTTTATCCACGTGTCGTCCAATTCATGCTTTCCTACCATTCTAACGTTGGTTTGGCATATGATCAGGTAAAAACAATATGACCCCAAATTTGTTGCACGATTGTAGCTGGCAATGTCAGGTCTGTTCCAAGGGTTTAGCTTTCCTGTTTGTTACAATCGTAGGATTCCAATGCCGTTGACTGAGCGCGAACTGCGCGAAATTATTGTTGAGATCGGCAAGCTGATTTACCAAAAAGGTTGGGTGGCTTCAAACGACGGTAATGTCAGTTACCGTTTGGACCAGGCACGTGTTCTTTGCACGCCTACCGGTATTTCCAAAGGTATGATGAAGCCCGATGACTTGATCATCTGCGACATGCATGGCAACAAGATTGAAGGTAAGCGAGAGCGCACCAGTGAAATCATGATGCACCTCACCATCTATTCTATGCGCCAGGATGTGCGTGCTGTGGTGCATTGCCATCCTCCCGTTGCAACAGGCTTTGCCGTTGCCGGGCGGCCCTTGAATTTGGCCATTCTGCCGGAAGTGATTATTGGCTTGGGCTGTGTTCCTCTGGCTGAATACGGCCTACCCGGTACTCCTGCCTTGACAGATGGCATGGTTCCTTACATTCCCAAATACGATGCGCTGCTAATGGCCAATCATGGTGCAGTTTGTTATGGCAGCGATTTATGGAATGCTTTTTTCAAAATGGAAACATTGGAACATACTGCTCGCATAGCGTTGGTCAGCGAGTTGTTGGGCGGTCCTAAGGTTCTGCCGCGCGAGGAAGTGGACAAGCTGTTTGATTCGCGGACACGCTATGGAGTGGTTTCTAAAGCTGCGGCCTCGCCAGGGTGCCCGGTGGTTGCTGAAGATTTGGGCCAATCGGGGAAGATCACGCTGACCCGAGAGGAACTGATTGCCATTGTGGAAGAAGCAGTTCAAGCGCGAGGGAATTGAAACCCATTGTTAGTTACTAAGATAGTTAAATTAAATATGCAACAAGATTCGGTGGCTGCGAAATGCCGTCGGAATACTGTTTGTTCTCGGAATAACCGGAGCACTGTATCAGGCAATCGCTAACACCTTGAACCTAGCAACGGCAGTTGACTGTCTCGAAGATCAGGGTATCGCGAGCCAACGGGGACATGGTTCCATGGCCTGAAGCGACAGAACTCCGAATGAAATCCATAGAGCTCTAGGCGTAGCGGCGTGGGTACCGTGTCATTTTTGGCGACCTTTTTTACGCACTTCAGTCTCACCATTTGGGTGATGCTATTGCGCTGATCCTATGACGGCAAGTCCAATTGTTTTAAGCCATTTGTTGTACTGTTATCAAGCTTGATGCCAAGCAAACCCCTGAGCTTGGCCGGTTATTCAATACCAGCGGCTCAAAGCTCAAACTAAATTGCACCGGAAGCCCGACTGTGATTCTTGAAGCCGGTCTAGGCGACAACATACTGCAATGGAATCGGGTGCAACCAAGAATAGCGAAGCTAACCCGTGTCTGTTCCTGTGATCATGCCGGTTATGGCGGCAGCGAACCGGGTTGAAGAATGCAGGCGAACGGCTTTGTTTTAGTGGGGCATTCCTTTGGCGGGTGCACCGTTCGGCTCTATAATTCCGTATTTCCAGATCAAGTAGCTGGAATCGTTTTAGTAGATTCCACACAGGAGGATCAGTATTGGTTGCTGCCGTCGGCTGGAAGCAAATTGGCGCGCAGCAATTGAGCCGCTACAAAAGCCAAGCAACTTGGGCTCCGGTTTTCATTGAACTTGGAATGGCGCGTGTGTTGCTGCAGCTCAGAGCGTTTCGGGGTTTTCCTGGAGGAATTGAAGGGACTACTTACCTGATTCTTCAATCGAAGTATCTGAAGGCGCGTGCAAGCGAATTAGAATTTATGGAACAGGAAGAGAGTGCTGAACAATCTCGTGCTGCATCTAATTTCGAAGATAAACCGTTAATTGTACTCACCGCTGGAAAGAACTCTGACGAACTACTGATGGATGGCATGAGCAAGCATGACCACGCGGAATTTCCAGGATTTGGACAGACTTGCAGATGCGGTTAGTACGTCTTTCAAGCCGTGGTGAGAATATTATTGTTCTAAATAGTGGTCACGACATTCCATCAGAGAGTCCAGAGGCAATCGTCAGCGCCGTTGAAAAAGTGATTAGAAGCTTGGGCGTCGGACCGTAAACTAAAGAACTTCATCGAATTCGGCGATTCATTCTTGTTGGAGCTGTCACCCGCGCCAAAACTTCTTAATATTAATTCTCTGTTGGACGCCACAAATAATTTCACACCGAATTTCGAGTATCGATTATACTAATCAAAACGCCCTTCGGGGCAAGTTCACGTCGTAATGGGATTCTAAATTTTGTCTGTCCGAACGCCTTTTGCACTTAGGGGCTTGACTACATGTGCCTTAGCATTTTCTCTGCTGCTCGTGTACTTCGGGCTGCCCACCCGTAACCACTATTGGGACGGGATCGGATTTGCGCTGAACATTGAGGGGGTGGAACAAGACGAAAGCGGCCACTATTTCTCCGGTGAGGCGCTTGGGCCTGTTTATTACAACCCTAACCATCTGATGTACAACGCCATTGGGCGGGGAATATATTTGTCGTTGAAGAGCGTTGCCCCGGGGATCCGCGCGCTTGACGTATTGGTACTGTGGAGCATCCTATCGAGCGTTGCGGCTTCTTGCATGCTGTTCCATTTGCTTCTGCGTGTAACCGCACGGTACATGGTAAGCATCTGGTTAACGCTGCTTTTTGCGTTCTCGGCCACATGGTGGAAATTTTCTACCGATGCAAACGCGTATGTGCCAGGTACCACCGCACTGATGATCTGTGCGCTTCTTGTGGCGAGGCGCAAGGGGCCTTCCGTTCTATTGATTGGCCTGTTCCATGCGCTGGCGATGCTGATCCATCAGATCGCGATCTGCTTTTATCCGGCGATGCTGGTGGCGATATGGACGCATCGGGCCTGGCCGAACCGCACCGCCCGCGCCCGCAGAGTGCTCGTCTACATGGCGGTTTCTGGTGGCTCGGTTGCAGGGGCATATCTGGCCGTTTGGTTCGTTATGCTGCGGCGTCCGGCCGATCCAATAATGTTTCTTACGTGGATCACCTCCAACGGGTCCGATGTTCTGGCGCGCAAGCCGTTCTTCGGACACGCAACGGACATGCTGCTGGCGAATCTGCGCACGTTGTTCGGTGGAAGGGTCTCGCTGGCGCTGGGTCACATTGACGTCAGCCTGCTGATTCCAGTCGCGGTGATCGTGGCGCTTTGTGCGGCATCGATTGTGCGCGCATTCTGGCAGCGGGATTGGCGCCGCCCGCTGTGGACTTTTCAAGCGGGTGTACATTTTCCCTTGGTTTGGCTGGCTGGTTTTCTAGCTTTCTTGTCGGTATGGCTTACCGAGTATCCGTACTACCGGCTGTTCTGCCTTCCGGCGTTCGTTCTTCTGTTGGGATCGCTGCTGCGGCGGACCAATCTGCGCGGCCGCCAGCTTTCGCACCCGCTTCCGGCTTTCGTGGTCTTGATGGCGTCCCTGAATTTGGCTATGTACATCGGCCCGTACGCCCATGTGGAGGCATCTCCACCTCTCCACCTTGCCTTACAGGCACGCGCAATATGGACTGGCGATGTGGTTGTCTACTATGACAGGTTCACCTGTGACAACTGGTGGATGAAGTATTTTAATATGGGTACGAGTTGGCGCAAGGCAGACCTCAGCCGGCACGGGCTTCTGGCGAAGGAAGTGCATGGAATAATCAGAAGCGGCCGCCGAGTGTTCCTCGACACGGGAGTGCTTGCTTACTTGGAGGCAAATTCCGAGGATCACAACCGCTCTGAATTAACCTTTTCAAGAGGCCCGAAACTCGGAATTTCCGACCGCAAGCACCACATTCAGTTTGTGGAAATTGGTCCGTAGTGACCACCCTGTTCGTTTCGTTATTTTATATAAGAGCAACCTGCTCTTCAGTTGGCTCCGCTCAACAATACCAGGGCTCATCCAGATAGGGTACAGTTGCCCGAGGCATGATGCCATAATCCACGGGCAGTGCAGTGCCCACAGCCTCTTGCCACACGGCAGCGAAGATGGCCATGCGGTCCGTACCTCGTTTCTGTTCCCTATCCACCAACTGGAGGAGCTTCGCACTTAGAGCGTCCACCGCAGGGTCCGCATGTCGCCAACGATGCACTAGTGCTTGGCTATCAAAACCCTCCACCTGCTTCTGCACATCTTCTAACTCAAGCAATCGTGAACCTGCCGGAATCAACAATCGCAGAGCCAATTGCACAGGGGCCACGCTTGTGACGAGTCCCTCTTCAGCCAAAACCCGCAGCAATTCGCGATAGCTGGCAATCGTAGTCCAAGGAGTGAACGCAATGAAGGTTGGAACAAATCCTAATCCCGCCTCGCGGCATAGCATCACCACTTCTAGAAAATCCGCACGTGTGTGATGCTTTTCCAATTTTTCCAAAACAATGTCATCCAAACTTTCTACAGCGGATGTCACAAACATGCAACCTGTCTTAACGAGAACAGGCAGCATCTCAGGATGATTCAATAGATGCTGCACTTTGATAATCACATCGTAAGTCAGCCAGGGAAATTCACTATGCAATTGCTGGACGATTTTGCGCGCGTGCCCAGGACCGTTGAGGAAATCGGGGTCTCCAAATGTAATGTGCTGTGCCCCTGCTGCCACTTGACGGCGCACGTCCTCCATCACCACTTCTGATTGGACAACACGAAATTGGCCTTGATAGACAGGCACCACGGGGCAGTGGCGGCATAGATGCTTGCATCCGCGGCTAGCCTCGGTGTAACCCACTGTCCGCGCTTCGCCATTCACGTGCAATTTGGCGTAGCGGCTCAAATTGGGGAGTCCTGTTCTGTCTGGAACTTTGAAGGAAAGCTTTACTAACTCAAAGGGATTTGGATTTGCTTTTGAGCCATTCGCAATGGCCAGAAGCTCCGCTTCAAACTCGCCACCAAGAACAGTATCTATTCCGCGCTCCAACAATAAGTTCTTGTTCAAAGGTGCGTAAAGCCCATAGGCAACATAACGCGCATCGGGGTTCAGTTCTTTCACTTGCCGCAAAACGGATAGTGCCATTCTCGTTGCCGTATGCATTGGCAAATAGAATGCGATCAATTGCGCATGGGCAGCCTCATTACTGGGCAACGGCGAAACGGCCAGATCAACGCAAGTTACCTCATGGCCGGCTTCGCGCAGCCAGGCCGCAGGCGATGCCAGTCCGAAAGGTTGACGTCCCATTTCATAAGTTGAAACTAGAAGAACATGCACTCTTAACCATCGTAGCTGGCCTTAACCCGCTATAATCAGACGATCCTTCCGCGATGCTTTTGACCAGTTCGGCTTACTTCTTTTTTCTGATTGCAGTTTTTCTGCTGTATTGGCCCCTATCCCGGTTCCGTGTAGCTGGTTTGGCGATTATCCTTTTTGCGAATTATTTTTTCTATGCCAAGTGGGATCTGTTTTATCTTGCATTGATCCCCATTGCTTCCACTATTGATTTTGCTTTAGGCGGAATGATTTTCCGGTCCTCAAATCTTGACCGTCGCAAAACGCTTGTTTCGCTTAGCGTGCTGCTGAATTTAGGGATGCTGGCCACTTTCAAGTACATGCCTTTTTTCCTGGAAAATTTGGCAGGCATGGTCGGAGCAGAGGCACCCAAATGGAACTGGACTTTTTCGTTGGGCATCTCCTTTTATGCCTTCCAATCGCTAACCTACACCATAGACATTTATCGCAAAGACGCCAAACCCACAAGCAGCCTGTTGACCTATTTAGCCGCTGTCAGCTTTTTCCCAACAACGCTTGCAGGGCCTATTACACGAGTCTCCACGCTAATTCCACAACTGGAAAAAACAACCCGAATGTTGGATGCGGCTGAGGGAGGCCGTGCTCTTTTCCTGATTGGTTTGGGGCTGATGAAAAAAATGTTGATCGCCGATTACCTGGCAGAAAATCTGGTGAACAGGGTCTTTGATTTTCCCAATCTATATTCAGGTAGCGAAGTACTGATTGGTGTCTATGCATACGCCGTACAACTCTACTACGACTTTTCCGGTTACTCCGATGTTGCCATTGGCTCGGCTCTTTTGCTTGGTGTGAAGCTGCCGCAAAATTTCAATGCGCCCTACGCTGCGGCCAACATCGCTGATTTCTGGCGGCGCTGGCATATCTCATTATCCAACTGGCTGCGGGATTACTTATTCTTTTCTCTTCCCGGTCAACGAACCACAATTTGGCCCTATATTAATCTAATATTGACCATGGCGATCGGTGGTTTTTGGCATGGCCCAAGTTGGAACTTTCTGGTTTGGGGATTGCTGCACGGGGTGGCTCTGGCGGGTGTGCGTTTTCTAGATGTTCGCCGCGGCAAGGTGCCCCGCAAGCTTCCCCCTTTGGTAACAACCTTTTTCACCGTTCAGTATGTCTGCTTCGCCTGGATCTTTTTTCGGGCCTCAACATTTCAAGGTTCCTGGAAAATTCTCCGCCGCATAGCTTCCTTGACAGTATCCTTCGACAACGTTTCAGCGGGTCTCTGGATTGTATTGGCGATTGCGATACTGGGTCATTACGTCAAAAAAGAGTGGTTCGACTTTTCGCAGACCAGCTTTGAACGAATTCCTTTCTACGCCCAGGCAACTGCTTTAATGCTTCTTGCGATTGCCATTCAATACGTCGCAGCAACAGGTGCTGCACCATTTATCTACACAAAATTCTAGATGAGCATTTATCCCATTAAAGTCCTTCAAACCGCGGCTATGTTGGCCGTGATGTTGACTATCCCCGATTTCATTCCTTATTTCAAAGACTATAAAGTGCTGGATTGGCGCTACGTTGGACAGGTGCTGGAGTTTGCCCCGCGTGGTCAATCGGTGTCTCCTTTAGAAACTGAACAACTTCGGTTGCGGCCCAATACCGACATCAACAAAACGGATCTTCACAAGATTCAGGACAGCACTGGCAATCTAAAGCGTTTCTACAAAGCCCTCCACGAAACGGAAATGAAAACGGCCCCCGGCATCACGCGTATCCTTCACTACGGAGATTCGCCAACCACTGCCGACTTGATCACCGCCGATGTGCGCGCACTGCTGCAAAAGCAATTTGGTGACGCGGGGCATGGCTTCACTTTCATCGACAAGCCTTGGGAATGGTATGAACATCGAGGCGTGGAAATCAGCGGGGCAGGTTGGGAAATGGAGCCGGCCAACAAATCAAACATCAAAGATGGACAGTTTGGTTTGGGTGGAGTCAGCTTCTTTGGACAGTGGAATTCCACGGCGAACGTGCACGTGAAGGACAACACACATACTGTGGTTGAAGTTTCTTACTTGGCCCAACCCAGTGGCGGTTCGTTCGTCTTGTTTGGAGACAAATCGCCGATCGCGACCATCAGCACAAACAGCGCTGAGACCAAACCCGGCTTCGTAACCTATTCAGTAAACCCTGGCATTTCTGATTATTCAATTGGCCAGATTCAAGGGCGGGTTCGTCTCTATGGAATGCGCCTGGGGAAAATGACTCCTGGTGTTGTCTATAACAGTCTTGGAGTGAATGGTGCTTATATTTCGCTGCTGGCCAGAATGTTTAGTGAAGAGCATTGGGCCGCGCAGTTGCGCCAAACGGCTCCGCACCTGGTGGTGATCAACTATGGGACTAACGAAAGTGTGTATCCTTCGTTTGTTGATAAGACTTTTGAAAACGAACTAATCCGGGTGATTGACCGTGTGCGCAAAGCTGTACCGGAAAGTTCCATCTTGGTGATGAGCCCCATGGATCGTGGTCAGCATATGTCAAGCGGCGAAATTGGAAGTGTTCCGGCACTTACAAAGTTAGTCACCCTGGAACAGAAAGTTGCGGCTGCAAAGAATTGCGCATTCTTCAATACATTTGAAGCCATGGGAGGTCCGGGCACCATGGGCCGCTGGTATCAATCAGAACCGCGGATGGTTGGGGCCGACTTAATTCATCCAATGCCGGCAGGCGCAAAACTTGTGGGGAATCTGCTTTATAAAGCAATGCTGGATGGCTACAACAAATACAAAGTGGATCTGGTGCGTGAGAAATTTGAGAAGAAATAGCGGCATGGTAATTGGCGTAGCGCTTCTGGCGGCATTCGGTGCCGGACTGGCCACTCCTGCACCTGCTGCTACGGCTCGAAAGAAAAGAAGTGCTGCTAAGAAGCCTTCAATTACCGCAGCAGCCGAGCGGGGAACAGCCAAAGAGGAAGTCGCTGCGTGGTTGGACGCACCCAGCACCATGGAAAATCCAGCGGCACTGGTTCCCTTCTTAGAGCAACTTTATCGGGCAGAGAAACTTCCCGAAATCGCAGCCCCGGTTCACATTCTGCATTACGGCGATTCTCATGCTGCCTCCGACGATTGGCCTGCCGCAACTCGCGAATTGTTTCAAGCCAGATTCGGGAATGGAGGCGCCGGCTTTTCGCATGCTGGTCGGCCTTGGAACGGTTATCGCCGCATGGATGTGAAAAGTTATGGGCCATTAAGCTGGTATACGCATGGGTTGATAGGTCGCAGCGGAGATGGACTTTACGGACTTGCAGGAATTGCTACAACTTCAACGCACCCCAATGAATCCGCCACTCTGGACGCAAATTGCCAACAAGCTGAATTGCTATATCTGCAGCAACCTGGTGGTGGCGCTTTTGAATTGCGCGTGAATTCTGCGGAACCATTCAAAGTGGGCACCGATGGGGATCGTGCGCCAGGCTACGTGAAAATACCAGTAGAGCCGGGTGAGCATCGCTTTGCTATCCGCACCCTCGACACAAGACCAGTGCGCCTGTTTGGTTGGACTACGGACAACGCCCACGGGGTCACTTGGGAGACATTGGGGATTAACGGTGCTCAAGCGGGAATGTTATTGGGTTGGGATGAGCCACTGCTAAGGGCACACATGTATCGTCGCAGTCCAGCCTTGATTGTGCTGGCATATGGAACCAATGAAGCGGGAAATTCTGATTTAACTTTAGAAGGCTACCGTTCCACATTTGGGCAGGTTCTGGAACGTATGCGGCGCGCCGCGCCAACTGCCTCGCTGCTTGTGATTGGCCCTCCCGACCGCTGGATTCGCACTCGCGGCCAGTGGGCTCCGATGGCCGGCATCGACATTGTTGTGGAAGCGCAGCGCCAGGCGGCGGCAACAGCAGGTGCTGCATTTCTTGATATTCGGGCACGAATGGGCGGCAAAGGATCCATGCGTCAATGGATTTCAGCGGGCTTTGCTCAATCGGATTATGTGCATTTCACAAGCCAGGGCTACCGTTTGTTAGGCGCGGCATTGTATAAAGAGTTAATCGGACAATTTTCCGCTTACCTGAAGGTAAGGGACGAACCCACCGTAAAAGCAGGAGAAAATTAACAGCGCCCATGACCACGCGCGAACAAATTATTCAGATTATAAAAACCGTTTCCGGCAAGGAATTTAAGCTGGGAGCGGATGAGTCGCTATTTGAATCGGGCATGCTGGATTCCTTTGCCTTAACCGATCTTGTAACTGCACTCGAGAAAAAATTCAATTTGAAAATTCCTGATTCTGCCTTGAATCCCCGGAAATTCGATAGCGTGGAACGCATTGAGGAAAACCTAGCTGGGTGGGGGCACTAGCCCGGTGGCTTTTTTGAAGGCCTTTGGAAGCTATCTTCCGGCAAGAGAAGTTTCGAATGAGGAAATAGGCGCGCTGGTGGGTTGTGATTCTGAATGGATTCGCAACGTGTCAGGTATTGAGTCACGGCGATTTGCCGCAGCGGAGGAAACCGTTGCGGACATGGCCTACAAAGCTGGATTGAAATGTTTGGAAAGCGCTGGGCTGCGGCCTTTAGATCTTTCCATGATTCTTGTTGCAAGTGGATCCAGCGAACGTCAGTTTCCGGGCCCAGCATCAAAGGTAGCTCATCTTTTGGGGCTTGATTCCGTTCCTGCCGTTGATCTTCCCATGGCTAGCTGCGGCTCGCTATTCGGCATTTCCTTGGCGAGCAAACTGGCTACAACTAGCGGGAACATTCTGGTGATTGGTGCGGAAAAAATGTCGTCAATTGTGATGCGCCAGCCCATGGATCGTGGTATTGCGGTTCTTTTCGGCGATGGTGCAGGGGCGTGCCTGGTTACCCCCGATAGCGGCGTTGCGCGCATAGTAGATTCTGAACTGCACAGTGATGGTGCGTTTGCCGATGAGTTGAAAGTGGAATTCAACAGCCCACTGCAAATGAACGGCCGGGCGGTGATTCTGCAGGCAACCCGCAAGATCCCGCGAGTGATCACCGGCGTGTTTGAAAGGAACAGTCTGGCTGTCAGTCAGGCCCAAGTATTCCTGATGCACCAAGCCAACCAGAATCTGATTTTGAAAATTGCCGGCTCCTTAGAAGTGAGCCCGGATCGATTTTATTCCAACATCGCAAGGTATGGAAACACTTCGTCGGCCTCCATGCTGATTGCCGCTGACGAGTGGTGCCAAGCGGAAGGGTTCAGGCCCGGCGTTCCCGTCTGCTTTGCCGCGTTTGGAGCGGGATTTCATTGGGGCGCGCTGCTGGCTATGGGAACATAGATGTAAATGAGTCCTCGCGAAATTATATTGGCACACAAGGAACATTTGTTCCCTTCCGTGTTCCACTTCTTTGAAGAACCGTTGCTGTTAACCCATGCTAAAAATCAATATGTTTGGGACGCCGATGGCAAACAATATCTGGATTTTCTTTGCGGCATTGTCACGGTTAGCGTGGGCCATGCCAACGACGAAGTGAACGCTGAACTTCACAAACAATTGGATAAGTTGCAACATGTTTCCACTTTGTTCGTCAATGAACCGCAAGCCCGCCTTGCTGCGAAGATAGCAACCATCACGCCCGGGCAACAGTTGACGAAATCGTTCTTCACCAATTCGGGAAGTGAGGCTAACGATGCTGCTATTTTGACTGCACGTTGCTATACCGGTTCGTCTGAAATTGTTGCACTCAGGCACGGCTATCACGGACGCGGTTCGGGCATGGCGATGAATGGTCAGCAGCAGTGGCGTCAGTCGTTGCATCCCCAAGCGGGATTTGTTCATGGGCACAACGCGTATTGCTACCGCTGTCCGTTTGGGCTTACCTATCCTGACTGCGAAGTTCGTTGCGCACAGGATTTGAAGGACCTAATCCAAACCAGCACGTCAGGACGCGTGGCTGGTTTCATTGCGGAACCAATTCAGGGGATTGGTGGTTTCATTACTCCGCCAAAGGAGTATTTCAAAATTGCGGCTGAGATCGTCCGGGCTCATGGTGGCCTGTTCATTGCTGACGAAGTGCAGACTGCCTGGGGTCGAACGGGGAAATGGTTTGGAATTGAACATTGGGGCGTTGTGCCGGATATCATCACTTCAGCAAAAGGATTGGGCAACGGGATTCCAATTGCCGTAACCATCGCCAAGCCTGAAGTGGCCGATTCTCTGAAAGGCTTAACTATATCCACGTTTGGCGGCAATCCACTGGCATCGACTGCCGCCGGAGCAGTGATCGATTTTATTGAACGGCATCAGTTAATGAGTAACGTCGTTACTCAAGGCGAGTACTTGCGCGGAAAATTGCTGGAGCTGCAAGAAAAGCATCCAATCGTTGGCGATGTGCGTGGCATGGGATTAATGCAGGCGGTGGAGTTGGTAACGAATCGCGAATCGAAGGAGCCCGCAACCAAGCAAACAGCGCGAATTTTGGAGGCTTGCCGGCGCGAAGGCTTATTAATAGGAAAGGGCGGATTGCACGGAAATGTGTTCCGCATCACGCCGCCTTTGAATATCGGGAAATCGGATATTGATGATTTCACCGCAATGTTTGATCGGGCTCTTGGTGCCAGATAAACAAACACACTACAGCCTCGCGAAATGGGAAATGCAAAATTCATTTCAACTGGCGTTCCTTGTTTCATCTTCTGGGCTGCAAATCACTAACAGCCTGCTTTAGGGCTCGCATTCACGGTGCTCAAAGCCGTGTTTGCGATTCAGATTCAATTTAGAACGCCAGAGGATTTTATTGCCTCGAGGACTCAATTTTTGGGAAGTTGCTGGCCAGCAATTTGTCTTCCTGAATAAATAGTCTCACAGGTTTTTGAAAGCGCAACGGGTGCATTTTTGCATGCCACTGAAAAGAGGGGAAATTCAGGTGATCAGTAGTTGTTACCGGTGGTTTTCTAGTTGCTGGAAATCGGCAAAATGGCTTTGTTTTGCGATTTGGCTTTCAGTCTTGATCAGCCCGGTCGCCACTCGGCCAACTGGTTAGGCTTCCGTGGATCGGCACAATGGGTTGAACATGCCACTGATTGAGAAATGATACTTTGTACGCTGCCCACGGTTGTTGGGGCAGCGTAACAACGACGATTGCAAAGCCTGGAAACTGCTTCAGCGCTTTTGATGCAGACTCCCCGAACAGGCTATCCCGAGTCAGTAGGCAATCAAATCCCGACGCAACTGCGGCGGAGACGAGTTGTCCATTTTCGAGCGCTTTCCACCCGCGAAAGGCTGCCGATTCCGTGCTGACTCCAAGCTCCCGAAGCAGTGAATACAAATGGACATCGATGTTGGCGTCAAGCAGCCACATGAAAGGAATCCGCCAATTCTGAGGCAACCCGAAGCACTTCAGACAGCGCCTCTTCGGGAAAAGCTCCGTCGAAGCTCTCTTCAATATCCTTCAAGGTCATATTTGAAGAAAGGCATTCAAGGATCAGAGCCACCGACAACCTGGTTCCGCGGATCGCGAGTTTGCCACCCAGAAGCGCCGGGTCGGATACAATCCAGGAATAATTCTTGTAGGGCTGCATGCTTGATTCTACCGCTCTCCCCGGGTGAGGATGAAAGTGTCTGGCAAACCCTCAAGCTGGGTCAGGGGCGAAGCGTTTCTAAAAACGGCAGTTGAGAAAAAATGACCAACAAAATAGCGCAAAACAAGTGGAACTTGCCAGCCGCCCATGTCCCCCTTCGGCTCGCGATAGCCTGATTACTAGAGAGTGGCTTCCACGGCTTCAGCTATATCAACATCCTCCGCCTCCGCATTAGGACGGCCTGCACGGCGTGGGTTTTCCAAATAATCGGAAAGCCGCATGGGATAGGCAGCCCCTTTTTCCATCTGCCGCTGCACAGCTTTCTGGTAACGCCGCAACGTTTCCCGCTTGGCACCTTCCCGCAAACTGCAGCCTTCAATATCCAGAAGAATTTCAATCTCCCAGGGACGAAATGTATTGCGCGTCAATGTACCGCGTAACAATTCCGTAATTAATTTATTGAACTGAGTCAGGTGGGCATCGCTCGCCACCATGTCCATATGAATGCTCTCCGGCAGTCCTTGTTCTGACACTGATTTGCCACCTTTACTCAAAATGAGATCCAACGTTAGAATACCGTTGCCAAGCTGTTTCTTCCAAGCTTTTATCGGCGATTTGTGAAGAAAACTTCAAAAAAACTTTGCCTGTAAGGTAAACAAAGTAAATCATTTGTTTTACTTGAGTATAAATCTTACTTAGTCCTTAGGCATTCCCCTTACCCTTCTTGATAGAATGCTCTCCTGATGAGAATTTCAGCTGTTTTCGTTTGCTTGTTGCTTTCCATTTCTGCGCATGCGGAAGTTCCCAGTTTCGATATTCGCAATACACTTGTAAGCGGAACCAACACTGATTTCAGTGAGCAGATCTACAGCAGGTGGCCAAACCCCGGTCCATTGGTTTCCTGGCAGAAGCGCAAGGCCGACCTGCGCCAACAGATTCTGCTTTCTGCAGGCCTTGATCCCATGCCCCAAAAGACTCCGCTGAATCCGCGCATTTTTGGACGCTTTGATGGGGGCACTTATACGGTGGACAAAGTTTGGCTGGAGACCATGCCAGGTTATTTTTTGGCGGGAAATTTGTACAAGCCCAAAGGACCCAAGGGCCCCTTTCCGGGTATCGTTTCTCCGCACGGCCACTGGACCAACGGTCGGGCTGAGCAAACGGAATTAGGAAATATTCCAGCCCGCGGTGTGAGCATGGCCCAGCATGGATTCGTGGTTTTCATTTACGACATGGTTGGGTATATGGATACCAAGCAGACGCCGCACGTGTTTGGAAATCCAACCGAGCAGTTGTGGAGCTTCGGTCCGCTTGGGCTCCAACTTTGGAATTCCATCCGCGTGGTTGATTTTCTGGAAAGCCTGGCTGATGTGGACAAGTCACGCCTGGGTGCCACGGGAGCATCGGGCGGTGGCACGCAAACATTTCTGCTGACAGCCGTGGATGACCGCATCCGATTCTCTGCGCCAGTGAATATGGTCTCGGCGATTATGCAGGGCGGTTCCCCTTGCGAGAATGCGCCAGGCCTAAGAGTTGGCACTTACAACGTGGAAGTAGCATCGTTGATGGCACCGCGCCCGATGCTGCTGGTTTCGGCAACCGGCGATTGGACGCGCAATGTGCCGCGCGACGAATTCCGTCGCGTTCAATCGATCTTTGAACTCTATGACCATAAGAGTGATGTGGAGGTGGTGCAAATTGATGCACCACATAACTACAACCAGGCCAGCCGCGAAGCGGTCTACGATTTTTTCGCCAGAAAGATGCAGGGGGCCAGTGGCGGTTGGAAGGAAGGGACCATCCGGAAGTTTGCACTGGAGGAACTGCTGGCGGGTCCATTGCCGGAAGGCGCTTTGCCATTCGCCAAGATTTTCGACAACTGGCGTGGACGCGGAACGGAGCAAACTGCCGCGCTTTCCAAAGACGCCTTGCGCGACCGAATGCAGCGGACCATTGGGGCAGTTTGGCCGGATTCGGTGGAGGCAATTGTTGGCGGACAATTAATTGTGATGGGCAGGCCGCGAGTGGGGGATCGTGTGCCCGGACGCTGGTTTCCAGGGACGGGCAGGGCAGTGGTGGTGGTGCATCCAGGCGGATCCGCCATTGCTGAGCAGGAACGGTCTGTCCAAAGGATGATCGCCGCTGGCCGCAGTGTGCTTCTGCTGGACACCTATCAAACCGGTGCCGCGCGAACTTGGCGAGAGGATGCCGGCAAGTATTATTCCACTTTCCAGCGCACCGACGATGCGCAACGTGTGCAGGATATTTTAACGGCCTTACGATGGTTGGAATTGAACGGGCATAAAGATGCAGAGTTACAGGGCATGGAAGCCGGTCAGGTTTGGGCGGCATTCGCCGCTGCCGTATCGCCAACTACAAAAGCAACATTCCCTAAGGATTATAGTGGTACAGATGAAGAGTTGTTGCGGGACTTTTTTGTTCCGGGAATTCAAAGGGCAGGTGGGGTGGAAGCCGCTCGCCGCCTATTGCAATAAATTAATCAGGTAAGGAGCTTTTAGCTAAATGAGCAAGCGCAGTTCCATAGGATCGTGGGCCTACACAATAGGACCATATGGCAGCAATCCGATCGATTTTGATACGGTGTGCAAGACTTTGAAGACCCTCGGGTTTGATGGTGTTGAGTTGGGTGGATTCCCACCGCACCCCAATCCCGGCAATCCCAACGGATCGAATGAAGGCTTTGGTGGAGCGATGCCTGAAGCATCGCAGCGCACCGAATTGAAAGCGCAGATGAAAGAATACGGATTGGGTTTTTCCGGCCTGGCTGCCAACTTGTGGGGGGAAAAGCTGATCAATACTGACGATGCTACAAAGTACATCGCCGAGTTTGATAAGAACTCTGCTTTCGCTTCTGATTTGGGCATTCAAGGCATTCGTGTTGATTGTGTGCAACCGCCCACCATCCATCGGGAAATAGACTACGCCACTGCGTTGGCCCGCGTGGTGAAGGCATGGAAAGCTTGCGCTGATATTGCAGCTGCTCGCGGGCAGTACGTCACCTGGGAATTTGAACCGGGCTTTGCGTTCAACAAGCCTAGCGATGTTGTGCGCATTCACGATGCAGTGGACAAGGCCAACTTCGGCCTGCAATACGATACCTGCCATGGCCAGATGGTGGGCGTGATGGGTGCGCGACAGGAAGGCGAGAAAGAAGTATTCGCCAATCAAGTGGAACTGATCCGTATGCTGAACGGCCGCATCAATCATATTCACGTCATTGATTCCGACAACAAATGCCACAAGGATGCTAAGGGCGAAGATGAAACCTCAGCCCATCCGCCATTCGGTATGGGCGTTTTGAACTTCGATGAAATCATGCCGGAACTGGTGAAGGCGTCGCGGCTTTCTCACGATTGGTGGACCATTGACCTATGCTTCTGGCCCGATGCCTGGGCGGCCACCGCAACCTGCAAGACTGCTTTGGATGGCCTAATCTCCAAGTACGGGAATTAAGAGGATCAAAACAAATAATGGCAAAAGAACTTCGCATAGGAATGATTGGTTACGGATTCATGGGCCGTACCCACTCAAACGCATATAAGAGACTGAACGATTTCTTCCCGGTGCAGCATCGGCCCGTCTTGAAAGCCGTTTGCGCGCGCGACCCGAAGAAGGCCCAAGCATTCGCCGACATCTGGGGTTACGAGCGTGTAGAGACCGATTGGCGCAAAGTTGTGAATGCGCCGGATATTGATTTAATCGACATTGGCTCACCAAACGATACGCACTATGAAATCGCATTGGCTGCGGCCAAGGCCGGCAAAATGGTGTTGTGTGAAAAGCCTTTGGCGATGGATGTGAAGCAGGCCGAGGCAATGGTGAAGGCGGTGGAAAAGGCGAAGGTTCCAAACATGGTTTGGTTCAACTATCGCCGCGTGCCAGCCATTGCATTGGCCAAGCAGATTGTGGACGAAGGCCGCATTGGCCGCGCGTTCCACTATCGTGCAACCTACCTTCAGGATTGGACCATTGCCGAGGACGTGCCACAAGGTGGAGCCGGGTTATGGCGCTTGGATGCAAAGGTCGCCGGGTCTGGTGTGACTGGCGATTTGCTGGCCCATTCCATTGACACGGCAATGTGGATCAACGGTCCAATCACACGTGTTGTGGCGAAGACTGAGACGTTCGTGAAGCAGCGCAAGCATGCAGTTTCCGGTAAAGTGGAGCCGGTGAAGATCGATGATGCATGTATGTTTCTGGCCGAGTTCGCTAATGGTTCGATGGGGACGTTTGAATCGACACGGTACGCGCGGGGGCGGAAGAATTTCAATACGTTTGAATTGAACGGTGCTGATGGTAGTGTTTATTTCGATTTGGAAGAGCCGGAATATTTGCAGTACTTCGAGTACATGCAGAAGCAGTCAGGGAAGAAGACGGAATCCCATTTGACGGGTTGGAGGAAGATTCACACGACGAACCCGGAGCATCCTTACATGAAGCATTACTGGGTGCCTGGGACGTGCATTGGTTATGAGCACACGTTTCTGAATGCGTTGGCTGATTTTGTGGCGGGGATTGAAAGTGGCAAGCCGGTGCAGCCTGATTTCCGAAGCGCATTGCAGACGCAGAAGGTGTGTGATGCAGTGATCAAGTCGGCGAAGGTGGGCAAGTGGGTGGTGACGGGGGCGAAGTAGCTTTTGGTTTGCGCCAGTCCCCGATGGTCACCCTTTCAGTTAGTCCGGACAAGGCGAGCGGGTTTGGGCATTCGCAGACCAAGCGCTTGAATCACTTTCCGAATCCGGGCGAAACTGGCGCTCTCGTATTCCGTAGCCTCGTAGCGCTGGACCTGCTGAGTCTTGACTCCGAGGCGATGCGCGAGCCCTTCTTGTGTCATTCCCGACGCGATGCGGGCCTGGATCAACGTCTTCGGCAAGTCTTCCACGGTTTCAAGGACGAGTTCTTTGCTCTTCCCGATGTGGAGCCGCTCGTAGGAGTTGATCTGTTCCTGAAGGTCGCACAACTGGCTTTCTGCAGCGTCGCGTTGGGCCTGCCAGAGTCGCGGAGCGATATTCGACGGACGTTTTTGACGGGATAGTTCGGTAAGAGCGTTCTCGAAGCGGCGGGCCTGAGCTTTTGTGATCCGGTATTGCTTGTCGTTTTTGATCATGCTTTCCTACTCCCTCGCAACCGAATCGCGACTATTCCCTTCGACTCGCCAGTCAGCTTGTTGACCTGAAAGAATTCGACGAACAGCCGGCCTGTCGCGCCTTCCGGCAACTGCGCCGGAAAGAACTCGCCGAGGAATCTCCGTTTCTGAGCCGCGCGGCCCTGTGAGAAGTTCCAGAAGACCGGATCGAGCTTCTCGTCGTCCACGTTCTGAATGTCCCAACAGGCATCGAAGTCGCCTGGGTGATCCTTGGTGGTGACGAAGCTGCCGTCCAGGTAGATCAGCCTGCATCCGGCTTTCCTGAGCATCTCGCACGCCTCGCGGAATCCGGCCAGCAATCGGCGGCGCTGCGGATTGAAGGCCAAACGGTCTTCGATCTCCGTCCAAGTTGCGAAATGTAGCCCAGGCGGCAGGTCGCCGTTGCTCAACCATTCTTGAATCATTGTATCAACACAACAATTACGTTGTCTTGCTGGGGTGGACGAATCCCACGGCGCTAATCTTACTTCGCTGGGGCTACTGGTTTTGGAGTCATCGGCTTTGGGGCAACAACAGCAGGTTTTGGTGCAACAACTGCGGGCTTCGCTGCTGCTGGTTTTGGAGCCGCTGGTACTGCTTTTTTCTGAACTGGTGCTGGGGCTTGAGGTTCACGGTACACTCTAACCCGTGCCATCTTCACCGGGACATTCGGTTTATTTTCCCCCGCTGCTCCGCGTGGAACCCGTGCAATTTTCTCCACCAGTTCCTGTCCCGTAACAACCTGTCCAAAAATTGTGTGCTTCCCGTTCAAGTGCGAAGGCGTCCCTTCCGTGATGAAGAACTGGCAGCTTCCTGTACCCAGTCCGGCATTCGCCATGGCCAAACGTCCGGGGACATCGAACTTCAACGAGGGATGAAATTCATCGGGAATCGCCTCGGTTCCGCCCATGCCTGATCCGGTTGGATCGCCACCTTGAATCATGAATCCTGGAATCACGCGGTGGAAAATTAGGCCATTGAAAAACGGCACGCGGCTTTTCAAACGTGTCGTCGGGTTCGTATATTCCTTCCGCCCCATCGCCAAATCGGAAAAGTTCTTCACCGTGATTGGCGATTCCTTTTCGAACAGCATCAAAGTGATTGTCCCCATCGGAACCGTGCCTTGCACGATCGTCATATCGCAATAAAGTCCGGGTTCGCGTTTCACCACAGGCGGAGCTACAACGGCAGGCTTGGGTGTAGCCACAGGCGGCTTAACAGGCGGCACAGTGGGCTGTCCAAATGCTAATACACCAAGGCCAAACGGCAAGAAAATACGAGACAATAGAGTTGTTTGCATAAACTTAAATTATAACTTGGAACCTTGCCCGATGGCTCTCTTGCGAATCTTCATCTGCGTAACCTTCATCGCGGCACTCCCTGCCGCCACCGTTGAAATCAGCATCCTTTCCAGCACCGATCTTCACGGCAACATCTTCCCTTACGACTACTACACAGCCAAATCCGCACCGCGCGGATTGGCCAAAGTGGCGACGCTGATTCAGGAAGCACGCCGACAAAACCCCAATTCGCTGCTGCTCGATTGCGGCGATACCATTCAGGGGGCGACGCTGGAAACTGTCCATCAGATGGCTGTCCGAGCCGGTAAGACTACTCAGCCCGATCCGATGATGGCGGTGATGAACTACCTGCGTTATGACGCCATGGCGATGGGAAATCACGAGTTGAATTATGGCCTGAAAAACATGTTGACTGCACGCAGCCAGGCAACGTTCCCATGGCTTTCTGCTAACACTCGATTGACTGCTGGAGCCAGTGTAAAACCCTTTCAAGGCTGGATTGTGAAAACCGTTGCGGGTGTAAAAATCGGCATCATCGGGCTCACCACTCCGGCAATTCCCATTTGGGAAAAGCCCGAAAACTACAAAGGTTATCGCTGGATTGCCGGGACAACTGCCGCCGCTGAAGCCGTTGCTGAAATGCGCAAATCCGCCAAGCCCGATGTTGTCGTTGTGATTGTTCACTCCGGCCTTGATCGTGATTTAGCCACTGGTCAAGTGAAGACTGGAGAAGCGGTGGGAGAAAACATGGTGCATCAAATCGCCACTGAAGTTCCGGGCATTGATGTGATTTTCTTCGGCCATACGCACCAGCAACTGTCTGGTGCCACAGTCAACGGGGTGCTGCTTGCACAGGCGAAAAATTGGGGTGGATCTTTGGCTCGTGTCGATTTGAAGCTGGAAGGCTCTCCTGGTAAATGGAAACTTACGAGCAAGGAAGGCAGTCTGATTCCGGTTACCGCAGCCACTGTCCCCGACCCGAGAGTGATTGCCATTGCCCAGCCTTATCACGATCAAGCGGAAAAGTATTTGAGTGCTCCAGTGGCTGAATCAATGGTGTCTATGAATGGAGCACACGCCCGGGAAATGGATTCCGCTTTGGTGGACATGATTCAAGAAGTGCAGCTTTATTACGCCAAGGCCGACGTTTCTTTCGCCAGCCTTTTTAACACCGCCGTCAGCTTTCCAAAAGGCCCGGTGACGGTACGAGAACTGGCTTCGCTCTACATTTACGACAATGAACTTTATGCCATTGAAGGCGACGGACAGATGGTGAAAGATGCCTTGGAAAACGCGGCTCGCTTCTTCTTGCCCTGTCCGGAAACTGGTTGCCTTGGGGATGCGCAAACCAATCCCAAAGTAATCGGCTTCAACTATGACATGGCCCAAGGTGTGAGTTACGAAATCGATCTTCGTCGGCCGGAAGGAGACCGTATCCGCAACTTAATGTATAAGGGCAAGCCGCTAGCGATGGATCAGAAACTGCGCATCGCGCTGAACAATTACAGGTCGGGTGGTAGTGCAGGGTACACGGCATTTCAAAAAGGTCCCATTGTTTGGCGGTCTGGCATGGAGATCCGCGAAATGATGATTGATTACTACCGTGAGAAGAAAGTCTTCCCAGCTAGCCCTGATAATAATTGGAGGTTGGTGTTGCGCTAAATTAGTGGGCACTAACCCTTGGGCTTCTGGGCCTTGTCGATCTTTGCCCAGGTGTCTCGCAAACCGACTGTTCGATTGAATACCGGCTTTTGCGGGGTTGAATCTTTATCCACGCAAAAATATCCGACGCGTTCGAATTGATAGAAGCCGCCTGCCTTCGCATTCTTTACGCTAGGCTCGATTTTCGCAGCTGTCACCACTTCCAAAGATTTCGGATTCAAGGAAGCAGTGAAGTCGCCGTCAGGGTTTTCAATGGAGCTTTCAAGGAACAGGTTGTCATATAAGCGTGCTTCAAAATCCACTGCATGGGCAGCGGAAACCCAATGAATTGTGGATTTCACTTTGCGCCCATCAGGAGTATTTCCACCGCGTGTTGCAGGATCGTAAGTGCAATGAATTTCCAAAATTTCACCGGCTTCGTTTTTCACAACGTTGGTGCAGGTAACAAGGTAGCCATAGCGGAGACGAACCTCGCGCCCGGGCGAAAGACGGAAATATTGCTTTGGTGGATCTTCGCGGAAATCTTCGCGTTCAACATACAGGACTTTGGAAAACGGAACTGTTCGATTGCCCATTGCAGGATCAGCGGGGTTATTTTCCGCTTCCATGTCCTCCACTAAGCCATCGGGATAATTGTCGATGACAACCTTCACCGGATCCAGCACTGCCATTACGCGCGCTGCACGCTTGTTCAGGTCCTCACGCAAATGATGTTCCAGCAAGGCATATTCAATGATGCCGTTGGTTTTGGAAAGTCCAATGGAGCCGCAGAAATTTCGAATGGCTTCGGGGCTGAAACCGCGCCGACGCAAACCGGAAATGGTTGGCATCCGTGGATCGTCCCAGCCGGAAACGCAGTCCTGCTGCACCAATTGCAGCAGTTTCCGTTTGCTCAACATTGTGTTGGTGAGGTTGAGGCGATCGAACTCAATTTGCTGTGGATGGTGGATGCCCAGATTTTCAACGTACCAATCGTAGAGCGGGCGATGATCCTCGAATTCTAAAGTACAAATGGAATGGGTGATGCCTTCGATGGAATCACTTTCGCCGTGAGCGAAATCGTACATGGGATAAATGCACCAGGTGTTGCCAGTGCGGTGGTGTTCAGCGTGAAGAATACGGTAGAGAATGGGATCGCGCATGTTGAAATTCGGCGATGCCATGTCGATTTTCGTGCGCAAGGTGCGGGTGCCATCGGGGAATTCGCCGACGCGCATTCGTTCAAACAGTTCCAGATTTTCCTTCACTGAGCGATTGCGATATGGACTTTCCTTGCCGGGCTCAGTTGTGGTGCCACGGCTTTCGCGGATTTGTTCAGCGGTAAGATCGCAAACATAGGCTTGGCCTTGTTCGATCAGTTGCACGGCCCATTTATGCAGCTGATCAAAATAATCAGAGGCATAGAACATGCGGTCTTCCCAATCGAAGCCCAGCCAGCGGACGTCTTCAATAATGGAATCGACGTATTCGGTTTCTTCTTTGGAAGGGTTTGTGTCATCGAATCGGAGATTGCACTTGCCGCCGAATTCTTTGGCTAATCCAAAATTTAAGCAGATGGATTTAGCATGCCCGATGTGCAGATAGCCATTGGGTTCAGGAGGGAACCGGGTATGAACGCGGCCTCCGTTTTTACCATTTTGAATGTCCTGCAGAATGATGTCGCGAATAAAATTGGAGGGACGTTCAGCATCGTTACTTTCAGTGGATGCGGGCAGGTCCGCACGATCAATAGCCATGAACCCAGTATATCGAGGCTTCGGGAAAGGCTGTATTCTGAAGGCATCTTTGATATCTGAATTTCCAATGCAACTAACCAAGGCGTCCGTATTTTATTTCCTTATGGTATTCGGAGCGGGATTCTGCCTGGGTCCCATTCGCATAATGTGGTTGGTGCCTATAGTTGGAACCCGTTTTGCAGAACTTATAGAAATGCCGTTTATGCTTGTAGCCATCTTCTTTTCGGCACGTTTCATCAACCAGCGATTGCCACCTGAAGCGGCGAAGAAACTTGCTGTTGGATTCGGTGCCTTGGCGCTTATGTTGACGGCTGAAGCTAGTTTGGCGGTTAGTCTGCGAGGGATATCAATAAAAGAAGCCTTCTTCGATAGAGACCCGGTTTCTGGTTCAGCCTACTACTTGACGTTGTTGTTGTTTGCTCTTATGCCTTGGTTTTTGGCAAAGAAGAATTGCGTGTAGCACCCAGCGGATTGTTTCAGCGATCCTGACGACAATTTCGATGCTGCTCCATTAGGAGCCAAAGTTGGAAAAGAACCGAAAAGGGATTCAAGGAACCAATGCAAACTCCGAAAAGATGGATGGCGGCTCATGTTGGTGTGGAGTGCGAATTGGCGGATCAGGAAAAGCTAAAGAAATAGGATAATGGAGTTCTTAGGGTGAGACCAATGATGACATCAGTTGAACTGTTCGCAGGAGTGGGGGGGCTTGCCCTTGGCGTGTCGAACGCTGGATTTCAGCACAAAGCTGTTATTGAATGGGACGCTGATGCGTGTGCGACGATTCGTGAGAACCAACGTCGCAACATCAAGCCATTAAGCGAGTGGCCTTTGCATGAGGGGGATGTGCGAGGGTTTGACTTCGGCAGTCTAGGGGAAGACATCGACCTTCTAGCCGCTGGCGTGCCGTGTCAGCCATGGTCTTTAGGTGGCAAGCATCGGGGTTTCCAAGATGAACGAAACCTATTCCCGGACACCATTGCGGCAATTCGAACATTGAAGCCGAAAGTGGTGCTCATCGAAAACGTAAAGGGATTGTTGCGGCAATCTTTTTCCAAGTATTTTGAGTACATTACCCTGATGGTTCGTCACCCGGAAGTAATCCGTAAGAACACCGAATCATGGATGGAACATCAATCCCGGGTGGAGCGCCATCACACATCCGGACGGGAACGGGGATTGGAGTACAAGGTTATCTTTCAACTTTTGAATGCTGCTGATTATGGTGTGCCGCAACGTAGGGAGAGAGTTTTCATCGTTGCGTTTCGATCAGATCTTGGCGTCGAATGGTCTTTCCCCGCTGCAACGCACTCGCAAGATTCGCTTCTTGCTGATCAATGGGTGACGGGAGAGTATTGGGATCGTCACAAAGTCAGCAAGAAAAACCGTTCTCAACCACCCACAAAAATGCACACCCGGCTTGACCGAATGAGTTCGCTTCTACCCTTTACCGTACCGTGGAAGACCGTTCGTGATGTGATCTCCGACCTGCCTGATCCAGAGATAAAGTGCGACAACAAGGTTGCGAACCATTTTTTCCAGCCGGGAGCAAGATCGTATCCCGGCCATACCGGAAGCCCATTAGATGAACCTGCAAAAACACTGAAGGCTGGGGATCACGGCGTACCCGGTGGCGAGAACATGCTACGACTTCCCGATGGCCGAGTCCGATACTTCACGGTTCGGGAGTCCGCACGAATTCAAACATTCCCGGACAATTTTGTATTCCAAGGATCGTGGACGGAAACCATGCGCCAATTGGGGAACGCAGTTCCGGTACAATTATCGGGAGTGATCGCTTCCGACATCAGACAGCACTTGAACGCAAAGGTGAAGCGTCCATCTTCACTATGCACTCAGAACCTGCTTACAACCCATTAGACAAGAGGAACCTTGGTATTAGCGTGGCGGATGCTCTTTTGACAAAGCCATTGGGTCCACTTCCGCCAGAAGAGTCGTTTATCGGGGCGGGAGTTTACGCCATCTACTATAAGGGCGGTTTCCCGGCGTATCACCCAATCTCCCTAATGTCGAAGCCTCAACGGGAGACGCCGATCTACGTTGGAAAGGCGGTTCCCGCTGGCGCGCGGAAGGGCGGGTTTGGACTTGATGTTGCCACAGGAACGGTGCTTTACAACCGTTTGGCTGAGCATGCCGATTCGATTGGGCATGCGAAGAATCTGGACCGGGCCGATTTCCTCTGTCGCTACCTTGTGGTTGACGACATCTGGATACCGTTGGGTGAATCCCTTCTCATTCAGATGTTCTCGCCAGTCTGGAATCGACTGATCGATGGTTTCGGCAATCATGATCCGGGTAAGGGCCGTCATCAGGGCCAAGTTCCGGCATGGGATGTGCTTCATCCGGGTAGGGGATGGGCTGGAAAGCTACAGCCCCACAAAAAATCGAATGATGACCTTGAGGCTGCTATTCAGGAGTACTTCAAGAGCCAGCCGAAGCCCTAGCGTCAACCGCTGGTGTTAGAGAACGCCGCCTCGAGTGGAGCGCCACGTCGTCACCCAGCCAAGACTACAGTGCAGCCAGAGCATACATAGTGAAGCATTTGGGAACACTTGTGGAAACCATGCAAAAGGCTGAACCTCCGAAGTAAATGCTGGTGGATTTTTTTCGTGAATTGAATCCTAGGGCATTGTCCACTACACTATGTAATAGGTGTTCCTTCACTGAGTTCCCGACCGCGACCTTCCGGCCATAACTAAAACGCCAAATTGGAAAGCGGATTTCGTGTGGAATGTGTGGGAAACCAATTGTTTGTTTCTGGATGGTTTGCTAGTTGGGACTATCGGAAGCTAAGTTCAAAAGTTAACTCCAACGGAGGATTCAGTATAGTGGCTGAAGCAATGCGTCATATTTTTACGTCGGAATCGGTGACTGAAGGCCATCCCGACAAAATGGCTGATCAGATTTCTGATGCGGTTCTGGATGCGGTCTTAAAAGAAGACCCCACAGGCCGCGTGGCCTGCGAAGTGATGGTGACAACTGGCTTGATCATCGTTGCCGGTGAAATCACCACGACCACTTATGTGGACGTGCCAACCCTTGCTCGCAAGGTGACTGAGGACATTGGTTTCACGGATTCAGCAATGGGTTTCGATGCCAAAACCTGCGGCATTCTGAACGCAATTCAGTCTCAATCGCCTGACATTGCTATGGGTGTAGATACTGGCGGTGCGGGTGACCAAGGCCTGATGTTTGGCTATGCCTGCGACGAAACCCCGGAACTGATGCCTTTGCCGATTATGATGGCGCACAAGTTGGTCCAACGGTTGAGCGAATCCCGGAAGAGCAAGCAGCTCCCCTGGCTTCGTCCCGATGGTAAGAGCCAAGTGTCCGTTGAATACGTCGGCGGTAAGCCGAAGCGTATTGACGCAGTGGTTATTTCCACTCAGCACGATCCTGACGTTACTACCGAAGAATTACGCGCCCAGGTGAAAAAACACATCATTGACGCCATTATTCCTTCGAACATGGTTGATTCCAATACTAAATATCACATTAACCCCACCGGCCGTTTCGTCATTGGTGGACCTCATGGTGACACTGGTCTTACCGGCCGGAAAATCATCGTCGACACTTATGGCGGCATGGGCCGTCATGGCGGCGGTGCTTTCTCAGGCAAAGATCCGACAAAGGTTGACCGTTCCGCTTGCTATATGGCTCGCTACGTTGCCAAGAACATTGTGGCTTCCGGACTGGCTTCTCGCGTTGAAGTGCAGCTTGCTTATGCCATCGGCGTTGCCGAACCGGTATCGGTTATGGTGAACACATTCGGAACTGGTTTGGTAGAAGAAGATCGCCTCACTGAATTGGTTCGCAACAACTTCAAGTTGACGCCTAAGGGAATGATCAAGTCGCTGAATTTGCGACGTCCGGTCTACCGTCAAACGGCCGCGTTTGGCCATTTCGGCCGTTCCGGCAAGGGCTTCACCTGGGAAGTTGACGATAAGGCAGAAGCGCTACGTTCCGAAGCCGGTGTGAAAACCAAGAAAGCCTCAAATTAGAACAAAGCCACTTGCTCACCTGGGTGGGCAAGTGGTTTTCCTGTTAGCAATCACTAAAAGTAAAGAAGGAACCGATGCCCCTAATCGAAGGCTGCAAACATTATCTGGAAGTCACCGTCCCCGTTGAAGAAGTGACGGCCGAAACCAAGCGCGTTGTCGAAAGCATTTCCCAGAAGGCGCGTCTGCCTGGATTCCGTCCAGGGAAAGTGCCGCAATCTCTGGTTCGTTCGCGCTTTGCTGACGAAATTAAGCATGACGTGTTGGAAAGCATTATTCCCAAAGCTTTTCGCCAGAAGGCTGATGCCGACCATTTGCAAGTAGTCAGCATCCCGAACGTCACGGAAATGAAGTTCGAGGATGGCGAGCCGCTGTGGTTTAAAGCAGAATTTGAGGTGGCTCCCGAATTCGAGCTTGGGGAATATAAGGGGTTGAAGGTTGTCTACAAGGAACCGGAACTCACTGAAGAAGAAATCACGGCGCGTATTGATACCGTTCGCGAGCAGAAAGCAGAATTTGTAAATATTGACCCACGCCCGGCGCAATCAGGTGATTTCGCGCTGGTGAAGTTGGAGAGCCTATCGGGTGTTACACCGCCCGTGAATGAAGACGAAGTTCAGTTGGAACTGGGCCACGCCGATACGTTCCCGCCATTCACCGATAACATTACGGGATTGACTCCTGGGGATACAAAAGAATTTGAAGTTGTGTATCCCGAAGATTACGGCACAGAGCGTTTGGCTGGAAAAACAGTGAAGTTCCGGGTTGGGTTGAAGACCTTGCGGAACAAAGAATTGCCGGCATTTAACGATGATTTCGCCCAGGATTTAGGGGATTTCAAAACCGCAGACGAACTGAAGGAAGCCATTCGGAAGTCGCTTTTCGCCGAGAAGGAATCTGCCGCCCAGACCGAAGCCAAAGGCAAGTTGGTGGATAGTTTGGTTGAATCTCATAACTTCCCTGTGCCCGAAGCCTATGTGGAACGGCAGGTGCATAACATTGTGGACCAGCGCATCCGCCAATTCGCAAGCCAGGGCATTGACATGTCCAAGATGAACATGGATTGGACGAAGGTGCGCGAACAGCACAAGGAACAGGCGGGAAAAGATGTACGCGCCAGCTTGCTGTTGGACAAGATTGCCACAGTGGAAGCTATTCGCGCCACTGAAGACGAGATTGATAAAGAAGTGCAGCGAGTGGCCCGCCAGGAACGGGAAGTGCCTGCGGCGACTCGTAGGCGGCTGGAAAAGGATGGCACGTTAGGAAAGATAGCCAACCACTACCGAACGGAAAAAACGTTGAATTTGTTGTTTGAACAAGCAGTGAAAACTACAGAGTAATTCCGGGTCCCTTATCTTCTTGTTCAAATGTGAAAGAATTTGAAGATGACAGGTGGTATCTCACGGCGAAATGTTCTGCGTGCCTCAGCCCAGGGTTTTGGGGCTGTTGCGCTGGAATCGATGTTGCAGCGGGAATTGGGTGCGGCACCTCGGCTGAACCCGTTGGCTGCCAAGCCTCCGCATTTTCCTGGCAAAGCGAAATCAGTGATCTTTCTATTCATGGTTGGGGCTCCCAGCCAAATGGATACGTTTGATCCAAAGCCCGCATTGAAAAAATTTGAAGGTCAAGCGTTGCCGGAAAGTTTGCGCGTCACCAGTCAATTTTCTGATGGCACTACGCCTGTGCTGAGTTCTCCTTGGGAATTCAAACAATATGGGCAAAGCGGCATGCCTGTTTCCAGCCTATTTCCAAACGTTGCGCAATGTGTGGATGACATCTGCTTTGTGCGTAGCTTTTATACAGAAAGCGCGGTGCATGCGCCGGCAATGTACCAGGTGCATTCGGGGCGCATCCTGATGGGCTTTCCCAGCATGGGATCGTGGATCACATATGGGCTGGGGTCGCAATCGGAAAATCTACCGGCGTATGTGGTGATGCCTCAGCCGGAAGGAACTCCGGAAGGGGGAACGCCATGTTGGGGTTCGGCATTTCTTCCTGCGGTGTATCAGGGCACATTGTTTCGCCCGGGGCCGACTCCGATTATGCATCTGAAGCCTCCTGCAGGCATGAGTGAGAACCGGCAACGGGCAACGCTGGACTTGCTGCAGAAGATGAACGAGATGGATACTGCGGCTGCTGATCAGGAAATGGGTGCGCGTATTGCTTCCTACGAACTGGCGTTTCGGATGCAGCGGCATGCTCCAGAGGCAGTGGACCTAACCAAGGAAACGGATGCCACGAGGAGCCTTTATGGGCTGGATCAAAATCGAACGCGGGAGTTTGGTACGCGCTGCCTGATGGCGCGTCGATTGGTGGAGCGCGGTGTTCGCTTTGTGCAACTCTATTCTGGCGGTGGGCCGGTAAGCATTCAATGGGATGCGCATAAGGATTTGAAAGAAAATCACGAAAAGATGTGCGGCATGACGGATCAGCCCGTTGCTGCTTTGTTGAAGGATTTGAAGTCGCGCGGACTTTTGGATTCCACGCTTGTGATTTGGGGCAGTGAGTTTGGACGGCTACCCAATTCGCAAAGCGGCAATGGACGGGATCACAATCCGCATGGCTACACAATGTGGTTTGCGGGCGGCGGCGTGAAGGGGGGCCAGATTATTGGTGCCACAGATGATTTTGGGCTCTACGGAGTTGGGGACCGGTATCACATGCGGGACTTTCACGCGACTATTCTTCACGCACTGGGGCTTGAACAGCATAAGCTTTGGTACTTGAACAATGGGCGACAGGAAAAGTTAACCGATTTTGGCGGCACGGCAATCAAGCAGGTGTTCGGTTGACGCCGGCTTTCTTTTTGTTAGCGGCTTCGTTCACTGATGAACTATGGCTGGGGGCAAAGCCTGTTTATGATCAAACGCTGAAGCATCCGTTTCTGGAAGGTTTGATAAGTGGGGAACTGCCTCGGGAAAGTTTTCTGTTTTACCTGGATCAGGATTCGGCTTATCTGCATGTGTATGGTGAAGCGCTGCAGGCTCTGGCGAAGAAGGCTCCGCGGGCTGAATGGCGGAAGATTTTAGAGACCCATGCGAAGGAAGCATTGGTTACAGAGCAGCAGTTGCATAGCAGCATTCTGAAAAGCTATGGGCTGGACAAACCGTCCGGGAAAATGGCTCCTACAAATTACGCTTATACCAATCATCTGCTTGCCACGGTGCAGCGCGGTTCTTTCGCGGAAGGCCTGGCGGCGATGCTGCCTTGTTACTGGATCTATTTGGAAGTGGGCAGGGAATTAGAAAAGAAAGGATCGAAGAACACGGATTATCAGCGTTGGATCAATCAATACGCAGCGGCTGAATATGCGAAGGTTGTGCAGCAGGTTTTGGATATGATGAACGCTGCCTCAGCCAGGTTGGGTGGGGCTGAGAAGGCGAGGCTCAAAGAGCTGTTTTTGATTTCGGCGCACTATGAATACATGTTTTGGGACATGGCTGTGCGTCGTGAACAGTGGCTACCTGACGAACAGTGGATCTTGTTGTTTGATGGGAAAACTACGGCCGGTTGGCGGAACACAAATGGCGGGCCGTTTCCAAGCAATTCATGGACGATTGAAGGCGGTTGTCTGAAGACGTTTAAGGTTGCAAACGACCCGCATTTTCAGGACATCATCACCGAACAGACGTTTGAAGATTTTGAATTGAAGCTGGAATGGAAAGGGACGGCTGGTGCGAATTCCGGGATCAAGTATTTGGTGCAAGGGTTCAGGACCAGACGGAACGCGGAGGGTGGAGAGCCCGGTACGGCATCGCGTGGGCTGGAGTATCAATTGGCTGATGATGCGGAAAATGCAGACGCCCGGAGCAGTCCAGAGCATAGCCTGGGCGCACTTTACGGATTGGTTGCGGCTAAGGGGAAAGTTGCAAAACCGATCGGTGAGTTTAATGAGGTGCGCATTGTGAAGCGCGGGACGCGGGTGGAGCACTGGTTGAACGGAGTGAAAGTTGTGGATGAAGATTTGGAATCGACTGAGTTGAAAAAGCTGTTGAAGGCACGGACAGCGAATTCCGATGATGCGCGAGCTTTATTGGAGCGGCCTATGAAGCAGTGCCCAATTTCCTTGCAGAATCACGGTGATGTGGTTTGGTTCCGCAATATAGCTATTCGCCGACTTTAGCTGATTTTGAAGCGGCTGACTACCGCAGCAGCACCGGCACATAGAAATGCAAGTAGGGTGGAGGGTTCTGGAGTTGCAATGGAGGATGGACCCGGTGAGATGCTCATTGGTAGTTGCGGTGCCAATGGATCTAACCGGAATGCCGTTCGCAAGCCATTGAATGTTCCTACGCCGACAATTTGGCCTTGATCGTTAATGTCGTAAGCCTGTTCCAGAACCCAACCTGGGTTGTTCAACAGGTATCCATTCAAGTCGACCAGCGCGCCATTGCGGAAAAGGAATGCCCGGTTCAGACCTTCGGCGGTATCGGAATATCCAACCACATCGTTAGCACTATTCAAGCCGTAGCCGTAACTATTCCCGCCGCCCAAGGTACCTAAATCGCGCATGGCTCCAGCGATATATTGGAAGGCGTGGGTCCACCCGTAGGGCACTTGCGAACTCCCGACAATGGTACCGGCATCGTTGACATCAAGTGCGTAACTATTGCGCCCTCCCAGGGTTCCTATTTGAGTAAGGCCACTGTTTGCGGTCCAACTGAATGCGCGGAAGTTGCCGTTCGCATTGGTAGCAGAGCCTACAACCTGTCCGGAAAAATTCAGGGAATTAGCGGAACTCCAATCTCCACCAGGAAGCAATCCCAAGGCTTGCATCTGGGAACCATCCCAAAGGAACGCTTCGCCGTGGCCATCGGCAAATTGCGAATTTCCTGCCACTTGACCTTTGTTGTTGATGCTGGTTGCACCGCCGTAACCGAAGGCAAAGTTCGATAGATATTGAGCCTCCCCGTTCCAAATTGTTGCCTGGCTGGATCCGTTAAAAAAAGTGGTGCCCGCTATTTCTCCACGATCATTGATGCGGGCACCACTGCTCATAATCGCACCACTGCCAGACGGCAAAGCCGTCATCACAAGGCCGTTATGAGTAAAAGCTGTTTCCTGACCCGAAGCGTTGGTGGCAACACCAGCTGCCACTCCAAAGTTGTTGATTGAATAGGCTGCGCTGGACGTTCCACCAAGTGTCCCCAGACTTGTAACACGGTAAGAAGGAATAATGACGTCGGCCGACAGTAATGGCGTAAAGCATGCGGCCACCAGGGCCAGCATGGATTTGGTTCTTCGCAAAGGAAGCTCCTTGAGTAATTTGGATGTGAGTTGAGTATCCCATTCAAAGTTGGGAAAAAAGGGTCAGAAAAATCCACTGAACCGGTCCATATTTGTAGACGGTCAAAACGTAATCGGCCTATTCAGGATAGACAGGTGGGTGGGGATGGTATGATGGCCCGTTAGTGTCTGAGAATACTCCGCAGTCCTCGAATCGCCGGATCGCATCGTTTGCAATCCTTATTGCTGTCTACCTCATTTTTTCTTATGTGATTCCAAAACCCGTCAGCATGAAGCAGGAGGGTTGGCAATTTACTGGTTTATTTATTGCCATGGTGTTGGGCCTGATGCTTGAGCCCATGCCTGGCGGGGCCTTCGTGTTGGTTTGCGTGACGCTATCCACTATCGTCGGCGGGGTTCCCATTGCCAAAGCATTGGCGGGCTATGCTGATCCTACTGTTTGGTTGGTAATGGCTGCATTTTTCATTTCCCGAGCGCTGATCAACACCGGGTTGGCAAGGCGCATAGCATTGTTCTTTGTGCGGATTTTTGGCAGGACATCTATCGGTGTTACCTATGCACTGGCACTTTCGGACTTTTCACTGGCGGGAATTATTCCTTCCAATGGGGCGCGCTCCGGTGGTGTGATTCTGCCGATTGTGCGATCGATTGCGGAGCTCTACGGATCGTCCCCAGGTGCTACGGCCAATGTGCTGGGGCGCTATTTGATGATGGCCGTCTACCAAAGTATTTGCGTCACGTGCGCCATGTTCTTTACGGGGCAGGCATCGAATCCAATCGCGGCGGGAATGGCCAAAGAGCAGGGTTTTACCATGACCGTGGGCGGTTGGTTTATGGCGGGGATAGTTCCGGGACTTGTATCGATGGCTGTGATTCCGTGGGTGGTGATGCGAATGTCTCCGCCGTTAATTCGCAAGACTCCTGCTGCACGGGAGTTTGCCACTAGTGAATTAAATGCCATGGGCGGCATGTCGAATCACGAAAAGATTCTGGCAGTTGTATTTGTGGTTGTCTGCACGTTGTGGGTTACCAAGGGAACCTGGCACCAAATGGACATTACCGTAACAGCACTGGTTGGCTGTGGTGCTTTGCTTTTGATGGGTGTTCTGAAGTGGGAGGATGTTCGGGCTGAAAAAACGGCATGGGACATGTTTGTCTGGTATGGCGGGTTAGTGAATTTGGGAAAAATTCTGAATGAAACGGGGGTCACAACACTGTTCGCCAATGGTGTTGTTGGTATGTTTGGAACGCAGCCCTGGCCGATTTTGTTTGCCTCAGCCTTGCTGATTTACTTTTATACGCACTACGGATTAGCTAGCATTACGGCGCACTTGCTTGCTATGTACACGCCGTTTGTGGCGGTGTTAAAAGCGCAGGGAGCTCCTATTGGATTGGTTTGCTATGCGTTTGCGTGTTTCGTGAATTTATCGGCAGGGCTGACGCACTATGGAACTACACCATCGCCCATGTTTTTTGCCCAGGATTACGTCAGCTTCAAAGATTGGTGGCGGGTTGGGTTCGTTGTTTCGGTGGTGAATCTGTTGATTTGGTCCACCATCGGATTTGGATGGTGGAAGCTGATTGGGATTTGGTAAGCCTTCCGGCTATCGCTTCTTTCGAGGGTTGTAGCGGCTCTTGATAACGATTGGCGTACCTTTGAATCCAAAGGCACGGCGAATGCGATTGACCAGATTTCGTTCGGCTGAAAAGTGAAGCGAGTTGCGCTTGTCGGTGAAAACCACAAATGTTGGAGGGCGGATGCAGGCCTGGGTAATGTACTTGATTCGTACATCCGGTTCCAAAACCAGCGATGTGGCAAAGCGATTCAAAGCGCCTGTGCCAACGCGGTAGGAAGCGGAATCGTAGGCGATTTGAATCATGTTGAATAGCCCCCTTACGCCACGATTCAGCTTGGCGCTGATGTAGGCAGTTTGGGCATATTCAAGGAACTTCAACTCTTCGCGAATTTCTTCCTCAAACTTTTGTTTCGATTTATCGACCACTGCGTCCCACTTGTTGGCGACGATGATAATGGCGCGGCCTTCTTCGTGGGCATAACCTGCAATGGTGGCATCGAGGGCCACCATGCCCTCGGTAGCATCCACTATGATCATCACCACGTGAGCCATGCGGATATGGCGCAGGGCCATTACCACGCTCAGCTTTTCGGCCATCTCCTTGGTCTTGCCTTTGCGTCTGATACCGGCGGTATCCATGAACATGAATTCCACGCCGTTTTCAATGATGCTTTCATCCACAGTGTCGCGAGTGGTGCCGGCAATAGGTGAAACAATGGAACGCTCTGTACCGATGAAGGCGTTCAGCAAAGTGGATTTCCCTACATTCGGGCGGCCGATGATGGCCACCTTAATGCGCTTGTGTTTATCGAGCCCAACTGGAGTATCTTCTGTTACGGGGATGTTTTGGGTTACGCAACTGAGCAAATCATCCAGGCCCTGACGGTGTTCAGCGGATACGGGGAAGATGTCTTCAAATCCCAACTCGTGAAAGCCATGAAGTAGATTTTCATTCTTGAAGCTGTCAATTTTGTTGACGGCCAGCGCCACGGGTTTCCCGAGCCGCTTCAGCATTACGGCTAAATCGCGATCAGCGGAAGTGATCTCAGTGCGGCCATCGATTAGAAAAATAATGTGGATTGCATCATCCAGCGCAACGCGCGCCTGCTTCAGGATTTGAGTGGGGATCAATTCTTCATCATTGGGGATGATGCCGCCGGTATCAATCAACTGATATTTGCGCCCGTCGTAGGCGGCATCGCCGATGATACGGTCGCGAGTAATGCCCGGTTCGTCGCCAACAATGGAACGGCGGTTGCCCAAAATTGCGTTGAACAAAGTTGATTTTCCGACGTTCGGCCGCCCCACAATTACAATGGAAGGTAGGGGACCTTCAGCTTCAACCGGAATGTTTTCTAAATCAACCATGTAACATCAGGATAGCATTCACATGATTTATTACCCTGTTTTTCTTAATTTAGAGGGCCTTTCGGTGCTTGTGGTTGGAGCTGGGCCGGTGGCTGTACGCAAGGCTCGAGGGCTGGTGGAAGCAGGGGCGCGGGTGACGGTTGTGGCTCCGGAAGGTGTTGAAGAGGAAATGTTGAAGCTTAAGGTTGTGTGGGCAAAGCGCCGATTCCGGTCGACAGATCTACGTGGGAAAACACTGGTATTCGCAGCAACCAATAGCCGTGCAGTGAATGCTGAAATTGCGTTGAAGTGCAAGGCGGCTGGCGTTTGGGTGAATGTTGCCGATGCTCCAGAGGAATGTGGCTTTTTAGTTCCAGCGCGAGTTCGGGATGGGAATTTGCAGATTGCGGCGACTACTGGGGGCGAAGATCCGCGCATGGCAAAAGCGATGCGGGAAAGACTGGAAACCATTTTGGGTGAGTTTCGTGAGAAACTAGTATAGAACAATCCCATCGAGATCTGTAACCCTGTTGTAATCCCAAGGAGCTATCGCCATTTCAACCGAGAATATCCGTAACATCGCTATCATTGCGCACGTCGACCACGGCAAGACCACGCTAGTAGATGCAATGTTCCGTCAGAGCGGCATTTACCGTGCCAACGAAAACATTGCCGACCGTGTGATGGATTCCAATGACCTTGAGCGGGAACGTGGTATCACCATTCTTGCCAAGACTACTGGAGTGCATTACAAGGGCACCAAAATTAACATTGTAGACACCCCAGGCCATAGTGATTTTGGCGGCGAAGTAGAACGCGCATTGAAAATTGTTGACGGCGTAATGCTGCTGGTTGATGCCAGCGAAGGCCCGTTGCCGCAAACCCGTTACGTATTGGGCAAGGCTCTTGAAGCCGGCCTAACGCCTGTGGTTGTAATTAACAAGATTGATCGCCCTGATGCCCGTGTTCAGGAAGTGATCAATGAAGTCTATGACTTGTTCATTGATTTGGACGCTAAAGAAGATCAGTTGGATTTCCCGATCATCTACACGGTTGCGAAAAATGGTTTGGCGAAGTTGAAGATGGAAGATGAGGCGGAGGATTTACGACCGCTGTTCGATACCATTCTCAGTGCCATTCCACCGCCCAAAGGGGATCCGGATAAAGTATTGCAACTGCTGGTTGCCAATCTTGATTACAGCGAATATTTGGGGCGCATGGCCATCGGCCGCGTATTCAATGGCCGGTTGAAGCACGGCGACGAAGTAGCCATTGTGAAGCTGGACGGCAGCATTCAAAAGACGCGTATTACCAAGCTTTACACCTTTGAAGGTTTGAAGAAGGTTGAAGAAACCGATGCTCACCCGGGCGACATTGTTGCCATTGCGGGCGTGGAAGGAATCACGATTGGTGAAACGGTTACCAGTGCGGAAGATCCTCAACCGTTGCCCGTAATTCAGATTGATGAACCGACCATCGCGATGATGTTCACCATCAATACTTCGCCATTTGTCGGAAGAGAAGGGACGTACGTAACTTCGCGAAATCTGCGGGACCGGTTGGACAAAGAACTACTCACAAACGTTTCAATTAAAGTGACCGAGGCCGGTGGGCCGGATGCATTCCGGGTGGCCGGGCGCGGCGAATTGCAGTTGGCGATTCTGGTGGAAATGATGCGCCGCGAAGGTTTCGAGATGATGGTGGGCAAGCCGGAAATCATTACTCGTTCTGTGAACGGTAAGCTGCAGGAACCGCAGGAAGTTCTGGTGATCGATTTGCCGGAAGCCTTTGTTGGCGTGGCGATGGATAAGCTTGGCCGCCGTAAAGGCAAGATGACCAAGATGGTGAATAATGGTTCGGGTCGCGTGCGCATGGAATTTGAAATTCCTTCGCGCGGTCTGATTGGTTTGCGCAGTGAACTGCTTACCGATACACGGGGTACAGCCATTATGAATGCGCTCTTCCACGGCTACATTGACTGGCAGGGCGACATTCCAATGCGGCCTACTGGATCGTTAATTGCGGATCGTTCCGGTGTTACAACCGGCTATGCAATTTACAATTTGCAGGAACGCGGCGAGATGTTTGTGGAACCGGCTACGGAAGTTTACGAAGGCATGATTGTTGGCGAACATTCCCGTGAAAACAATCTGGATGTGAACATTGTCAAAGAAAAGAAGCTGACGAATATGCGTGCTTCCAGTTCCGACGAAGCCATCCGTTTGGTGCCACCAAGACTGCTGAATCTGGAACAGGCGATTGAGTATATTGGCGACGATGAAATGGTGGAAGTGACTCCGAAATCGATCCGGTTGCGCATGAAGATTCTCAAAGAAAACCAACGTCCGAAAAAACAATCGCAAGGGTAAGATGAACCAAATTTGGGCCACCGTGAAAGAAGCCATTCACGGTGGCCGCCGCGACTACACCGAAGGGAGCCTGCCGAAGGCAATCACTTTGCTTGCGATTCCCATGGTGCTGGAAATGATCATGGAATCGCTGTTTGCGATCGTGGATGTTTTCTGGGTTTCACGGCTTGGCTCCGATGCAGTGGCTACAGTTGGTTTGACGGAAGGGCTACTGACCACAGTTTTTGCAATCGCCATGGGGCTTGCTTTTTCCACCACGGCATTTGTGGCGCGGCGCATTGGCGAAAAAGACAATGCGGGTGCTGCAAAGGGCGCAGTGCAAGCCATCTATATCGGGTTGTTTGTTTCTATTATTCTAGGTGCAATCGGCGCTGTATTTGGTCGGGACTTGCTGCAATTGATGGGCGCCGAGGCGGGAGTGCTTGAAAATTCCACTTACACGCGGATTATTCTGGGCGGCTGCATTGTGGTTGTCTATCTGTTCCTGTTAAATGCTGTTTTTCGAGGGGCTGGTGACGCTGCGATTGCTATGCGCGTGCTCTGCTTAGCCAATGGCATTAACCTTGTTCTGAATCCGCTTTTGATTTTTGGCATTGGGCCATTTCCAGCAATGGGTGTGACGGGTTCAGCCGTAGGTACATTCATCGGACGCGGATGCGGAGTGCTTTATCAGTTCTGGTCGTTGACTCGGGGCACTAGCCGAATTCACATTACGGCTTCCCAGTTCGTGATGGATTTTCCTTTGATGTGGCGGATGTTTCGAGTGTCCTTAAGTGGAATGTTGCAAATATTGATTAGTACTGCCAGTTGGACGGGCATGGCACGAATTGCTGCTACTTTTGGATCTCCGGCGCTGGCCGGCTACACGCTAGCGATACGGGTGATTATTTTTTCCATACTGCCATCGTGGGGTTTTTGCAATGCGGCTGCGACGCTGGTGGGCCAATGTCTGGGTGCCAAGAAACCGGAGCGAGCTGAGGCTGCGGTTTGGACTGCCGGTAAAATCAACTCTATTTTTCTTTCCAGCCTGGCCTTATTTTACATCCTGTTTGCGGAGCGCATAATTGGCGTTTTCAGCAGCGATGTGAAAGTTGTGGCCATCGGGTCGGATTGTTTGCGGTTCATTTGTTACGCTTATCCATTGGTAGGTTTTGGCATGACAATGATGCAAGCGTTCAATGGCGCTGGAGACACGCGAACACCCACCATAGTAAATTTCGTTTCCTTCTGGATGATTCAAATTCCTTTGGCCTGGATGTTGTCACAACGTTCAGGGCTTCAGGAACGCGGCTTGTTTGTGGCTATTTTTCTGGCGCAATGCACGGTGGCTTTGTTGAGCCTGTATCTATTCCGGCAAGGGCGTTGGAAACGGCAGCGGATTTGAGCGCCTTTAAATTCCCTCAACCAAAGCAGCTAACAGCGCGGTTCGATCTGCGATGCGGTTCACCAGCAAACTTTCATTTACTGCATGTGCGCCTTCGCCGACGGCTCCTAATCCATCGAGGGTCGGAACTCCAAATGCTGCGGTGAAGTTGCCATCGGAACCACCCCCGGTCATGGACTCTTCAATTGGAATCCCCATGTTGGTAGCTAACTTCTGCGCCAAGCGGTAGAGTTGCGCGATACCTGGGGAACGTTCCATGGGCGGGCGATTCAAGCCTCCGGAAACTTCAATGCGGCAGCGCTTATCGAAGGGTTTCAATGCTTGGAATTTCTTGGCCAACCCGACCTCGTCGCGCAAACGGGCGATTCGGATATCCACTTCAAGGGTGGCTTCGGCAGGCACTACATTGGATCGCGTGCCGCCTTGAATCACGCCGGGGCTCACCGTGAGGCCGCGCTTCAAATCAGTGAAGCCTACGATCTTTTCTACTTGCCGGGACAACTCAACGATGGCGTTGGCACCGGCTGAGAAATCGACGCCGGCATGGGAAGCTTTTCCAATGGCTCGAACTGTGTAGTCACCCACACCTTTACGGGCGGTTTTTAATTTTCCCGTTAGGCCCGTGCCTGGTTCCAATACAAGCACCGCTTTGGATAATCGCGCCGATTGCTCCGTTAGAGACCGCGATGATGGGCTGCCAATTTCCTCTTCGGAATTGATTTGCAGAACAACTTTGTGATCTACGGGTACTTCCAATTCCCGCAACGCATCCATTGCGCTAAGGAAAAACGCCAGTCCAGCTTTCATGTCCAGAACACCGGGTCCCCATAAGCGTCCGTCAGCTTCGCGGAAAGGCATGGATTTAAGAGTGCCCATGGGCCAAACCGTATCGGAATGGCCAAGGGCGGTGATCTGGCCAGCCTTCTTCTTGCCGGGGAGAGCAAATTCGATTAAGAGGTGATTTCCATATGTTGGGCCGGCCTTGACTACTTTAACCTTGGCCATACCATTCACTTCCGCCGCTATCCAGTCTACGAATTGGTTGATGGCTTTTGGATCGTCGCTAGGACTTTCAATCTCCACCATTTTGCGAATCCTGTTGACGATTCGGCGCTCATTTTTTGTGGCCCATTCAAGATACATATATAACAGCCATTCTAAAGGGTAATCTGGGACAATAGAAGAAAGGCCCACGAATGGTTATTGACGGAATCTACTACGCGCTTGGATTGTTTGCCGGCGGCGCTTTGGTGAGCTATCTCACTCGCCCGGCATTTGGAATCCCAATGTTTATCCTGGGGCTTTTCTGCTTATGGTTCTTTCGAGATCCTGAACGGCAGATACCTTCTGGTCCAGTGGCTGTTTCCCCTGCGGATGGGAAAATTGTTTGGATCAAGCAGATGGGTGATCAGCAGCGGGTCTCCGTTTTTCTAAACATTTTTGATGTCCATGTGAATCGTTCTCCCATCGCAGGCAAGATCACCAATATTGAATATAAGCGCGGCAAATTTCTGGTGGCATCGGTGGAAGCCGCATCGACGGAAAACGAAATGAACGTGATCACAGTGGAAGACAAGGGTGTGAAAGTTGTGTTCTCGCAAATCGCCGGACTCATTGCCCGCCGCATTGTCTGTTACAAAAGCATTGGCGATATTGTAGCTGCGGGAGATCGTGTGGGTTATATCAAATTTGGTTCCCGTGTGGATCTGTGGTTTGGGCCGGAGTGGACTGTTGCAGTGAAAGAGGGGCAACGCGTAAGTGCGGGCTCTTCTATTATTGCGCGCAGGAAAGAGTGATCCTTATGCCAAAGCTGAACCTTGCAGAACGTTTGATTGATCCAAAAGCGCCCGACCGGCGGCCTCGCCGTGCTGCCTATGCCCTCCCTACGATGTTCACTGCCGGGAACGTTCTACTGGGTTTCCTGTCGATCATTGAAACCTTCCAAGGGGCAATGTCGAACGTAACCGGGCAATCGGCTGAGGCGTTGCATCACTTTGATCTAGCGGCAATCATGATTGGCATTGCTGCGGTGATGGATGGCCTGGATGGGCGCATTGCACGGATGACAAATACAGTCAGCGATTTCGGTAGGGAAATTGATTCCCTCGCGGATGTGATTGCGTTTGGTCTGGCACCGGCAATGCTTGCTTTTGCGTGGGGAATTCAGTTTGTGGATTGGCCTTTTGATCCGGCAGTGCGCACTCCAATTGTTCGTGCAGGCTACTTTCTGTGCTTCCTGTATTTACTCAGCGGTGCTGCGCGGCTTGCCCGGTTCAATGTGCAGACAAATCCACAGCCGAGTAATCCTGGCAAAGCGGATCGCAAATATTTTGTGGGATTACCAATTCCAGCTGCTGCGGCAATGGTTGCCAGCATTGTTTACTTTGAGGGATCGGACCCTTTGTCTAACTGGATATTTTCGCTGGCCTGGATGGCGTTGATGGGACTGTTGGCATTCCTGATGGTCTCCACTTGGCGCTATCGGAGTTTCAAAGATTTCAATCTGGGGCGTCCCTTATCGTTCAGGAGTTTGATTCTATTCGGTAGCATGATGTACCTGATCTACGAATATTCCAGACCCGTTTTATTCGTGCTTGCGTTCAGCTATATGGCAAGCGGCATTTTGATTCGCATCGGCGGATTGTGGAGGCGCACCACTCAACCCGCGCCAAAGGTACCGGAGACACAAGTTGGTTAAGAAGATTGCGGCGATTGTTGGCGGCGAATCGCTGCTTGGACGTGAGATTAAAGATTTAGCAGGCGATTTATTTCGTCTGCAAGTACTGGGTGGCGAGGAAGAAGAAATTGCTGTAATCACTCAGCAGCACGATGAACTGGCGGTACTGGAGCGATTGGAAAAAGCTAGCCTCAAAGCAGTGGATATTGTGGTGCTGACCGCCTCCAGCGCGGAAATTTGCCAGCAGGCTATTGATTGGGCTCCGAAGAAAGTTCCAGTGATTGATGCCAAAGGGCTGCTGGATGAAAAAGTAGGAGCACGCCTATTTCGGCCCGGTGAAGCGACTGCTCGATTGACCGTTATTCCTGCTGCTGCTTCGCAGGTGCTGGCAGGGTTGCTTACCACTCTTGCCAGTGCGCAACCGATTGCGCGCAGTGTGGTTACCATTTTTGAGCCAGCCAGCGAGTGGGGCCAAGCCGGAGTTGCTGAGTTGCAAGGACAGGCTGTTGCGTTGCTGACCTTCAAACCTATTCTAAAGAAAGTTTTTGATGCTCAACTTGCGTTTAATCAACTGGGAGCTTTTGGTGAGGAATCGAAAGTAAATTTGGCTGAAAAGGAAGCGCGAATTGAACGGCACCTGGCCAGCCTGCTGGCATCATCCGGCGGTCCTCCCATGCCATCGCTACACCTGATTCAGGCTCCTGTATTTCATGGCTATAGTATGTCGGTATGGGTTGAGTTTGAAAAAGCTCCGAAGCCGGAAAAGCTTGAAGCTGTGCTGGCGGCCGCAGGCGTAGATGTTCGAGATACTTCCCTTGAACCGCCGAACAATGTTGGCATTGCCCAGCAGAGTGGTTACGCAGTTGGTTCCATGCGTGTGGATCCGAACAATCCCAAGGCACTTTGGCTATACGCTGTTGCAGACAATGTCCGCATTGCTGCTGATTCAACGATTGCGGCGATGAAAGCAATTGGAGCGAAGGGATGAGATTTGGGTTGGCGATGGCGCTGTTTTTGACAGGCACTGGCTGCGGATATCATGTATCGGGCAAGGCGGATTTGCTGCCGAAGTCAGTTCAATCCATCGCAATCCCGGCGTTTACCAACATCACGGCACGCTATAAGCTTCCTGAGCGGATGGCGGGTGCGTTGACCCGTGAATTTATTTCGCGCACGCGCTATCACATTTCAGCAGACGTAAATACCGCCGATGCTGTGCTGCGTGGCTCTGTGCTGCGCTACGATTCCTTTGTTACTACTTTCGATCCTGTAACCAATCGTGGCAGCAGTGTGCAGTTGGTGGTCACGTTGAAACTTACCTTAGTGGAACGAGTTTCGGGTAAGGTCTTGTTTGACAGGCCAGCAATGGAAGTGCGCGAGCGATATGAAATTGCCACTGACCAACGGGCTTATTTGGAAGAGAGTGACGCGGCAGTAGATCGCATGAGCCGCGACTTGGCGAGGACAGTGGTTAGCAGTGTGCTTGAGGCGTTTTAGTGACTCCGGACCAACTACTCACCAATCTGAAAAAAGGCCCCGCTGCACCGGCATACCTTTTCCTGGGGCCTGATGTTTACCGCCGCATACGAGTTAAAGAAGCCTTGCGAAAAGCAGTCCTGGGCGACGATGCAGACGAAACCGGCTTCACCCGTCACGATCTGGATGAAGTGTCGCTTTCCGATGTGATGGACGATGCTTGTGCCTATTCTTTATTCTCTTCCCGACGTTTGATTTGGGTTGGTGCGGCGGAAGGGGCAATGCCCAGAACTCTTCGCGCAGCAGCAGCTGCGGCAGAAGATGGGGACGGCGCATTGTCAGGTGCCGCAGGCCGGATTGCCCATTATTTAAGAGACCCCATTCCTGGCGTTTGCGTGGTGTTTGACATCAGCCGTTACGAACTGGATGGCGATGACAAGGCCAAAATCGAGAAGGCCAGAAAGTTCTACGCAACCGTTACGAACGTGGTGGAGTTTCCGCCGTATACAACTGCCGAAGCGCAACGTTTATTGGATGAGTTGGCAAAGCAATATAGCGTGAAGTTCGGCCCAGGTGCATCGGAATTTCTGGTGGAAGCCACTGGCGCAAACGCCCATCGGCTTGCCAATGAGTTGGAAAAGTTGAGTCTGCTGGCTGGTAAAGGCGGCACGATCACGGAAGAGATGATTGGCAACATGGTGCCTGATGCCCGCGAGACCACCATCTTTGCACTGGTTGCGGCCATGGGGCGGAAGGATCGGAATCAGTCCTTGGAACTTCTCGATACGCTGGTGCGCGATGGCGAATATCTGCCGTTGGCCTTGAGCTTTCTGGCATCGCAATTCCGGTTCGCACTGGCATCGCGAGAGGCTGGTTTGAAAGGAGCCCAAGCCATTCAAAATCACTTCAGCCGGCAGGGGATGGCCATGTGGCGATCAAGGGCAGAGCAGGTGCATCAAACCGCCAGCGTGTTTTCCGAAACAAAACTTCGCAAGGCAATTGTGGAAATTTTCGAGGCGGACCGTGGCATGCGCGATATCCGCCCCGATGACCGTACTGTTATGGAAAAGTTTATTTTGTCACTGACAGCGGCTTAATAACTTTTCTTAAACTTGTTTCGCGAATTCGTTACTTCAAACTTTCCCGTGGCTTCTGCCGAAACATGCAAGTAATGTTCCGTGCCCAGTTCTTCGGTATTGGCGATGAACATATCTTGCACATTGGTTTCCTTGCCACCTGCCAGGGCGAAGTGAAGTTGCCACATATCCTGCAATCCTGGTGAGGCTTTCACAACTTTCCAGGCAGGTGCGGATCCACCCTTCTTTGCGCCATTGTTCATGATGGCCACTTTAGGTTTCAGCGCCTGCACTAATTCCGGAGCGCCCGATTGATCCATGCCATGATGCGTGGTTAAGTAAAGATCCACCTCGCCAACTTTATTCACAGGGCAGGCCAAGTCAAGTTCCTTGTTCCATGTAAGATCGCCCAGGTCGACGAATTTGAATTTGCCATAGGTGAGAAGAAATCCCACGCTGCGGGCATTCTCTGATGGGTCTTCCGCTTTCATTTGCGCGTTGGCACACAGTGGATTCGTTTTGCCGGTGCGATTGGTGATCATTCCATCGGCGGTAAGGATTTCAATATCCACACCTTTCAAGGCCAGTTTGTCGCCGGGTTTCACCGTTAAGCGCGTGCCGGTTTTGACAGCCTCTAAATAGCTTTTTGTCAGCCTTTCAGCGGGTGCGCCTGTTTCGCGATTGTCTCCGTGATCGACGAAAGTTTTCACAGGCATCATTTCGGCCAATTGCTGAACGCCGCCAACGTGGTCGGTATGGAAATGAGTTGTGATCAGGTAATCAATTTTTTTGACGCCTGCTTTCTTTGCGGCTGCCATGATCCGGCGAGCATCTCGCTTATCAAACCCTGGCCAACCGGCGTCAACCAGTACGCTTTCTTTGTTTGGGGTGACAATCAAAGTTGCCTGTCCGCCTTCCACATCTACAAAGTAAAACTCCACCGTCTTGTTCGCAGCGGCAACCAGGCCTGCTGTGGTGATTAATCCTAGAATCCAACGTGTCATGTGGTGCAGCTTAGCACAGGATGAAACATTTTCCTCAAGAAATACGTAAACTATCAGTGAGGGTGGAAAATGCCATTTTGCATGAAGTGCGGTACAAACGTAACGGAGCAAGATCAGTTTTGCGGTGGATGCGGTGCACGCCAGGATCAAGCTGCGACTGGTGCTGGTGCTTCATCTGCGCCTTCCGGTTTTTCAACTTCGGAAAATTCCGGAACAGCCGCCGCGAATGGACTGGAATCGCTTAGCCCAAAGACTGCCGCTTTGTTGTGCTACATCCCGGTTGTTGGCTGGATCGCTTCTTTGTACGTTCTGTCCTCTGATCGTTTTCGTCAAGATCTAGATACTCGCTTCCACGCTTTTCAAGGCCTCTACTTGTTTGTGGTGTATCTGATTGTGGACTGGGTGTTGGGGCCAATGTTGAACTTCCGCACTATGGACATTCAGTTTGAGAAGATCATGAAACTGGCATTGCTGGGAACCTGGATTTTCCTGCTGGTAAAAACCAACGAGGGAGTTATGTTCAAACTTCCCATTATTGGCGAACTTGCGGATCGCTCCGTTTCAGAGCAACGCTGAATTCCATTCTTTCCAAACTGCTCATGCTAGGGGCGACTGCCCAAAACCTGCATTATAATGGTTATAGGTATAGAAGGAGACAAGCCATGACCTCGCTCAAACTGACCAAATTAGGAACTTCGACCGGGACGATCATCCCGAAGGAGATGCTTGCACGTATGAAGGTCGAAAAAGGCGATACCCTCTTTGCCATCGAGACCAAGGAAGGCTATCTCATTACTCCTTACGACCCAGCCATCGCGGAACAGCTCGATGCCGGCCGTGAGTTCATGAAGGACTATCGGGAAACTTTCAAAGCCCTCGCGAAATGACCCGCGAACCAAGCTGGATCAGCAAAAGGGCGCTGCTGATGCTGCAAGAGGAAAGCCTTGCCACGTTCGGCGGCGCGTCAGGCTTGCGGGATGAGGGACTCCTCGATTCTGCGCTGGCACGTCCGCTGAATACCCATGCGTACAACTCAAACAGCACGCTTGCTGACTTGGCCGCTTCCTACGGTTTTGGCATCGCGAAGAACCACGCCTTTCTCGACGGCAACAAGCGCGCTGCTTTCCTTTCGATTGGTATGTTCCTCAGGATCAACGGCCACAAGCTGGTGGCCGATCAGGTAGATGCTATTCAAACCATACTGGCAGTTGCTGCGGGCGCGCTTGACGAACGGGGCCTTGCTCCATGGATTCAGAAGAACCTCGTCGCCAAGTAGTTTCGCTCTTTTTAGGAACGGTGTGCCCGTCAGCTCACGGCCGGATTGCCGGGCTTACAAGCGGACCGACGCCTTCGCGGTCGAGCGGCTGGCTGTTGTATATGGTATGAACTAGTATGTAAGATATGGAAACGCGCTTTAACGAAATAAAAGCAACGCAAGCTGCGGCATTTTTTATCAAGCGTCGCGGTCAAGGCTACATGAGTTATATGAAACTCATGAAACTCCTCTATTTTTCTGATCGGGAAGCCCTTATTCAATGGGGTGCGCCGATTACGTCTGACACCTTTTATTCAATGGATCGTGGCCCGGTTTTGAGCCGAGTGCTTGATCTTGTCACGGAAGGGGCGTCGCCGCAAGAATCTCACTTCTGGGAAAATCATCTCCAGCCGTTTGGGGATCATGAAGTCAAAATGATAGCTGACCCTTCTAACGAAGAACTTTCAGAGGCCGAAGTAGAACTGCTGGATTCTGTTTATGCGAAATTTGGCAGACTGAGTCGGTGGGCAATTGTTGACGAGGCTCACAAATTGCCCGAATGGGAGAATCCTCATGGCAGTAGAACGCTCATTCGATATGCGGATATCCTTAAACATGGGCAGAAGACTCCCCAACAAATTGAAGCCATTCTTCAAGACCTTCTAGCAACGGAACATGTCCACAAAGTACTAGCCATTAGATAATTGGGGCTACACTATTCTTGCGTCCCGGTGTGATTGGCGACAATTAGAACTCCCTGCCAACGACAATTAAAATTCCCTATCGACGACAACCATCAACGACCATCGAAGTTTGCGCCAACGGCGCAGT
>JAYTTF010000099.1:0-7222 GCA_043745195.1 Bryobacterales bacterium | reverse complement strand
TTCAATCCTGCTGCTTGCAACATCATCGGAGCATGATCAATATTCTGCACAAATCGGCTTTCCACGTGCCCAGCCTTTGCCAATGGCGGATATCGCACCAGCAACGGCACTCGCAGGGAAGGCTCGTACATGAAGCGTTTATCGTACCAGCCATGATCCCCCAGAAAGAAACCGTTGTCGGATGTGTAGATGATAAGTGTGTTGTCCATCTGATCCGATCTATCCAAATACTCAAACACTCGCCCCAGATTTTCATCAATCGCTTGCGTTGCTGCGTAGTAGTCTTTGGCGAAGCGTTGAAACAACCATTTCTTTCTCTCAATCGGCGAAAGGTTAGTAGGAAGCTCAGGGTAATCAGCGGCCAAGCTGATTTCCAATTTCATATCCTTCGCTTCAAGAGCCAACGGCCGAGTCGCGTAATCATCGTTGAAAGTCGCCGGATAAGGAACTTCCTTTCCGTCCAATAAATGAGCATGGCGTGGTGCAGGCTTAAATGGGCGATGCGGTGCTTTGTGCTGAAACACCAGGCACCAGGGTTCGGAATTTTTCGGCGCCGTTTCAAGCCACTTCAAAGCAAGGTCCGTAGTGACATCAGTGCAGTATCCTGGAAATTTCTTCTTGTTGCCATTTTCAATAAAATCAGGATCGAAGTACAGACCTTGGCCCGGCAGAATGCACCAATAATCAAAACCACGCGGGTTATGCGAAAGGTGCCATTTCCCCACCATCGCCGTGCGATATCCGGCCTTCTGCAACAATTCCGGATAAGTAGGGATGGGGTTTATTGTTTCTACAGCGTCAGCGGCTTCTGAGTTTCCGCGAATCCCATTGATGTGCGAATAAGCTCCTGTAAGCACGCTGGCACGGCTGGGTGCACATAAAGAGTTCGTGACAAAACAGTTTGTGAACCGCACGCCTTCCCGCGCCAATCGATCAAAATTGGGCGTTGGCAAAACAGTACCGCCATAGCAACCCATGGTTTGTGGAACCTGATCGTCGGTCATGACGAACAGAATATTGGGTCGTTGAACAGCCCGCTGGCCCGTGACCGTGCTACCGAGGCCAATCAGGCAAAGCGCTTGCCGTCGAGTTATCATGCACTATACTTTCACAACAGAACAGCGCTACTCAACGATTTCTTGTCGCTTGTTAGGAAGGTTGCGGAATGTAACTTGTAACTATGGTCTGCTGGTTCAGCCGCGTAATCTCGCCTTCTAACAAAAGCAAGCTATGTGTTACTTCGTCAGCATTTTTCGATATGGCAGCTTTTTGCACACGCTTGGCGCACTCTATCACACCAGTTGCGTCAATAGCCTCGGCCGCCTCACGAAGTAAACTCACCTGCACTTGCAGAGATGCCAAATCGGTTCTTTCAACCGCTTTGCGCAAACGCACCAAACCTTCGTTCGCCTCTTCAATAAAGGGCTTCATCCAATCGGATTGGTGAGCTTGGACCGGAGCTTTTGCTTTTGCAGGCCGCGATGTGTAGGCTTCAATAGTTGCGGTCAAGTGTGCCGAATGAACTGGTTTGGAAATGTATGCGTTCATGCCGGCGGCCAGACATTTCTCCTTGTCCCCAGTCATTGCATGCGCGGTCATCGCGATCACCGGAATATCCTTCCAACGGTCATCAGCGCGCATTCTGCGGGTGGTTTCCAGTCCGTCCATCACAGGCATTTGCACGTCCATCAGAACCACTGCAAAGGAACGCTGCTCCAGTTTGGCTAACGCCTCTTCCCCGTTACAAGCCAACTCAATCTCATAGCCGCGCTTCTTCAACACAGCCATAACAATTTTCTGATTTACAACATTGTCTTCCACTACAAGGACAGATCCAACAGTCTTGACTTTGCCCAAAACTGGCGCTGGATCAGCACTTGGAGCAGCCACAACAGGCTCCTCAGGAACAACTACTGGACTCTTGATTCCATACTCCAGCACAACCGAAAATTTGCTGCCCAAATCCAATTCACTTTCCACAGTGATCGTGCCATTGTGCAGTTCAACCAGTTTCTTGGTAATCGCCAAACCCAATCCTGTCCCGCCATAGCGGCGCGAAATGGTATTGTCCGCTTGAGTGAACTTTTCAAAAATGCTGCCGATTCGATCCCTTGGAATACCAGTGCCGGTATCAATTACATGAAGTTCCACATTCCATTTGGATGCGTCCGCGCTTTTGAATGCCGATACCTGAACTTCAATGGCACCCTCTTCCGTGAACTTGATTGAGTTACTGACCAGATTATTAACTATTTGCCGCAGACGTAGAGGATCCCCTGAAACTTCAGCCGGCAAAGATGGTGCAAAATTCCACTCCAGCAGCACTCCCTTCCCCCGAGCTTTTGATTCATGGCCCTTCAAAATATCTTCCAAGTGCCCAACCAACTCGAAATCAATTTTCTCCAAAGCCATCTTGCCCGATTCGATTTTCGATAAATCCAGAACGTCGTTCACAAGCGACAAAAGCGAAAAAGAACAGCGCTGCGCCGTCTCCAATTGTTCCTGCTGTTCTGGTGATGCGGGCGATTCCAAAGCAAGTTCAATCATCCCAATCACACCGTTCATCGGAGTTCGAAGTTCGTGCGACATGTTGGCCAGAAATTCGCTCTTCGCTCCACTGGCATGCACAGCGCTTTTCATCGCTTCTTCAAGAGCGTGAGTCCGCCTTCTCACCATTTCTTCCAATCTTTCCTGATGTTCCGCCAAATGCTTTTGCGTTTCGCCCAGCTTCTTGATCATGCTGTTATAGCTGTTCGCCAAATACTCGATTTCATCTCCCGTTGGAGAAAACTTAATCGGCTTTAAGTTCCCACGCCCTACTTCTTCCATACCTAGTTGGAGAACTCGGATGGGCTTTATCAGCAGTCCAATCGTGAACCGCGCGATTGCCCAGGCAACCAACAATACAAAAGCACATAAGAAAAAGCCCTTTGCCGGACTAAAGTGTCCTTGATTGATATCGTAGGCAAGAATTACCGCTACAATCCAAATCACCAGCATGGACGTGAAGCGGAAGAACTTAACCGATAGCGAGCGGAATGGGGCCGATTTGGAAGCTTTATCTGACAAACTTATACCTTTTGGGGTGCATCCCCATAGTCCATCCAAAATCATGATTGGCCTATTAGGGGAAGACCTTAAGACGAATTAAATTCTGCTGTAAGGTTCGCTAAACTAGATCAAACAGTTGAATCAAGAAACCAACCAGCTTCTGCAAACCTCTATTTGCGGTATTAACTTATCCAACCCAGTGCTGGCCGCATCCGGAACTTTCGGCTACGGTGTGGAGTTTGAATCCATCGTCGATCTCAACCAACTAGGCGGAATCATTGTAAAAGGGCTTTCCCGCGAACCCATCGAAGGCAATCCTCCACCTCGTATCTGGGAAGCCGAAGGCGGCATGATCAATTCCATTGGTCTTCAGAACATTGGCGTGCGTGCCTTCGTCAAAGAAAAACTGCCCGCCCTCGGCGCATACCGCACACCCATATTCGCCAATGTTTTTGGGTATGAGCAGTCCGACTACTTGGAAGTAGTCCAAGTTCTGGAAGACGCCCCGGGCCTTGCCGGCTACGAACTAAACGTTTCCTGCCCCAACACCAAGCACGGCGGCATCTTCTTTTCCAGCGATCCAGGCATGCTGGAAAAACTGGTTTCCGACGTAAAGAAAATCGCCAAACGTCCTTTGATCGTCAAGCTCTCACCCAACGTCGCAAGCATTGCAACCATAGCAAAAGCCGCTGAAGCAGGCGGCGCGGATGCCATCAGTCTGGTAAACACCTTCATTTCACTCGCGGTGGATGCACGCACTCGAAAGCCTCGTATTGGCGCTGGCTTTGGCGGCCTTTCTGGTCCAGCCATCAAACCGATTGCTCTGCGAATGGTCTATGAGGCTTCCCGCGCAGTAAAGATTCCAATCATCGGGCTTGGCGGTATTGGCAGCGGTGAAGATGCCGCTGAATTCCTGATCGCTGGTGCCACCGCCGTGGAAGTAGGCACTGCAACGTTCTGGGACCCCTGTTCCCCCATCCGCATCGCCAAAGAACTGGGACAATTTCTAGCGCAAGAAAAGGTTCGCAGTGTACGCGATCTGGTAGGCACTCTCCAGATGCCCTAGAATGGGAAATTCATGACCAAAACTATCGTAGCCACTGAAAGTGCCCCAAAAGCAATCGGACCCTATTCTCAAGCAGTCGCCTTCAACGGCATCGTTTATTGCAGCGGACAGATCCCCTTGGATCCAGTCACCGGCCAAATTGTAGAAGGTGATGTAGCCGTCCAAACGGAACGTGTGCTGGAAAATCTAAAAGCCGTTTTAGAAGCCGCCGGTTCATCCTTGGAAAAGGTCTTGAAGACTACAGTCTTCCTGAATGACATGGGCGAATTCACCAAAATGAACGAGGTCTACGGAAGATACTTCAATTCAAGTTTGCCCGCCCGGGCAACTGTAGAAGTTGCTCGCCTGCCTCGCGATGTCCGCGTCGAAATCGATGCAATCGCCGCAATTGACTAAAACCCAAACTTATTAATGAGCCGAAAACTGCGCCTGCGGGTCGTTCAGCTTGATTTCGATGGTCTTTTCCTCTTCGGTCACATCGAATTCACCACCAAACGTCTGGTAGCCCTTGGCAATAATCTGAATCAGAATTTTTCCTTGCGGAATGGAAGGAATGGAAGCCACACCGTCAATTCCGGTTTTCAAATTGTAACTGGTCCGAACCTTGGCACCCAGCTTCACAGTGGAACGGCCCTTCACAAAGCGCACCACCACACTTGCCTGTTCCACGGGTTTTTGGTTAGACGCTTTCTTCACTTCTATGCGCAGCTTGGTCATTGGTGCCGCCATCAGGGATGTCGCCGAAAGCAGGATCAGAATCAAGGACGCAACGAGTGGCTTCATAATCAGTGTCATCTCCATAAAAAAGCAAGCGCAAAACGGACTCGCTTCGACGAACCGATTGCTTATTTCTTCAAATGCGTTACGCCGTCGCCGAAGCAGCCTTTGCGCTAACTAAAAGTATCTCAAAGTATCAGGCGAAACACAGCGGCGCTTTAGGTAAATTCCATATGCCCGAATTCCCCGAAGGCTCCCAGGAATTCGATACAATCGGAAAAGTAAAATGAACGCACTCCTCCTTACTGAATACAAGAAACTAGAATTGGTGGATTTCCCCATGCCCACCATTGGCCCAGACGACGTTCTGGTGCGCGTCCGTGCCTGCGGCATCTGTGGCAGCGATGTCCACGGATTTGACGGCTCCTCCGGCCGACGCAATCCGCCACTCATCATGGGCCATGAAGCCTCTGGCGAAGTCGCCGAACTTGGCGCCAATGTGAAAGATCTTAACGTAGGCGATCGCGTTACCTTCGATTCCACTGTCTATTGCGGCAAGTGCGCATTCTGCGTCAAAGGCGACGTGAACCTTTGCGACAATCGCGAAGTTGTTGGCGTCGCACCCAAGGAATTTAAACGCCACGGAGCGTTCGCCGAATTCGTTTCCATCCCGCGCCGCATCATGTACCGCCTTCCCGATAGCTTTCCGTTTGAACAGGCAGCCCTTATCGAAGCCGTATCAATCGGGGTTCATGCCGTCGCCATCACCCCGGTGAAACTGGGCGACACAGCGGTAATCATCGGAACCGGTATGATCGGCCTGGTTACTTTGCAAGCTGCCAAAGCAGCCGGATGCACCCGCATCATCGCTGTCGATATGGAAGATTCCAAAATCGCCGCCGCCATCGCCATGGGCGCAACGGATGGCATCAACTCCAAAAATGTAAACGTGCCCGATGCCGTTCGCGAACTCACCGGTGGCCGTGGTGCCGACGTTGCCTTTGAATGTGTCGGCTACACCGTTCCCGTCCAGACGGCTATTTATTCCGTCCGCAAGGGTGGATCCGTAACGTTGATCGGAAATTTGCAGCCCAACATCGAAATCCCACTGCAGTATGTAGTAACCCGCCAAATCCGCCTACAAGGCTCCTGCGCTTCTAACGGCGAATATCCACAATGCATTGATATGATGGCCCGCGGAATTATCAAAGTTGCTCCACTCATCTCCGCAGTTGTGCCGCTCGCCGATGGTGCAGCTTGGTTCAACAAACTCTACAACCATGAAGATCCAACACTTATGAAAGTGGTGCTGAAGCCATGAACCAAATTTTCGACCTAACAGGAAAAGTGGCCCTGGTCACCGGCACCAGCCGAGGCCTTGGTCAATATATGGGACGCGCATTAGCTCGCGCCGGAGCAGATCTGGTAATCACCAGCCGCAAAATCGCCGACCTTGAACCCTTCAAAGCCGAAGTGGAAGCAATGGGCCGCAAGGCCTTCCCCGTAGAACTCGATGTCCGCAATTACGACAGCATTCAGAACGCAGTAAAATCGGCTGTCGCTCACTACGGCAAAATTGACATCCTGGTGAACAACGCCGGGTTGAACGTCAGAAAGCCTGCCGTGGATCTCACTTGGGATGAATGGAACCTCGTGCTTGAAACCAACCTTCGCGGCGAATTCTTCGTGGCCCAAGCCGTCGCTCGCGAAACCATGATCCCCCGCAATTACGGGCGCATCATTAATATTGGTTCGGTCACCAGCGTGTTCGGATACGCCGGCCTCACCCCATATTGCGCCAGCCGCGGCGGCGTCAAACAAATGACCATGAGCCTCGCCGACGATTGGGGCAAGCACGGCATCACCGTAAATTGTCTGGCCCCAGGCTGGTTCAAAACATCCCAAAACGCCGTGCTCTATGAAAATAAGGAATGGCTGGAATACATCATTGACCGCATCCCAATGCGCCGCCCAGGTGCACCCCAGGATCTGGATGGTGCAGTAGTCTTCATGGCCTCAGACGCCAGTGAATACTACACCGGGCAAACAATGTTAGTGGATGGCGGAATTTCCACAGGCGCAACAAAAGCAACAGTAACAGCCAAAAATCCATAACCGCGAAACACGCGAGCAGAGGGGGACAACGGTTCCCTGTCTCCATAATCTGGGCATCGAGAGACAAACGGGGACATGGTTCCCTGGCCCAAGCTACAAAATTCCACGGCACCATCAACCGCCCTAAGCGAGCGGCCTGGGTACTGTGTCCCCTTTGGCTCCCTTCCAGTAAACTCCAGGTCCCCATAATCTGGACATCGAGAGACAAACGGGGACATGGTTCCCTGGCCCAAGCTACAAAATTCCACGCCCCCCATCAACCGCCCTAAGCGA
>JAYTTF010000098.1:0-7298 GCA_043745195.1 Bryobacterales bacterium | reverse complement strand
AATCCACTTCGCCGCTCGCAGTCTGGAAAAAGCGCCAACTTACGCACTGTAATGCTGGTTCTATTCGATCAGGCAACCCCTGTACCCTTACGCCCGTAACTGGAAGGTCACACTGTTCGGACCGCCGCACAGGAAGGATGGGATCGGCTGCGGAATGGTGATCTACTTGCCGCAGCCGAAGACGCCGGGTTTGACATTTTACTGACAACCGACAAAAACATGCGGTACCAGCAAAACCTTATAGGCCGCAAGATTGCAGTTGTTCTTCTCGACAAACAATAATGGTCGGAATTAAAGAAGCATGTTCTTCTGGTTGTTGCAGCAGTGAACGCTGCGATTCCCGGCAGCTATGTTGAAGTGGATATGTCTTCCTGACTCATGTTCCAGTTTCGGGACGAAAACTGCGACCTTGATACAAACGTGACAGCAAGCCCTATATCCGCTAGGCTTGAAAGATAAGCAGGAGAACAAATTAATGGAAGTGCAATTTGAACCAGATGTGCAAGCCAAGCTAAATCAGTTTGCCGCAAGTCAAGGCAAAGCCGCCGCGCAAGTGGTGACGGAAACCATTTCCCGTATGCTGCACAGGCAGGCACAGTTCCTAGAAGGCGTGGACCGGGGAATAGTCGCCGCCGACCGTGGCGACCTCATCGATCATGCTGAGGTTGTAGAACGCATTAACGGCCTTTTTCGTTGACACGGATTCGCTGGACGACCGAAGCCGCCGACCAGTTTGAAGGTTTCATAAACCGAGTACGAGAGGATAATCCTGAAGCAGCCCAGACGCTTGCGCAGACCATGCTTGATCGCATCGCGCAGCTTGAAACCTTTCCAGGTTTAGGAAGACAGGGAGAGAGACCCGCTACCCGTGAACTTGTTGCCTCGCCCTACGTCATTGTGTATCGGGTTAAGGACGATGTTGCCGAAATTCTTCACATCTGGCATGGCGCACAGGACTGGCGCTCTTAGCCGCACCGCACGTTTACGTAAAGGGTAAGTTTTGGGACGAAAACCGCACCACAACGGAAACATTGTAGGTCGTTTGTGCTTTACCTACAGAGGTACGATCAGACTTTGAATGTTTCGTCGTACCAATACGCTTGTTTGCGTCGACTGCAACGAACTGGTATTGCAACCCACCAACGATAAGGTCCTCCTTCGGTGCCCTCTGGGACACCGAGTTCAGGGAATTAAGCCCAGAGCGGCTTGGCTGGAAATTGCTCTCTCGCTGTTTGTTGCCTGGTGTGCGAGCAGCTTCTTTATTGGAGTGGGGAACGCGCTGACCGCAAATGCTTCGGCTGCCGCCGCACTAGTCTGCGTTCTGTTCAGTGCATGGGCTGCATTTCTGTTCTCGCGCGGCCTCAAATTTCGTCGCTCAAAGGACCCCACAAAGCAACTTGCGACTCAGTATCTTGGGTCTGGGGCAGGATTTTTACTAGTCGCGATAGTTATAGCTTGCGGTCTCGCTGCGGGAGTCTTTCGCTGGTGATCAATGAAAAAAAATGTTTCAGTGTCCAGTTTGGTTATCCCAACATGCTGTCAAGAAATGCGGCTATACCCAAGTTTTTAAGGGCTGCAAACTAAGGGGTGCTCGGGTTGAAGGCCCGTCTTCTTTACAATCTTAGACAAAATACAGGGAACGACTTCCTCGAATCATTGAAGCTGTGTAATGCAATGTGCCCAATCCTTGCTTCTTCATGATCTTGTGAGAGCCTACGTTGCGCTCGTGGCAAACGTACGCGATCGCTGAGGTGCCCGATGATCGTCATCTCCGCGCGTTGAACACCGCTGAGACCATACTCGCTTCCGTTTACTTTTGGCCTCCTGGATCGGGATGTGGGGAATCATGAAAAAAGTATCGAATCTTTCAGCATTTAACCCATGACTGATGATCATCTAAATTTCGAAGACGACGAAGAAGATTTCTTGGGACACGGTCAACCCAATTCAAAGCACAAAAAAGCACCTCAACCAAACCCGAAATGCTACCATAGGTGCTCAGGCTCCGGGCTTCGTGCAATGGGTAGCTGCGAACCCCGCCAGATCCGGAAGGAAGCAACGGTAGTGGTGATTCCTGTGTGCCGCGGATCACCCGGGGTCTGATAAATTTCATCGGCATGTATCAAGTCATCGCCCGGAAGTATCGCCCTCAAGCATTCTCGGAACTCGTAAGCCAGGAGCACGTCCGCACCACTCTGGAGAATGCCATCACCGCCTCGCGCATTGCCCATGGCTATATCTTCGCCGGGCAGCGCGGTACCGGCAAAACCACCGTCGCTCGCATCATGGCGCGATGCTTGAACTGCATTGAAGGCCCTACGAACACGCCCTGCGACAACTGCGCCAGTTGCCGCGAAGTCACCGCCGGCAACTCGGTGGATGTCATTGAAATCGACGCCGCTTCCAACCGTGGCATCAATGAAATGCGCGAATTGCGCGAAAGTGTCCGCTACCGTCCTGCTCGCGATCGCTTCAAAGTCTTCATTGTCGACGAAGCGCATCAAATCACCAGCGAAGCTTTCAATGCCTTGCTGAAAACTTTGGAAGAGCCGCCGGAATGGGCCGTATTTATCCTCTGCACCACGGAATCCCATAAAATTCCCGTCACCATTGGGTCCCGCTGCCAACAGTTCAGCTTCCGCTCTGTTGATTTTCAGGACCTCGTCAAGCGCATGCAGTGGATCTGCGAACAGGAAGGCATCACCGCCGATGAAGATGCGCTGGCATTGCTGGCTCACGCCGGCGAAGGCAGTGTCCGCGATTCGCTTTCTGCGCTGGATCAAGCCATTGCCTGTTGCGGAAATACTCTGGTTACCGAACAAGTGCGCGGATTGCTGGGTCTTTTCTCGCTGGATATGATGGGCCAAATCACCGATGCTCTGCAATCCAAAGCCGCATCGAAAGTGCTGGAAATTGTCGGCGAACTGGAGCGCAACGGTGCCAGCCTCCAACATTTTTGCCGCGAACTGGGCCGCTATTTCCGCAACCTTTTAGTGATCAAAATCACAGGCGCCGGCACGCGCTTGGTGGCCGCATCTGCTCGTGAACAGGAAAAAATGGCGGAAATCGCAGCGCGGTTTTCTGAAGAAGACCTGACGCGCTACCTGAACCTTACTCTCGACCTCTTCAAGCAACTTCAGTATTCCTTACAGCCTCGCCTGCATTTAGAATTGGGCTTGCTCCGGTTGGTTCACGCCGGAAAGTTGCAAGCCATTGAGGAAGCGATAGCCAATCTTGGACCATCCACTGCCGCGCGACCCGCAGCAGCAACCAATGATGCTCCGGCAAATTACACGTTGCCACCTCCGCGATCCAGCAGCGCCCCCGCAGCACGGTCCGCTCCACCACCACCACCGCCTCCTCCGCCGGCACCCAAACCTCAGGTTGCTCAGGGTAGCTTGCAATCGAAGCTTTACGCCCAACTGGTGGAAATGAACATGACCTTCACTGCTGATGCTGTGGAAAATTCCACTATCACCGAAACAGGTTCCGAAATCACCTTTACGGCCCCAATTGAATGGAAACTGGCCCTCAGTGAAGCTGACCTCAGAAAGGGTTTGACGGAAATTGGAATGGGTGCCCGCCGCATCAAAATAGTCACCGGCAGTGCCGGAGCCCCCGCTGCAGTAGGAAGTAGCGCAGCCCCCAAACAGGACAGCGGCCCGAAACTGGATGACGAAGTTTCCCAACGGGCTTTGGCTCATCCGGAAGTACAAAGATTTCAAAAAGCATTTCCCGAAGCACAAGTTCGTCAAGTAAAAGATTTGAAGGAGTAGACAACGTGAAACTACCTGGAAACATGCAGGCCATGATGCAACAGGCCCAGAAAATGCAGGAACAGATGCAGAAGGAAATAGCTGCTATCAAAGTGGAAGCTTCCTCCGGTGGCGGCATGGTAACCATTAAGATGGACGGCCAAAAGCGCATCCTTGGCGTGAAGATTGATCCGGAAGCAGCTTCCGATGTGGAAATGCTGCAGGACATGGTGATGGCCGCTGTCAACGAAGCTGCCAAGAAAGTGGACGATCAATCCCAAGCGAAAATGTCGGGAATGATGGGCGGATTAGGCCTTCCCCCTGGACTGTTCTAAACCATGCCTGATTTCGCCGAACCCCTGTCAAGGTTGATTGAAGAGTTGCGGCGGCTGCCGGGCATTGGGCAGAAATCAGCGCAGCGTATGGCGTTTTCTGTTCTACGCTCGAAGCGCGAAGATGCTGAGCGTTTGGCCAAAGCTCTGATGGACGTTAAGGACAAGCTGGGTATTTGCGAAATCTGCAACAACATCAGCGATAGCGAACAATGCAACATTTGTCGCAATCCGAATCGCGATCGGTCCATTATTTGTGTTGTCGAAGAACCGCCAAACATCTGGCCCATTGAAACCACTCGGACCTTTGAAGGCATGTATCACATTCTGCATGGTTCCATTTCTCCCTTGCGCGGCATTGGGCCTGAACAGTTGCGTATCAAGAGTCTGGTGGAGCGCATGCAATCAGGCGAAGTGAAGGAAGTGATCCTTGCCACTAATCCAACGGTGGAAGGGGAAGCCACTGCCGCCTATTTATCAAGGTTGTTAAAGCCTCTGGGGATAAAAGTGACTCGCATCGCCATGGGCATTCCAGTGGGGAGTGATTTGGAGTATGCCGATGAAGTTACTATGTCGAAATCTATGGAAAATCGCCGCGAGTTGTAGTTTCGCCGCCTGCTGCTGGGGCCAAGTGGAAGCCGGTCAAGCGGCGCGGAACTGGCGCGAAGCTCACGAACCAGCCATTCTGGCGGAGTTTTCCAAGCTCCTTGAAATTCCCAATATTGCTCGCGATCTGGCAAACATAGAACGAAATGCTGCGCTTATCCAGCAGATGATGGAGCGCCGCGGCATTGCTGTGCAATTGTTTCGCGTGCCCAATGCCCCACCCGTCGTCTATGGGGAAATCAATATTCCAGGAGCCACCCAGACTGTCGTTTTCTACGCGCACTACGATGGGCAGCCGGTCGATGCCAAACAGTGGGTCACTCCCCCGTTCCAACCTGTACTGCGCGAAGGGCGTCTCTATGCCCGTTCTGCCAGTGACGACAAAGCTCCCATCATAGCCCAACTCACCGCCTTGGATGCTCTCAAAGCCGCCGGTATCAAGCTTAAAAGCAACTTGAAATTTTTCTATGAGGGCGAAGAAGAAGCGGGCTCAGTGCACGTCGCTTCAATTTTGCAAAAGTACAAATCACTTCTAAAGGCCGATTTATGGCTGTTCTGCGATGGACCTGTGCATCAGAACCGGCAGCAGCAAATCGTCTTCGGCGCTCGTGGAAGTATGGGTATGAACCTCACCGTCTACGGCCCCAAGCGGGAACTGCATAGCGGACACTATGGCAATTGGGCTCCCAATCCTGCCTGGACGCTCACTCATTTATTGGCGTCCATGAAAGATATGGAAGGCAAGGTTCTGATCAAGGATTTTTACAAGGGCGTGGAACCCTATGGCGCTTTGGAAAAGAAGGCCATCGCCGAAAACCCGAATTTCGATAAGGAACTGAAAGACGAACTTTGGCTGAACACAACCGAAGGCAGCGGAAGGTTGGAAGAACGCATTGGCTTGCCGTCATTAAACATTCGCGGACTTGAAAGTGCCAACGTTGGAGCCGATTCCAGGAACGTCATTCCAACAACCGCAACCGCTTCGCTGGACATTCGTTTGGTGAAAGGTCTGGATTCAAAAGTAACCCAGTCCCGCGTTCTGGATCATCTCCGCAGTCAGGGCTTCTTCGTAGCCGAAAATCGCGAGCCTTCTGATGTTGAACGCAAGACGCATAGCCGCGTTGTCAAGGTGGTTATCAGCGATGGCTACAATGCCGCACGCATTGCAATGGACCATCCACTCGCTCTAAAAGTTGTCGCCGTTGTGGAAGCTGCTCGTGGCAAAGTATTGCGGCTTCCAATGTTGGGAGGCAGTCTGCCGCTTTCCATCTTTGAACAGGAACTCGCCACCCCACTGATCGTCGTGCCCATTGCCAATCACGATAATAATCAACATGGCCACAACGAAAACATCCGCCTGCAAAACTTGTGGGATGGCATTGTAACCATGGCCGCTCTGCTGGCCATGTAGCTTCGCAACTCTATTAGGTGGCTCTTAATGACCCTATCATGGTGGAAATATTATCACGGACCACTATCTCAAGCCGATCTGCTTTCGGATGAATGTGCAAGCCCTTCACATAGCGTAAACCGCTTTGCGTCATTGCCTGATAGCGCTCTTGCGATAAATCCAAAACAACAGTTGCCCTGGTGCCTTCAAAAACTTTCGCCTTTCTGTTATCTTTGTCCACACTCTGTTCTAATGTGATGCCCGATGGATCAATCATCAAATTCAATTTCAACTTGTCATCCTGTTTGTTCAACTGCGCCGGCAATGGATAAGCCGATGGACTCAAGCGGACTGAACGCAGCTTTGGCCAACTGCAAGTTCGCGGTGCCTCTCCTCATCGGTGGACTTCGTATTGGTGTACCCTTTCCGAAACCGCAACTCCACACCTGGGCGTTTCACCTTAACCTTCAAATCGTGAAACTGGCTTACACCTTTTAGTTAGTTGGATAATACCGCAAGTTGTAAGTTGTCTCTGTTTCGTTCAGTACTTGGCGAACAGCCTCATCCAAATCATTGCGATCAAAATACACCTTCCCGCCTGTGCGTCATGCGAATCCCTGCATGGTTCCAATATTGGCGTGGTTTGGCCGTCCGGCAGACATTCTGCGAGCATCTACTGAGTACACGGCAATGTTTTCGTTGTTCAACACTTTCATCGTGCGAGCCGCTTCGGTTGCAATTGAATCCCACCCTAGCCTATTCGTCAATATCATCGAAAATACTACGAGTCTTAATACGAACCTCTTCATGCAAATCAGCGTCTTCGAATTTAAGCGGCTTGCGCTCTTCGGGAACTGGCTCCTCCGCCAACTTCTCGCTAACCCATTCGTTCACTTTTACAAGCTCTCGTTCGATCTTTTCAATAACGGTATAGTTGGCAGAAAAATGTTTTTTTCAATGCCTCAAACGATTCAATGAGGGGTTCCATGTAATCGTCTGGCTGAATTTCGGCGTTACGGTTCGACTGCCAATTCCGACAAATATCTGACAACTTTGGTACTAGGGACAGCATACCGAATTCGCGTTCAAATCCGTTATTGAAACGAGTCTTAGCAATTGATTGGCGACAATTAGAACTCCCTGCCAACGACAATTAAAATTCCCTATCGACGACAACCATCAACGACCATCGAAGTTTGCGCCAACGGCGCAGTG
>JAYTTF010000097.1:0-7332 GCA_043745195.1 Bryobacterales bacterium | reverse complement strand
AGCGTTCGTAACCGTTGCACCAACATCATTGGCAATGGCAGCACCTTCGGCATCTGCCGTTCCTGCCGCGTCGGTGGTTTGGGCGCAGACCGTCTGTAGTCTACTCTCCTTCCCCGGTTGGAGATTGGTGCCCAGAAAAAGGGCATTCGTCTTCAGCCGGAGAGAGTTTTTTATTTTTTTTTAGAAATTGTTAGTCATGCTTCGCGGTAAGGCCGAATAAGTTGCAAGGTACTAGTATTTCCAGTACCAACTAGCTGTTCTTGCTCAACTTTTGCGCACTGATTTTATATCTTCCTTTTTTTTAATGGCTTAGAAGCACCAGCGAAATAGAATTTGAAGTTGTAAGTCAGCACTAAATGCGGGGTTGAAAGTACTGGAACCACGTCTAGAACTATAAGTACATCCTAAGGGTTACTTCCTTTAGGCGATTGTGCTTGTTGTGCACCGGTGTTAATCTTTTCCTCGGAGGCACCTCAAATGCACACTAAATTCTCTCTCATTCTCGCGGCCATGACATTCTCCATGGCTGCCTTCTCTCAAGATGGATCTTTCCAGATCCGCTACGCAGCAAACCTGACGTCCGGTGATTCGGTGATTAACCTCACCAACACTGGTGCGAATGGCGCTTCGTTGAACGGTCCTGGATTCGGCGGCGCAGTTGGTAACATTTGCGTGAACGTTTACGCGTTCTCGCCTGATGAACAGCTGATCTCCTGCTGCTCCTGCTTGATCACACCGAACGGACTGGCTTCTTTGTCCGTAAACGGCGACCTGGTCAGCAATACACTGACTGGTGTTCGTCCTAACTCAGTCGTTGTCAAGCTCGTTAGCACTCTTGCAGGTGGTAGCGGTGCTTCAGCCGGCGCAAGCTGCACAAACAGTGCTGCTCTTGCTGGTAATCCTGGCGTAGCCGGCGCTCCGGGTCCATTTCCGATCGTTCCTGGTATGCTTGCTTGGGGCACCACGATTCACGCAGCTCCTGTGGCCGGAACGTTCGCAGTCACCGAGACTGCGTTCTCTAACGCAACTTTGAGCGAGGCGGAACGGGCCAGCATCACCAATCGTTGCGTCAACATCATCGGCAACGGCAGCACATTCGGCATCTGCCGTTCCTGCCGCGTCGGTGGTTTGGGCTCCGATCGTCTGTAGTTTGGAGTTAGTAGTAAGTTAGTTGTAACGCATGAGGGCATCGGGCAACTGGGTTAGACCAGTTGCCCGACACTTATTTTAGAGGCAGTTTTTTCTCAGTACCCTTACCGTTTCCCAACGCGCTACCTTATAAAGATACTTCCGGAAGCTTCAAAAACCACAAACACTCCACTGGCTGCTGCTTTGTTCCTGGCGGCTTTCCTTCTATTTCAACTCCAACCAATACTTGGCAAGGCATTGCTGCCGCTATTCGGCGGTGCTCCGTCAACTTGGACCGTTTGTCTTCTATTTTTTCAATCCATACTATTGTGCGGCTACGCTTATGCGCATTTCACCCGGCCGAGAATTCACATGATTGTGCTAGGTTTGTCATTGCTTTCCATTCCTATTGCGCTTTCCGATACGGTTGGCAGGAATACTTGGGGTCCCGCTTCTTCCATCCTGACTCTGTTGACGGTTAGCGCCGGGTTGCCTTATTTTGTTCTAAGCTCCACTTCGCCGCTATTGCAGCGCTGGTCACGCATTGAAAATCCGTATCGTCTTTATGCGTTGTCAAATGCTGCATCGGTGTTAGCTCTGATCAGTTACCCGTTTTTGATTGAGCCATGGCTTTCGTTGGGAAATCAATTCAAAATCTGGTCCGTTTTGTATACGCTGTTCGTAATTCTTTGTGTGGTAGTTAGCTGGCAGCAGAAGGAAGCCAAGTCCGAACTCCAACCATCTGCTGCGGTGTCCTGGCGACTTTGGGGATTCTGGATTTTGCTTTCGGCGGCAGGTTCTGCACTGCTGGCGGCAACCACCAATCAGATGTGCCAGGAGGTGGCTCCAATCCCATTCCTTTGGATTGGGCCGATGGTAATCTACCTGGCCAGTTTCATTCTGACTTTTGAAAAACCTGCATTTTATCAACGACATTTGTTTTTCCTGTTTGCTTCTCTTCTAATTCCCGCTGCTTCCGTTGTGTTTGCTCTGGGAGGCAAAGCTCCAATTTGGATTCACGTTCTGGTTGATTTGGCTACACTCTTCGTTTGCCTCATGATCCTTCATGGGGAATTGGCAGATTCAAAACCCGGGCACTCAGCTTTGACAAAATTCTATTTGGCACTTGCCATTGGAGGTGCGGCCGGCGGTGTTTTTGTGGCACTCATTGCTCCTCAACTTTTTCAAACCTATGCCGAATTTCCTCTTGTTCTGGCTCTTGCGGGGTTGATGGCTGCCATTCGTTGTTATCAAACTATAAACCTTCCGTTCCCCTCCATGTCCTTATTTCAACGATCGTCACTGGTTGGATTAACGGCGGCGGTTATGGCTCCGCTGGCTACCTTCGACTTTGGGAAGCCCAAAGATTTTCAAGTTACTCTCCGCAATTTTTACGGCGTGCTGAAGATCTCCAACTATGCTTTGCAGCACCCGGTGAAATTGATGACGCACGGACGGACTACGCATGGTATGCAGTTCCTTGAACCTCAACTTAGTAACGAACCCTCCACTTACTACAGCCGGCTCACTGGGGTTGGAATGACCTTGGGCTCGCTGCAAGATGGAGGGCCGGTTAAAATTGGAATTGCAGGGTTGGGGGTAGGAACCCTGGCTGCTTATGGCCGTCCGGGCGACCAACTCCGGTTCTATGAACTGAATCCTCAGGTAATCGCCGCCGCCCACGAATACTTCACTTTTCTCAAGCAGAGTAAAGCCAGAGTGGAGATTGTCGAGGGTGACGCTCGTATCAGTCTGGCAAACGAGTCTCCTCAAAACTTTGATGCGCTGATTATTGACGCCTTCTCTTCTGATTCAATCCCCATTCATCTTTTGACGGCGGAATGCGGCATGGTTTATCGCAAGCATTTGAAGCCGGGAGGACGATTGATTATTCATATTTCCAACCGCACGTTGAACCTGGAGCCGGTTGTACGAGGGCTGGCGCGCTACCTGGGGATGAACGCTCTGCGGTTGGAGAACAACGGAAACGAGTCAGTTGGAATGTACCCTTCCACTTGGATGGTGCTTAGTGGAACCCCGAAGTATGTTCCAGAGCAGCAACCAATGATTCTGTGGCACGACGATTTTGCATCACTGTGGCCATTAGTGCGCAGGTAATTTTCTTTGCTAGTACAATGAGACGATAAACTTTTCCCCAAAGGAGTAGTGATCAGCCAGAATGCCAGACAAAATCATAGTCACTAATGAATCCGCCTTGAAGGCCAAGTATCAGGTAGCCGGATTTGCCGCAATCAAGGCAGCCATTCAAAAGTTGATTGAAGCCGATCTTCGCCGAGGGTTGAAATCTGTCTACATTGCTTTGGATAGTTCTGCTGCCATGAAAAAAGCCGGCGGCAAAGCTGTTGCCAAGCCAACAGATCCGAAGCAGAACAAAGATGCTGTAGACGCGATTTTTGAGAAATTTGCTCCGCACTATTTACTGATCCTTGGCGCGCCGGATGTGGTTCCGCACCAGGATCTGCAGAACCCGGTTTACAGTGCCACTGGGGAAGATACGGACAAAATCGCATTTGGCGATATCCCTTATGCCTGCGAAAAACCTTATAGCCAGAAACCGGAAGATTTTATTGGGCCAACCAGAGTGGTTGGCCGGGTGCCCGATCTTGTGAATTCCAAAGACGTCAAATATTTGATAGGGGTCCTGAAAACTGCTGCGGACTATAAGCAGCGAAAGACCAGCGATTACGCTTCCTACTTTGGCGTGAGTGCAGCAGTATGGAAAAACTCAACTGCTTTGAGCATTAAACACGCTTTTGGTTCCAACACGGATCTGCAGCTTGTGCCGCCTAAGACCGAACAATGGTCGAAAAATCTGATTTCAAGACTATCCCATTTTTTCAATTGCCATGGTGGCGATACCGATACTCATTACTATGGCCAATTAAGGCACAAGTATCCCCACGCTTTAGACGCATTGTTGCTAAAAGGGAAAATTTCAGAGGGAACAGTGGCTGCTGCGGAGTGTTGTTATGGGGCTCAGCTATATGATCCAGCTTTAGCGCAAGGGCAGCCAGGAATTTGCAACATGTATCTTGGTGAAAGAGCCTATGGATTTTTTGGGAGCACAACCACGGCCTATGGCCCTCCGACGGGAAATTCGTCTGCTGATCTGATCTGCCAATTTTTTATCAAGCTGGTGATTAATGGGGCTTCGCTTGGACGGGCCACTTTGCAGGCGCGTCAGGAATTTGCAAAGTCGTCGCATCACATCAGCCCAACCGATTTGAAGACGCTTGCCCAGTTCAACCTGCTTGGGGATCCATCACTTGTGCCAGTGGCTTCGCAAAATCCTCAACCGAAGGGATTGAATGCGATGGCCGTTGGACTTGCGGAATGCGGGGACAGGCGCAGGCAGTTGAAGGCGCATGGCATTTCCATAACCTTGCATAGCCCGGTGGCAAGATCAACCAGAACATCCAAGCCGCAACCGGCGATGCAGAAGCAGTTGGATGCGTTGTCAAAGAAAGGTGGCTTGAGTAAGCCGGTGACTCTTTCCTTTTCTATAAAACACCCAGCCGGAGCAAGCAAGCTAATGGGGAAGGCGATGACGGTTACATCGCCACCTGCAGATTCTTTTCACGTGCTGATGGGGAAAACACAGACGAAGGGAGCACCTGTTCCGCACGTTAAGGTACTGGTGGCAAAAGTTAGCGCTGGTAAAATTGTCAGCGTGCAGGAGCTCCATCGTAAGAGTTGAACTACACTTGAAATGAAATGACTTTCCACGGGATGGTTGTGCGGAAACTTTTCGGAAAGGGTTCGAAGAGCGAACATGTTGCTGTTTCTTTGGAGACGCCGACTGATACCTTCATGCTGCGCCGATTGGGCGGCAATGCTTTTCGTGATTCTGAACTGGATGTGCTTGTTGGAAAACGTCTGAGATGCGAAGGCACTTTGGTGGGCTCCACAGTGTTAATGACTCATTGGGAGGAAGTGATTAAGCAAAGTGAAACTACGGAAGGCTGATAGATACTGCGTTGGCATCGATTCCATTGATTGCAACCTTTACAGGCACAGCCGGACCAAACGCGACCCCTTCGGGTATTAACACCTTAACGTCCCACACCCCGACGAATGCTGGATTGAGGCCTGAATACGTGACTTCAGCGGACAGACCGCCAATGGTTACTGTGGGTGTATTCAAAGTCGTGGAGAGCAGTGTGCCTGGCCTCCCTGTAGCTGGTTGGTTAATGACCGGTCCGAAGCCGGTTCCAAATATGATTAAGATGGAACCAGTTCTTACTGGTAGCTCTCGCGGAATCAGAGGCTGTCCGTCGGGACGGATGAAAATATAGGGCGCCGTGTCGGCAAGCTTGATGATTTGTGCGACACTTTGCACGCCGCCCGCTGTAACTTGAACAAAAGCTTCCGGCATTCCCGCCAGTTCCCAGGGTATTTGCACATTGATTTGCCCCATCGTGGTTGCGAATATCGGGGCGGGTATGCCATTGATGGTCACAGTGGCTCCTCCTAGCGTCAATACTGGACTTCCGTTACCAACCTCTGCTTTGGTTCCTAAATTTGTTCCGAAGATTGCTACGACACTGCCCGGTGAAACCGGCGCACCGGCAGCGAAGCTAGCCGCATTTACAAGTGCAGTGATGAAAGGCGCACTCCGATCCGTTATGGTGAATGCCGGGCGCGCAAAGTTTTCCAAATACCGCGGTATGGGATCCGTTAGACTGGCGATCTTCGTACGAGTGATGGGAGCGAGGCTTCCCCGAACAGTTGCCGCCCCGATAGGCGAAGGGCTAGGGAAGGATAGTGCTACTCCAAACTCCGCACTTTCAAGATCAGCATTGCTTGCGGCGAGCACCTCCCAGACAGCTGTCGCTGAGCCGTTAGATACCGTGATTTGGGCGAACCCGTTTGCGCTGAAGGGTACTGCTACGGGTTGGTAGGGTGCTTCGCCTTCCGGACCAGTGCTAATAAGTCGCACTAAGACGGTATTCGATGCTTTTGTCGGCTTACTGGTTACGTACAGACTCACGCCTATGGGCACGTTTTGGAAGTGTGCCATAAGACGTGTTCCCTGCGTGGCCAAGCCCACTCCGGCGTAAGTTCCAGAGAAACTTGCGTTGTAGAAACCACTTGTGGTGCCAAACGGCTTGCCTGGGACATTCTGATTGGCATTGTTAGAAGTATCGTCCGGGTCAATTGCTGCGGTACGTGGTTTGAAAACTGTCGAAAACCCTTCGGCGAACGTCATCGTGAAATCAGTTCCTAATTTGGCGGAATTGTGCGAAGTAGACGAAGAGAGCACCGTGGTGGTGGTAGTAAATTTTAATCCAGGCGACAAAAAGCCGAGGGTTTGTTGTGGGTTATTTATAGGGATCGAGTTAGGGCCTTCGGCCGTCACGAACATGATTAAGGGCGAACCGAAGAAGCCAGAATTCAAATTGTTGTTCACGCTCGCCCGGACATTTGTAATTCTTAGCGTGAGGATTCGTCCCGGTCCCGGTGGATCGATTGGAATGCCGGCCCATTCAACATAATTGTTGCCCGGCTGCGTTGCCTGGAATACGTTGTAGTGACCCGGTCCGCCGTTGTACGGACTAGTTGAATCAGCGGTAATGGAACAAGGTAACTTCGGACAGGCGAGTTGGAAAGAAGGCGATGGTTCATCAATTAGCAAGAGCGCTTCAGACAGGTTAGGAGATGTTGCGATTAAGCGGCTGGTTACGTTGACATTCAAGTAGGCTCGCAACGTCACTTGCGGGATTGCTTTTCCGGGTGGAGTGGACGAGGCATTACCCTGGCATTTGATTACCATATCGCTGGCGAATTCCGCGACCCCTTCGCTTGGCAATATTAGAGGTTCAACGGGAGAAGTGGTGCACGATAAACCGACGGGTTGCGATTGCGCCAACAGCGGGAGGATGGAAGCTGCAAGAAGTGCGATTAAAATACTACTAATACGTCTAAGCAAGGTGTACCGTCTCAATACTATCAGCAACTGACATATTGGTCTGACATCAAGGCCTTAAGTTTACTTGCTGTCTAATCCTTTGATAGCTTTGAATTAAAGAAAATAGATTCCTTCTGTATACTTAGGGTAAACTGTTCATTACAATTAATATTCACTTATGCATACTCGTCGTTTTGTTTCTTTTCTGGTTGGAATGTGGCTTGGTGGCATCATGCTTATGATGTGGATTGGGAGCCAGAATCAAGATTCCGTTA
>JAYTTF010000096.1:0-27403 GCA_043745195.1 Bryobacterales bacterium | reverse complement strand
ACCAGAAATGTTCAAGACGTACGTTCCTGCACAAAGTGCTGGCGACCGTCTATGAATCCACGGCACTTACTCTACGAATTTTGCGCCGGAAAGTAGCTATCTTCATCGCCGCCTCGTCCAAGAAGTATGTGGTTCTTAAGAATGTGAATACTCTTTCTAAGACGCTGATTTGGTAGCATGCCAATGTGCCCCAAATTCCCATCACCCGCCGCGACACCATCAAAACTTTGGGAGCGTTGGCCCTGTCTTCCACATCAACGAATGCCGCCTCAACTCGAATCGTAGGCGTCACCGTGATGCCGGAATTTCTGCAAACAGAAGGCGTCGATGCTGTCCTTGAGAACCTAACAAAACGGGCGCGAGTCACTGCTGTAACTACCTCGCCCTACGTTATGGCTCCTGCCGATGAGAAGACCGGCTCGCGCGAACCACCGATTGACGCAGGCGCCGGATCAGTGCGGCTGCTTGATCGTCCTATTCTAGGCAAGCGTGAACTATTCATTCAAACCGCCCCCAGCTTCACTCCTGATGTGCGCTTGTACGAAGGTCTCAAATATCGTCCCGCCGCCCCAACGCAACTTACAAAAGAGCACGGTGCCGTTGTGGGTCAGTTTATTCAAGCCGCACATGCCCGTGGATTAAAAGCCTATCTGCAAATTCAGGCCGCCATCCCGCCTGGATATCGAGTGCAATTTGGAGGAGCAAGCGCCGAAGATCAGCCTCTGCTTCCCGATGGCTCCGTGCCCAGCAAAAGGTTGGCCAACAATGGAACGCTCGCCAGCACGGAAATGCTCAAGTACACACAGGCCCTGATTCGAGACCTATGCACTGCCTACCCACAAATCGACGGCATTCGCCTCGATTGGCCAGAGTATCCGCCCTACTTTTTAAGTGCTGCTTATCTTGATTATTCTGCCCCGGCACGGAAAGCTGCGGATCGTATGGGTTTCAATTTCGCACGAATGCAGAATGCTGCCGCACAGCGTTGGAAACAACTTCACGGCCAGCTTACCAATCGTGAACTGGAAAAGTGGTGTGCGGGCAAACTGGGTGATCCCGGGTTGCTGTCGGCCTTGTTCGATTCGCCAGATCTGAAAGAATCCCTGCGATTCAAATCCGCTTTGGTCAGCGAATTTCTCGCTGGATGCCGTGTCGCGCTCCATCGTGAAGGTGGGTCCAACAAGGTTCTGATCCCCAATGCTTTTCCTCCACCGTTTTCCACCATTTCCGGAATGGATTTCCAGAAAGCCGGCCCGCACAGTGATGCCTTCAACGTGAAGCTCTACACCATGCATTGGCCAATGATTCTGCGTTTCTACGCCGATGAACTGATGGCCGCCAACTCTGGGCTGGACGATCGGCTATTGGTACAAGGGTTGAATCGTATCCTCGATCTGGCCGAGCCTGGAACCATGAAGACTCTTGCCGATTGCCGCTATCCAGAGCCGAATGAACCGCATCCCGTTTCGCTGGCTGCGCAAAAACGGAAGATAGTTGCCGCGCAGAAGATTGCCGGCAAAGTTCCGGTTTACGCGCTGGCTCATGGCTATGGTCCTGTGGACGATTTCGCAGGACGTTTCCAAGCCGCTTATGAAGCATCCGGTGGGCACGTGTGGGTGAATCGTTATGGGTATTTGAGTGACGCCAAGTTGGATCGCATGGGCAAAGTTTCCCGCTAGCGCGAGTATGCCGGAAAAATTACCTCGGAGTATTTGGGTCCTCGGCTTAACGTCCATGTTCATGGATATTTCATCCGAACTGGTGCACAGCCTGCTGCCCATTTACATGTCGTCAGTGCTTGGTGCCAGCATGTTGACCATAGGTATCCTGGAAGGGATTGCTGAAGCTACGGCATCCATCACAAAAGTGCTTTCCGGGTTTTTGAGTGACTACTGGAGCGCTCGAAAACCGCTTGCACTTTTTGGCTATGGACTCAGCGCAATAACGAAGCCAATCTTCCCTTTGGCTTCTTCAATCGGCTGGGTTGCCACCGCGCGATTTGCCGATCGGATTGGAAAAGGAATTCGCGGGGCTCCTCGCGATGCATTAATTACGGATATTACGCCAGCAAGTCTTCGCGGTGCTGCATTCGGACTGCGCCAGTCGCTTGATTCCATCGGCGCTTTTGTGGGCCCACTGCTGGCGATAGCTTTCATGATTCTGCTGCACGGTGATCTGCGGAGCGTGCTGTGGATTGCTGCGCTGCCAGCCTTCATCTCCGTTGCAATTCTTTTCGCTGGAGTCGAGGATCCGGCACGAACAGCAGGATCCGAAACCCCGCCCATTCATTTTCGCGACACAAAAAAGTTTAGTTGGCATTTCTGGTGGACCGTTGCAGTTGGCTCCCTTTTAACGCTAGCCCGCTTTAGCGAAGCATTTCTGGTTCTGCGCGCACAGGGAACAGGAATTGCGACAACTTACGTTCCCCTTGTGATGCTCTGCATGAGCGCTGTTTATATGTTGGTGGCCTACCCAGCCGGTGCTGCGTCGGACAGAGTCAGTCCCCAGAAATTACTACTGGCTGGATTAGTTGCTTTAATCGCCGCTGATGTTGTCCTGGCCCGTGCATCTGGAATTCCCATGGTATTGTTGGGCGCAGCGGTTTGGGGCCTTCACATGGGTTTGACGCAAGGTCTTTTGTCCAAGCTTGTAGCCGATGCAGCACCCACTGAATTGCGCGGGACCGCCTTTGGGATTTTTAATCTTTTTACTGGCGGGGCGGCTCTACTTGCCAGCCTAATCGCCGGGGCACTTTGGAATTGGTATGGTCCATCAGCAACTTTCCTGGCCAGCGCCGCCTTCGCCGGCGTGGCTGCAATCGGTTTGGTATCCAGACCTTGGACTCACTTCGATTCTTCGAAATAGTGAAACTTGCAGAAAGTGGGTCACACATCATCTGCAAACTATATTTCCCATTTTTACAACCACATCCATTTCCCAACACGCCGTCCACCGTTTTTCTTTTTGTAAAGTGTCAGCAGGAAGAGAAAACCGCTGCGCAGCGTTCTTCCCGAATAAAAGCCCAAGCAAACCGCAAGGTGCGCGAGGGCACTCGGATCGATTCGAGTTTCTAAGTTGTTAGGGTATAGCCGGTCGAAGATATGGAAAACCTGGATTGCTGGGACGGTTGCGGAACCGCAATAGCAAGCTGGTAATACCAGTAAGGCTGCCGTGGTGGGCAAGTCTGAAAGGCGAAGTGTCTTCGACCGGTGATCCCTATTGTTCGCGGCGGATAAGTGTAATATTAATGAAAATATATGAAATTGATAAAAAACATCTTGCATGAAAGTACTATTCAGATTACAATTCCAAGTAATATGCGTCAATTAGGCCATCTACCCCCCCCATTTGCGCTATTGTGCTTGCAATTGTGCTTCTCCCCTTCCAGATAACAGCGCAGACCGTTTCCAGTGCCCGCACTGCGGTCCAAAATCTTCCTGGCAATCACGATAATAGGCAAATCCACGAACGTTTCTACGTTATTTGCCCGCTTGTCGGTGCTGGTACATTGGCTGACCCTAAACGGCCCCAAGTAGTCCCCAAAGATGTGGAAAAGTTGAATGGGAAGAAAGCCCCTAGCGGTATCATCGCCTGGACATTCCAAGTCTCCGACGACGGCAAATCTGCCCTTGTTGAGTTAGTAGCTCGCGACGCTTCCGCTTTTGACGAAATCAAGCGGGGAAACCCTCAAATTACGCAAAGCTTCAGTAAGTCAACAAATTCCAAGTCCGAAGTGGAAGCGGCTTTCAAAGCCCAGCGCAAAGACTTTGACTTTAAGAAGTTTGGGGCGGTGGTGCGATGAAAGTACGCATTGCGTTACTGGCTGCAGCAATGCCGCTCTTGGCAGCCTACACCTATTTCTATACCGACACCCTTGCCTCCATCAATACCACCTACTGGTATTCCAATGGCTCCTTCACCACCGGGTCCAGCGGCCTGAATGCATCCGGCTCAAACGGCGGCACAGTGATCTCTAAAGTAGCCATCCCCGATGGCAGCGCCAACTACGAAGTGAAAGCCAAACTCAGGCTCACGCAAGATGGCGGCATCTACACTCTCTATCTCCGCGCCTCGAATGATGCCTGACTCGCCTCACCCGCAACCGGTTCGTTCTATGCGGTGGAACTTCAAAATCCCGTCTTCACCAATGGCATCTGCTCAGCCACTCTAGTTCTCTACAAGCAAGTCAGCGGCGCACTCACGCAAATGACAAATACGCAAACCACCTGTCATGACAACCTGGAACTGCACGCCGTGGTGGGCGGGCCCCAAATTATCGTCTATGCTGATAACGTGGAACTGATGTGGGTTTGGGATTCTTCGCTTACCACCGGCAAAGGCGGAGTTGGTGGCCGAAGCATGCCTGCTGGGAATTCAATCGCTCAAGTGGACCTCGGCCGTCTCGACATGACCGGACCCAACGCCATCGTTTCCAGTTCCGTTTCCTCCTCCATATTCCCTGACCGTGCCGACCTTGCTTGGCAAGGCGTTGTGGACGACACCAACGGCGTGGGCCTGTTCGGTTACCTGTGCTATCTGAATAACAACTTCGTCGGCATGCGCCGCACGCCCGACGTAAGCCTTGTCACCCTAAGCCCATCCACCGCGTACAATCTTGTCTGCTATCCCGAAGATTTCCACGGCTCCACCGGTTCGCCGCTCGTACTGAATTTCAATACTCCCGCCGCAGGCGCAATTGATCCGCGACGCACAGGTGTCCACGCATTGGGCACCCACTGGGGAGGCATGGGCGAAAATATTGACCTGCAATCCGGCAATCTCAACTTTTCCATTCCTCTGCTAAAAGCCCAAGGCCGTGGCGGCTGGGGCGCAACTGCCGCACTGACCTATAACTCGCAGCAATGGCGTAAGGATGTGCTCAACGGCGGCACCAACTATTGGAAACTGGGCAGCGACACCGGCACGGGATTTGGCTGGACCGTTCAATTCGGCTACATCACCCCCTTCTATTCCGACTACTGGACCGTTCATCATTGGACCTTCGTCGATGCCCAGGGCACCTCCTACAAGCTCGACATCAACAACAGCGGACAGTGGACCTCCAAAGAAGGCGTGTTCGTAACCTGGGACGCAGCCAAGCGCAAGCTATTCTTCCCTGACGGCAGCTTCTGGTTCTTCGATTGCGTTGCCGCTGGAACCGAGCCTGACGCAGGCACCCGGTATCCAACGTTAATGCAGGATACCAACGGTAATCAAATTGCGGTCCGCTACAAAGCCGGCATGGAACTCAGTTATCAAAACTTGTCAGGCCGTATCTGGGAAATTGAAGACGTGCGTGCCTCTGGGCAGTCCAACGGAAGATACATCACCTACCAATTCTGTTATGACGATCAGGCTCTCTACTATTGCGATTACGCCGCCAGCGGCGGTTCATCCATTCACCACCTGCAGAAAATTCAAAACTACATCGGCACAGGTGAAGGCTTCACGTTCACTTACAACAGCAACGTTTCGCTGGCTGACCCCTACGCAAGCCAGTCATTCGGCACAGTAAGTACGTTGCAATCCATCACCTCCTCCAACAGCCTGCAACACTTAATGACCCACAACTCCGCAGGCGAACTGACGCAGATCACTTACCCCTATGGCGGGACCTTTGCATGGAACTACGCAGCTAAGGAACTAAAGGGCCGCTTCATGCGTGAAGTCACCTCCCGCGTCTTAAACGCTCAGGACGGCAATGGAAACCTGACTTACACCCTCTACCGCGATGATGCTGGTGACGCCCAGCGCTTCCCCACACCTTCATGGTCGTCGTCGATGCTTCCAATAAAGCCGACAAAGCCTATTTCTTTGAAACATATCCATACTGGGGCATGGGCCTTTTGAAGTATTTGTATGAGAGGGACCTGACTGGGGGCGGCGATAAGCGGATTACCATCCCAACCTGGAGCCAAACAGCCAATGGCACACCTTACGTTTCAGCCAGTGAAGAGATAATGGACCCAGCCACTGCTTATGTCCATTCCAAGGTGGAGCAAGCGATTGATAACCATGGCAACCTGCAGTGGCGGAAGCAATATAACTATTGGACGGGTTCAGCCACTCCTGTTCTTGCGCGAACTTACACGTATACTTACGTTACCGCAAGTAACTATACGAATCTCAGCATTTTCAATCGGCTTTTAATGGTGACTGTGCAGAAGCTCGGCGGCAGCGTTATTACGCTAAGGACCAACACGTTCGACGGGACTGCACTTACCGGACTTGGCAGCACTCCTCGCCAATGGGACTCCACCGTCAGCAGCTATCGCGCGAACTTGACACGCTCGGTAACCCCTGGCGGAGTGAAAAATGCAACCTATTTCACAACTGGAGCTTTATCCGGTTCCAGCGACGATTCCGGCCATTCAGCGTCCGTGAGTACCAGTTCGGCAACTAACTACGCTGAGCCTTCCGCGATTACTTTGGGCTCGCTCACCTCTTCGTTTTCCTGGAATGGCTTCCTCGGCTTGACGCAAGCTACTGGCCCTAACTCGTCCACTTCTTCTTACTCCTATGATAGTTATGGAAGGCCAGCCCAAACAAACAACATCACGGGTCAGGTGCTCAATACAACCTATACAAATTCTCCTCCGACGGAAACAACAACCACCGGAACGCGTTGGACAAAGACCACCTTTGATGGTTTAGCCCGGCATTTGAAAGTGGAAACTGGCTATAACACCGGATCCACCCCAACAACGGTTTTTGTTGTAGATACTGTTTATACCCCATGTGCCTGTACGCCGATTGGAAAAACTCTTAAGGTCTCGCTGCCTCACGCGCCAGGAGCCGGCACCATTTATTGGACTGAATTCGTTTATGACGCCATTGGTCGCACAATTCAGGTAAAGCAGCCCAATAGCTCAGGCACGGCAGTATCCTCCTATTTGGGAAATACGGTTACTTCCGCCGATGCAGCCGGCAAGTGGAAAACCTATGAGAGCGACGCTTTGGGAAACTTAACAAAAGTTACCGAACCGAATCCCGCAGGCGGAGCAAACCTGGAAACAACCTACACTTATTCGGAAGTGAACCAGTTGCTGAACGTAAGTATGCCTCGCGGCGGCGTAACGCAGACCCGCACTTTTGTCTACAGCGCCACAACTCAACGGCTTACCACCGTAACTAACCCAGAGAACGGAACAACCAACCATTACTACAACGGTGACGGCACACTGGCTTACAAGATCGACGCCAAAAATCAGAAAATTAGCTATGACTATGATTCCTTGGGAAGACTTATCGCAGTCCATAGGTTCCCTGCGAATAGCTCCACCGAAGACACAACGCAACTTACAAATTTCCAGTACGATGGCAATAGTGTGGCCTCCGGGTTCTCATTGAATGTAGCGGGACGATTAGGTGTTGCTACGTCGCGCGTCAGCGGCACCTCAGGACTCACTACCTTCCACGAAATGTATTCCTATGATTCCGCCGGGCGAGTTCTGAAGAAACGCCTGCGGGTTTCGCGCAATGGCGTTGACGTGGACTCGGACATTGAGTATACATTCAACGCTGAACTACTGAACACGATGCAGTACTCATCCGTACCGATGACTTACTACTACGACAGCTTGCGTAGGCCGATCCGCATGACTGGGCCAGATGGCAATGGAAATACTGTTGATTTAGTCAACAACGTCACCTACAACATTGCCGGCCGAATGACCGGCTACAGCAGCAGGAATCCGAATAACTACGGTAATTTCGATAATCATACCTTCACTTATAACGAACGAAATGAACTAACTCAGCAAAAGTCCATGTTGGCCTATAACGCCGGGACCCTTGCGGATATCGAATACGAACATTCCGCTACAGCGGACAACGGTCAGATCTTGTCGCGAAAGAACAATGTGACAGCCGAAAAGGTGGCGTATCAATACGATGCCCTAAAGCGGCTAACCTTGGCAACGGCAACGCATACAGGTAACGGAAGCACAAACTGGGCGTCAACATATACGCATGATGGCTTCGGCAATTTATTAGCGAAGACGCCTACTGCAGGCTCAGCACCCAATTTGAGTGTTACAGTTAGCGGGACCACCAACCAAATCACAAGTGGTGGCTTCAGTTACGATGCCAACGGCAACATGACTTCATCGGGCACATTTGATATTGAAAATCGCCTAAAAACCGCCATTGGTGAAGAGTACGGATACCTGACTGACAACAAACGCATTTACAAACGCGATGCCAACGGGAATGAGTGGATCTATCTGCACGATGCCAGCGGAAAGCGACTCGTGCAATACCAAATTTTCACCGGCGGGAGCGGCATTTCTTTAGGCGCTGCCACTACCAACGTATATTTCGGCAGTCGTCCAATTTATCTGAACGATGCGCCTGTTGTGTTGGATCGTCTAGGTAGCGTGGTGAATGGAGGCAAGGATTATTTCCCATACGGCGAAGAAAAGACGGTGACCGCTAACCCGGCGGAAAAGTTTGCCTCTTACATGCGGGATTCCACCGGATTGGATTACGCCAATCAACGCTATTTCGCAAGTGCAACTGGACGCTTCCTCTCGCCTGATCCTCTGGCTTCCAGCGCGGACATAGCTGATCCGCTTTCCCTGAATCGCTACTCCTACGTGAAAGCCGATCCGGTAGGTCAAGTGGACCCCGGAGGATTGAATGCATGTGGAGCCGAGTACAGCTTTGATGCCTGCTTCGGTTTCGGTGGCCCGATGTGGCATGGCTACATGGAGTGGGAGTCGCCGTATGGCTGCTGGTTGTCGATTAATACTTTTAGCGGTTCGGCAGTAAATGACTTGATGTTTGGCCCTTGCGGTGGCTTCGTTATGCCGGGCACAGCACTCTACATGGCAGCGATGGAGGCGGACCGGATAGCTGCAACCAATGAGGCTCGTAAAAAGTATACTGACAAATGCTACGAAGAATTAATTGCACCGATTCTAGATGCTACCAAAAGAGCTAATGACAGAGTAAAGGAAAAAGCCCAGGTAGACCGAGAAGCCGCAGCTACAGCACTTGCCCTAGGGATTGCGAGTGCCCAAACCCAAACCTTAATCAAGAAAACTTATGCATTGGCTATTGTAATTATCGCTTACGGTGCGGCGATGGATAGAATTGCAAAAAACGAGAAGATTGACTACGCATATAATAATGCAGAGCTACTTCTTGCGGGCGCGAAAATATTACAAGATTGCATTGCAAAAGGTAATGCAAAGTATCCCAAATGAGTCACCATTTTCGACATGTCAAAAAGGTGAGCTTCGTGTTCTTAGGATTTCTAAGATACTCGATTTTTCTTTTGCTGATTCCATTTTGGTGGATTTCGGACTACTACGCCGGGCGCGAGCTGCGGGCGGTTTGGATTCCTTTCGAGTTTTGGATAATACTTGGCGCTACTGACGCTTTGACAAGCATTGCTTTTGAACGGTGGCCGCAGACCATTAAAGGGGAACGAAGCCGAAGGAGCAACTCCATTCATTCACTCAATTTGTTGCTATCTTCGTTGGTGGTGATAGCAGTGGTTGTGGACGAGCTTCCTGGGCAACTTCGTCACAAAATTGTGCCTCCATTGATTGGACCATTAATAGCACTAACGGTGCTGCTGCTAATTGCAGAAGTTGTCGTTACTGAATTGGATAAGAGGCGGAGCAAACCGCCCTCGGTGAAGAGCACGGATACCTGACTGACAACGAGCGCATTTACAAGCGCGATGCCAGCGGAAAGCGACTAGTGCAATATCAGATTTTCACCGGCGAGAACGGAATTGCTTTAGGCGCTGCCACTACCAACGTATATTTCGGCAGTCGTCCAATTTACCTGAACGATGCGCCTGTTGTGTTGGATCGTCTAGGTAGCGTGGTAAATGGTGGCAAGGATTATTTTCCATACGGCGAGGAAAAGACGGTGACTGCTAACCCGGCGGAAAAGTTTGCCTCTTACATGCGGGACTCCACCGGATTGGATTACGCCAATCAACGCTATTTCGCAAGTGCAACTGGACGCTTCCTATCGCCTGATCCTCTGGCTTCCAGCGCGGACATAGCAGATCCGCTTTCCCTAAATCGCTACTCATACGTGAAAGCCGATCCGGTAGGTCAAGTGGACCCCGGAGGATTGAATGCATGTGGAGCCGAGTACAGCTTTGATGCCTGCTTCGGTTTCGGTGGCCCAATGTGGCATGGTTACATGGAGTGGGAGTCCCCGTATGGCTGCTGGTTGTCGATTAATGCTTTTAGCGGTTCGGCAGTAAATGACTTGATGTTTGGCCCTTGCGGTGGCTTCGTTATGCCGGGCACAGCACTCTACATGGCAGCGATGGAGGCGGATCGGATAGCCGCAACGAATGAAGCTCGCAAGAAGTACACTGACAAATGCTACAAAGAATTAATAACCCCTATTCTCGATGCTACTAAACGAGCGAATGACAAGGCCAAGGAATTAGCTAATGCAAAGAGAACGACTGCAACCGTAACAGTCATAGGAGCCCTGGCCATCGCATCAACTATACCTCCTCCAGGCGATGTAATCGCAGTCTATGCCGCATGGGCTGCTTTCCAAATTGCAATAACAAGCATTGGTGAAGATGAGCGTATTGCTGTGGCATCCAATAATTTGGAACTCCTAATAAAGGGCGTCGAAATATTGAAGGACTGCACCGAAAAAGGAAATGTTAAATATCCAAAATGACAAACTCATACTTACAGCTAGGTAAACAAATTGGACGATTAGTCTACTTCGGACTATTGAAATATTCTGTCTTGCTACTGCTTGTTGCGTTTTTTTGGATAGTTGACGCCTATCAAGGTTTAGAACTGCGCACGGCTTGGTTCGCTCTTGAATTGTGGCTCATACTGGGAGTCGTCGAAGGGCTGGCCAGGTTCGCAATTGAAAAGTGGAGACCGAATACCCTCATGGCGCCACTTAGCCCTAAGCGTAAATTCATTCGACAGATGAAAATCTCGCTAGCAGTAATAGTATTGTCAATCATTGTTGCGGACAACTTGCCAAGTCGTTTTCAACATATACTTTTCATTTCAGTATTTAAAGTGCTCGCTGTTCTAGTTGTGCTGTTGATCATAATTGACAATGTTATTAATGAATTGGAATTGAGGCGTCGCAGCAAGCTGTAGCATTTGCCCGATGATCGAAACCTAGAAATCGGTGTCTGGTGCGCTTCGTGTTCTTCGGACTTCTAAAATACTCGAATTTGCTTTTGCTGATTCCATTTTGGTGGCTTTCGGACTACTACGCCGGGCGCGAGTTGCGGGCGGTTTGGCTTGTTTTCGAGTTTCGGATAATAGCTGGCGCTTTTGACGCTTTGTCAAGCTTCGCTGTTGAACGGTGGTGGCCGCAGATCATTAGCGGGAAACGAAGCCGAAGGAGCAACTTCATTCATTCACTCAATTTGTCGTTATCTTCGTTGGGGGTGATAGCAGTAGTTGCGAACGAGCTTCCTGGGCAACTTCATCACAAATTTGTGCTACCTTTAATTGCACCATTAGTAGTACTAATGGTGCTGCTGATAATTGCAGAAGTTGTCATTACTGAATTGGATAAGAGGCGAAGCAAACCGCCCTCGGTGAAGAGTACGGATACCTGACTGACAACAAACGCGTATACAAACGCGATGCCAGCGGAAAGCGACTAGTGCAATATCAGATTTTCACCGGCGGGAGCGGCATTTCTTTAGGCGCTGCCACTACCAAAGTACTTGCGAAGTCGTCCAGTTTATCTGAAGGATGCGCGCTTGGGAGCGAGATTGTCCCCCCCGGAAGTAGACGGACATACGAGTCTATTCATTTGTTCATTTTGATGAGGCATTCGATATGGGGAAGGGGTTCACTACGACTATACTGACTGCCCACGTAAATACTCGTAAGGATTAGCCCAAACGGTGACCGAACACCACGGAAGTGACACAAAACCGTGACCAACCGAAATGATCAATTCTACTGAACTTATGAAAAAATGGGGGATGAAATTCATTCGAGAAGAGTTGAAAAGATATGGAAACTCCTGTGCCTTGCGAGGGAAACTTAGTGACTTGGAATTCGAGCAAGGAGTTTTGGCAACCACTCTCCCGCTAAGCATTCTTGAAAAAGTTGCGAAATGCGAAGATTCTGGTGCTTTCAATGGATCGTTAAGATTTTTCGGTGCCTCAGATGAGATGATTGAAAGCGTCCAGTCAAAAGAGTTGTTTTTTCTAACCGGGCTTCTCAGTACGAACTGGGGAGACGCTCGTCGGCTATTCTCTTGTAGGAGCTATAGCCAATGTGTTTTGGGTAAAGAGTGCCGAACTGGAAGGAATGAAATATTAACCTTACTGCATCTCAAGGTGCCAATTAGTGGATCCTCATTTGAGGGTTGGTCCGAAAAAAACATCAGTGGTGAGTATTCGGTGGAAGATGTGCGCGAAACTCTAGCATATGCTTCTCTTCCATATCCTCCAGGAGTGGGCATCGTCAGTTCAGTAAGAGAAAATAGTCTCGGCCAGGCAGAAATTACGAGGCCAAGAGTGCTCTTTCAAGACGAAGAGTGGATTCATCTGCGCTTGAAGGAATTGCAGACAATTGTGGTGAGTGGATTCGATAATGAAGGGCTAGTTTTTTGGATTCCTCCGGGCGAGCGCGGGGAATCAATTAGACGATTTGCAATAGAATGCAACCTTACGGCCGTGTAGAACAAAGGAAACTCGAGAAAATCAAGATCCGGGAAGGAGGTGACAATTGCTACTCATTCAATGACTTGTCAGCTTGCTTTCCTATCGCAGAGCCGCGTCCATCGCTTCCAACTCCTTCCCTGCCTCTCCATATTTGCCTTGCGACAATAATTCCGATACCGCTTCATATGCCGCTTTGCTGTCTCCAGCTTGTCCGCTGAAATCGGCATCGAAGGCGTTTGCACCGCCGGAATACTCCATTGAAGGATCTGGCGTACGGCGCAAACGCCTATATAATACAGGTTGGTACCCGAATAACCAACAATGTTGTGCTAAAGACAAACTTCTTTTCGCTTGCCACGGCCGCAGACCAGAAGGTAACGCTCGTTCATGAATTCTTGCACTACAATTTCCAAAAAGATGATGATGGCCTCGCGAAGATGTTGGGGATTTATAATGGGTCGGAAAGTAGTACTAGAATCTCGGATTGGCTGAATGCAGATTGTGACATCACTAAACTCAAATGAAAAAATTAATTGTTATCAACTGTTTTTTGATCCTCCTTTCGGCCTGTGTGCCAGCCGCTCGCCCTGCGCATAGTCAGGCCACGGAACAAGCAGATCCGATATACGAGTCTGGAGTAAAAATTATCCCTCGGAGCGATTTCACAGAGGAGATGTTGGTCGCCAGGACAAAACAATACATATCGTCAAAAATACCCTCCAAAATCGAATGGATTGTCACGTCTGAAAAGGATTACTCATGTGCCTGCGCCGATGGAACGGATATGATTTACGATGGTTATGTCTCCGAGCGAAACATGTGCTTGGGGTCCTATGATATCGCTAGAATCGTGCAAATTGGTCCGAGTGCGTCAATTCAAATAAGATTTAAGGACGGTCGAAAGTCGGAGACAATTCTAGGGAAGAGTAATCCCCTACAGATCGAAGGAGCGGACTTCCGCATTGCCCACTTAAGGCTTATAGAAGTCAACGACTTTATCAAAGTACACACAAGTGACCAAATCTTTGCAAGCGTGGATATAGTTCCGACTCATCCTGGGGCGATGACGGACAAAACAAGTTGGGGCTCGTTGTACGAATCCTTAATGGAGCGTCTTGGCACATACTCCATCTTTATTATGGCGAGACGTGATTTCCTGTTCGGGTTCCAATCTTTGGCCATTCCATTTGTCTACCCGTTTTCTGATATTGAAAAAACATTAAGTTGGGCCGAATACATTACAAGGGATGTTGTCGTATGTGATGTTAAAAAATCAAACCTTGAATGCACACAGAGCATTTCAGGAGTAACGAAAGAGCTTTCTATCCCAATTAGATTTCACAAGAAAAAATGAGTCTATCGCAGAGCCGCTTCCATCGCTTCCAACTCCTTCCCCGCCTATCCATACTTGCCTTGCGCAAGCAATAATTGGAAAACGCTCGGGGCAGAACGACGGCATGTCCCGCCGATATACAATCGAGGAGAAGCCTCTCTACTAAGAAGCAAGCGCAAAACGGACTCGCTTAGGCGACTAAACTTCCTTTGTTTCTCAACTGCATTTCGCCGCGCCGAAGCGGCCTTTGCGCTTATCAGCGAGTGAACACCACGACCCGGGCGCGGTGACCTTTCCTCAACTTATCATCGCTCGTATAGAAAACGGAGTTTGTTGCTTCCGCCAGCGCGATGTAGGTGGCATCATAGGCGGTGAAGTTGTGGCGCAGCTCCCAAATGCGGCCCAACAATGGTGTGTGCGAATAGCGTTCTGCGGGGAGCGCCGCCAGTCCCGCGAGAAATTGCGCGCTGCGGTGAGAATCGATGTGCTGACCCGTAACCAATCTGCGGATTGCACTCACCACTTCAACGTCCAGCAAATGGGGAACTATGAAAGACTCATCGCGCCCGACTAATTCGTTTCTGATGGAGTTCGCCAGGTCGCCGTTGGTAAGGAGTTCCACGACAACGGAGGCATCCAAAACAATCATCGTTCGTCTCGTAGTTCTCGTATTACCTGCGTGGCGCTCTTCACGGTTCGAACCGGTTTCACTTGCTTCAAGCGGTCCAGCCATTCTTGCATCGTCGGCCGCTCCGCCGCGTGCTCCAACTCCCTCTTAATGAAATCGGAAAGGCTCATACCTTCTCGTGCTGCGCGCGACTTCAGAGTGCCATGCACGTGGTCCGCAACATCCCTTACCTGGATCATCTTCGACATGTTTAGAGCATATAAACATGTGCAGCACATGTCAACCACGAGTCTCGCACGCCGATCCTACCGCAGAGCCGCTTCCATCGCTTCCAACTCCTTCCCCGCCTCTCCATACTTGCCTTGCGATAGCAATTCCCGATACCGCTTCATATGCCGACGCGCTGTCTCGAACTTGTCCGTTGAAATCGGCATCGAAGGCGGCTGCACCGCCGTGGCACTTGTTTGGCCACTGGTCGCCTGAACAACCGGAGCCCTGGTCCCAGCGATTTCCGCCAACCCTTCTTCATAACTGTTGGCATAAACCATCCGATTCCCAATCGCCATCACCACCTTCTTCAACTGCGGCATCTTCGCCTGCGACGCTTGTAAATAAAGCGGCTGAATGTATAGGAACGTCCCGTCGATCGGCAGCACCTGCATCTGCCCGTTCACCACTTGCGAGCCCTGCTGATTCCACAACGTCAAATCCTTGGAGATCTGCTGATCCTGGTTCAGTCGCGCTTCCACCTGCATCGGCCCATAAAAAAGCTCCTGCTTGGGAAGATCCACAAATACCAATTCGCCAAGGTTCTCCTTATCGCAGCGGCCAACCATCATGCCCAGCAAATTATCCTTTCCACGAGGTGTGAACATTGTGGTCAACAGGAATTCCGGTTCTGACTCCCCAGGCAAAGTTGCAATCTGGTACGAAGGAGCAACGTATTGGGCCTTGCCCGCTGCCGTTCTGGTTTCCCGTGCGAGGTCCCAGACATCCGCCTTGTTGTAGAAGGAATCGGGATCGGTCATATGAAACGTCTGGAAGATCCGCGCTTGGGTGGCAAACATGGTTTCTGGATACCTGGTATGGCTTCGCAGACTTGCGGGCATGGCTGATGCCGGAAGAAACAAGCCGGGGAATAGGTGCTGATAACCGGCGATGATGGGGTCGCTTGAATCAAAGACGTACATGCGAGTTTCCCCGCTATAAGCATCCACCGTGGCTTTCACGGAATTGCGGATGTAGTTGATCCGCCCCAGTTCTTCGCTGTTAATTCGTTGTGAGTAAGGGTGCGTATCAGCGGTGGTGAAACCATCAATTAACCACACAAGTTTTCCGTCAGCGTCGATTACCAAATATGGATCCTGATCCCATTCCAGGAACGAAGCCAGGTCCGATACGCGCTCCCGCACGCGGCGATGAATCATCATGCGGCTACCTTCTTTCAGATACGTGGTCAGCAAAATGTTGGAATCGCTGTAGTACACTGCCGCAGTCAGCCGAAGCCACCAATTATCAATCGGGAAACCGCCTTTTCCTTCATACTTGCTGTGGACATTTTCTGAGCCCGATGGGTAGTTAAACTCCGGCACTTCCGTATTCACAAAAACCGGTTCACGAGCCGTCTCGCCGAAATAGATTTCCGGACGCGTCAACTTCAAATCGGGAATCGTAACCTTCGGCGGAGCATCTTGAATGAACAGCACCGGCAGTCCATCGGAGGTTAGCCGGTTAGCATCTGCAGCAACCACTCCATAGCCGTGCGTGTAGGTGAAGTGCGTGTTGGGCCAACTATTGCGCGCGTCGCCCAGTTGTTCTAAATCTAATTCCCGCGCACTCAGCAAAACCTGACGCATACTCCCCTGCAAGTTGTAACGGTCCACATCGGTATCTTGAAATGCATAGGGACGCAACGGTTGAATCTGCGTCACCGTATCGTGAAACGCCCGCCAATCCCAAATGCGGACGGTGGAGAGCAGCGCCTTGTTTTTCGTCAGATCAATATTGGCTTCCGCCTTCGCCTTGTAGGTAATGGTTTTGTGCTTTTCGGTGAGACCATAGGCAGCGCGAGTGGATTCCAAATGCCGTGCTACGTATGGTTTCTGCAGCGAAATTTCGTTAGGCTTCACGTAAAGTGAATTCACCAAACGAGGCAGCAGCACCTCCAGTGGCCACACCAGAATCAAAATCGCGGCAACTTTGTATCTTCCCAGCGCACAGCCAACAGCGATTAGCAGGTAAGCAACAATACTCAATAAAATTAATGGCAGTTGCACGTTCTCCGCCACATAGTCAACGCCCACCATGAACCCATGATCTTCGTAAAGCAGAGCGTACCGGCCCAGATAGGCCTTCATCGCCAAGCCGCAAAAGAAGATGGCCGCCACCACGCGCAGGAACATGGAATGGGACCACGCCTCCCAAAGTGCAGGCGAAAAGGAGATGACGTTCGATTCCCCCGAACGATCAAACGATTGGGGAAAGGCCCAAATTGTTTTGGACACCGCGAAAACCACCGCCGCAACGAAAGCCAACATCAGCAGGAAATTCAGCACCGCCATAAAGAACGGGTAGTCGAATAAGTAGAAATTCAAAGACATGCCAAAAGCCGGGTCATGCCATTTGCCCGGCAAGGCACCCTGCCCGGCTGCGAACATCTGCACGATTTTTGGCTGAATGGTTGCCCTGGCAATGAACCCACTGATAGCCAACAAAAGCAGCGTTGTGAACTGCGCATATTCCTTGTGCTGCCCCAATCCTGTTTCAACGGATTTCAGCGCCCTTGCATGCACGGTGAATAAAACCAGAAAGGCAACAATAGCGGCAATCACATAAGGCAGTGGATCGTAAGTCCACAAGCGCAGCCAGGTTTCCAACTGGCCGATTTCATTCCACCAGTGATATTCAATCACCCATCCGGCGATGGACCGGGAGAAGAAGAAAATCAGGAACAGGAATAACAGAACAATTGGACCGCGACGTGGCATATTGGAACACCCCTCGCTTTACAGTGTACAGCTAGGTAAGGGGAATTCCGTAGTAAATCTATGAAATCTTATCTTTTATATACAGTGCGCGAAAGATTTTGCGTCTCAATCGAAAGTCGCAGAATCTAAACGATAATGGCGGGAATTAGTCCGACGGCGATTGCCAACGTTTTGAGGGAAAAACGAACCAGTTCTGGTTCCGATTTGGCATCGCTTTCAAAGCTTCAACCAGTGCTGGTTGTTTTCTTGCGGCATGCTGGTTGTACGTTTTGCCGCCAAGCCGTTGCCGACGTGGCGAAAGTTCGTCAGAGCATTGAGGCGAACGGCGTGCAAATCGTCTTTGTTCACCTTGGAAATCCACATGCCACAGCCATGCTTTTGGCCCGCCACGGTTTTCAAAGCATGGAGACCATACATGATAAGGATCAGCGCCTCTACGAAGCCTTCGGCCTTAAGCGCGGTACGCTAACCCAGGTTGCAAGCCCTAGAGTTATTTGGCGTGGTATTTGCGCCGGTCTGTTTGAAGGTCATGGGATGGGTAAACCGGAAGGCGATGTGCTGCAACTCCCCGGCGTATTTCTTTTAGACAAATGCGAAGTCTTGAAAAGTTTTCGCCACCGCAGCGCCGCTGATCGGCCCGACTATTTGGCTGTATCACTGCCTGTCTAGGTGTTCCAATGCCTCCGTACTTTTGCTAAACAACAAGGTATGTTATTGGCTATCCAATGGATCCGGGAGACATCATTACAAAAACTGGAGCCGCCATTGGAGCACTCCTTGGAATTTTCAATACTTGGCATGGTTGGCGCTCGCGCAATGTAAATCTCAAAGTGATCCCAATTTCCGTGACTGTTAAATATGAAGAACGGGCAGATTCAGGATCGGTCATTACCAAACCCTACGTCGCTCCTGGTGTCAAAATCGTCAACCTCAGTTCTTTCGCCGTGACACTCGAAGAGGTGGGTTATGAATTACAAGATGGCCAACAATATGCCCTTTCAAGAATAGACAGTGTTGGCCGTATCTCTGGCGGTATGTATGCGCCGGACAAACTCCTGCGGCAAATACAGCCGAGGGGATCGTTACGAATGCTAGGGAAGTCTAGTGATGAGAGTAATTTGAATAACAAACGGATTCATAAGGTTTATGCCAGAACGGCATGCGGCACAACTCAGCGTAAAAGAAATAAGGAAATAAAGCGGATATCTTCTCTCTTGGAAAACGGCCAGCCTGTGGTTCAGCAGTTTGAGCAATTGAGCTAGTTGGTGGATATACGTAACTTGGTGGTTCCGGCGCTAATTGCTAGCACTATTGGAAACGCCAAATTTGCGTATGGCGAATTATTAAGGGCAACTACCAGTAACCCCAAAAGGCAAACGAAATCGTTATGAGAACACCGAAAAGCATCGCTCCGGTTTCTCCTAGCCACCATGGTGGCGGAAGTAATGCAGATGGCAACGTCAAACCCGATGAAAGTAATGTATCGACCACCTCGCTCCATGCCAATAGGCTGACTTTGTGATTGAGCCCTCTTAGTCGCCCTTGGTGAGCGCCGACTGCATTGCTTGATGGACTACGATCATTTTAGTAATGCGTCTCTAAGTCCTCCCCAACTTGGCTACATCGACCCTCCGAACGTATACTGGAAGGGTAATCCACACAGTATAGGAGCTTCATGGCAACCAAGCGCATTGGTATCTTAACCGGCGGCGGCGACGTCCCAGGTCTGAATTCTGTAATCAAGAGTGTCGTCTATCGCAGCAGCGAATTGGGCATGCAGGTGATCGGCATTCGCAGAGGATGGGAAGGTCTTACCCACGTTAATTTTGAAGATGCAGCCAGCACAGCGCGCTACATACTTCCACTGGATCGCACGAACACCAGAACCATTGATCGCACTGGTGGCACTTATCTGCACTCCAGCCGTACAAATCCATCGAAGATGAAAAAGGTTGCTGCGCATTTGAACGCAGCCGATTATCCCACCAGCGAAGTGACCAAAGGTGGAGTAACCAATACTGTCTACGACGTTTCGAAAACCGTCTTGAAGAACCTGGAAAAATTGGAGTTGGATTATTTGATCGCCATTGGTGGCGACGACACTCTAAGCTATGCTGCCACGCTGGATAAATTGGGTGTGAAGATGATTTCCATTCCCAAGACCATGGATAACGATGTCCGCAATACCGAATATTGCATCGGCTTTTCCACCGCCATCAGCCGCGCAACTGATGCTATTCAACGTCAGCGGACAACAGTAGGTTCGCATGAACGGGTCGGTGTGTTCCGCATTTTTGGACGCGACGCCGGTTATACGGCTCTTTATACAGCTTACGTAAATTCCTTGCGTTGTGGCATTCCGGAATTCAAGTTCAACAAGGAAACAATGATTGAGTTGCTTCTTAGGGACAAGCGCAACAATCCCAGCAACTATGCACTGGTAGTTCTCAGCGAAGGGGCGCAATGGGAAGGTTACGTTGCCACTGAATATGGGGAGCCCGATGCCTATGGTCATCGCAAAAAAGCCAATGTGGGCGAGAGCTTTGCCGATTTGATCAAGAAAGTTTCCGGTGAAGAAACCATTGCCAGCGACCTTACTTACGATCTCCGTTCCGGTAGTCCTGATTTCGTCGACAAACTGATTGCCGGTACCTTCGGCAACATGGCGCTCGATGCAATTGTGGGAGGCAAAAGCGGCCTGATGACTGCAATCAATGGCGGCTGCTACGCCATGGTTGCCATTCCTGATCCCACGCTTGGACCTCGCAAAGTGAAACTCGACACCATGTACAACAAAGAGCGTTACCGTCCGAACTATACAAACAAACTGGGCCTGCCAATCTTCCTGACAACGGCCGAATAGCAGCATGCAATGGCTTGACCGTTGGTTAGGGAAAAAGCCGAAGACCTTGGAACTGACGGCGGATTTGCGCAAGGAGATCCGCCGTAACTTCAATGAAGCCGCATCGGACGAAGAACATTTTCCTTCCACCATTGATCCTCGTATTTACCACGTAAAGTTAGTGACTCAGCATCTGGGTGACCTTGCCGGGAAGCGTGTCCTTGATGCCGGATGTGGCAAAGGCCGTTTTGCCCGAATCCTGAAAGACAACACACCGCAAGCGGAAGTTCACGCCATGGATTTGGCGGAAGCAATGTTGCAATATGCAGCTTCTGATCTGCTGCGTTGTGCCGGATCTTTAACTGCATTGCCCTATGCAACGGAATGCTTCGATGGTGCCTACGCAACCGAGAGTTTAGAGCATGCCGTGGATATCGAAACGGCAGTTGCCGAACTCTGCCGTGTAGTAAAGCCTGGCGGCAAGATTGTTGTGATCGATAAGAACGTGGAGCATTGGGGCAAGCTGGAAACACCAACCTGGGAGCGCTGGTTCAACCGTCAGGAGATGGAAGGGATGCTCCGCAAACACTGCCGCACCGTTAGCAGCATGCCCATCAGCTATTGGGAAGATGTGGAACCAGACGGAATGTTTCTGGCTTGGTTGGCTGAAAAATAGCAGTTCAAGTTCTCCATGACGCCGCGTTACCATTGAAGTTTGGCACCACTTCAATTCACAGCAAAACCATTCTTTGAACCTTCCAGCGAAGCGCTGCGCTTCCTGCCGGAGGGTCCGCGCGTCCTTCAAAACCATCCCGACGGCGATGGTCTGCTTGGTTGGGTAGCCATCCAACATGCTTCCGATGTTCTGGCAGGCAGCCTCAATGTTCTGAATCTTGCTACACTCCAGAATCGATCCATCCCATTGCCTGGCCGACCCGGATTTTTCTGCGAAACCACCCAGTCGGGAGTCGTCCTGGTTGGCATGGATCGAAGGCTGGTTTATTGCGACTTGCTTTCTGGTGATGTGGAAGAAACTGGCATAACCGTGACCACCGATGAACGCGTCATCATCAACGATGGTTTGGCAATTGAAGGCGGCGTGCTGTTCGGAACTAAGCACCTTGAATTTAATCAAACCATTGCCGCGCTTTATTACTTCGATTCTGCCACGCGGAAAGTCCACACCGTGCTCGATGGCCAGATTTGCTCCAATGGGAAATTCTTCCAGCGGGACGATTCAGGAGCAACTCTAATCGACATTGATTCGCTGCCCAAGACCATCACCAAATACCGGCTTGATGCGAATCTCACCGATGTTCTTGACCGGTCGCTTGTAATCAGTCCAGAACTACTGCCAGGGTTTCCCGACGGCTTACGTCCTTCCTCGGATTGCAAAACTGTTATTGTCGCGTTCTACAACCCAGCGCATACGCCCGATGGTTGTGCCCAGCAGATCCGCCTGTCTGATGGTGCAGTGGATTGCGAATGGAGAATTCCCGGATCCCCCCGGGTGACTTGTCCCGAGTTCGTGCGGATGAATGGAAAAGTGATGATCCTTTTTACAACCGCTGTAGAGGGCATGAGCGCGGAAACGCGTGCTATTGCGCCGGGGGCCGGATCGATGTATATTGCCGAAACCCTATTCACAACATTGCCCTCAGCTCCCCCACTGCTTTTCAAGCACTAAAGCCATTACCTAGCCGAATCTAAGGTGAATCACCAGTTGAGCCAACTACCCTTTCCACCTGAACATGGGCATGAGGCATGTCCATCTTTCGATCCTATCTCCTTACCGTGATTTTGATTTGGTCTGGCATCTCGCAAGCCATCGGGCAAACCTATGCCGGAAATGGTCAACCGAGCCCCTATTCAGGAGATGGCGGAACTGCGTCAGCGGCAGTGCTGACGAACCCAACCGGAATTTCCCTGGATGGGTTTGGGAATCTTTATATAGCCGAACGTGGCCATATTCGCCGGGTGGATGGGGCAACTAAACAGATCAGCACCTTAGTGGTTACTTCTACTGACGAAAGCGGCAATGAATATCCATATGATGTGAAATTGGACTCGGCCGGTAATCTGTTCTGGTGCGATACCGCTGCGCATGTGGTTAGAAAACGTGATGCCATTTCAGGCATCATCACCACCGTTGCAGGAACTGGAGCCGCTGGTTACGACGGCGATGGCGGAAGAGCTGTTGAAGCATCACTGAATCTTCCCACTGGTCTTGCAATTGATAAAACAGGCAACCTTTATATAGTGGATACCGGCAGTCATACCGTTCGTCGTGTTGACCCCACTACCGGAGTGATTCAAACAATCGCTGGGAACGGCACAGCTGGATCTACCGGTGATGGCGGAGCGTCGATTGAGTCCACCCTATATGCGCCTCTGGGAATCGCGACGGATGGTGCAGGGAACTTGTATGTTTCGGAAATGGGGAGTCATCGGATTCGCCGCATCGACGTTGCCACAGGACTGATTTTCAGCGCTGTTGGAACTGGCATGGCTGGCTATAACGGTGACGGAATCCGCGCCGGCAAAGCGAATTTGAGGATGCCGGGCCTGATGACAATTTCTGAATCTGGAAACCTGGTCTTCGCAGATGTCCTGAATAATCGGGTCAGGATGCTGGATGTATCTTCGGGGCTTATCTGGACAATTGCCGGTGGTCGCGCGGGCGCTTTAAAAGCGCCGGCGGGTGTTGCAATCTCGCCCCTTGGAAGCCTTCTGATTTCTGAAAGCAAAGGGCACGTTGTTCGCAGTCAGGCATTGCCAGGGCCAACCTCAGTCACCGGTTTGAACCTTGTCATCAAGTCGAATCGAGTGCCGATCACGACTCCGCTCAGCATTTCGGCTAATCTGACAGCAAGCAATGGGCTTGCTCGAAACGCTACTGGAATGGTGAATTTCTTCTACGGCCCAACTGAGGACGGGACGTACGGGCAACTGGGCAGCGCGGCGCTATTCAACGGAGAGGCCACTCTTACAACGCCGCTTTGGAATCTTGGTCCGTGGCGGATTAATGCCGAATACTTTGGCGACGAATCCTTTGCTCCTACAGCTACTTTTATCTCCGGAGAATCAGGCGGCTTGGATTTGGCGCTGACGGTAACGCCGCTTTTGACTCTTAGCGTGAACACGGAATCTCCAGTGAAAGGCGAACCAGTCAGCTTGACTGCATCGCTGATGCCCAATAACCAAACTGGAGCCATCGAGTTTCGCGATGGCAATTTGGTGATCGGTTCATCGGATATTGCATCCGGTCTGGCTACGTTGACCGCCCCTGCGCCCGCAGCGGGATTGCGGTCGATTTCCGCTGTTTACAAAGCCGACAACATTTATACAGGAACCGCTTCGGAAAGCCTTCCGGTGAAAGTGAAGCAAAGCGCTTGGGCTCAATTGATCTCCTCGCGTAATCCAGCCGGCCAGGGCGATTCTGTCACTTTTTATGCATTAATATCTCCTGCGCTCTCCACCGGTTCTGTTTCCTTTTACGACAACGGGATTTTGATCGGCAGTTCAGCAATGAACTTGGATTTTCCTGGTAGCAGTTTATTCACCACCAGTTTTACTGGCTTGGGAAATCACATGATCTCGGCCAGATACGGCGGCGATGCGGATACGGGTAGCGCCGCCGCTTTTGGTATTTCCCAAACAGTACTGAGTGCCGTCACTCTTAGTATTTCCTCAAACCCACCCAACCCCACTCCTGGGCAAAATGCCATTTACAGTGTTTCAGTGAACCCATCTTCAGCGACTGGGAATATACAATTCTTCGATAATGATCTGGACATTGGTGCCGCTCCATTGATCCGGGGTACAAGTTCCATAGCTGTTACAAATCTTGCAATCGGCGTGCATTCAGTGAAGGCCGTCTACCGCGGAGACGCTACCCATTCCGGCAACTCCAGCGCACCGTTGGTGCAAACTGTGCTGAAGAAAAACGCAGAGGTGACGGTTACTTCCGTCTCAAACACGTCCACTGTTGGCCAAGGCGTGGTGTTTGCCGTCACAATCATTCCAGCAACCGCCACCGGCTCTGTTCAATTGCTGGACAACGGAACAGTCCTTGGAGCAATTGTTCTTCGAAACGGAACAGGGTCGTTGATTACCACAGCACTTAGAGCAGGTACGCACGCCATGCAAGCCGTATACAGCGGGGATGCTCTATGGAATGCCAGTGGGTCTTTGGTCATCTATCAGCAAGTGAAGGCTTCCACTTCTCTAGTCCTCAGAACCAGCCCCAATCCTGCGAACGCCTCCGAAACACTGGTTCTTCGAGCCGAAGTGCAACCTGCTGCAGCTTCGGGTACTGTTCAGTTTTTTGATGGTGTTAACCTACTTGGCACAGCAACCTTCAGCAACGGAATCGCCACCATGTCAGTACAGGGTTTACCGGTCGGCGTCCACACTTTGAAGGCTGTTTACTCGGGCAACTCAACCTATACGGGCAGTACATCCAATACGCTTCCTCAAGCACTAAGATAACCGTGTAGCCATTTGGCAGGTCCAGCGAAAGACCGCACCCGAATTCCCGAAATGTGCTCTAGCGTTCGCTGGAAGGCGGAACCAAGCCGCGAATGCGAAGATAGGTCACCAGGTTGCCGTAATGCTCATTGCTGTGGCTGTTATTGTACCACATGAGGCCGAGCAGGTTGCGTTCCGTCTGGCCGACCTTGACCTTATTGGCAATCTTGCTGTCGTTGACACCAGCGTAAGACTTTTCGCAATAAGCGAAGGCCGCCTTAAGTGCTCCGATGATGTCGGCCTTGGCCGTCTTTTCTTTCTCAATGTTGGTCTTGTTGGGATTCGGCTCGCCCGCGACGATGGCGCAGTAGTTGTATTCTGCGTTTGCGATGTGCCCAATCAATTGGCCGTAGCTACGGACATCGTGGCTGGGTTTAAAACCGTATGATTCCTCAGGCATCTTTTCGGCGGACTTTTCGATGTTGCGGTGCAGCGTCGCCTGGAACGTCCGGGCGTAGGCCGAGGCCGAGGAGTAGTCAGGAGCCGCCGCCGGCATCTGAGCCGAGAGCAACGTTGTAAATGGGATCGTTAGCAGGAGGAGTTTTGTCATTTCTGTTTTTACCTTTCGCAACAGCATAGCAGAAAGTTCTCAATTTGCGGAGGGCCGGTGGACGAATTGGGTCGGGTGCGCGACATGAAAGTGATTAGATCTACCTTTCCTAATGAAAACTCTGCAATCCGAGCGTACTTGACTCAATTTCGCGTAGCCCGGCGTGAGGGTCTTATGCTGCTTGCGCCATAACGGGCTGAAGCCCGTAACCACAAACAGAGTGCACTACCACTTTGTCACTTTTATGTCGCACAGGGAAGGCGGAGTAGTACTTACAACTGCCCCAAGGGTCTCGGGTTTTCGGTGACTTCTCTTGCCAGCTGATTGGCTAGCGTCTCCAACTCTCTTACAATGTCCGGATAACGCTTTTGCAGGTCGTTCGCCTCCCCAACGTCTTCGGGCAATCTGTAAAGGGCCTTGCTCTCCATATGCAGTTTCCACGGTCCTCTGCGAATGGCCCCAAGTACGGTTGTATTGACGGGGCGGGCTTGCGTTGGATCGTAACGCGGCGTGGAATTGAAATACAAAAAAGTATCCCGCAGCTTACCGGTAAGTGGCCAAAGGTTGAGGCTATCTAACTTTCGATCCGTTGGCATCGGGCTTCCACTAACATGGGCGAAGGTGGCGAAGAAATCGATGTTACAGGCAATCTCGCCAGTAACTGCCCCCGCTGGAATTTTACCGGTCCAGCGCATGATGCACGGCACGCGTACCCCGCCTTCATACACCGTCCCCTTGCCCTGACGCAATGGACCCGCCGAGCCGGCATCAATCCCATACGGCAGCCAGGGACCGTTATCCGACGTGTAGATCACCAGCGTATTCTCGTCCAGCTTCAGTTTCGCGAGTAAGGCCAGTATGCGGCCCATGCCGTCGTCGATCTCTTCAATGACATCGCCATAGCGGCCACGCGCCGACTTGCCGGCAAATTTTGCACCAGGATAGAGCGGCACATGCGGCATAGAATGGGCCAAATATAGAAAGAAGGGCTGGTTGCGTTTGGCGGCAATGAAGTCAAGAGCAGCTTCGGTGTAGCGGCTGGTGAGTTGCGTTTGATCGGGGTTCAGTTCAAGCACAGCCTCATCACGCATAAGAGGAAGTGGCGGAAACCAGTCTAATGGGTATTGCGTTCCTTGGCCATCGAAGCCTGTTAGTTCGGCGCGTTCCCTTGACGCTTTGGACACGGGCGATTCGGGACCATCGCGGCGAACCTTGGGGTGAAAGGGCCACATATCGTTGGAATAGGGCAACCCCAGCCAATGGTCGAAACCGTGGCGCGTTGGCAGGAAGGGCGCCGCGTCTCCCAGATGCCATTTGCCGATTGCCATTGTGGCGTAGCCTTGCGGCTTAAGCATTTGGGCAATGGTCACTTCATTGGCGTGGATGCCGGTTTTGGCTCGCGGGACGTGATTGAAATTGAGGCTGTTGCGCGGCGGGTAGCAGCCCGTCATCAGACCTGCGCGCGACGGGCCGCAAAGCGGTTGGGCGTAGAAATCAGTGAAGCGAATTCCTTCGCGGGCCATACGATCAATATGCGGAGTGCGAATGGATGGAGATCCGTAGCAGCCCAGGTCGCCATAGCCTTGGTCGTCGGCCATAACCAAAATGATATTCGGACGCCTCTTAGGTAATGCGCTGGAGGAAACAAGCTGAAGGAAACTGCGGCGATTCACTCCATCATGCTAGCGTAAACACCTTCCTGGATAAAACGGCAACTGGGTATGCACTTGACTCAGGTACCCCCTACAGATTGTGGTCCGGACATTCGGCCGAAGTTGAATGCTGCCGCTGGCACCTGCACCGGTGACATGTGGGGCGTCGTCGCAAGCGCGAATCGGGATTGCCTTTTTTGTGGCGCTCCGCCGACACAGGGCCGGTGGGACTCCCGTG